>JAYWHT010000034.1:0-57456 GCA_043777595.1 Spirosomataceae bacterium
AATGTGAATAGTAGAGAAGCATTTTATTCTCTATGTCTTGATTGTATCTTGTCATGCACAAAGTTAATCCATATTTGTTACTTTATTAAATTCTTAGTACTAAGCTGTAAAGATGAACAAAATAAGACACCCATACCCCAAAATTTTATGGCATTTGAGGGGGTTAGTGCTACCAATGGTAGGTTACACTTTAATAGTGCCGCTGATTTTACTAATTTCGCCAACAAATTGAACGGTAATACAAAATTTAAAGAAAAATTATCGCAAGAAATAGAAAATATATAGCCGGCCATTAAAAGCTCTAAAAATGAAGTATGTAAAGAATATGTATATTCTTGTTAGTTTTCATTCGCTTGATATACCGCAAACTGGTTACTGGAGTAGATGATATTGTACGACTTTAAATTGGGTGTATCTTTGATGGGATAATAGTCGGCATTGTTGTTGAGATAATCTAAAACTACAAAATCGACCTTATTTTGTTTGGCCCATTCAAAAAACATATTTTGAGTAGGCTTCTTTACATTTTTATATCTCATTTGTAGCTCAAAATTGGTCTGGCACAATAGCCTATCATAATGTGTGTATTCGTTAAAAAAGAAAGTGAGTGGCACAAGACCAACTTTTTGAGTACTAATTATGGGTTTCAATAGAGCATATCGATTTGGCAAATAGTTGGTATTGTTTTGAGTTATAATTTGTAGATTGCCCACAATGCCCACACACAAATATACCAATGCTGTACAATAAATGAGCTTGGGCAGTGGTGTTTTTAGTGCCGTAGTCTTAGCGTAAAGTTCTATGATTAGTACAAAAAACAAAGGAATAAACAAGACCTGATAGATGGCCGTAGCACTTTTGGTAAGTACCCAAAACGACAAAAATAACGCTAAAAAATACACGGCAATACACTTATTGATATTTTTTAGAATGCCCTACAATACCAACCCAAAGCCAGTAATAGCAATGATAATGCTGCTTGCTCTGGCGATTCAAAAAATAGGTAGGGGTACGATGCCATTACTTTCAATTTGTTAATTAAGCCCAAACTATCACGAGTGGCGGGGTCGTTGCTAAACTGATGCTGCCATGCAGTAAACCCATTGAATTGCCAAATATCATAAAAATAGAAAGCAAGAAAAATAAAAGATAATGTGCTAAAAATCAATAGACTACGATAGTTTTTATAATAAAATAACAGCACAAATCCAGCAACAAGATAAATAACGCCGTTTAAATGACTCAATGCAGCAAGAGAGCCAAGGCAAGCAGCCAGAGCAGATTTTAAATAATTGGGGTCTTTGTAAATCAACAAAAAAGAAGCAAAACCCAGTGTAGTTACCATCAATTCAGGGCGATTTTCAAAACTCATACGAACTAACAGCGTATTTGAAAAAACCAAGGTCAGCAACAGCCAACTATTTAGTTGTGGGTGGTTTTTGAGTTGATAAAAAAGAAGCAGGGCTACCAGAATAAAAAAAAACAGCAAGCCCGAAAGTTTGGAGGTATAAGGCGACAGCGGTAGTAGGTACTGCAAGCCCGCCCCCAGCACAATAAACAACTTATGGCTTAAAAAATAGTGATTGTTCCAATCTAAAAACCCCCTAAAAAATTCTGATTTGATATAACCCACTTTAAGTAACCAATACGACTGCTCGGCAAACCAAGCATCGTCATCGGTAGGGTGTCGGTGATAATAGCCACAGATAGCTAATAAAATCAGGAAAATAGCTAAAGGTTTTAGATACTTCATAAAACAAAGGTGCTAAATAAATAGAAAATGCAGGCTCTAACCCCTTAATTACCAATCACCAACGATTTTAATTCATCTTCCAAAAACACATTATAGTCCACATTTCCTTTAATACCCTCGGTAGTACCGTCTTTGGAATGTTGCCAAAACAAAATATTTGCATCGTCATAACGGTTGAGTGCCAGCCCCGAATAGTCGGCTATCCAGAGCGGATATTGGTCGAGGTTGTCTTTGATGTATCGTTTATAAAAATTGGCGTTGGTATAAATAATCGGTCGAATGCCGTAGTGATTTTCTACCAATCGAAGCCATGTTTTGAGGTTTTCGATTACTTGCTCACGGCTAAACGCATTTGTACCTACTTCAAAGTCAAGTACAGGTGGCAAGTCTCCCTTTTTGAGGTTTACTGTCTGGATAAACTGCTCGGCTTGTGGTTCGGGAGCTTTCCAAGCTACATAAAAATGATACGCCCCTCGGTACAGGCCCACTTCATCGGCTTTCGACCAATTGTATTTAAAATCAGGGTCAGACAGCGATACGCCTTCGGTAGCTTTGATGTACGCAAATTGTAGCCGCAGGTCGTCTATTCGCATCTGCCGTACTTTTTCCCAGTTGATTTTGGCATTGTGATGCGACACATCTATACCATGTACCTGATAGCGCATGGGCATTCTGATGCCGACTTTGGGGTTGTGTTGCCACTGATTGACGTTAAGGCGAAGCCAATACCAAACACCGCCGCCGATACCAATTAGACAAACCCCCAACACAAACCAACCCATTCGAGGAAGTGGTTTGCGGCGGGCTATTTTTGATGATTGTGTCGATGTTGGCATAACTCTTGCAAAGATATTTGATTATATGTTTTCTATGTGCTAAACTGATTGTAAGTTTGTTGTAAAATTACAAAAAATGACCCAAACCGATGTTTCTACCACCCTCAAAAGCGTTTATGATGCTCAATATCAAACATCAGATGCCCGCTGGCGAGAAATTGGCGCACGCCAAAAAGCTGACGATATTGTAAATCTTTGCCAAAAATACGACTTCAAAAAAATGTTAGACGTAGGCTCTGGCGATGGGGCTGTGTTGCGAGAATTGGACCAACGGAAATTTATTAACGAGATGTACTCAGTAGAAATTTCAAACTCTGGTATCGAAAAAATCAAAGCTCGAAATCTTCAATCTCTCAAAGAAATTATACTTTTTGACGGCTATAAAATTCCACACGCCGACAAAGCCTTTGAACTATCGTCTTGCTCGCACGTAATCGAACACGTCGAACACCCTCGAATATTGCTCAGAGAAATTGCTCGGGTGTCTGAATATCAGTTTTTTGAGATTCCGATAGATTTTAGTTTTTTTGTTGATAAAAAAATCAAGCACTTCTTAGACTATGGCCATATCAATATCTACACGCCTGCGTTGTTTAAGTTTTTGCTCAAATCAGAAGGATTTGAAGTGTTGGACGAGGCTTTTATGTTTTTGACGGACGAAGTGATTGACTTTATGATGAAGTCGCCCAAAGAAAAAGCTATTTACCGGTTCAAAACTTTTTTCTTAAAAAATATTCCCACCCTTCGTCAGATTAAGCCCAACGCCTATGCCGTTTTGTGTAAACATTCGGGGCAGCAAGTAAAAATATTTTAATAGATCTGGCAAATTTTAAAAAGGTATCTAATCTATAAAACTATAAAAATGACAGTAGCCGAAAACATACAGCGCATCGAAGCCGAGTTGGAAACAAGCACCCGACTGATAGCCGTTACCAAAACCAAACCAATAGAAATGCTAATGGAAGCCTATCGGGCTGGTTTTAATCGATATGGCGAAAATAAAGTACAAGAAATGGTCGAAAAATACGAGGCCATGCCCAAAGACATCGACTGGCACTTGATTGGACACTTACAGACCAATAAAGTCAAATACATGGCGCACTTTGTGAGTATGATTCACTCGGTGGACAGCCTCAAACTTTTACAAGAAATAAACAAACAAGCCGCCAAACACAACCGAGTAATTGACTGCCTTTTGCAAATTTATATTGCCCAAGAAGAAACAAAATTTGGACTGTCAGAAACCGAAGCTGTTGAAATTTTGAATAGTAACGAAGTAGCAGCCATGCAAAACATACAAATTGTAGGGCTAATGGGCATGGCCTCAAATACCGACAACCAAGGCCAAGTTTGCCAAGAATTTAAGAATCTAAAACAGTTTTTTGACCAACTCAAAGCCAAATCATTCAGTCGTCAAGTGGTTATGAAAGAGCTATCTATGGGTATGAGTGGCGACTACCTACTTGCCGCCCAAGAAGGTAGTACGCTTGTCAGAGTGGGTAGTGCTATATTTGGTAGTCGCTGAACAACAATCAATAGCTTAATACCGTAAACTCAGTTCGGCGGTTGCGTTGGTGTTCGTCTTCGGTTTTGGCATTTGCTACAATCAACTGCGTTTCACCATACCCTTTGGCCGTCAGCCTATCTGCCGATATCGACTTTGAAATCAAGTACTTAACTGCCGACTCTGCTCTGTTTTGAGATAGTTTGTTGTTGTGGGCATCGGTATCTCGACTATCTGTATGCGAGCTAAGTTCGATTTTGAGTGCTGGGTTGTCGAGCATAATTTGCACTAATTTGTTCAACTCAACGGCAGCGTCTGCTCTGATATTATACTTGTCCAAATCGTAATAAATATTTTCGAGGACAAAGGTTTTATTGAGAGCCAAACGGTCGAGTTTGATGTTGGCATAAAAAGTTGTATCTGTTACTAATTTTTTTCTGAAAATAGGCGGAATCCCTCTCCCTGACATTGAAAAAGACTCTCGTTTGGTTAAAAATCCCGTTTTTTCTACCAACAAATTATAATCTTTTCCTTCTTCGATACCGAATGTACCGTAAATGCCACCTCCTTTGCTTATTCCTTCGGCTACAACACTATCCGCCCCTATGTCTATGAGCTTAACTATTGCCGAGTCGAGCACTGCTGATGGTTCTTCGGTGGTTGTGATGTTTCCAGCCAAAAAATAATTGACGATTTTGGGTACTTCAATCTTGATTTTTTCGGGGCGACGTGGGTCGTTTATATCTAATTTTGCTATCTCCGCAGAATCCAACCCAACACTAATATCCTCTACGAAATATATATCATCGTCGCCTTTGCCCCCTTCTCGATTGGACGAAAAGAAGCCGTATTTTTTTTCATCATCGGCAAACACCAAACTAAAATCGTCGAAGCGGGTATTGATGGGCGTTCCTAAGTTTTCGACGCTGATTACCCCTTGCGAGCGAGTAGCCACAAACATATCTAATTTGCCCAAGCCTGGGTGGCCGTCTGAGGCAAAATACAGTTTAGAGTCGGGTGCAACATATGGAAACATCTCATCGCCAGCGGTATTGATGTCCTTACCCATATTTACTGGCTTACTAAACCGATTGGAAGCGTCCATGTTGGTTCTATAAATATCAATTCCACCTACGCCACCAGGCCGATTAGAGGCAAAATAGAGCGTGCGCCCATCACGAGAGAAAGCAGGCGAGCCGTCCCACGAGGCAGAGTCGCTGACAGGAATGAGGTTAGGTACTGTCCAGTTGCCACCCACAAAAGCACTCAGGTACAAGTCCACATCGGCAGAGCCTTTGCGTTTGCCAGTGTTGCCTCGTGCAAAAACAACTTTTTTGCCGTCTTTTGTAAAAGCTACATTGGCTTCGTTTACACCTTCCAAAAACAGATTTGGGCTGAATATTTGTGGCGTGCCGCCAGTTTCTTCATAGTTTTCGGCCAATTTTACTTTATAAATGCCTGTCATGCCCAAGCCGTTATTTTTGTAGGTAGTGGCTTTGCGAGATGACGCAAATATCAGTTCGTCTTCTCGCACAAAAGGCGAAAAGTCTGCTCCTGTCGTGTTGAGTTTATTGAGGTTTTTGACTTGGTAAAATGTCTTTTTTTGTTGAACCAGCGCAATATCTTTGAGTGTATAAAGCTCTCTATTGGCTTTTTCGGCAAAAGTTTTATTGAGCGGGTTGCTGGCAATGTATTTATCCAACTGCGTGATGGCTTCTTGGTATTTGCCAATGGCTTTGAGCGCAAAAGCATAATGAAACGGGGCTTCGGCAGAGGCTTCGCCAGCAGCTATTGCTTTCTGGTAATAAGGAGCAGCCAATTCTATTCTGTTAGACAGTCGGTAACATTCGCCCAAAAGGTAATTGGTGCGAGCAGGCTCGTAGTTGGCCGACAGTACTTGCTGCAAATCTTTAATTGCTAGGTCATATTCGCCATTATTTATTTTTTTTTCGCCGTTTCTAAAAATAGACTGCGTTGAGTTGCAGGCCAACAAGAAAGCCATGCCAAGAACCATCGCAATATTTACTGTTTTTTTCATATTATGTCTTTACAATCGTGGTCTTTTTATAATTAACGCAACAATATTGAAATTATTGAAAAATATTGTTTTTTACAATCAGCTTTCTATTTGATTTACCAATTCCTCGAAAGACGAAATCCCGTTTAGTTCTTTTGTGTTAATCCAATCAATGCCATTGTTTGGAATGTAACTTATAATTCCTGTCTTAAAATGGAATGTTTCCTCAACTAATTTTAAGTTTAAAATCCAGTCCATAGGCAACTTTTTTAAACTAACTATTTCTTGAAAGTCGTTCGATAACTTGTTTGAGGAGTGTCCTTTTTGAATTAAAAGCAACAAGCCTAAACTTATATTTTTGGCAACTTGCAAATAGCCTACAAGTTGAGAATAGTCCTTTAAACTTAACTGATTGAGGTATTTTGCCTCAATTAAAATCAATTTTACATCGTTTGTTTTGTTGATAATCGCAAAACAAATATCTAATTTCAGTTTAGGGATATATGTGTTGTCTGTTGAAATTATAACATTTGATTGTTGTTCTAAGTCCTCAACCATACTGTCTAAATTCTTGTTTAGAGAATAATAAATCCTAAAATCCTCTCCTAAATACGAAATGAGATAGGTTGTGAATTTTTCGGCAAACTCTTTATAATAACTGATTTCATTCATTTTCTAATACTGAAACGGCTAAACCGTTGATTTTTATTTTCTGTTTTATGAGTTTTTGGTTCAATGAATTGTCGATTGATGAACAAATAAAAGCTCTATTATTTTTTAAATTTTTAACTAAAATTGGGCTGTCAAAGTTCTCATCGTAACTATAAAACGTTATAAATTTTGAGTCGTTTAATTTGAGTATTTCACTCATTGAACCCGTATGTCTTTTGCCGTTTAGTTCTGTTGCAAACAGATAAGCAATGCCTTGATCAATGCCTATAAAACGGCTCAAATCTTTGTTTTCAATAGCATTTCCAACAGTTATTTCAAACTCGTACTTAGTGCTTTCGGGAAAATAAATATCTTTTATACTGTCAAACTGTGAATTCAAAATATCAAAATTGTCTTTTGTCAGTCGTGGGAAAAACGTTATATATTCCTTGGCATTTTTTACTAACTTCTTGATTTCTTCGACTGGTGCAAAAGGGCAACTTAGTAATGCACAAAAATGATGGTAATGAAAAAATAGTTTGTTCCGAACTTCTATTGGCAATTCGGTTGAATTTTGGTCAATATGAACGCTTACTGCACTCGGCTTTCTTAATTTTCGCAAATAACAAGGCGTTTGTTCCTCTTTCTTCTGTGTCTTCTTGATATTGGTAACTTCAATGGCTTTTGCTTGCAAGGCGAAAGAGTGTTTTGTCAGGAATGATTTTACCAAAAATCTAATTTTAAAACCCTTCTTCCAGCCTTTGTAATTAGGGTCAGAAGAGGAATGTTGATTTGGGTGATTATATAAAATTTGGTCTGTTATCGAACCCAGTTCGGTAAGCCAAGAACAAAGTTGAACTACAAATAAAAAGTTTTTAGTGCTGCCTGGAATTTCGATTGAAACTACTGGGGCATCGTCTGTGCGATAATGTCAAACTTGCTCTTGCATCAAAAATGCCCGACAAAAAACTCTCCACTTGAATGTTTTTGAGTAGCGTTTTTGCTTTTGTCAAGTTCGCTTTTGCCAACAAAAAACCGCCTGTCGGTAAACCTAAATAATTAAGGTCTTCAATGATTTCAGAAAAATCTGAACCATCAATTGGTTTGATTAACCATTTGCCATTACCAATTTCATAAGTTACGTTGAAGCGATAAGTTGAATTAAAATAATTGCAAATTTTCGTCAAAATATCTATTGCAATAACATTCATTCGTGAAGTATCCATTCCCCATTTTTTGAATGGCAAATCAATTAAAAATGTATGCTTGTCGATTTTTCCACCTCCAACCAATAAGCCCAAAATATATGCTTTTGTATGGTTTAGATTAGTCATTGAGAAGGTGTTTTTGCAATGCTTGTGCCAAAACCCACCCAAATATTGGTGGAACGGCATTACCAATTACTTTGTAAGCATTTGCAATGGTGGTATATGGAAATTCAAAATCATCTGGAAATGACTGAATCCTTGCAATTTCTCTAATGGTAAAGCGTCTATTTTCAAATGGGTGTGTGATGCCACAGTTTTCGGGTTGTGCCGATGCCGTAATTGTTCCATTGATTTCGCCTAACGCAAAACGCCTATAAAAATTGGGGGCATGGTATTTTTTAGGGTCGTTCCAAATTTTCAAAAACCTTTCTGACATATCAGCAGGACTCATGTTTTTCCAAGACCTGCCAGTTTTAATTGTTTCAGAAATATCTTTCAAGGGTATTTTATTTCTAAAATCCTCTAATGTTACTTGCCCATCAATACAAGGTTCAATCTTATCAACCATGTACTGACCACCTGGGGAATATTTCCAATAGTCATTTTTTTGAGGTGCATTTTCGGGAATATCACAGAGAACAGAACCTAAATAAAGGTCGTAAGGATTGTATTTTTCATTGGGTATGTTGTTTTCGTAAACTACTTCGTCCAACAAACTAAAATCAAAATATTCCAGATCTTCTCTAATTCCAACAATTATTAAACGTTGTCTATTGCTCGGAACGCCAAAATCGCTGGTTTTGCATAATTTATAATTTACTTTAAAACCTAATTTTTCTGTCCGTTTAACAATTTCATCGGGTATTGAAGTGCCGTCAGCCATTTTTGAAGACATGATACCCTTTACATTTTCAAACACAAAGCCAACAGGTTTGTGTTTTCTGCTCAAGCCTTCAGTGAGTAATTTTTCACACTCTTCAAATAAATTACCTCTATCATCGTCAATTCCTTTTCTTAATCCTGCATTTGAAAATGGCTGACAAGGAAAACCAGCGATTAAAAAATCAAAGTCTGGAATAGATTTAAAGTCCACATTCTTAATGTCGTTTTTATTAAGTTTGTGTTTACCGAAAAATTTTTGATTTGAATTGTAAACAAATTCTGCTGCTGTGTCTATGTCATTCGCAAATTCTACGTTGAATTTGTTTTTTTTGAAATGTAAATTTCTAAAATCGAAATCGCCATTAAATCCTAAGTCAAGTCCGCCACAACCACTAAAAAGCGAAACAACTTTAAATATTTTTTCTTCTTTGAAGACAGGTTTCACCATTCTAAGATTTAACTCAGGCTGAAAATCTTCTACGATATGCAAGGTTTCTGTTGCTTCTAAATATTCCATACTTTTTATTTTAATAATTTTTTCTGTGCCTTACTGCCCAAAATTAGCATAGAGTTTTACGTCTTCGACTACAATCTCGGGGCCGCACATAATAATCAATCGCTCAATAACATTTCGTAGTTCACGTACATTGCCCGTCCATGACAAGCTTTGTAAGTATTCCATGGCTTCGGGAGTGATGACCTTGGGGGCGGCATCTCCATACTCTTCGGCAATGTCATACAAAAATTTTTGCGACAACAACGGAATGTCCACCCGACGTTCGGACAGTGGTGGTACATGAATAACGATTACGCCCAAGCGATGGTACAAGTCTTCACGAAAGTTGCCGTTTTGAATTTCTTTGCGGAGGTCTTTATTGGTTGCGGCAATGACCCTGACGTTGATTTTGATTTCTTTATCGCCACCTACACGGGTAATCTTACTTTCTTGTAGCGCACGTAGCACCTTGGCTTGTGCCGAAAGGCTCATGTCGCCAATTTCGTCCAAAAACAGCGTACCGCCATCGGCTTGCTCAAACTTGCCGATACGTTGCTTGACGGCAGATGTAAATGCGCCCTTTTCATGGCCAAATAGCTCGCTTTCAATGAGTTCTGAGGGTATGGCGGCACAGTTTACCTCAACTAATATACGATTGGCACGGTTACTTTTTTCGTGAATCTGTTTGGCAACCATTTCTTTCCCAGAGCCATTTGCCCCTGTAACCATTACCCGTGCTTCGGTAGGTGCTACACGCTCGATGGTTTCTTTGACTTTACGAATAGGGTCAGATTCGCCAACGATTTCATTGATTTTGAATATTCGTTTTTTGAGTTGTACCGTTTCAGATACCAATTTCGATTTTTCTATCGCATTGCGTACCGAAATCAGCAAACGGTTCAAATCGGGGGGTTTGGTAATAAAATCATAGGCACCTCTTTTGGTGGCCTCTACGGCATTTTCGATGTTTCCATAGGCCGAAATCATAATAAACTGTGTAGCCAGACCAGCTTCTCCAGCTTTTAGTAATACTTCGAGTCCCTCCAATTTGGGCATTCTGATGTCGCACAGTGCCACGTCGTAATTATTTTTTAGGAGCATGTTCAAGCCCTCTTCACCGTCTTTGGCTTCATCTACTTCGTAGCCTTCATAGCTAAGAATATCATTTAAGGCGGCTCTGATACTTTTTTCGTCATCGACGATAAGGATTTTAGTCATAATTCAATAATATATTTACACGCTAATTTACGACATAAAAGTACGAGATTTGTGGGGATATTTACCAAAAAATAACTTTTTGTATTCAAAACTTGTATTTATCTTGGAATTTTACGTCTCAACTCAAAATAAAATAAACAAAAACTATTTAGTTAATTTTAGCCAGTCTTTTAATACTGTTATATTTTTATGAAAATACGAAAATTAGTCAAAATTTTAATGCACGGTTTGTTAAATATTTGCGCCGTAGTTGCTTACGGTCAGGCTATTACCCGCAAGCCATATTTGCAAATGGGCACATCAACGAGTATTGTTATCAAGTGGCGTACCGATTTGGCTACCGATAGCAAAGTAAACGTCGGTTTGAGTAGCACTCAACTTACGAGTACTTTTTTAGACCCAACCAATACGACAGAACACGAGGTAAAAATAGCCAACTTACAACCTAACACCGTTTACTATTATAACGTTGGGGGTACTTTTGGGGTGTTGGGTGGCGATAATTCTTATTTTTTCAAAACAGCACCAGCAGTTGGTTCAACGCAACCTATCAGAATATGGGCAATGGGCGATATGGGCGACGGTTCGGATAATCAAAAAAGAGTCAGAGATAGTTATCTAAAATACATTGGCAACGACAATCGCAAAACAGATTTTGTGATGCTTCTTGGTGATAACGCCTACCCAAATGGTATGGACAATGAATATCAGGTCAATTTTTTTGATATTTACAAAGATCATTTCTTGACAAACAATGTCTTGTGGCCAGTGCCGGGCAATCACGAATATTATGCCGCCAATCGAAATAGTCGGGGTATTCCTTATTATTCTATTTTTACATTACCCAAAAATGCAGAAGCAGGGGGTGTACCATCGGGAGTTGAGTCTTGTTATTCGTTTGACTATGCCAACGTACACATCATAGCCTTGGACTCAGACGGAATAGAAGAAAACCAATACAGGCTCTACGATACCATAAGTCCGCAGGTAAAGTGGCTCAAAAGAGACTTAGAAGCCAATCGCCAACCATGGACTTTGGTGATGTTTCATCACCCACCTCATACCAAAAACTCACACGACTCAGACGCAGAAGAAGAACTACGACTGTTGAGACAAAACTTAACTCCTATTTTGGAACGATACAAAGTAGATATGGTTTTGAGTGGACACAGCCACCTTTATGAACGCTCTATGTTTATCAAAGGTCATAGAGGTGCTTCAAATACGTTTTCGATTGGTACCAATGCAGTTGTTAGTTCAAATGGCCGATATGATGGCTCTGCCAATTCATGTGCTTACATCAAAAAAAACGAAGGAATTATTTACGCTGTCGTGGGTTCGTCGGGCCGAAATAACGGCGTACCCGGGCCTTGGCACCCAATGTCGGCGTTTGCCGACCAGACAACGGGAGGCTCAATGGCCATTGAAATAGAAGACAATCGTCTAAATGCCAAATGGATAGCAAGTACGGGTGCTATAATGGATCAGTTTACAATTTTTAAAAATGTAAATAAACAAGCTAATCTGACAGCCAACTTTGGGACAGAAATCAAACTAACACCTTCTTGGAAAGGCACTTATAACTGGCCAGACGGCTCAAAAGGGGCGACATTCAGTCCCAAAATTACCAAAGACACAAAAATAGAAGTACGAGACGATCAAAACTGTTTGGCCGACCAATTTACTGTTAGGGTATTGGCTGTGCCAACCATCACAACTTCCAATTTGGCCAACCCATCGGTTTGTTTGGGTAGTAGTGTGCCTGTTGCATTTACTTCAAGCGGTTTTGCTACGACAGGGCGTATGTTCAGTGTTGAATTATCAGATTTGAATGGTAATTTCACCGCCCCTACCGTGATAGGTACTGGCTTAGTAAGCCCTATTACGTCTGTCATTCCAGCGGCGGCGGCGCTGGGGTTTCAGTATCGCTTACGTGTCGTTGCAGACAGTGTGGGTATTACCTCTGTACCATCTTCGGCTATTCTTTTGATGAGAAAACCTACTGCAACCCTCAGCGGAGGCGGCACAATTAACGTAGGCGACTCGACAGCTCTCAATATTGCCTTCACAGGAAATGGCCCTTGGACTTATGCCTTTGCTAATACCAATACAGGCACAACCTCAGCCAACCCGCTGACTGGCATAGTAAAACCTACCGTAACGACTACCTACACGTTGGCATCTGTCAGTAATGTATGCGGTGCAGGTACTGTGTCTGGAAGTGCCACGGTAATAGTTAATCCCAGAATAAGTACTGCAACATTGGCTATTGGTAGTGCGTGTGTTGGTACAAATGTCAATGTACCTTTTGTGGTAATGGGGACTTTTGCGGGGACGGTAAATTACACAGCGCAACTATCTGATGTAAGTGGCAACTTTACAAATCCGATAATTATTGGTACAGGTGCGTCAAGCCCTATTGTTGCAACGCTACCACTTACTTTAGCTTCAGGAACTGGTTATCGAATCAGAGTTGTTGCGAGTCTGTCAGCCACGAGTGTTAGTAGTATGCCGTTTACTATTAAAGTCAAACCAACGGCAGTAATTAGTGGTAGTACAACGATAAATGTAGATGCAACTGCCAACTTAGTACTTAGCCTTACGGGCGACTCGCCTTGGAACTATGTACTGTCAGATGGCTCAACGGCAACCGTAACTACGGCCACAAGTTTGGCTGTAGTCAAGCCGTTGGTTTCTACTACTTATTCTATCACTTCGCTGACAAACAGTTGTGGAGAGGGAGCAGTGTCTGGTTCTGTCAGAGTTACGGTTATACCAAGAATTAGTACAACAACCCTTAATTTAGGAAATGTATGCGTTGGGGGGACTGTCAGCGTTCCGTTTGTGCTGACTGGTGTTTTTGAAACCCCGCCCCTATATACCGTTCAATTGTCAGACGGTGCGGGCGGTTTTACCAACCCCGCCATTATTGGATCGGGTATGGCCAGCCCAATAACAGCTAATATTCCAGTGGGTCAGGTTTCTGGGGCAAATTATGTTGTTAGAGTAGTAGCCAGTGGTAGTACATCTGTGGGAGGCTCGACATTAAGCATACGACCATTGCCAACGGCTGCTATATCGGGCAATCAAACCATTGATTTTGGTAATACAGCCTTACTAAATCTAATTTTTACGGGCGATGCCCCGTGGAAATATACACTATCTGATGGTACAACAGGCACAGCCGACCGCTCACCTTTTACAGTCAGCATCAAGACCGACCAAACCAAAACTTATACAGTTACCAAAGTCAATAATACTTGTGGTGATGGTACAGGCTCGGGGTCTGCGGCAGTTGTAGTCGTACCTCGCTTGGTTACCGAAAACTTACCATCGTTTATTTGCGCTGGTAGTGTATCTGATATTAAATTTGGAGTTGGAGGGGTGTTGGCTATCAATACAAATTATCAAGTACAACTTTCTGATAGCTCAGGTCGTTTTAATAGCCCTGCGATAATTGGAACAGGAATGGCCAGCCCTATTTCGGTAGTCATTCCTGCCAATACCGCTTCGGGCAATAGTTACCGTTTGAGAGTTGTTGCCGTCAATAACAATACAAACACCACACCAAGCAGCCCGTTTATTGTCAGAACCAAAGCTACTGGTATTTTGACAGGTGGGGGTATTACCATAAAACCTGCCGAAGAGGCGGTTTTAGTTGTTCAAGCAACGGGTGACGGCCCATGGAACTACGTTTTGTCAGACAATACCTCTGGTACGTCCGTTACCTCGCCGATTATTATTTCAGTATTTCCTATCTATCCTACTACGTACACAATTAAGTCGTTTACCAACACTTGTGGCGTAGGCATTGGTTCAGGGTCTGCCGTTGTCAATGTTATTATAACAAGTTTAGATAATTTGCTGAACGATGAGGTAAGAGTTTATCCAAATCCAACCCAAAACAACTTAAATCTAAGTATTAAACTTCCCCAACCGCAAGACGGTGAATGGTTGCTTTTTAGTGAATCTGGCCAGATTTTAAGGGTAAATAAATGGACAAAAACACAAAAGCACAACGAAGTAATTAGCACCGATAATCAACTCTCGGGAACGTACTTCTTGAAGATTAGAGTAGGTCAAAATTGGACTATTCGTAAGTTGATTAAAAACTAAAACTATAATTAAATACAGATTGCAAAAACTGTAATGGTTGTGTAAATAATGGTTTGTAGAAGAGAAAAATAGTAGTGTAGGTGTCGTAGTATTTATTCAATGGTATTGACTATTAGATATTTTGTTATAACTTTGTGCCGTTAAGGCCGTACAATAAAGACTTTATTGCGGCGTTAGTACCAAACTGGTAGATGTTACTTTTTGTAGAAATGTCTGTCAGAATTGTTTAACGAAACATAATTATTTTGATAAAACACACTTACATATTATTCGCTGTATTCTTATTTGCAATCTGTAAAACAGAAGCACAAGAACAAAAATCTACAATTAGCTTCTGTAACGAATCGTTGCCATTACATGAACCAGTAGTGATGAAATACCTCGACCAAGCACTTCATCGGACAGGTAATTCTGTAATGACAGAGATACGAAAAAATGCGCCACAATATTTCAGTATCATCGATCCAATATTGGCACAGTACCAAGTTCCAGCAGATTTTAAGTATTTGTGTATTGCCGAAAGTGCTTTCACCAAAAATGCTACATCGCTCAAAGGGGCAGTTGGCTTTTGGCAGTTTATGCCCGAAACAGCCAAAGCAATGGGACTCGTTGTGAACGCAAAAATAGACGAGCGGCAGAATCTTAGAAAATCGACGACAGCAGCCTGTAAATATTTTAGGCAGCTATATCATGAGTTGGGTTCTTGGACTTTGGTAGCCGCAGCTTACAACGCCGGGCCTACCAAGATGAAAGAATACAGAAAGGTCAATGGCAAAAAGAACTTCTATCAATGGTCAATTTATTCTGAAACCAGAAAATACTTGTACAGGGTGGTGGCTATCAAAGAGATGATGAGCCGCCCAGAGGCATACACAAGTATGATTACCTACAAAACGACACTTCGGGTGTTTTTGAAAAATAAAGGCATATTACTGGGCTTAGTATCTTGGCCTACAGCCGCTATAATAGCAGACACAAAAATAAAGCCGATAAGTACAACTATTGCGATGATACCCGTTAGTGCTGCGCTCGTATCTGGCTTCGAGAATGTTGTGTCGGTGGTTTGTAAGCGGTATTTATTTGGTGTATCGACTAATTATTCGCTTTCAAGAATGATCAAAGATAGCCGAGTTGTTCCACCACTTAGCACTGAACTTTCCCGGTCAGAAGAGCTTGAAAACCAGTGGATAACATTGCCTTTTTATTCTCGACGTAGAACGGAAGACTATTTATTGCCAACTGATCCAAAAGTGATGGTCTTGAAGAAAATTAACAAAAGATACTTAGAGACAGTTGCATGATGGTCATCTTATGATGAGTACCTCGCCACTGACTTTGTACTCAATTTCTCTGAGATAGATAGAATAATAGTAAATGCCCAATGGAAGCGCATCGCCGTTCCATTGGGCATTGTCGCTTATTGACCTAAATACAACATTACCCCAGCGATTGTAAACTTCGACCACGGAGTTTGGGTATGTACCAATGCCATCAATTTCCCATTTGTCGTTTATACCATCACCGTTGGGTGTAAAGCCGTTTGGAATCGTCAAATCAACAACCACAATTTTTGTGTTTACTGCAAATCGGCAACCCTCTGGTGTCGTTACTTCCATCTGATAAGTTGTTGTTGTTTGTGGGTTAGCGGTTGGAGTTGTGCTTTTTGTATCTGACAATCCTAATGATGGAGACCAAATGACTGTTGATTTTGGTGGAATTGAGGTTTTGATTTCAATACTTTCGCCTTTAAGAATCACTAATTGAAATGGTACTTGAATACGGGGTGGGGGCGCAACTACCACCGTCCGAATAGCACGATTGCTACAACCTTCGGCATTGGTAAATGTGTAAGTAACTACATAGTTGGCAGATGGCAGACCAAATACTGGAAATTTATCTTCGACCACACCACGGCCACTATAAATGCCGCCTGCTGGTGAGCCTTTGAGTGCTATTGTTTGAAAATCATTGTTGCAAACAGGTGCAATAGAGTCGAGGGTAACGATTGGTACTGGGCGAAGGACGACTATTTTTTTGTCTGACTTGGTGCTACATTTAGTTGAGGTATCGGTAACAATTACGGCATAAGTTCCTGTTTTTTGTGGTTGCCATTCCGAACCAATGGCAGCCACCAGCGGAATGTCATTCAAAAGCCAGAGATAATCATAATTAGTTTGTTTGGTGGTGCTGAGTTTGAGTGGTTCGCCAGTACAGATATTAGTTGGCCCGCTTGCAATCAGTGTGGCAGCGGGGCGTGGCAAAACCATTAACTTGAGACTGTCTTGTGTTGTGCAAGGTGTTGTGTTGTTGGTTACGATAACTTTATAGAGGCCGCTTTTTTTGACTGCTTTCAGAGTTAAGCTGTTGATATTCAAATCTACACCGTCTCGAAACCAACGGTAGCTAAGGTTTTTGTTTTTAGATAATATGCTCAGATCTGTACTGTCGCCATCACAAAGTGGTAGTGTTTGTTTAGATTGTATTTTTACAGAATCACAATCTAACGTAGCCGCAGCCCAAGTGCGACTGGCTATTGGTTGCAGCAAAAAGAACAAAAAAGGCAAGCGGTACATATTTCAATAGACTGTTAAGTTATGATATACGACTTGATTTGTTAATTATTGTAACGGCTACACCAATTCGCTCATATACACGTCGGCTACTTCTTCTAATATTTCAAATATATGGTCGTAAGAATCGGCTTCGACCAAACGCATGCGAAAAGGCTTGAAATTGTCTAAACCTTTGAAATAAGAAGCATAATGGCGGCGCATCTCAAAGATACCTGTTTTTTGGCCTTTCCAGCGAATCGAAAAATCGAGGTGTTGGCGGCATACTCTTACACGCTCGGCCACAGTTGGGGCTTCCAAATGTTGGCCCGTCTGGACGTAGTGTTTTATTTCGTTGAATATCCATGGATAGCCAATACTCGCACGGCCAACCATTACACCGTCCACTCCATAGCGATTGCGATATAAAAGAGCTTTCTCGGGACTATCAATATCGCCATTGCCAAAAATAGGAATTGTAATACGTGAATTTTCTTTTATTTTACCAATTAATGTCCAGTCGGCATCGCCTTTATACATCTGCACACGGGTACGGCCATGAATAGTCAATGCTTGAATGCCCACATCTTGTAGCCGCTCGGCTACTTCGGCTATGTTTTTGGTGCTATCGTCCCAGCCCAAGCGTGTTTTGACGGTTACAGGCAAATGTGTAGCCTTGACCACGGCTTCTGTCATACGCACCATTTTGGGAATATCTTGCAACAACGCCGCTCCTGCACCTCGGCAAGCCACTTGCTTAACAGGGCAGCCATAGTTGATATCGATAAGGTTGGGGTTGGCTCTGGCAGCAATTTTGGCACATTCGCCCATGGTTTCGACATCGCTGCCAAACAACTGAATACCTATTGGGCGTTCGTATTCAAAAATATCTAATTTTTGTACACTCTTGGCCGCATCACGAATCAGCCCCTCAGACGATATAAACTCGGTGTACATCAAGTCTGCGCCGCCTTCTTTGCAGACAGCCCTGAACGGTGGGTCGCTTACGTCTTCCATTGGTGCAAGCAACAACGGGAACTCACCCAGCTCTATATTTCCTATTTTTGTCATTTTAGTTCTAAAAATCTACCGCAAAGATACGACACTATCTCTATTTTTACACCAACTTAACCTTAAACAGGTCTTTGGATTTGGCCCAAACCCAGACTACCAGCACCATCGTTAAGCCACCGCCCATGAGTACCGACGGCACAGTGCCCATGAGTTTGGCTGCTAACCCCGACTCAAAAGCCCCGATTTCGTTGGACGAACTGACAAAAACGCTATTGACCGAAATAACCCGCCCTCGCATATTGTCAGGCGGAATGACCTGCATAATGGTTTGACGAACCACGACACTGATAGAATCGAAGGCCCCAGTCAAAAATAGCATCGTTACCGAAAGCCAAAAATTAGTCGAAATAGCAAATACCAAGGTGGCTACTCCAAAGCCCGCCACGGCAATGAGCATATTACGCCAGGCATTGACGGTTGGTGGAAAGTAGGCGGTCATAAAAATCGTTAGTACCGCACCAACCCCAGGCGCAGCCCGCATAAGGCCCAAGCTCTCTACTCCTACGTGTAGTACTTCTTTGGCAAAAACAGGCAATATAGCAATGACTCCACCAAACAAAACAGCGGCTAAGTCGAGCGAGATAGAATACAAAATTATTTTATTGGCAAACACAAATCTAATACCCTCGCTGATGCTTTGCCAAAGGTCAGTATTGTCGTTGGCAGGCTCTGGGATTGGTTTTTTGGCAATAGTCGAAATCAAAATAAAACTAAAAATAAACAAACCAACCACCGCCCCGAGTGTACTTGTTAGCCCCAAATAAGCATATAAAAACCCCGAAATACTCGGCCCTAAAATAGTGCCTGTTTGCCAGAATGTACTGCTCCATGAAGCAGCATTGGTAAATACAGCACGAGGTGTAAGAAACGCCTTGAACGACGATGAGGTGGGCGAATAAAACCCACGAGCTAAACCAATAACGGCTATGATGGCATAAACAATGATTAAAAAATTATTTTGTGAGAACTGCGTTCGGACATCAGGCGATGTAACCCATAGTAAAGCTACCGAGCAGCAAATGATTATTGACAAACTGATTTGTAATATAGTGCGCTTATCTCGCCGGTCGGCGAAGTGGCCACCGAATAGTGCCAACGAAATATACGGAATGGCCTCTGCCAGACCAATATATCCCAGCGTAAGCGGGTCGTTGGTGAGGTTGTAGAGTTCGTAGCCAATCACTACTTCTTGAATGAGGGTGGCAATGGTAATAAACGAATTGGCGGTAATCAAACTCACAAATTCGGGGTGGCGCAGAGCAGCGTAGGGGTCGGTTGTGTTTTTCAATGGATAATCTTTTTTTCAAAAGTAACAAAATAGTACCTTTGATGCTAAAAAAAACTATGAACATTATTTCAGCCGAAGAGCAGTTTCAAAATGAAGTATTACGGCCTATTCTCAAATCGCAAAATGAACTACTGATTGCCATCTTCAAAACATACATTGTCAGACGTAAATCGGTGTTTAATAATTACGAAAAAAACGATAAACTCATTTATATAGACCATACTCTAAAAAAAGACCAACGTCTGCGGAACTTACTTTTGGGGATAATTATCGGACAGTTTTCAGTAGAGCAATACGAGAGCTATTTGCCTCTCGATGACGAACTAAATCGACGTACTATTACGATGATTATCAAACGGTTACAGTCGCAGTTGGTATAAATTTAGTTGAGCAGTTGGTGTCAAATACGGTTGTTATTAGCTTTTTAAGTAAATGTGCTAATTTGCCAGTGTGCCGATTAAGCGTTAAATATCAACGAGTTAGTTAATTTATAATTACGTTTAAATTTGCTAAGTTAATTGAGTATTTAGACAAAAACAATATAGTATTTTAGTTCTAATAACTTACTGATTTGCGGTATTGTAATTGGAATATAGCCATCGCAATATACACATTTGGCTACTTAAACCATGTGTTTGTTGGGGCTACGGAAACCAATTTTTAACAAAACGCATCTTCAAAGTGCTTGATTCTGATTGAATCTTTGCCAACAACGACCGACACAATGTCGAATCTGACCTCAAAATGCCAGTTGGTATCAAAAATATAGTGTTCGGCGGCTTTCATAATGAGCCGTGTTTTGGCGTAGTCCACAAATTCTTCGGGCATTCCGTAGTTGGTATTTGTGCGGGTTTTGACTTCTACAAAAATCAATAGTTTACCTTTTTTGGCAATCATATCGATTTCGGCATGCTTAAAGCGGTAGTTACAGGCCACAACTTCATAGCCTTTTTCGGCCAAATATTCAGCGGCTTTGTCTTCACCGAGTTTGCCAGTGTCTAAGTGTTCGGCCATTGGGTTTTTAGTAGGGTTCTTTGACAATTATTTTAACTATTCAACCACAAAAATAACAAAAGGCCACAAAAGATTTAAAGACTATTTTTTGTAAAAAACAAACTTGCCTAAAAGTTATAGGAGAGTTTTTACAGTAACAACTGCGCCAATAAATAGTCGGCAATCAAGACTGCGATACAACTATTGGTAACGGCTGTCGTTGAGGCTTGACCTACTTCAAAAGCCCCCCCCTGTGTATAATACCCTTTGAATGCAGATATAGACGAAATCAAAAAACCAAAAACAAAGGGCTTGACAATCATAAAAAAAATGTTGTAGGGACTAAACGAATCACGAATACCAGCAATATACTCTTCGGGCGAGATAATACCTGCGATAGTACCTGCCAAATAACCTCCGTAAATTCCTAAAAATGCCGCCATGATACACAGTAACGGAAACATAACCATGGAAACAATGATTTTGGGTAGCACCAAATAAGAAATTGAGTTGATACCCATTACTTCGAGTGCATCAATCTGTTCGGTGATTCGCATTGTACCTAAGCCACCTGCGATGTTTGAGCCGACCTTACCAGCCAGCACGACACAGGTAATGGTTGGGGCGAGTTCTTGGGTTTCCATATCTCTGACAATAAAGCCAAGTGTGGACATCGGAATAAGTGGATTGACCAGATTGACTGCCGACTGAATACACGACACCGCTCCAATAAAAGTAGAAACGATAGCGACAATAAAAATAGAATCGATACCTATCACCATTGCCTCCTCAACCAAAAGTTTGTAGTATGTGGCGGCTTTTTCTCTGTTGACGAGTAGTTGGCTTATAAACAAAAAATATCTTCCTAATGCTTTCATTGTTGTTGGCGTGTCGTTACTGACTACAATTTTCGACATTTTTTTGACATTTACCAAAAATTCAGATTACAGACATTGATAAATCCAACGACAAAAACCCAAAGTCTAAAAAAAGCGAGTTGTTATCGGCCAACAAAAAAATACCTTTAATTAGTTTGGAATGATAAGTAACTGAGGTAATTCAATCGGTGGTATGGTTTTTGCGCAACTGTCTCGCAAATAAAATATTGGTTATTTTACTGGAAAACCAGATACGTGTTGCTCAATAATAAGCCACTTACCTGCCCGTTTTTCAAACACAAACAGATAACGCACGGGTTTGTTCTCACGGATGCCATCGGCGGCATTGACTTCAAACACCCACGTACCTGAGCAAGTGGCCACATCACCAAAGATGCGCACACGCTGGTCGGGGTTGAGGGTGGCTATTGGTTTTTTGGCAATGAGTGTATTCAAGAAAGCCTTTCGTTCGTCGGGGGTATTGGCTTTGTTGATAAATGTCGGAAAGAAAACTGCATCGCTCGCATATTGTGCCTGCAAACCAACTAAGTCGCCTTTGACCAAGCCTTCGTGCCAAGCCGTAACTTGCTTAGAAATATCGGCAGGTGTAGAGGTTTGGGCTTGTAAAAGTATATTTGCCAATAAAAAGAAAACTACTGCTATGGTTTTTTGCATGATTTTGATAGATTGATTTAAGATAAAACACTTGGATTGGTTGTAGGAGTGGCACAAACTGTGCCAATTATTGCAAAAAATACTCTGTACCTCAAATGAAGCACAGAGTCAGTAATACTTAACCTATGATAAAAATACTGTTTAGAACCGATATGCGTAGGTGGCCGAAACTAAATAGTCAGCAAAAGCAGCATCGCCATGTCTCAAACCAGCGGGATCTTGACGGTCTGACCAACTTTTGATCCGGTTGCGAACTAACGCATAAGGTACATTGAGCGATAGCGTATGGTGTACGTCAGACCAAGTAATGCCCGGCTCTACCGAAATAATATAGCCTGGGCGGCGTGAGCCTTCGCTTTTGCCGATGATATCGATGGCTGGTAAACCTTCGATACGGCCACCCAATGTTACTGAAATTCCTTTTTTAGGCATTAACGCATAGCTCACCCCTGCACGACCTGCAAACTGGTCAGGTACAGACAAGTTGTTTTCGGTATTGATGCCCTTGGGGCTAAACAAATAAAAGCCATTGAAATAAGCCGACGCATTTTTGAATAACGACTTATAACCCTGAACTTCAACGCTATATCCCCAGCCACCATCACCGAGTTGCATAGATTGGTCTACAGCTTTGCGCTGAATGTACTCTTTGCCTGATTTGTCTAATTTATAAAAATTGTCTTGAACGTTAAAATCACCGGTGGGTGCTTTGATGCCTGCACCAATAGCAATGCTACCTTTTGGGTGTGTCATGGGGTCTAATAACCAATATGTTACCGACAAACGAGCATCGCCCACCCCTTTTGAATAAGTATGAAAACGGGCTTGTGTTGGGTTGGTTTCTATACTATTGCCGTAGTGTTCGTACAAAGATGAGCGGTCATTGTTGCTGTATGGCATATTCAACGAAAAACTTAGTTGCGAATTGACCGAATAGCTTAGTCCAAAGTCAAAATTGTGGCTATCGTTGATAACCTGCGTACCTTTTTCAACACGTTCTTGTTGCTCAACCTTACCCACAAAATGCTTGTAAGAATGTAAATTACGATAACCTACTGTGAGCTGAAACTGTCCGCCTTTCATCATCGAAGATGGATTATTGATATTGCCCGTAGCGCAACTCATGTGCCGAACGGCGATACAGCCTTGTGAGAAAGCATAGCCCCCCAACCCCCAGAGGGTGATTATTAGAAGGGTTGTGTTAATTTTTTTCATTGTTGCAGTTTTTTTAGTTAATCGTTTTTCACTATTCACTTATCGTTATCTAGTAGCCCGAGCCGTCTGCCTTGCCTCTTGTAACGGCATATTCACCAATTTTACGACCGTGAGTTAAGCCCATTTCACAATCTACCCGAAAGTGAATTAGCCCATAAACTCTTGACTCTGAGGCTTCTTTGGCTGAGGCATCAAGCCGTGCAGCTTCATTCGGAAAAATATTGCTCAACACCGTAGCGGCAGCCGCTGAAAAAGTCGAATGTCCAGAAGTATAACTTGGAAAATTGGGCAAACCGATAGATGTTTTCAGTCCAAACTGCTGTGGGCGTGGGGTCATATAATAAGATTTGGTTTCCCAGCAAGCTATACCAGCGTCCATAACGGCCGTGCCGACCAATGCCAACGTGCGAGCCGTAGCTACTTCGCTTAGTTTGTATTGGCGGCTCAACTTGGCCGCTTCACGGTGCCAATGGCCCGGCGGTGTGTAGCTACCTGCTCCGTCTGACCAATAATTGGCGATACGAGCTTGCTCACGGGTTTGGCTTTTATTGATGGTTTCTAACTCTACCATATCTTTGTTAAACTCTGCCGAACCTGATACATAAGGCATCACAGGACGAATTTTGGCTATTGTTGCTTTGTCAAAATTCCAAGTAGCCACGGCACCGTAGTTGGGCAACATAGGTGGGCGAGCAGGTGTTTCTTGGCTTATCCAGAGTTCTTTTATGCCCCTGGCGGTGGCGGCCTCTTTAAATCCTGCAACTAATGTTTGGTTATTAGCCGTACTCATACCGTCGGTTCTGGCTTTGGCCATTATCAGTGCGCCTACGGCTTTACCGAGGGCATCGCCAGCCGTAATGTCCGACGCTACGTTCATACCTGCCCAGGTGCGGGCATTTTTACATTCGGCCAATTTTGTGTCTAAAAACGGTACTTCGCCAGGAAACATCGCTACCAAAATAGTATATGAAGCCGCCGCCACAACTGCATCTTCGGACGGATATGAAGGCAAATCTGAAACTGGCAAAAGCGTGCTAATCGTTGCATCGGTCTTAGAGGGCGCTTTACGGTTGAATTTATATTTGTAGTTCCAGGCACTCACTAAGGCATCGTACTGAGCCACAGATAAATAAGCCAATGCTCGAGCCGTATAAGGCGGGTTAGCAAACGGAAACTTAGGCTCACCCAGCGGATTGGTCGCATCAGGAATAGGATAAGTGCCAGTTGTGGTATTGAACGCAGGTGCAAGGTTATAACGAGCGGCCAATTCACGGGCTATTTCGTTCCAACGAAAGGCCGCACCTGCACCCCAATATTCTACGGCTTTTTTGTTTTCGGGTGTTATGACAGATATTGCCGTTTTCAACGTTGCTAACTCAGCCGCATATTCAGCCGAGTTGGCTGCTTTTGGTTCAGCCACCATTACTTGATTGGCCGATGTTAAAACGTAAGGCTTCCAAGTACCTGCCTTTTCGTCTAATTTAGCTGGAACGTATGTTTCGAGCGTTGGCTCTACAATGGTTTTATCGCAAGAAAGAAGCAACAGCCCCCCTAACCCCCAGAGAGGGAGTAAAACAGTTATTTTTGTTAATATTTTTTTCATTCGTAATTTCGTTTTGCGCTTGTAGTTTTTTGTTTTTCACTTCTCGTTATCTCACTTTTCACTTTTAAATGTCATATTCCATAAAAGCCCCACCGAATAACTCATCGTCTGTCCTACGTTGAGGCCGCTCATTACCTTTGATACTCTAAAATTTACGCCATACTGTTTTGGTTCGTATTTACCATATACACCTATGGCAGTCATTTGCATATTGTTGGTCGGGAACGGCATATCGTTGCGGCGAATGTTGTCGCCACCCACACAAGCAAACTGTTCTGTAAAAACCTCCAATTGGCGGCCTTTTTTCAAATAACCCAATCGTAATCCTAAATCTGTGGCATTGGGTACACGTACTTCGTTGGTATTAAATATCTTATTGTCAGCCTGATAAGCATCTCTGTCCACGTTGATATTTGACCGATACGCATAGCTGGCATGGCCACCCAAATACATACCAGAGCTATGAGTGTAGTTTAAGATGGCTCGCCCAGTGAGTGTTTTGCATTGCAAACCGATTGACATCGGCAAAAAATCTGGTACATAGTTGCCCACAGGCACAGATGCCCCCACAACGCCGTGGAGCGATAAGCCGCCAGTTTTGACCAATTTGTATTTGGCCCAAAACGACAAATCCTGAATACCTTTCTGACCCATCAAATTACCCGCACTCGTTTTTGTGGTAATATATGGCAAGCCAACCGTTACAGTAAGTTTATCGGTAACGCCGTAGGCTGCCATGAGCATTGCGCTCTGGGTGGTGTGCGTACCCATATTGAGGTTTTCACGTTTGAGGGTGTTTTCCCAATATTCGTTCCAAGTACTTTGACCAAAAACAGCCGCAATACACAACTGCTTTTTGTTCATATAAATATGGTCGTGGGGCATTTGGGCTTGGCTCAAAAAAGGTAATAGCAAGAGAGCCATCAGCCAGCGTTGTTTGTAGAGTGATTGTATCATAATTGTAATTGTTGATAAATGATAAAACAAAATTAAATACGAAAATTTATTTTTCCAAATTTTCGTATTTAATTCCAGAAAATATTATAACAATTTTAGTGCCAAATGGTGAGTTATGTAATATCAATGTAACAAAAATATTTTAAATATTTAATAATCAGCATTTTATATAAACATATTGGTTGTTAGATAATATTTAATTATCTCTAAATTATTTATATTATAGAATTTGGCATAACTATTGATGTGTTATTTTTCCGAAAAACAGGAAAAATAAATCAAAAAAATATTGAGTGTCACTCAATATTTCATGGCTTGTTATAGATATTGATTGGAGAGGGGAGGATTACGCTGGTTTCGGCTTGCTCTAATTCCATCGAAGCGCATTGATATTTTTACCTATTTTGATGCCTTCTTGCAGTCCTATTTTATTGTCGTGGCGGGTGTGTATGCCCCCCATCAGCCGAGAGTCGGCACATTCTTGGGCAGCCTCCCAAAATGAGCGATAAGGGCGAGGCAAATAAACCATCGTGTGTCGGCTAAATTTGGGTATACTACGGCCAGAGTTTTTGCCATTAAGATTATCTAAGTCTATTATCATGTAATGCCTATCGGGGCGTTTGACGTGTGTATCGTCAATGAAAGCAAAATCGGTACCGTACAGTTCGGTTAGGACTGTTGCCGTTGCCGCCGACTGAACTGCATGACCTGAATAGAACGCAGGAAAGGGGGGTTCTAAAAAAAACGGCAGCCAAGGTATTTGTGCTTTTGGGTTGCGGTAAAGAAATTTATTGATAAAAGAAGCAGGTCGTTCGACCATATAAGTAAATTTAGTTTTCCAGCAACAAACAAAGGCATCGGCTACGGCCATGCCTACTCGAGCATAAGTTTGGGTAGCTTTTAGCAAGTCAGCATTGCTGTTCCAGATTGCGATCGTTGCCAAGTGGTAAGAGTGGCCTGGCGGCGAACACGTTTCGGTTGGGTCGTCGCCCCACCACAATACAGTAGCTCGTGTGGTGTCAGTGAGTATTTTTTCATAATCATATACCTCTTTGTACTCTTTGTAATAAGTGCTTGCTGTATCTTCTGAATAGACCAGCGGTTTAGGTGTGGGTAGTTTGGCATTTTTTTTTGAAAACGTGCGATTTTCCCCCCAAGTAGGGTGCATGGGTATTTTAGAGTTTGACTGGCCGATAAGTGGCGGAACCCATAAACCCGGACCTTCGGGTCTGACATAGTCTTTGGGAAAATTTCGATCCCAGCCATTGTTTCCACCGTCACTTTTAGACCATTCAAAAATACGTGCAGCTATTTTTTTTCCATATTCTGCCGAGGCCGCCGCTATCGATGGCGTAAAACGAGCGGCATATTGCTGGTAGACCTTTTTTTCTAACGAATCAATGAGTTTTTGTTTATTGGCAAACCCAAAAAAAGCATTGAGCATATAGGCTTGACCAGCGTTCAGGGCCAGTTCTGGGCAAAATATTTTTGGTGGTTTGGGCAGTCGAAGCGTATCGCATAGTGTTTTGGCTACCGAACGGTATCTGGGCGAAGCGGCAACAACTGTCTCGTACATTGTCAAGCCAATGTAACCCAACGCCCGAGAACCATACGTGGGCGTGTTGAATCGGGTTCCTGTCATGAGCAGTACGTTTAACTCGGCCCAAGCAGTAGCAACGTTGGTATCTGATGGTTTTTTATCAGACTTCAACGCTTCTTGTTTTTGTGCTATGGTGGTAGAAATACAACACCAATAAAGACAAATAAAAAAGGTATAGAATCTATTTATTTGTTTTTTCATATAAATTTCACAAAGCCACAAACTGACTTGGACTTGCTTCGTTCATTAGGTTATAGACTACTTCAAAAACGTCGTCGGTATTTGGTTTTGAGAAATAATCACCATCAGAGCCATAGGCTGGGCGATGTGCTTTGGCCGAAATAGTACGTGGGGCTGAGTCGAGATATTGATACGCATTTTGGCCGTCTAAGACTTGTTGCATCATATAGGCCGTTGCTCCTCCCGGCATATCTTCGTCGGCAAACACTACTCGATTGGTTTTTTTGATAGACTCAACGATATTGTTGTTCAAATCAAAAGGTAAAAGTGTCTGAACGTCAATTACTTCTACACTAATACCGACTTCGGCCAGTTGCTCGGCGGCGGCCATTACGATACGGCACATAGAGCCATAAGTTACAATGGTTACGTCTGAACCTTCTCTTAATATTTCAATTTGGCCTAATGGTACACAAAACTGTCCCAAGTTATTCGGTAGTTTTTCTTTGAGGCGATAGCCGTTTAATGGCTCTACCACCAGTGCAGGGTCATCGCTTTTGAGCAAGGTATTATAAAAACCAGCGGCCTGTGTCAAGTTGCGGGGTACGGCCACGTGTAGCCCCCGCAAACTATGAATGACAACGGCCATAGGCGAGCCAGAGTGCCAGATACCTTCGAGGCGGTGGCCACGAGTACGGACAATGAGCGGTGCTTTTTGCCCTCCCTTGGTGCGATATTGTAACGTAGCGAGGTCGTCGGTGAGGGTGGCGAGGGCGTAATAGATATAGTCAAAATACTGAATTTCGACGATTGGTTTTAGTCCTCTCATAGCCATACCGATACCCTGCCCAATGATGGTAGTTTCTCTGATACCTGTATCTGTAATCCTGAGATTTCCGTGTTTTTCTTGCAAACCTGCCATGCCTTGATTTACGTCGCCTATTGCGCCCACGTCTTCGCCCAGAGCCACGAGACGGGGGTCGTTTGAGAACTGTACGTCAAAATTGAGCCGTACCACTTCTCGGCCATCGACCATTGGTGCATTGTCGTCATATTGAGCAGCAATGGCTTGTACGTTAAGTGGTGAGTCTGCCGATTGGCTATATAGATAGGAGTTAAATCGGTCTTGGTTGTCTGTCTGACTTTTTTCGTACCAATTTTTGAGTATTTTTTTTGAAGCAATGTTTTCAGCCCGAATCAATCGCAACGTTTTTCTGACAGCCGTACTTGCGTCTCGGTGTAATGGCTGCACAGACTGCCGTAGCTCGTTAGCGAGTTTTAGTATTTGGGTAGTAAACGTACTTTCGTGTGCAGCAGACTCTAATAAACTCAAAACGGCATTGTGTTCAACTTTTACCGAGTTTTGGTACGCTTCCCACGCTTCGTTGCGTAGCTTTCTGATGAGTTTAGTGGCTTCATTTTCAATATGTTCCAACTCTTCGGCAGTGGCATATCCATTGGTCAATATCCAGTTTTTGAAATGCTTATTACAGTCCAGATCTTGTTCCCAAGCGAGGCGTTCAGGGGTTTTGTAGCGTTCGTGTGAGCCTGAACTTGAGTGACCTTGTTGCTGTGTTACCTCCTCTACGTGAACAAGTACAGGTACGTGTTGATGGCGACAAATATCGGCAGCGGCTTGGTAAGTTTCGAGTAGAGCGACATAGTCCCAGGCTTTAACAGTAAAAATCTCTATACCTTTTTCGTCTTCATTTCGCTGCATTCCTGCCAATGCTTTTGAAATACTACTCTTGGTGGTTTGGTACTCGATTGGCACCGAAATACCATACCCATCGTCCCAGACCGACATCAACAATGGCACTTGAAGCACGCCAGCGGCGTTCATAGTTTCCCAAAACATACCCTGCGAAGTTGAGCCGTCGCCTATCGTTGCAAACACAATCTCATCACCTTTGCAGGTAAAATCGGCCATTGGCCACAGGGCTTTATTTTGTCTGAATAGCTTTGAAGCATAAGCCAAACCTAATGAGCGAGGGGTTTGTCCTGCCGTTGGGGCCAAATCACAAATATGGTTGTAGGTTTCTGTTTGGTTTTTCCAGAGGCCGTTTTCGTCCAAATACCGAGTGGTGTAGTGGTTGTTCATGGAGCGGCCAGCCGTATTAGGGTCATATTCTAAATCGGGGTGGCCATAAATCTGCGAAAAAAAATCTCGCCAGTTCAAGTTACCAAGTGCTGCTACCACTGTCTGGTCCCGATAATACCCCGACCGAAAATCACCTTTACGAAAAGCCCTTGCCATAGCCAACTGTGCCAACTCTTTGCCATCGCCAAAAATACCAAACTTGGCTCTCCCGCCCATTACGTCTTTACGACCTAACAGGCTAGCTTGGCGGCTTTCGCACATTATTTTGTAATCTTCTAAGACTGTTTGGCGTGACAGTACGATACTTTCGGTAGTGAGTTCGCTCATTGGCACATGCATTATGGTTTTTTATGACAAATTACACCACAAAATTCTACAAAAGAATCGACCTTTCAAAATCTTGACTGACTGGTATCGAAGTATTTTTTTATCTTTGCACCAACTATGAGACTATTATTGATTCACCAGTATTTTTTGGAAGACAACGATGGCGGTGGCTCTCGCTGGAACGAGATGAGCCGATTTTGGCAAGACAAAGGCCATGAGGTTACTGTTTTGGCAGGAATGGTTCATTACATGGGTCATCGGCCAGCCAAATATGATGGCAAATATACACTTACAGAGACCAACGCCGACGGTATTCGAGTCATTCGTTGCCATGTATCTGAGTCGTACAACTCTAATTTTTTGGGGCGATTATGGGCTTATTTTTCTTTTGTTTTTTCGAGTATTTGGGGAGGCATACGCCATGCCAGAGGCAACTATGACGTAATTGTCGTTACATCGCCGCCGCTCTTTGTGGGCATTACGGCCTATGTGCTGTCGCTCGTTAAGCGAGTGCCTTTTGTGTTTGAAATCAGAGACTTATGGCCAGAGTCAGCCATAGATACGGGAGTGCTAACCAACGGCTTTCTCATTAAATTTGCGTATTGGTTCGAGAGTTTTGTTTATCGTAAGGCCAAGCTAATCAACGTATTGACTCCTGCATTCAGAGATGCACTTATTACCAAAAAAGGCATTGACCCCAACAAAATTATTTTTATCCCCAATGCTGCCGACTTTTCGTTGTCAGAAGAATTATTGCAAACTTTTGATCTAAACTTGTTCAAAAAAGAACACGACTTAGCCAACCGTTTTGTCGTTACCTACGTTGGGGCGCATGGCGTAGCCAATCATCTGGTACAAGTCTTGGACACAGCCGGGCTACTGCAAGATACCAACACACTTTTTTTGTTGATTGGCGATGGCATGCTCAAAAAAGAATTGAAAGAAGATGCCAAAAACAGAGGCTTAACAAACGTCCGATTTATTGACTCTGTACCCAAAAAAGAAGTCTTCAAATATATTTTGGCATCAGACATGGGTGCATCTGTCTTAAAAAAAGTCGATACCTTCAAAACAGTTTACAGCAACAAAACCTTTGACTATATGTCGTGTCGTAAGCCAATTTTGATGGCCATCGATGGCGTGTCTCGGAAATTGGTCGAAGATGCAGGAGCAGGTGTGTATGTCGAGCCAGAAAATGCCCAAGACTTTGCCCAAAAAATTAGAACCTATATTCAAAATCCAACATTACTACAAACACAGGGTGATAGCGGCTACAACTATGCCAAAAATAATTTTGACCGCAATATACTGGCCAATAAATATTTACAATTTATCGAAAATCTAAAATGAATACCGAGTCAAACCCCCGTCTTGATGCCTTCCAGACGTTTATAGGCCAAGATATGAGCAATGGCCCTTCGCCATTGGGCCGCTTCCTAAATGGTAAATTGATTGATATAAAAGTAGGATCGCTGACGATGGAGTTTACAGTGCGAGAAGCCCTAACAAACCCTATGGGGACGCTCCACGGCGGAGCGGCGGCAGCTATGATGGACGACATTGTGGGCGTGATGATTTTTGCGATGGGGCGTGAATACGCCTACACGTCGGTCAATCTAAATTGCGATTTTTTGAATCCCGCACGCATTGGCGACGTACTCACCGCCCACAGCTACGTGGTGCGTGCTGGCAAAAACGTGATTCATTGCGAAGCCAAAATAACAAACGCCGAAGGCAAAATTATTGCCAAATGTACTACAAACATGATTCAGACGGGCGTGAAAGTACCGTTTTGATTTTTTGTTGATTGATTACGATATTGTTCAAACTCTACCAAACGAGTGATGACAAAATTTTTATTGTTAAATATTTTGCCAATAAAAGCTCTAAATAAAGTATCTCAACCCTGATGCTCTGCCCGTAGCAAGTCATTGACGGTTTTGACGGGGTTAAAAGTCGAGAGCGGTACTTCTACAAAAATAGTGTTCCAGTCGGCCATCGAGCCGTTCCAGAGGCCGGGCAACTCTTGTGCTTTGAGGTCTTTGCCATCTTTTGATTTTTGAGTAACAAAGCCCGTATTCATGTCTCTAAACTGCATCAAGTCAAATTTTTTGCCTTTGTAGCCCCGTAAGCTACATACCACATCAACGGGGTTGAAGTGTGTGGCTTGCTCAAATAGCGTTTTTTGGGCTAAGTTACTCATGTCCACCTGTGCCGACTCTACTACTTGGAGCGACGTAGTACCGTCGGCATTGACTGCCCAAAACGGCCCACCACCAGGCTCACCTACGTTTTTGACCATACCACAAGCCCGAACGGGTCGGTCTAATTTTTGTTTGAAATAGGCCAATTTTTCATCGCCTGTCAAGCCATCAAACCCAACTGGTGGTAGCGTACAAAGTGTTTTTTCAAAAAATATTTCTACGTCTGCAATGAGCGATGACGTTGTTTCGTTATTTTCTATACGAGTCTGAAAGTCAAATAGTTGTTGCCGCACTTGTAGCATCAGCGCAGCCAGTACTTTTTTGTAAGTATAGGTTATTTCTGACAGTTTTTCTGGCACAACGTTGTCGATATTTTTCAAGAAAACGACATCAGCATCTTGGTCGTTCAGATTGGCCAATAGCGCACCATGCCCAGCAGGGCGAAACAACAAACTACCGTCAGTGTTTCTGAATGGTGAGTTGCCCAAATTGACCGAAATGGTATCAGTAGCAGGTTTTTGTTCAGAAAACGATATGTTATAAACAATACCAAAGCGGGCTTGGTACTTGTTTTTTACAGCCTCAATCAAATCTGTGAACCTACTGCGATGCTCGGGTGAAACCGTAAAATGAATTTTGACTTTACCGCCCGCATTGGCATATTTGGCCCCTTCTACCAAATGCTCCTCGGCTGGCGTGCGTGTACCGTCTGGGTAACTATGAAACTGTAAAAGCCCTTTTGGCAAGTTGCCATAGTCTAATCCTTTGACGGTGAGTAAGTAGTCGGCAGCGATTTGGGCGTTTTCTGCATCAACGTCTTGACCATTGGCAGACATTACGGCCTTCAAATCATTAAAAAAAGCAAAGTCATGTAGCCTCTCCCCAAACTCTGTTATCGATTTGTCTATTTTGCCCTTGTCTTTAAACTCAAACAAGGCTTTAAACATTCGGGTGGCGGCCCCCGATGCTGGAATAAATTTGAGTAAGTCTAAGGTCGAGGCTTGGTTGTCAAAATGAGTTGCTAACTGGGTGGCTTCACTGTCAGAAACTCTAATAATACCATCGCCAACCGTAGCTGCTTTTTGGATTTGTAAATATGGAAAGCCATTTATAAAATGATTTATTTGTTGGTCAATTACGTCAAGGCCGATGCCATGCGCCGCAATTTGGCTTTTGTCTTCATCTGAGAACATAAGATTTGGTTATGTTTGTGGTTTTGGGTTTAAATTTAGATTTTTGCGAACGGTTTACAATGTTTTTTCTAAATTATTTTAAAGAATCACACTTCGATGCTCTCTTTTATACTGGCTGTTTTGTTTACTATTTCGCTTTATTTACTCATGCGGGCTTTTCCCAAATTCGGTATTAACCCATTTCAGGCCGTAGTTTTCAATTATTATGCTTGTTTGGCTACGGGTTTGGTACTCATGCCCGACCGCTCGGCACTGGGCTTGGTCGATTGGACGGCTACGCCCACACTCATAACACTTGCCCTTGGTACGATGTTTGTCATTGTATTTTTGTTAATTGGCCAAACGGCTACCAGATCGGGCGTTACAACGGCCACGCTATCCAGCGATTTGTCGTTGGTTATTCCCGTTGTTTTTGGATTATTTGTTTTCAAAAATACCAATAAAATTTTTACAGTTTTAAACTACTCAGGTATTGTGCTGGCAGTAGTGGCTGTGGCAATGAGTGCCATTAAAAAAGCAAATAAAAAGTCAGAAGGAAAGCAAATAAGCAGCGCAGCGTGGTTTTTTCCAGTTTTACTGTTTTTGGCCAGCGGCACCAACAACACGCTTATCAATTATCTAAGTAGCCAGTTTTATGGCCCCGACCAAACGACGTTGTTTATGATTATTGCCTGCATTGGTGCTATTGTTGTGGGTACATCGCTGCTGGTTTATAGGGTGTTAGCAACAAATGAAGTAGTAACATTAAAAAATATTTTGGGTGGCGTCGTACTCGGTGTTCCTAATTTTTTGTCCCTGTTTTTTTTACTCAAAGCCCTCGCTGCTTTCGGCAATAGTGCCGCTTTTGTGTTTCCAATTTACAACGTCATGACCATCATTGCATCTTCTTTTGCGGCTTGGCTTTTGTTCAAAGAAAAATTAGAACGTATCAATAAAATCGGTTTAGTTTTGGCTATTGTCGCCATTGTGATGATTTCATATCAAGAAATTTTGAGTAGCTTTTGAGTGGGTTGTTATTATTTTTGATAGTTACTCCAATGGATATTCTACACGATATTAGTTACCCAAAACGGTAACAATCGAATCGTAGAGCTTGAACTTTTCGTCGGCTGAAATAACAGCCATTGTTTCGTTTAAGGCCGTTGCCAATATCAATCTGTCAAATGGGTCTCGATGATCCTCAAAAAGGGGAATATCGGTATATCTTGACAGGTGGCCATCTTTGAGAGACAAAATTTCAAAATCGTCATTCTCAATCGTTTCTATCAATTTTTCAATCGTAACGTTCAAGTCAGGTAGCTTTCCTAATTTTTGTTTGATTGCAATTTTAAATAGGGTTACTTGACTAACAAAGATTTTATTCTGTCGATTTTTCAGTAATTTTAAGTTATCAGCTCGTAACTTCTTGTCATTGAGTTGATACCATATCAAAATTTGTGTGTCTATTAGATACTTCATCACATATAGTCCTTTAAATCCTCTAATGGCTCATTAAAATCGTCAGGAATACTATACTTTACACCTCTTGATAGCCCTAATGCTTTAAGGCTTCCTGGTGTTCTTTCGCCTGCTAAACTTCCAAGACGCACTTCCCTCTTGGGCTTATCTTGTTCTTCTGTAATAAACATAACCACCACTTTTGTTTTTTGAGTGGTAGGGGGCGTTTCTTCAAAAAAGACTTGCCCGTTTTCAAAAATACCTTTTACTGCTGAATACATGACTTTATACGTTTTTAAGTTTTTGCAAATCTACAAATATTTTAATTCGTTATAAAACAGACGTATTGCATCTCGTTTTTGGTAGTCGTTTCAAAATATCTTAAATTTCGAGCCATTATCACACACAAAACCCAAAATGCAATCAATACTTCAGCTCTTAAAAAACACCAAACAAGCCTCAGCACAAATTCGTAGGTTGAGCAATACCCAAAAAACAAATATACTTGTTCGTTTGGCTGAAATATTGATTGAAAACAAGGCACTGATAATAACTGAAAATCAGCGAGATATAGATTTGATGGCCAACGAAGACCCTAAAAAAGACCGCTTGCTGCTAACCGAAAAACGAATCGAAGATCTCGCCAGGAGCCTCCATCGGGTGGCTCATTTGCCCGACCCGACCAACCAAATAATAATAGAGCGAACGATAGAACAAGAACTACAACTTAGTAAAATAACGGTACCAATGGGTGTAATTGGCGTTATTTACGAGTCTCGACCCAACGTTACGATTGATGTGGCGGCACTGTGCCTGCGCTCTGGCAATGCTTGCGTACTGAAAGGCGGCAAAGAAGCCGACTTTTCAAATCGTTGTTTAATTGGCTTGATTCACAAAACTTTATCTGAATTTGGAATTGATACAAACGCCGTTTTGTTATTGCCAACCGACCGCCAGTTTCTGACTGAATTATTGACTGCCGACCGCTACGTGGACTTGATTATTCCTCGTGGCTCAGATGCTTTGATTCAGTTTGTGCGCCAACATTCGCTCATACCCACCATTGAGACAGGTGCGGGAGTTTGTCATGTCTATATTGAACAATCGGCCAATTTAGAAAAAGCCCAAAACATAGTTGTCAATGGGCGAGTATCTCGACCATCTGTCTGTAACTCAACAGATTGTGTGATAGTTGATGTAGCCATAGCTGCCGAGTTTTTGCCGATGCTCAAAGCCGATTTTGACAAATGGAACGTAGAAGTTTTTGCTGACGAAATCTCTTATACTATTTTTGAAAAAGCACAATTTGAAAGGCTACACCATGCCCAGCCCGAAGATTTTGGTCGTGAGTTTTTAGATTATAAAATAGCCGTCAAAACCGTATCGGGTTTGGACGAAGCCCTGGCGCACATTGAGCAGTATTCATCTCGGCACTCCGAAGCCATTGTTTCGGAAAATAAAGAGAGTATCAAACGGTTTTTATCAGAAGTAGATGCGGCGGCCGTTTATGCCAATGCTTCGACACGATTTACGGACGGGGCTGTTTTTGGATTGGGCGCAGAGATTGGCATCTCGACCCAAAAACTTCACGCCCGAGGCCCTTTTGCCCTCGAAAAATTAGTAACCGAAAAATGGATTGTAGTAGGCGACGGCCAAGTACGCTGGTAACAAAACAAACAAAGCCACTGCTTACGGCAATGGCTTTGTTTGAATATTTTACGAAAGTTATTTTGCAATCAAAAAAACTAATTTCCTTGGCTGATTGTACCTGCGCCAAAAAGTTTGGTACGAATGCGGTCTGTGCGCTGGTCTAATGAGTCTGCCTCTACTACTGCATACTTCAATTTGCTTTGTGCAGCAGCCGAGTCTGGGTGAACGCCATAGACCCACGTATCACCATCTCGCTTGTCTGTCTGAACGGCTTTGTTGTTTTTTTGGTATTTGCAAGAAGCCAACGAAACGGCTACTATTAAAACGCTTATTTTCAGAATATTACTTTTCATCGTTATCGGTTCAATGTTCATTTTTATGCAAAAATAAGGTACTAATCTCAATTTGCCAACGTTCTCTCTAAATCTATTTTCAAAAACACCTTAAACGCCTTCGGCTACGACTTCTTTTACGCCTGGCACCATGCTTGTTAGTAAGTTTTCGATTCCTGCTTTTAGGGTCAATGTCGAAGACGGGCAGCCGCTGCACGAGCCTTGCAATAGTACTTTAACAACACCGCTGGCTTCGTCAAACGAATGAAAGGAAATTGCTCCACCATCGGACTCTACGGCTGGGCGAACGTACTCGTCCAAAACAGTTTTTATTTTGCGAATGTCGTCGCTGTCAGTATCAACGATGGTGGTGTTTCTTTCGATTGTTTTTTGAACAAAAACTGGTTGGTCTTCTTCAAAATAAATTTTGATAAATGCCTTAACGTCTCGCATCACTTCGCCCCACTCTGTTTGGTCGTCTTTGGTGATGGTTATAAAATTGGAGGCAATAAAAACCCGTTGCACAAACGGAAACTGAAAAATATCGCCAGCCAGCGGCGAGGCTTTGCCTTCTTGGGCAGTTGAATGTAAATCTGGATAGTCAAACGACAGTCCTTCGGGTGCAAGCATAAAGTTCAACACAAACTTCATTGAGTTGGGGTTGGGGCTTGCTTCGGTATAAATATTAACGGCTCTTGTGGGTATGTTTGTCATTTTTTGGTTTTATTTTAATAATTATGTTTTGAACGATTATCTATAAAAGCAACAATTTCGACCAAATTATTTGATGTTCTGTAAACAAGCGATACTTGTGCGTTAATTACACACTTTCTAAACTGTTTTATCTTGTTTGATGGTGGACAAAGTTCCTTAAATTGTTGTAAACGTTCAATTAAACTTTCTACTTTTTCATCAAAAGCAATAGCAACATTGGATTTGTTGTTGTCAAGTAGATATTTCAGAAATTGAATGTAAGTATCTTGGGCTAATTCAGACCAAATAACTTCATTTAGCAGGCTCATTTATTGAGCAAAACGTTAATCTTGCTCCTCACCTCGCTGTTCAAGACACTACGGCCAGTATCTAACTGCTTTTCGCCAACGAAAATCTCATGTTGTTGATTTTCGGATAAGTTATCCCACCAGTCGGTTTGTGCTGATAATTCCCCAAAATACGTTTTTATGTTCATCAGTATAGATTTGTCTTCGGTATTGACTACCAATCTATGTATATCATTTTTTAATTCAGCAATGGACATAGCTACAATGTTATTAGTTACAAATCACAAACACAAAAAGCCCTTTTACAGTTCATTCACAGCCCAGCAATCAATTTCTAAACAGATACAATTCTTTGAGCCGTTCCAACATTCCAAAAATAGCCGTGCGGTCTTGCAATAATGTTTTGATTTGGGCATAATTGGTAGCAAAAATACGTCTGGTACGCTGCAAATAGCCAAACTGCTGGGCGTGCCGCCAATACCACAACACAAAGTACCCGCTCAATGGCAAACTCAATGCGTAGAGAAAAGTCAGCCATGATTGCCCCAAAAAGTGATGAACGGCCCAAATCTGAAACCCATAAAACCCCAAAAAAGTAACAATGCCAGTAGTGAGCAAAATTGAGCCTCGGTAGCTGATGTCTGTGCTGATAAATCGAACGAGTTTTGAGGGCAAAATATAAGGCAAATAGTTATTGACAAGTCCGTATAAATAAACAGGAGAACCGATTACAAGCACAAAAACGGTTTGCCAAAATTGGGTAGAAATACTACGTTTTGAAGTCTGATAAAACACCTCGTCCGATAGTCCCAGTTTTTGTATATTTTCTAAATAATTGCCTATTGAAATCTGTAGTTTATTGAACAGTTCGGGTTGTTGTTTTTCAAAATACCGAACGGCCTCAATGATTTCTTTGATAAGCGAAAATTCATATTTTTTTTCTGATTCGGGCAAATGCAATTCTTCAAAAAGTTGATTTTTATATAGCTTTTCAATGTTTCTGACCAAACTATCTTCTTCTTCGTCTTCGGTAACGATGCTGAGTTCTGCTAATTTTTGGGCAATCAAATCAGTTAATTCTTCGACAGTTTCAAACGATTCGGGGTTATATTTTTCTTTGAAGTCTGATAACAAAATAGGTTCGCCGACATTGATAAAAACCTCAGACCTAAATCGTGTTTGGTCCGAATAATTCAACCCAACTGGTAGTATTTTTATATCCAACTCAAAACCATTTTCGTACTCTGCACCTAGTGCTATACGTGCCGTACCTGTTTTGATGTCTCGTAGTCGCCGTTCCAGTTCGCTTGTACCTTCTGGAAAAAGTAAAATCGTACCTTTTTTGGCCAAATGTTCGTAGCAGTTCTTAAAAGTAGCTTTGTTGAGGTCGGTCTGAGAAATTGGATTGTTGGCATCGCCAATATCTTTTTTTCGATAAACAGGAATGACATTGAAATACCGAAAAATAGGGCGAGTAAACCCATTGAAAATACTACCATTGGCCACAAAAGCCACACGCTGAGGCATGAGCGTGGCCACAATGAGCGGGTCTATGAGGGTATTGGGGTGATTGCTGACCACAATCAACGGCCCTTTGGCCAAGTTTAGTTTTTCACGGCCCTGTACTTGGTATTTACGAAAGAAAACCCGCAAGGCTATGGTTATCAGTATCTTCAAAAACCTATAAAGCATAACTTACACCCGTTCTAATTTGACTGGATAAGTCTGTTTGGCATTCCATTGGCAAACGTATATATTTTGGTCGTTGTCGATACACACATCGTGGCAGTGCATAAAAATAGGCTGTTCTTGGAGCATCAGTTGCAGTTTGCCGTCTCTATATTCTGGTTTTGTGCCACCTGGATTCGATATTACTTTGTCGTTTTTGTCCAATATTGTTACAAATCCAGAGTTAGGCATTCGATTTAGATATTTAAGTCTCGACCAACACACACCTGCAAAGAGCATATCGCCCTTGATAACTGGCCGACAGACAAAAGCCCCAGGCAAAAACAACGTTGATAGATATCGACCATCGAGCGTATAGCGTTTGAAGGCATTGTGCGAGCGAGACGTAACAAGGAGCGTTGGGTTGGCTGGGTTTCGGTAGTCTATTGTAATGCCGTGTGCTGTGTCGAGTTGGTGGTCTTCATCGCCTGCTCCGCCAAATTTGTCAATAAACTCGCCCGTAGCCGTAAACCTCAAAATCCATTGCGAGCCATAGCCATCTGCCACATAAATATCACCATTGGGGCCGATGGCCGTTTCGGTTGGGCGATAGATGGCACCTTCTTTATAAACACCAATCTTGGCAGGGTGAGGGAGCGTCAGCAACACTTTACCAGTCAAATCGGTCTTAACGACACGACCAGAAGCAGGGTCGGTAATAAACAAAAACTCTTCGCCGTTGGCGTTCCAGAGCGTGAGGCCGTGGCCGTCGGCGTAGTCATGCCCCCAGGTTTCGAGTAGTTTGCCTGAGCGGTCATATATCAAAATATTGTTTCTGGTTTCGTCCGTAATCATTATCAAACGGCCTTTTGAGTCCATCACCATTTCGTGGCAATTTTTGACAGGAAAGGTACTACTGTCAAGATTCCCCCATTTCTGATTGACTCGGTAGCGGTGCGTACCGTGGCCAATTATTTCACCAGCGGCCTTGGGTTGGCTTTTTAAAATCTGAAAGGCTGGCGCTACCACGCTGGACGCTACCACGCCGGGTGCAACAAGTGCTGTTGTTTTTAGGAAATTGCGACGAGTTGTCATAAATAATGTAAAATTGAAAACGAATAATTGACAATGACTTAATAAACTGTTAGTTAGCTAAATAGGCATATTTTTTTAACTCACAGAATTCTCAGAAACTCATGGAAAAATAAAGATTTCGTGCTATTCTGTGCTTTCTGTGAGCAAAATAAAAATTGTAGCAACTTAGCTAACAATGTACTTAACAACCTCAAAAGCACAATTATTTCAAAAAGTACTCAAATCTATACCCAAATCTGCTGCTGCCTCTGTTATAATGACTCGCTTATAGTTGTGCTTTAAGTCTGTAATTTTGGTTTCGCCAGCTACTATTTCATCAACAATTCGGCCACTGAGTATGATTGGTGCGAGTAGTGAGCCGTATTTTTCAGCAATTTGTTTTTGAATCGGCATAAAAACCCTGTCTTTGGTTCGCTGGCGCTCTGCACGGGTTTTCATGATGGCCTGCCATTCGTCATCGCTCATTCGTTGTTTGCCTGAGCCTGTTTTAGATAAGTTTTTGGCTTCGGCTTCGTCCAGAGCAGTCTGATAAATACCATCGATTTGTTGTTGAAAAGCACTGTTTTTAACATAGTGCAAAATACCTTTTTGGTATTGCCAACGATCAATAATAGCAGGATTACGGACAATTTCCCGTACAAAATCATCATTAAAAACCTGATAAACAGGCTTATTGAAACTTTTGGCTACGCTTTCTCTAAATCTAAAAATTGATTCTAATACAAACAAATCATACTCTGAAAAATCATCTCTATCGGCTTTTTTAATAAAATTGGCTTTTTGTTCAATCACAAAAAACGTATTTTCCATTACCGTCATTTCTTCGGCAAACCATATTTTTTGGGGAGTATTTTCTAATTCTTGTTCGAGCATCGTTTTGAGTTCCAACAAATAAACCACGTCGTTGGCGGCATAACTGATCTGCTCGGTTGTGATTGGCCGTTTTGTCCAGTTTGCATTTTGTAGTTTTTTGTCAAGTTCTATTTCAAATTTTTGTAAAATCATATTACCCAATGAAAATTTATCATAGCCAAGCAGTCGAGCCGCTACTTCGGTATCAAACAGGTTTTTGGGTTTACAGTCCAGAATCTGTAACAACCGCAAATCTTCACCGCCTGCGTGTATTATTTTTAATATGTCGGTATCGCTAAATATTTCAAAAAGCGCAGCTATTGCCTTGTCAGTAATCGAAAATGGGTCAATGACAAAACAGCGACTGTCTGAACAAACCTGCACCAGACACAAATGAAACCCATATTGATAGCGGTTATTGTCAAACTCTAAGTCAAAGGCAATGACAGAGCAACCCTTAAGATACTCGATAGCTGAATATAAATCTGCATCGGTCGTTATAAATTCTACGTTATAGCCGTGGTTTGAGATGGTCATGTTTTACTATTTTTTTACAAATCTATCCTAAGATTTTGAACCTTCAACATAAATTTTGACCGTTCTTGTACTTTTGTGTAAACAGATTCTTACATTTGGTAAAAATTTGTGATAGTAAACTAAAAAAACAAACTACTACTATGTCAAAAGGATTATTGATTTTTGTTGTCGTCGCCATTGTGTTGGGTATGTATGGCTGCAATTCGTACAACGGGTTGGTTGGCAAAGATGTTACTGTTCAAGATGGCTGGGCAAAAGTCCAGACGCAGTATCAACGTCGTACAGACCTTATTCCTAACTTGGTAAATACGGTTCAGGGTGCTGCCAATTTTGAAAAAAGTACATTACAGGCCGTTATCGAAGCCCGTGCCAGTGCTACGTCTATCAAGTTAGATGCCAAAGACTTGACACCCGAAAATATGCAAAAATTTGAGGCCGCCCAAAGCCAACTCAGTGGAGCATTGTCTCGTTTGATGGCCGTTTCTGAAAACTACCCAACGCTCAAAGCCACCGATGGTTTTCGTGATTTGCAAGCACAATTAGAAGGTACAGAAAATCGCATAACGGTAGCTCGCAACGACTTCAACACCACAGTCAAAGACTATAATTTGGGTGTGAGGTCGTTTCCAGGCAATATCTTTGCTGGTATGTTTGGTTTTGCGCCAAAAGGCTTCTTTGAGGCTTCGCAAGCAGCACAGTCGGCACCAACAGTTAAGTTTTAGTTCATACTTTTAATGAAGCCTTCGCTTTGAGCGAAGGCTTCATTTTCGCAATTACCATGCAAGACATTCCAGCGTTGTTGCTCATAGCAAGCTACTTTGTGTTAGAGTTCCTTATATTTCGGTATTTTCGTAATCGAAAAGGACTGATTCAAGTTTTTATTGAAAAATATACAAGTAAAAATTAGGCGAACAAGGAAATTTTCGCTTTGAGCGAAGACTTCCTTAAAATTTGGTATAACGTCATTATGCAAAAAAGTAATTTTAGAGAGTGGACATTAGACAAAATAGACGATACCTTTGGCTTGTCTCAGGTAAGTACGTTGCCTATTCTTGAAGAATTACTGTCATTTCAATATAATATCAATGATTTTGAAGAACGCTATCTGTCCATTTTACGTAATAACTACCTCAACTACGGCGGCGACAACTGGAACGAAGTAGAACTCGAAAATAAACTCATTAGTCCAATCATTGTGTTTTCGGAAATGGATAACAAGCATTTTGCCTATTTTCTTGAAAGAGAGTTAGCTATCACGATAGACGAACACGAACTTTCGGGCAAGGTTGATGGTATGATTGCAACAGGCTTTCGGAGTCCGAAAAAACCTTATTTTTGTTTGAATGAATATAAGAGAGGCACTGACCCCAATGGAGACCCACAAGGTCAAGCCTTGATTGCGATGTTGGTAGCTCAAAAACTAAATAGCAATCAAAAACCTATTTTTGGTAGCTACATTATTGGCCGTCATTGGTATTTCTTGGCATTAGTTGGCAATGAATATGCTATCAGTACCGATTTCTCATCAGTTGATGAAGGACTTTTTGAGATATACAGAATATTAAAAGGATTGAGGATTCAGATAGAAAAAATGCTGTAACAGTACTAAAATCGTATATCTACTCATGGATAAAAACTTATTGCTTTCTGAATCTGAGCAAAAATCAATCGTGGCCGCAATTCACGAAGCAGAGCTTTGTACCTCGGGCGAGGTTCGTGTCCATATTGAGCATCATTGCCCCGAAAGTGATGTGGTTGAACGTGCCAAACAGGTTTTTGTACACTTAGATATGCACAAAACCGAACTCAAAACGGGTGTGCTGTTTTATTTGGCCATGACCGACCGCAAGTTTGCGGTCATTGGTGATGCTGGCATTGACCAAAAAGTACCTACCGATTTTTGGAACGCAACCCGTGATATTTTAAAAGTTCATTTTGCCAAAAACGAATTTGCAGAAGGGCTTTCGGCTGGAATCAAATTGGCTGGCGAGCAGTTGCAAACGTTTTTTCCTCGACAAGCCAATGATGTCAATGAATTGCCTGATGATATTTCGTTTGGGTAAGCTGGTTATCAATTCTGTGTTCGATACCTTGATTTTTTAAAATTGAGGCCGTCAAATTTTTATCTACGACATAATTTCCAATGCAAAAATCACTCCGATACATTCCACTATTGTTCTTGTTTGTTTTGAGTACCTTCTCTTTTGGTCAAGACTTCCCCAAGCCGATGTCGCCACCTCGTTTACTGAACGACTTTGCGGGAGCATTGAACAGCAGCGAGAACCAATTACTGGAAAAAAAACTGCGAATGTATAATGACTCGACTTCTACGCAGATTACGGTCATCATCGTCAAAACAACCCAACCCCTACCCGCAGGCGACTATGCTTTTGAGATAGGCAGACGATGGGGTGTAGGACAAAAAGGCAAAAATAACGGCTTGGTACTATTGTGGGCTACCGACGACCGAAAAATTTACATAGCCACAGGCCGAGGCATGGAGGGCGCAATTCCTGACGTAATTGCTAAAAGGATTATTGCCAATGTGATTTCGCCAGAGTTCAAAAACCAGATGTATTATCGTGGACTTGACAAAGGCACAGACGAAATCATAAAATACGCCACTGGCGAGTACAAAGCCGAGCCAACCTCAGGCGAAGAGGACAGTGGCATATCGGGGCTTATTTTGTTGATTGTTGTTGGTCTCATAATTTTTATAATCGTCAGAGCCAACCGCCGTGGTGGTGGTGGCGGTGGTCGTGGATTTATGAACGGTGGTGGCGGCTTTATTCCTTATGCTACCTACTCGGGCTGGGGTAGTTCGTCGGGTAGCTGGGGTGGTGGCGACAGCGGTGGCGGAAGTAGTTTTGGTGGTTTTGGTGGTGGCGACTTCGGTGGCGGTGGCGCAGGAGGCGATTATTGATTATGAAAGTACGACCGTCTGCGCTAATTATCGAAAACAACCACGTTTTGTTGTTGCGCTACAACTATGGTGGCCATGATGTGCTGGCTCTGCCTGGCGGCAATCCCGACCGTGGCGAAACGCTTATACAAACCATTGAGCGAGAACTGTTTGAAGAACTACAAATTACGACCGAAGTTTCCGACTTGATTTTTATGGGCGAGGTACTACTACCCGAAGTCAAAAACGATGTATTGCACTGTGTTTTTATTGCCAAAATAATTGGTGGAATCCCTGTTTTGAATCCCAAGGAAACAACTGCACTCGAAATTGTGTGGAAAAATATAATGACACTACACCAACATAACCTATACCCAAACGTAAGCGATGCCATTCAGGATTTGATGCTCACAGGCTCTGTTGCTCCTTATTTAGGAAAGATACAACAGCAGTATTTTGGCTGAACAATGACCCCGCTATCATTCCAAAAATACTTGCACCCAAACCGTACAATATAGCTGGGAACTCCGTTGGCAGCACAAACTCACACCAAAGCCATACTCCCAAACCCAACGACATTGATACCAAACAGCCCATGCGGTTGGCTCGCTTCCAGTATAGCCCAAAAGTGAGCGGTACAAACAACGATACCAAACTAAATGCCGATGACTCACCTACCAGTTCGAAAATATCTTGTCGGTAGAGCGCCATCACGACCGACAAAAACGTAACCAAAACAACCGAAGCTCTGATAGCTAAAAGTAATTGGCCGTCGGTAATGTTTTTGAAATGTGGCTTGATTAAGTTTTCACCCAAAATTGTGGCAGGGGCCAAAATCGCACCGCTTGTAGTACTTAACAAAGCCGAGACCAATGCCCCAAAAAACATAACCTGAACCCAAACAGGCGTATGTCTAAGTACCATATTTGGAATAATAAATTTGGTGTCTTGGTTTAATAATTCGGGGTATAATTGACTTGATATCAGTGCTATAATCAATGGGAGTAGTGCAACTGTCAGATATAAAAAACCAGCCAAGATAGACGACCGAACGGCTGTGCGAGCGTCTTTTGAAGACATTATTCGCTGAAATACATCTTGCTGAGGAATAGACCCCAAGCCAACGGTTATCCAAGCGGCCAGATATTGAGCATTGCTCTGAAACGTAAATTGTTTGGGCGTAACTCTAAAAAAATCCGCTGGCTGCTGGTCTATGACAGGCATGACTCCACCTGATTTTTGAAACAAAATAACAGCCAAAATAATAAGCCCAATGATAAGAATGATGTTATGCAAAAAGTCAGTGATAGAGATTGACCACATACCGCCCACAAGCGTATAAACCATCACAACGCTAGCGCCAACAACAATACTGGTAGTCAATGATAGCCCAAAGACAACCTCACCGACAATACTCATAGCTACCAACTGGGCGGCAATCCAGCCAAAATAAGATGGAATGATGGTAACGGCCGACAGAAACTCGGCACTACGCCCAAATCTTATCAAGAAAAAATCGCAAAAAGTAATAATGTTCCATTGATAAAACGTTCGGGCAAAAAAAACGCCTACTAAAATCAAACACAGAGCCGCACCAAAAGGCTCTTCGATAACAGCCAAAAAGCCACCCTCAATGAAGTGAGACGGTGCGCCCATCATGGTTTCTGAGCCAAACCAAGTAGCAAATGTTACCATTGTGCCGAGCATAAGCCCTAAACCTCGACCAGCCAATACATAATCTTCGGTGTTTTTGATGCGACGAGATGCCCAGAAACCAATCCCTAAGTTCAACAACAAATAAAGACAAATAAAACTAACTAACACGATTCGGTATTTTTTCGATAAATTTGAGGGTCAAAAATAACAATAATTTAATGTCATGTGGCCAAAAGTTAAGATTTGTTGTATCGGTAGTGTTTTAGAGGCAAAGTTAGCTATTCGGTACGGTGCCTCGGCGTTGGGATTGGTTGGCCAAATGCCAAGTGGGCCGGGTGTTATTTCTGACGATCTGATAAAGGCCATTGTGCCAATCGTTCCGCCACCTATTGCTACTTTTTTATTGACCTCACAGACATCTATTGAGGGTATCGTTGCTCATCACAAACGAGTCAATACGAGTGTTATTCAAATAGTTGATGCCTTGCAGTCAGGCTCTTATCAAGATTTGAAAAATGCTTTTCCAAGTATCAAATTAGTCCAAGTGATTCATGTCATTGACGACCGAACGATAGACGAGGCACTCGAAGTGGCTCAAAATGTTGATGCGCTTTTGTTAGATTCTGGTAATCCAAACTTGGCTATTAAAGAGTTGGGGGGTACAGGAAGAGTGCATAACTGGGAATTAAGTCGTAAAATTGTAGAGCAATCGCCCGTCCCCGTTTTTTTGGCTGGTGGTATCTGTTCAGATAATGTACGGCAGGCCATCGAAGTCGTACAGCCTTGGGGAGTGGACTTGTGCAGTGGCGTGCGAACAAGCGGGCTATTGGACGAAAGAAAATTAGCTGCGTTTTTTGAAGAAATAAATCGAATTTAAGTAAAACAGAACCTCAATTATGCTTTTTTCAGAACTTGACCTGTCCACACCATTATTGGGGGCAGTGGCCGCCAATAACTACTTGTTGCCCTATCCCATTCAAACCCAAGTAATTCCTGCTGTTTTGCGTGGCAAAGATGTGTTGGGAATAGCTCAGACGGGTTCGGGCAAAACGGCGAGTTTTGTGTTGCCAATTTTGCAACAATTTCAACAAAAACCTGCGGCTCCAAACCGCCATATCAAAGCATTGATATTGGTACCAACACGAGAATTGGCTATGCAAGTATCAGAAGTGTTTAGGCTGTTTGGTCGGCACTTACCCCGTCCTGTCAAGACCTTGGCTGTTTTTGGGGGTGTGTCTATCAACCCACAAATGATACAAATGCAGGGTGTAGAAATATTAGTTGCTACGCCAGGCCGCCTGTTAGACTTAGTCGAAAGCAACGCCATGCAACTGTCTGAGGTAGATATATTGGTATTGGACGAAGCCGATAAAATGCTCAACATGGGTTTTAAGGCCGAAATGACCCGTATTTTTGGTTTATTGCCTCAAAGACGACAAAATTTATTGTTTTCGGCTACACTCAAAAAAGAGATTAGCGACATTACCGAAATATTACTCCACAACCCCGTCAAGATCGAGATAGCACAAGAAACCGAAGACTTAGAACTCATCAAACAGTTGGCTTACCGCACTGCCGACAGTCGCAAAGGGCCTTTGTTGCGCCATTTGATTGAAACCCAAAATCTAAAACAAGTCCTGATTTTTACGTCGTCTATTCATAAAGCCGATGCAGTAGCTCAAAAACTTAAAACAAACGGTGTGGCAGCCTTGGCTTTGCATAGCCAAAAAAGTCAGGGTGCGAGAACCGAGGCGTTGCGGTATTTTAAATCGGGCGAAATCACGGTTTTGGTAGCCACCGACTTGGCTTCTCGTGGCATTGATATACCCTCACTGCCTGTTGTGATTAACTACGAATTGCCCCGCTCACCCAAAGACTATGTTCACAGAATAGGCCGAACTGGGCGTGCAGGTGTAGAGGGGCTGGCTATTTCGTTGATTAGCCCTGACGAAGAGCATCACTTTGGAGTGATTCAGAAAAAAATGAAACGACAAGTAGAGATTATCGAAACCAACGATTTACGTTTTTAGAAGTACCCAGATTAGCCAACTTTTTTGAAAGTAGGCCAATCTAATCAATCATTATCGTCTAACTGAAAAATGGCTTCTACGGGTTTCTGGAAATATTTTGCGATTTTCAATACCAATACCGCCGACGGTACATATTTATTGGCCTCGATGGCGTTGATAGTCTGGCGAGACACTCCAACAGCCTCCGACAAGCCCGCCTGTGTAATGTCCTTGATGGCTCGCTCTATTCTGATGCTGTTTTTCATGATTTGGCCTCCTCCTTGCTTGATTCAAAATAAGGTTTTATGTAAACAAACCAGTGGAAGCGTAGTAAGAAAATAATGGGCGGAAGAAGCACGAGCCAAGTTATTACAAAAATAAAATCAAGGCTATAGCTCGTCCATATAACTATAAAAATGGCCGTAACGTACAAATAAAAACTCCAAACAAAAGAGTCTGAGCGGATTTTAGAAATGTATTCGTCTTCTTTTTTTTCACGAGTAAAAGCCACCAACAAAAAACCGATTGCGACAAATGACATGGCCAACTCATTGATGACATTTTCGGGTTCACGATTGCCATTAACATTTGGTTTCTCGATAAATGGAATTGGGTGCATATTTTTGATTGTTGCCCATTTGACAATGGTATCGCTTTCATTGAAATGATACGGCAAAACCTCCATTTCAATTATAATAGTCAGCACTAACCCTGGTACTAACAATACCCAGCCGAGTTTTTTGAACCGATTGGGAAAAAGCAATTTTGTTTCCATTGTATTATTTTAGTTTATATTTGAGCAAGAACAACGGACTAAATGTATAGTTTATTTTACATTTTAGCAAAAATATTTTACTTTTTTTATTTTTCGGCTTAAATGCGCTATTTTTGGTAAAACTTCACCCTAATTAAACCAACGATTATGGCTTCGTCAGATGAACCATTACAGACCCTTTCCGAAATAAGAGACCTCATGCAACGGTCGTCTAAGTTTTTGTCGTTGAGTGGCTTGTCGGGTATTTCGGCAGGTGTGGTGGCGTTGGTCGGTGCGGCTGTGGCTTATCTACGGCTCAATACCCATACTTTCGACTATGACTCGGCCAATATACTCACCGAACCTACTCGCCGAGAGTTGTATCAATTTATGCTTGTCAATGGTGCTTGTGTGTTGTTGGCTGCCTTGGTGTTTGGTATTTTTTTTACGGTTCGTAAAGCCCGCAAAAGTGGCCATAGTGTCTGGAACGATACATCTAAACGACTCTTGGTGAGCTTGTTTGTACCTTTGGCTACGGGTGGGTTATTTTGTATTGCGCTATTTTTACAAAAGTTAGTCTGGATTTGTTTTCCTGCTACGCTTATTTTTTATGGTTTGGCATTGCTCAACGGAAGCAAATATACGCATCGAGATGTAGAATATTTGGGACTGTCGGAAATTGCTTTGGGATTGTTTTCGTTGTTTTTTCCTGGCTATAATCTGCTCATTTGGGCATTGGGATTTGGGGTTTTGCACCTTATTTATGGAACGCTCATGTACCTAAAATATGACAAGAATGCTTGAAAACTTCAATAAGGCGTTTGAGAGTAAGGCTCGGCTTGGTATTATGTCGGTGTTGATGGTCAATGACTATTTGAGTTTTAATGCACTTAAATCATTATTGAACCTCACCGATGGTAACTTAGCTACACACTTGCGTGCGCTCGAAGAAAGTACATATATTAAAGTTGAAAAACAATTTATTGGCCGCAAGCCCAACACCACTTATGCCGCAACGCCGCATGGTCGAACTGCCTTTGACGAACATTTGGCTACGTTAGAGCGTTTTATTAAAAAATCAGAGCCAATAACGAGCGAATAGCGTTTTTATATCCAAGCATTTATGCCTTTGTTACTTATAAATTCCCCAGTTGTTTATTTTTAAAAGTAATTGTCGATACAGTTAAAAAATATTGATTGGACAGAATGTGTTAGTAACATTCAGCAAGCCGATACAAATGCGTTTAAGCTGTTGTACGATGGGTTTCACCGTGATTTGTACAGATTTGCACAAAATACAGTAAAGTCAAACGCCCTGGCAGAAGATATTATTCAAGATACATTTATCAAGGTTTGGGACAAACGAGCGCAACTCGACCCCGACAAATCTATTAAGTCTTACCTGTTTACGGTTTGTAGAAATTTATGCTTAGACACACTTCAAAAAGCAAGTAATACCGAATCGCTACGAGCCGAAATAATCGACAATTATGAAGCCCAAATTGATGACGACGAGTTTATACTCCACAACGAAGCACTCCTCCGTCGAGCCATTGACTCGCTACCCACTCAGCGACGAATTGTTTTTGAAAAAGCAAAACTCGATAACCTCAGCTACGACCAAATTGCGGCTGACCTTGGCATCAGTAAAGGTACCGTCAGCGATCACTTGGTGAAGGCCATGCGGGCAATTAGAGAATATTTGAAAAAATAATTTCGATTCGAGCATAGTTTTTAGTGCCTTTTTCAGTATCAGTATCAAAACCACAACAAAACCATTGAAAGTGAAAGACATTTTTGAAAAATACTTAAACAATACCTGTACAACTGCCGAAGCAGAGCAGGTATTGTTTTGGATAAAAACCGACGATGGGCAGAGACTGATGAGTAGCCTCTTGACGACAAGACAAAACTTGGTAGCAGCTAACGAACCAGACACAGAAGCCACAAACCGTATGTGGAACAACATACAACTTTACACTTCATCAATCAGAGAGACGGCGGACGGCCAACCCAACCAAACACGTACAAAGCCTTTATGGGCTTCTCGTTTTGGCTGGGTTGCCGCCGCCGCCTTAGTACCTTTGTTGATGGTCAGTATCTATTTTTATTCAGCCCCAAAAGCTACCCCCACAGCCCCGCAGCAGTTAGCCGAGCGAGCCGACTATGGCCAAACCCGTAGCATTACGCTTTCTGACGGCTCAGTTGTGATTTTGAACGGTAACTCTACCCTGAAATACGCCAAAAACTGGAAACCAAACGAAACCCGTGAAGTATGGCTGACAGGCGAAGCATTTTTTAAGATAATACACAAAGACAATAATCAGCGTTTTTTGGTTCACACCAACCGAAACCACTTGATTGAGGTATTGGGTACTGAATTTAATGTATTGGACAGAGCAAACAAAACCGAAGTAGTACTCAAATCTGGAAAAATCAGATTGACGGTTAAACAAAAAGACACCGTAAAAATGCTGACCATGCAACCCAACCAACGGGTAGAAATGGACACAACGACCACAAAAGTAAAACTCGACATCGTCAAGCCCGAAGTTTATACCTCATGGCAAGACCACAGATTGATATTTGAGGGTACTCGTTTGTCAGAAATTGCGCTCATGCTCAACGAAACCTACAATCTTAAAGTAACAGTGGCCGACAAACGAATGTTGGACGAAAAAATATCTGGAACAATTCCATCTGGTAATGTTCAAGAGTTACTCAATGCCTTATCTATTGCCCTTCAACTTAAATATGTACAATCTAACAACACAATCAAATTTTATTAGCACCAAACAACCAAATCCAATGAGAAAACCTCTATTATTCACTCTTGCTTTGTTGGCGAGTTTGTCCGTTCAGCCAGCTTCGGCGCAGCAGTTTGTTGCCTCAGCCAAAAACGGCTCAACGACAGCCACGTCCCAAGCCAAATACCTCAAAGAAGTATTGGGCAATATGCAAAGCCGCTACCAGACTGCTTTTATTTACAAAACAAACTTGGTAGAAACCGCCACCGTCAGCTCATCGTTTGAAATGACAGGCAAAAACTTAGAAAAAGACTTACGCAACGCACTCGAAGGCAACAACTTGGCTTTTGAAAAAGCAGGCCAAAATCTGTTTGTGATTACTGCCAAAGAAACTCGGACAATCGTAGCTGATGAGGTTACAGGTCGTGTAAAAGATGGTAAAACTGGCGAAGCTCTACCAGGGGTTAGCATTGTGGTAAAAGGCACAACCCGTGGTACAACGTCTGACGCAAACGGTAACTATAAAATCGCTGCCAACGACAAGGCTACATTAGTATTTTCATTTGTTGGCTACGACAGCAAAGAAGCCGCCGTTGGCGGTCGTACTGTGATTGACTTGGGTTTGGAGGCATCTTCATCGACTTTGAGCGAAGTACAAGTGGTAGGCTCACGCTCTACAACGGCACGCACAAACATCGAGTCGGCGGCACCTGTGGACGTAATAACCCCAAAAGAACTAAAAGGCTTTTCTCAGGTTGATGTAGGACAAATCTTAAACTACGTTGCTCCATCGTTCAACTCAAACCGCCAGACTGTTGCCGATGGCACTGACCACATCGACCCAGCTTCGTTGCGTGGCCTCGGCCCAGACCAAGTACTGGTGTTGGTAAACGGTAAACGTCGCCACACATCGGCCTTAGTAAACATCAACGGTACAGTAGGCCGTGGCTCGGTAGGTACAGACATGAACGTAATACCAGTAGCCGCCATTGAGCGTATCGAAGTACTACGTGACGGTGCTGCCGCTCAGTATGGCTCAGATGCTATTGCGGGTGTTATTAACGTAGTTTTGAAAAAAGACTACAAAGGGCTAACGGCTTCGTTTACAGGTGGTACAAACATGACAACCATGAAATATACAGCCCCCAACATAAACGGCGGCACGACAGACCATTCTCATCATATTACCGACGGCCAAGTGATTCAGTTTGATATTTCAAAAGGAATGCGTTTGGGTAAAAAAGGTGCCATGAGCATTTCGGCTCAATATAACGAGCGTGGCAAAACCAGCCGCACAGGCTTAGACAACGCCCCTACAATTTACTTGGGTGCCAATGCTGGTTTTCCAGCTACGCCAGCAGGTCAAGATGTAACAACATTCCGTAAAACACTACTTGCCGCCGATGCCGCACAGGTTACAGCCAGAGGCTACAACCGTGAGAATATGATATTCGGTAACTCAAACGCTCGTAATATCGGTTTGTTTATCAATGGTGGTTTGCCAATAGGTATCAAGTCTGAGGCTTACTTCTCGGCAGGTATCACAAGCCGTACAGGGCAGGGCTATGGCAACAACCGTATTCCTGTTTCTCGTGGTCAGCAACCATTGGCCAGCGATGGGTCATTGTTATATAAAGATGGCTTCTTGCCGGGTATCGAATCGACTATTGGCGACCAGTCGTTGCAGTTGGGTTTCAAAACTACGCTTGGTGGCTTCAAGATGGATTTGAGCAATACTTACGGTGCCAATACATTTAAGTTCAATGTCTTTAATTCTGGAAATGCCACATTGCCCAACAGCGACACACAACCAACTTCGTTTGATGCTGGTAAACTACAATTTACCCAAAACACGACTAACCTCGATTTTTCAAAACTATACGAAAAAGTGGGAAGTATCACAGGCTTAAACATAGCATTTGGTGCTGAGTTTCGTACTGACCTTTATAAAATCACGGCTGGTGAATTGGCCTCTTACTCGGGTGCTGCCAAAAACGTACCTGTTGCTCCAATAGTAGTAGGTGGCCCAGCCTATAACAATGGCGTAACGGCCGCAGGACCTGGCGGTCAGGTATTCCCAGGCTATCAGCCAAGTAACCAAATCGACAAATCACGTACTAACTTAGGATTGTATGGCGATTTGGAAGGTGAGTTTGCCAACCGCTTATTGGTTGGTGTAGCCGCCCGCTTTGAGAACTATTCAGATTTTGGCTCTAATGTAACAGGTAAATTGGCCGCTCGTTTGAAACTAACCGACAACTTCGCCGTTCGTGGCTCGGCCAGTACAGGCTTCCGTGCGCCATCGTTGCACCAGCGTTATTTCAACAATACTTCTACGCAATTTGTGGGTGGTGTGCCGTCTAATACCCTGACAGTAAACAACGAAGAAGGCTCGCTTTCTCGTGTTGCGATTGGTGTAGATGCACTCAAACCCGAAACATCTGTAAACTTTACGGCTGGTGTAACGGCCAAGTTGGGAACGTTGTCATTGACGATTGATGCTTATAAAATCGACATCAAAGATCGCATCGTTTATTCGGGGGCTTTCTCTCGTGCATTGTTGGGCTTTACTGCCGACCAGTATGTGGGTATCAATAACGTAAACTTCTTTGCCAACGCTGCCAACACCAGCACACAAGGTATAGATGTGGTAGCCAATGGACGCTATAATGTAGGCAAAGGCAAGTTGTTTGTAACGCTCGCTATGAACTTCAACGAAAACAAAGTAACGAGTATCAACAGCACGCCGCTTATCAACAGCGATGCCAAAAACGACCCTGTCGGCAACCCAAATAACTGGTTCAAAAACCTATTATTTGACCGTCAGCAGATTTCACGTATTGAAGTATGGCAACCAAAAGACAAGATCAATTTGAGCTTGACTTATTCAATCGGTAAGTTTGACATTACAGCTCGTACCGTTCGTTTTGGTGAAGCCAAGTACATTCACAATCTTTATACCGAAGCCAAAAAACCAGACGGAACATACTGGAATACATCAAACAATATTGCAGGCCAGCCACAGCCGTTGTATAACTACAATAGCGATGGTACAGCCAAAATCGACCAAGTATTTGCGCCAGTATTTATCAGCGATTTGATTGTCAATTACAAAATCAATAATATGCTTGGCATTGCAGTAGGTGCAAACAACGTTTTAGACGTTTATCCAGACCAAATCTACATCGACCCTCGCAATGCCATTGGCTCGGTGGACTATGTCGCTGGCCGTGATGCTTCAAACCGTGGTCGTTTGTTGTTCCAGCCCAATCAGGGTGGTTACAATGGCCGTTTTGTGTTTGCTCGCCTAACAGCATCGTTTTAAATAGTCAAGTCGTATTATATTTGAATATGACTTAGTAGTAGTATTCCAAAAATCAAACGGCAGTCAGACAATTAGTCTGGCTGCCGTTTTTGTTTGTGTTTTATTACAAATATTGATAATATTGGCGAACAATTATACAAAGCCTAAGCATTAAAATTTGGTTTAAACCAAGTGCTTTTTTGGTTTAAACCAAAAACTTTCTCGTTTTGACCCGCTACCTTTGTAAAACAAAAAGCCCTGCATCTGTCTGGCCAACTCGATAAGGCTTTTTTTAACAGTCTCAAATAATTTTTATCAATCATTTTAAAAAAATTTGAAACCATGAAAAAGCTATTGAAAATTTGCTCGTTAGTTGTAGTAGTTACTACAATGACAGTATCGTGCCAGAAAGATGAGGTTGGTTCTTTGGCAGACCCAAACCTTGAAGAAAATAGTACATTTGTTAGTTTGAAGGACGCTATCACTGTATCGCAAAGTTATTTTGAAGAAGCCAAACAAATGAACAAAAACAACAGTAGAGTGGGTGCAGACAGTACTTTGGTAGGCAACAAAAATAAAAAAGTGAAGAAAACCAAAAGCTACAAAGACGATAAAACAAACGAACTTACAACACTTATCTAAACGCCTTAACAGGTATAAGAAAATGAACAACTATATCAAAAAAGCTACTTGTTTAGCAATGTGTGTTTGTTTTTTGTCGCTTTTAGATAGTTGCTGCATTCAATGTAATACAGGGCCAATTCAACAGTTTTTTCACGGTTTTTGGAAATTAACCGAGACACAACAAACAGATGGAAAAATTATTAAAAGTACATTAAATCAGTATTTCTATAACGGCTTAGAAGGTGCGCCAGTAAAAGATAGTGTTATTTTTTATAACGATAAAATACCTACCAAAGCCACTGCCCGAACCAAAATTGTCGAAAGTAATGATAAGCAACGAAGAGCAGTCTCGCTATTAGACGACGGTAGCTTTATCTCTATCCAATTTTTTAGCGACCAAATGGCTACTGATGTTTACTTAGAAATAATCAGAGCCAACACACTCGATAGTCTTTCTAAAAGCCCACTTGAACGGTATAAACCTATTGGTGTAAAAAGAGTGTGGTAAAACTAATAAACAATCAGCACAGTGGCAGCACTCTGTTTTGTGTGTGCTTCACTTAAACGCCCTAACGGGAATAAGAAAATGAACAGCTATACACAAAAATCATATTCTTTTGTTATTTTTATTTGCCTTTTTTCTCTGTTATGAAACTGCGATATTCAAGGTAATTTAGGGCCGATTCAGCAATATTTTCACGGTTTTTGGAAATTGACTGAAATACAACAACCAAATGGAAAAATCATTAAAAGTACTACCAATCAGTATTTTTACAATGAATGGTTTGGAAATGTTAATACAGGAAAACCAGTACCATTAGCCAGAGATAGTATTATTTTTTATACTGATAAGATACCTGTCAAAGCCACGGCAGTCACCAAGACCATAGAAACCAACGATAAGCAACAAAAAGTGGTATCGTTGTTAGACGATGGTAGTTTTGTATCTATTCAACTTTTTAGAGACCAAATGGCTACTTATGTCTATTTAGAAATTATCAGAGCCAATACATTAGATAGCCTCTCAAAGAACCCAATCGAGCGATATAAACCTTTTAATACGACAAGGGTATGGTGATAGTTTGGCAATATATGGTAGTCTAAAAAATCAAGTATAACAAAACGGCAGTCCAGCAATTAGTCTGGCTGCCGTTTTGTCGTTTGGGCTTTATTACAAATGTTAATATACTGACGAACAAATATGCGTAACGAAATAGCAACGAAAACGAGATAGTTTTTGGTTTAACCCAAATATTTTCTCGGTTTGACTCTCTACCTTTGTAAAACAAAAAGCCCTGCATCTGTCTGAGCAACTTCGCAGGGCTTTTTTACAAACAATTTTAAACAATTTTTTCAAATCATTTTAAAAC
>JAYWHT010000035.1:0-4382 GCA_043777595.1 Spirosomataceae bacterium
GGGTTGTGGTGTTGTTGGTCGTATTGAAGCCCCTTCCTAAAAAAAAAATCGGCTTCTTTCCATTGACTCAGCCCCATTTTGGCAAAGCCAATGCCCTCATAAGCCCTCGAAACTTCAACATGATTTCGGGTTGAAAAAGCCAATTTCAATGCGCCTTTGAAATATACTTCCGATTTGTTAAAGTTTTTCAACTTACCAAATACCTCACCTAAATCAGCCATTGAGCTGCCAATTTTAGAAGAATCCGAGTTGTTTTTGTCGGTGGTTAAGGCCTTCAAGGCATAAAACAATTCTTTGTCTCGAAAACCAAGGTTGGCATAAACCTGCCTATAATTGTCGTAAACCGAAGACCTTTTGAGCTGCTTGGTAGTGTTTACAGAATCGGCCTTTTTGAGATAAAACAAAGCTGAGTCGGAGTTTCCCAACATATTGTTGGACAGACCCAAATTATTGTAAATAGCATACAAGCCTGTTTTACGATTTTTGGTATGAAGAGTTTGTAGCAAGTACTGTTTTTGTTTTTGGTAATTGCCCAAATTGAAATATGCGGTGCTAATTGCAATCTTTAAATCGGAATAAATGGTATCGGAGACAGTGCAGTGTTTCAACCCTTTTTCATACGCTTTTATGGCTTCTTGGTTTCGTTCGCTGATTGATAACTTATTGCCTTCTTTCCAAAAATTTATGGCTTGGGTATTTTGGGTTTTGCTTGGCACTGAAAACAGCACCAGAAAAATAAATGCAATTCTAAATAAAAAGTGGGTAGTCATTGATTGGGTTAGGCTGATAAATGGAGCAATTAATTTTAATTATTGACCAAACAAATGTACGCACAATACCAATATATACCATTTAGGTTATTTGTAAAAAAACAGTTTTTTGCAAAAAAAGTAACTTATGCTGATTCATGTAGTAAGCAAATTCACTTTTTGGCAAAGTAAATGACATAGCAATCGCAAGCCGCCTTTGGCAATTTGTTTACTATACTTTTAAAGAGCAATGCAAACCTATTTCATCAGCTTCATCGTCGTATTTAACTGTTTTTTGAGTACCCCAATCAATGTTCAAAGTCAAACACCCTCCGATTGCGGTGGGGTACGCTGTATAGTTTGTCATACTAAAATCATTCAAATTTCGGCGTGGCAGCCGCGCTCGTAGTGGCCAGCAAACAAGGACCGCTCATTGGCCGCTATGCTACCGATGCCACGGCATTGATTGCCAAAATAAAACAGTTTGAAACCACCACCGCCAACGGACTGAATATTCTGAAACCTGGCGACGCTTTTGGCGGGGCAAATTGTACCAATGCTTCTTATTTTTCGCCCGCTTACTACCGCTTTTTTGCCCAACACAGCAGTGTTGATGCTGTTTTCTGGAACAAATTGGCCAGCGATACCTACACCATGTTCAACGCCAATGCCCACTCAACCACAGGTCTGGTATCGGACTGGCAAAAAGCCGAAGGCACACCTGGCGGAGGGGGGTGTGACGTAAATTATGCCTTTGGTAGTTTGCGCTACTCCTACGATGCCGCCCGCACGCCGTGGCGCATCATGGTGGACTATTTGTGGTGGAACAGCCCCGTTGCCAAAACATATACCGACAAAGTATCGGATTGGGTGGCGGGGTCGTTGGGCGGTATCAACTACATAAAAGATGGTTTTAAACAGGATGGTACCGTCGTAACGGGTCTTTACCAAAACAGTACTTTCATTGGGGGCTTTACCGTTAGTGCCATGGGCAAATCACAGAACCGCGTAGATAGTTTTACTACGACTTTCAAAGGTTTAACGGCTGTAAACGACCCCAATTATTTTAACAAAACCTTGCGGGCTATTTATATGCTGGTACTCACAGGCAACTTTTGGAACCCTGAACTTTGGCAGTTTTTTTACTTTCTAAACAGTAATGCCCCTTTAAATTTAATTTGGTACGCTATTTGTCAGGCGGTTTAGCCTGTACATTGCCCTATCTTTTGGTTTTGCTACAGTAATTAATTAAGACTGAGTGAACGTTAGGCATTGCTAAAATCGTAGATTTATATACCAAAAGAATAAAAATAAATAAAAAATTATTCACTTATGCTGATTTATGTAGGATGCTACTGTGCATTGTGGCAAAATATGTGTGGTGTAAATAGTGAACAATTAATACTTTTTAAAAATGCACAGTCCTATAAACCGCGCCACTCACCGAGATAGTTGGCCAAACTGCAACAAGAATTTTACTTTATTTTCCTGCTTTGACTCTTTAGCACGCCTGTTGGTGCTAAGCTTAGGCACGGCCATAAAATCCAGATTTGCGCTATTGTTATTTTTTAGCTTTGTGAGCATTTTTGTTCAGGCTCAAACAGTTGAAATTGCCAAATCGGCAAGCAACGCCACCCCTGCGGCAGGCACGTCGTTTGACTTTACACTCAATTTTAGGTGTGCCAGTACCACAAACGATTGTCAATCGGTGTCAATAACCGATGCCATTCCCCCTGGTCTAAACTTTGTTGGTGCTACCTCATCGTTGGGGGGGACAACCACTTATGACGCTGGTTCCCGCACGCTTACTGTCAATTACAGCCGAGGGGCTGGCGGCAATGGTCTGCAAGCAGGTGATGTTGGGCAAGTTACCATTACCTGTATTGTGCCATCAAATACGGCTTCGGGTACTGTTTTTGACAACACGGGAACCATAAACTCTTCCAATGCCGGAACAAAAAGCTCCATGGCATCGGTAACGAGTACGGGTGGTGTTGTTGTAGGGCCGCCTGGTGTTTCCATGAAAAAGTCAAGTAGTGGAAATATCTCACCTGGTGGCAATGCGTCTTACGATTTAATTCATGGAAATACAGGGAATACAACCATCTCAAACTACGTTGTAGAAGATTGCCTTCCCGCTGGTATTTTTGTCAATGCATTGGATATTTCTGCATTCGCAGGGTCAAACAATACCGTAACGGTCGAATACAAAACAAACGTCAACGGTTCGTACCGAACCTGGACTACTTTTAACAGTGGTACCAACACCGTGATTAATGCCAACACACTGTCTCTTGCCACTGGCGAAAGTGTAAACTGCATTAAACTTTCTTACGGTGACATTTCGGGCAATGGGTCTTTTTTGCCATCTAATTCAAATGGATTTATTAAGATAGCTGTCAGAGCTGATAATACCATTGTTGAAGGTACTTCAATTGAAAATTGTGCTACAAGCGAAGGTGGTGGGTTTATTAGTAAAGGCTGTGCAGAAATTTTTGTTCAGGCACCATCCGACAAACTTTTTTCTTATAAATCATTACCTGCCGGGCCTTTTGCAACGGGCCAGCAGATGGATTTTTATACTGGGATAGTGCTTCCCGCCAGTAATTCCAACCCAGCCAGTGGCGTTGTCATCACCGACTTGTTACCGGCTGGTTTTACTTACGTGAATGGAAGCGGCACTGGGTCGGGTAATGCCTGGAAAGCGGCAGGAAACCCTGTACCAGTCGAAACAATAATTAACAATTTTGCCGGTACGGGTCGAACGTTGGTTAGGTGGAGTTGGACAACGGCCACTGGAAACAACGTAGTTATATCTACGTCTTCGATTGACCAAGTTTTTGGTATTAACTTAAAAGCCATTCCCAATAATCCCGGCACAGGTATTCAAAACTGTATCTATGGTTCGGTTGTAAGTCCAACTGCTTTTTCCCAAATTGATAATCCCGTTGTAGATACCAACGACTATGACGGAGACGGCAACACCACCGAAACACTTACCTCTGCTTGCGCCACTTTTGATGTAATTGGTGTAGCGTCATCGGCAGGTTTAGAATCATATAAATTGGTAAAAGGGCAAGTTGATACCGATTACTCGCGGTTTCCTGCTTCTGGAAATACCACCGCTGGTGGTAATGCCGATTATAAATTGGTGGTAAAAAATCCCAACAGCGTGCCGATGACCAACATCAAAATTGTGGATATTTTGCCATATATCGGAGATGCGGGGGTTATTGATCTGTCGCCTCGCAACTCGCAATGGCAGCCCAACTTAGCGGGGCCAGTTTCGGCACCAAACGGCGTTACGGTCTATTACAGCACCGAGCCAAATCCATGCCGAGACGAAATGAAACAACCATCTGACCCCTCGCCGTTTCCAGCAGGTTGTGCTACTGCCAACTGGGCTACAACAGCCCCCGCAAACATTACAACGGTTCGGTCTTTGAAATTTGATTTCGGTTCATTGGTACTAAACCAAAACGACCAACTCGAACTCAACTGGCCGATGCGTGCGCCCGTGAACGCACCTGCCAACGGCGAGGTAGCCTGGAACTCATTTGGTTTTTCTTCGACCAGAGCCGACAACAACCAAAACCTATTGCCATCTGAGCCGATTAAAGTAGGTATCAAATT
>JAYWHT010000036.1:0-56374 GCA_043777595.1 Spirosomataceae bacterium
CAAAAAAGTAAACTGTTTTTTAGACAGAGACAGTACAGGGCGCAAAGCGGTTGAGTTCTTGAAAAATAGTGGCGTAACGGTCAAAGACTATTCAGAAAAGTATTACCCAAATCACAACGATTTTAACGAAATGCTAATTGATTCTAAAACTAAAAAACAGCATGAAAACTAAATTGAAAAGCCTCAAAAAAAGTTGCACCCAAATTTTAGTCAAAATAAATACAATCCATTGTTTTACAAATACTTATGCTTTTAAAAACTATTTTCCACCACCCAAAAGTCTCAAAGCCGCCCGCCCTTTATCAATTTGGTACGTTCCACTTTAAAAAATGGCGAATATATGAATTTGGGTAAAATAAAAATCAAACATTTGATAACCAATTAGATAAAAAGCTGAGAATTTAGTCCGACACTTGTTTTAGGGTCTATTTTATCTTTGTAACGTATTGAGGTGATACGACTAAACAAACTGGATATGGAAATTACAAAAGACAGCAGCGACAGCGATATATTGGTAGAGGCCATCTATGGCAACCCCTACGCCATGCAGCTCTTTATGCACGGCAAAGACAGTAAACTATTAACAAGCCCCCACAAACCAACAGTGGGTACAATCGTAAACAATTTCAGCAGAAAAAGATATGAAGAAGACAATAGTAGTAATCAGCAAGACTACACAAAAAAAATTATGTGAAACCATTGAAAAGTATGGTTTTCAATCCCTTGTACTCAACCCATCGGAGACATACTTGTTTATCAGTCAGTCAGAGAATGGCTACGACCGAGTATATAGCGGGGGGTCTGTTAAGTCAGAACCAACACGGCTACTCAGTAAAGACGTAGTGGCCGTTATACCACGGGTGAGTGGTGAGGGTTTTGAGTTTGGTTGTGCCGTTGTGAGGCACTTCGAGAAATGTTTGGGCATTTACAGCACGGCAAGTGCATTAGGCATGAAAACAGCAAGCGATAAGTTTTGGACTTCGCAAAACCTAAGCGAAGCAGGACTTCCACAACCCAAAACGATTTTAACCAATATTCCACGCCACGCAGGATTTTTGATTGATAAAGTGGGAGGTTTGCCAACCGTAGGAAAGGCCACCCGTGGGAGTCAAGGAAAAGCCGTTTTTATTATGGAAACTCCATTGGCGGCCAACACTACTTTACAAACTTTTTTGAATGGCAAAGCAGAATCAATTATTATTCAGCAGTTTATCGAATCATCGGCCAATAACAAGGCCGTACACGACATAAGAGCGATAGTGGTAGGCGATAGCGTTGTGAGTGCAATGGAACGTACAGGAACAAACGGCCTCCATGCAAATTTAAGTCAAGGCGGCACGGGTAGAGACGTTTTAAGTGAATTGACCGACAGAGAAAAGGAACTATGCGTAAAAGCCGCCAAAGCGGTACATCTTGACTTTGCAGGGGTAGATTTTATCAGAAATGCGAATGATTCTACTCAATCATTTTGGATTGAGGTAAACTCAAATAGTGGTGAGGGAATAATCGGAATAACGGGTAAAAACCACTACGAAGACCTCCTAAATTTGATAGTGGACAAAACTACGAAAAATATATCGGAAACAGATACAAGCCCAAAATCTACAACCTTAACAGGTGAACAAATGCTAAGTATGGCAAAACAGGGCAACCAGTCAAAAGAAGTGTTGGAGGGCGCAATAGCATATTTGTCAAAACTAAATAATAATACACCAGACGAATTAGCAATGAGCCAAATGTTTAAAAACTGGTTATTTAAACGTTAAATCGGATACACCAAACCTAAAACACGGGTACACTTTGGAATACACCAAAATCAAAAAAGCCTCAAATCGTTGTGATTTGAGGCTTTTTTTGTACTTTTGTGATCCCGCTGGGATTCGAACCCAGGACCCATACATTAAAAGTGTATTGCTCTACCAGCTGAGCTACAGAATCTTGCAAATGCAGATTTTTTTTTCTTTATTGCGGTGCAAAATTACTTCTTTTTAATATTCAAAGCAAATTAAAATGCTAAAAAAAATATTATTTTTTTTGTTTGTTACTTTATATATTTCACAAGAGTCTCAATCACAATATATTGACCTAAAAGTGGCGGATTCGCTTTTTAAGGCAGAACGCTATGATGAAGCCATAAAGATATTTGAAAATCAGGTGAATATGCACAACAAAAACATACCATTGCCGGGTATTTTAAAATTGGCGATGATGTATGATAGAAAGGGAAATTCCCCCAAAACACTATATTACCTGACAGTACTCTATAACCAGCGTCCTGAGCAAGTAACACTCAATAAAATTACGGAGATAGCAGTAAAAAACAATCTGTCGGGTTATGAAGAGGAGGATTTGAGTTTCATTTTTTTTCTATTTCGTAAATATTCTATCTATTTTTTTTCATTTTTATTTGTCATTGCGCTATATAGTTTTTATGTTTTGGTTATCAAAAAACAAAAAGGGCTATTTGTCAGAACAAGACATAAATGGACTATTGTGCTTTATTTGGTGGCATTACTGGCGTTGCTAAATTTGCCAGACACTTATAAAGTAGCGATAGTGAACAAGAAACTGGCTTTTTTGAGAGCTGCTCCCTCGTCGGCTGCGCCAGTTATCCAAAAAATACTTGAGGGCAATAAACTAAGTATTGTAGGCCAAGAAGACCAATGGCTACATATTTGGTGGAACAATAAGCTGTTTTATGTCAAGCAAAAAGATGTCTGGATTGTTAATTAAGTATAGTTTTTAGTCGAAAAGTTGTTTTTTTTGTCAAAAATTCATAATCTTGCAGTAGGAATTTATCAATAACCCAAATACAAAAATGAAAAAAGTTACAAACTTAGGATTCGCATTTATTATGGCATCGGTCATTTCCCTTGTTATATCGTGCAACACAACTGGCCCAGACAAAAATCCAGAGGTGAAGTTCACCGCAACACTATCTGGGGCTAACGAAGTACCAAGAGTAGCTGGTAATGGTACGGGTACTTTGGAGGGTATTTACAACAAAGATACAAAGACATTTAGCTATGTGATTACATACTCTGGTCTAAGTGCTGCACCGATTGCAGGGCATTTTCATGGGGGCTTTCCAAACGAAAATGGCGGGGTAATATTTCCTTTCAGTGGTACCTTCCAGTCGCCTATTTCGGGTTCTTGGGCTGGTATGAAACAAGCCGACGAAAATAGGTTGTTTAGTAATGGTGTCTATGTAAATCTTCATACAAACCTCAATAAGGGTGGCGAAATTCGTGGTCAGATTGGCTTTGTAACCAATTAGTATTAGCGCGCTTCTGAAATAAAAATATGGTGAATGGACTTCAAAGTTCGTTCACCATATTTTTATTTTAAGACCGTAATAGTACCCTTGATGGTTCTGTTACTAAAATAAAGACCATAAAAATACTCACCAGATGGTATGTCGTCGGCGCACCATCTAAAATCTACATCGTCTGACTGGTAAAGTAGCCGCCCCCAGCGGTTGAGTATCTCGGCTCGCTCAAAACGTGAGCCACATTCAGTTTTTGGGCCGATATTAGCCAAAAAGCAGTCGTTTTTGCCGTCGCCATTGGGTGTTATAACATTACCTACCACAACGTTATCCAGATTTTGAGCCGGATAATCTATAATATTTAGTTGAACCTTGAGCGTGTCTGTTGCTGCACCACCGCAGCCGTTATCTGTCGTAACAAAGTTCAGTTTTAGTGTTTGTCCAGAAAGTTTTTCGAGAATAGCGCAATCGGGCTTCCACTCAAAACGAGAGTTTAGTTTTGGCAACCCAGCTTTGTTTTCAAAATTCATTTTGTACGACCCCAAACTAAACCCTTGGCCGTTTCCAGTGAGAGTCAAAAAATCTCTGTCGACATCGTCCGCAAAAATATCAAAGCCAACAGTTTGGCCACCAGCTACTTCTATTATTCGATTTGTACCTATGCTACTCGAAACTTTTGGTGCTTGATTGGGTCGAATATTATTTTTGAGCCTTACAGTTACAGTATCTTTGGATAGTGAGTTGCAGGTGTTGTTGGTAGCTATAAAATCGACGATATATTCTTGACTATTGGCGTTGCAGGGCGGCGACCAGTCAAAGGGTTGGGTTACTGTTTTTTTTGCGGTAGCGGTCTTAAAATTCATGCCCACTGCTGCCAACTGAAAACCTCGCCCACGTGCCTCTATCGTTACGTCTTCGTCAGTACTGATTATACCTGTAACTTTGAAGTTGAGAACAGTACCTTGACTGACCGTTGCTTGGTTGTTGGGCAAATCGGTACTGGCTTTGGGTCGGGTATAAATATTGGGTTCTATCAAAATTCTGATTTGTAGCGTGTCGTAGAGTGGTTGCGGGCAGCCGTCGTCTTGTACTATTATTTCAACAATAACAGGCTGGTTGTTTCTGCTTTCTACACATTTGTCAAAACATACCTGAGCTTTGACTGTATCGGCACTATTTTTTGTTGTAAAAACACTCGGCGAAACCGTAACTGTATTGTCGCCAAAATTGAGGGCTTTGGTAGTAATTTTGAGACGTTGGTTTGGGTCAATATCGGTGATGAGTACGTCTATACACTTAGTTTGGTTGCGCTTAATGAGTATTACTTCGCCTTTTTTATAAAACTCTTTTTTGCCTACGGCACGGTACAGTGCTTGTGGCGGTGCATTTGGAGGGCAGTCAATGACTTTTAGCTGAAACTCTCGCCTCACCAACCCAATCTTGACACCCTTGCGATATTCTTCGACCAAGACCGCAAAAACGTATAATCCCAACTGGCTGGCCGTTGTGTTGAGTTGGCCTGTTTTTGAGTCAATTCTTAGCGGTTGTGTACCTGGAATTATATTTTGGTCTGAAATACCTGCTGCCCACGTTATTTGAGGGTAGTTGCTTGCGCCTGTGGCGATTGGTTCGGGGTTTGATGTGTTTGAAAATCCAGCAAAGGGCTTCACTAATGAGTAAACCAAACTATCGCCGTCGGCATCTTTTCCACCCAAATCAAAACTAAAAGGGCGATTGCGACAGATATAGTCGCCTGTCAGTTCTTTAAACTGGGGTGTGGAATTGGCGTATAATTGGTTATTTTGAACCATCGGTGGGAACGCCAGATAAAACGTTACACCAGTCGAAGCTGAATTGATGATATTGGTGATGATATTGTTGCGGCAGCAACGCTCCCAGACAACATAATAACCCTGTGGATCGGCAAAATTATTGGTGTTAAAAGTTGCCTCTGCGCCATAAGTGATAAAGTAAGTGGACAGGTCTGGATTGACTGCACAGTTTGGGTTGCTGTAATTGACAAATTTTTTGACTGTTTGCGGCACTTCGATAAAGCCCAGCGATGAGTTATCCGATTTTTTAAAAAAATATAACTTTACAGTCTGTGTTTCGGCGGCGGGGCGGCCATTGGTAGCATCAAAATAAAGATTAAGACCAATATAGTAGCGGTTGGAGGTGGCATCAAGTCTATACATTTGTATTTCGCCACCCACAATGTGCGAGGCAACGGCTACTGATGGCATTAACATTCCCAGTAATCCAATTAAGCATATTCCGACAACTCTAACCATCGCATTTCTTTTTCTTCCAGTGCTTTTGTAATGTTCTCAATCTGTCTTGCCCAGTCTGTCAAATCGCCATGATTGCCTGAGCCTATATTCAGTTTATCAATAAGCATATCTTTGCGATTTTCTAATGCTTTCATTTCGCCCTCAATACCGTCAAGTTCTTTTTGTTCTTTGTAGTTGAGTTTGCGTTTTATGTCATGAGTCGGTGGTATAGGGTCTTGGGTCTTGGAATTTTGAGATGCTGATTTTAAAGTATTAAACTCAGGACTCACGACTTTTGACCCACTACTTATTGCTTTCGCTTCACGGAGTTGTTCTTCTTTCCAGGTTCTAAAATCTGAATAGTTGCCGGGGTAGTCTCTGATGTGGCCATTATCTTCAAACACAAAAAGGTGATCTACGAGTCTGTCCATAAAATAGCGATCGTGAGATACAATAACCAAACAACCCTGAAAGTTAGCCAAAAAGTCTTCGAGTACGTTTAGGCTATGAATGTCTAAGTCGTTGGTAGGCTCGTCTAATATCAAAAAGTTGGGGTTTTGTATCAGCACTTGCAATAGTTGCAGTCGGCGTTTTTCGCCACCGCTTAGTTTGGCAATAAAATCTTGCTGGCGAGACGGTGGAAACAAAAATAAGTTCAGAAACTGCGAGGCTGTGATGGTTTCGCCAGAGCCAAGTTTGACGACTTCGGCGATTTCTTTTACTAAGTCTATCACCCGTTGGTCGTCTCGGTATTCGAGTTCGTGCTGGGCATAATACCCAAACTGAATTGTGTCGCCAATGACGACTTTGCCATTGTCGGGGCGGAGTTTGCCCGTCATCATATTGAGCAATGTACTTTTACCTGCCCCATTGTTGCCAACTATACCGATACGGTCGCCTTTTTTGAAGGTATATAAAAAATTGTTTACTAACGTTCTATCATCAAATCGTTTACTGACACTTTCAAGTTCTACAATCTTACTGCCCATGCGGGTAACCTTGACGTTGAGTTCAAATTTTTCTTCTCTACGATTGCCGCCTACTTTGTCTTTCAATTCGCCAAAGGCATCGACTCTGTACTGGGCTTTTGTGCCTCGGGCTTGTGGTTGGCGGCGCATCCATTCCAATTCTTTTTTGAGGCGTTGGCGGTCTTTGTCAAGCGTAATGCTCTGATTGGCTTGCATTTCGGCCTTTTTTTCGAGATAGTACCCGTAATTTCCTTTGTAACTGTATAGATTACCCCCGTCCATTTCGACGATTATATTACAAACTTTATCCAAAAAATAACGGTCGTGCGATACCAACAGTAGTGTAGTGTTTTGGGTATTCAAATAACCCTCTAACCACTCAATTGTCTCTAAGTCGAGGTGGTTGGTTGGTTCGTCCATAATTAACAATTCAGGCTCTTCAATTAGGACTTTGGCCAAGGCGGCTCGTTTTTTTTGGCCTCCCGAGAGTTCACCAAACGGTTTTGTGATGTCGTGTAGTCCTAATATCCCCAAAATTTCTTTGACTTTTGCCTCAAAATCCCACGCTTGCAGGTTGTCCATTCGTTCCAAAATATCACCTAAATTGGGCGTGTCGGGGTGTTCCATCGACCGCTCGTATTCTTGTACTACTTGCGCCACAGGATTGGACGATGTAAAGAGTAAGTCTGACACAGGTAAGAGCGCATCGAAAGTGGGCGTTTGGTCTAAGTACCCAACTCGAATGTCTCGGCGGAGGCTCACAATGCCTTCATCAGGTGTGAAATGACTCGAAAGGATATTCAAAAATGTCGTTTTGCCTGCACCGTTAGCACCGATGAGTGCTACTTTGTCGCCACGATTGATACCGAAAGTAATGTTTCTAAAAAGCCATTTGGCCCCAAACGAATGGGCAACGTTTTCGACTGAAAGATAATTGGTTGGATTCAAAATGTATATTTGTTGTATAAATCAAAGCCATTGCTCTTAGCGATGGTTTCGCTGATGTTAGCATAATGTTTGACCGCAAAAGTAGTCAAATTGGCTGGATTTATAAACATAAAAGTCATCAAGGTTCTAAACTACACCAACTTTTACATCAACAAACACTCAAATTTTAACCTGCCGATAAACGTAATTTTTTTGCCAAAAATATTTGGCGGCTAAATAATGCAAGCAATAACCATGTACTGTCTTTTGGTATCCAAGTAGTTTGTTTCCAAATCTGGCCAACAACCCACAAAACTATACAGCCCACAACCAAAGCCGCACAAACATAAAAATATGTAGATAGCCGCTGGCGGTATTTTTCTTTGCCCAGCATAAAGGCCGCGGGTAGGTGTAGCGGCATGAGCCAGAGTAGGTTTTGGTTCCAGTTTGTTACGCCATGGTTGGTAGCTACCCATAGTAAAAGTACAAACACCCCCCAAAAGCCAACAACGCCCAACAGTATTTTATCAAAGGTATAGTTGGTGAGTGGTTTATCTTTTTGTTTTTTGTTAAATATAAAAAGTACAATCATCGCCAAAACGAAAAACATGAATGGTGGTTCTAAAAGTGCCATCAGAGGGCTTTCGGCTTCTTTTGGAACGGCCTCAAAAAGCACTTTTGTTTCTTTCACAAAACTGCCCCCACCCAATTTGGCAGCCGTGCAGTGTGCCATGAGATTGTTGGGTAGGTACATTTCCTGTTGGGCGTCGGCTACGTGGTCTGACGGTGCGCCTATGGCGGCGTTCATGCCAAATCTTGCCCAAGGTTTTTGTTTGAGGTAGTCGTTCATCCAGTCTCTATAACTTTTGGGATTGGTGGCTACCGATGTTTGTGAATATTGTAAACTATCGCCACAAGCCGCCTTAAACATATCTCTGATACGAGTCGAGCAGTTGTCATAAAAAAACCGATAGGCGTAGTTTCTATTTTCTGGCAAATAATTGGTTTCTAATAGATTAAGTAGCTTTTCTTTTTGGCTTTGCGACAGGTTCAGTACTTGCTCTGTTACCGTTCGGTTTTCTTGACGAGAGCCTTCGACCATGCCGTACATACCATATACCGAAAGTTGGTAGGGGAGTGTGCCTCTGAGAAATTTTAAAATAAAATAACCAGCCTTAAAATCGAAAGTACCGTAGTTATACACCCTGTCGATGCCTCGGTCGTAGTCGGTGATGGCGATAGCACTGTGTCCAAAAACACTGTATAACTCATCGCCCGACGAAACAGTGATGAGGCTCACTTTGGCCGCTGGGCTAAGTATTTGGGCTTTGCAAATGGCAAATGAAAAATGGCAAATGAAAAATGAAAAAACGAGTTTGAAACGAAGAGTTTTGGACATTGATTATCGAATTTTTAGTAAATCACTAATTCAATAAAATACCTTGGTCGCACTTCAAAGGTATTTTATTAGCAAATGTACTAAAAATTTATTGAAGGCTCAATACGCTCACTGGCCAATAAAGTAAAACCTCGACTTTTGCCGAGGTTTTACTTTATTGAGTATTCAATACTCAATTATTTCTTTTTTTCGGCGCAGCAGGCGGTGGCTTTTTCACCTTTTTTGCAACAACCCGCTTCGGTTTTGGTACATACTTTGTCTTTTTTAGATGTTTTTTTGCCAATACCATAGCTTACAGTAGCCGACAGCGCAGCCACAATGACGAATCCGATGATGATTTTTTTCATTGTTATTTTTGGTTTAAAGTGATTATTAGTTCAACAAAATAGTAACAAAAATTGTGCCAGCCAATACTTTCTTTATATTTGGGTTTGTGTTCAACGATTTTGATATGATGTCTTCCATACCAGCTCTTTTAGTTGCTTTTTTTTTAATTCCGTTTGTTCAGAAATTTTTGCTTCTGGCCGATAATTTACCTATCTGGCACAATCGACTTAGAATAGGCCGAATAGTGATATTTGTACTGGCTGGTGCCGAGTTTTTTTTTGACAAAAACCACTTTGCAGCACTTATTTTTTTCTTATCGATAATATTGGTTGTTGCACCAGCTTATTTACTCAAAGCACAAAGTTCAAATGCTCGCCTGTTGCTCTGGATGATAGTACCAGCAGCGACTGTGCTTTTAATTGATAACTTGTTTGAATATTGGACACCCAAATTTTATAAAACCAACGAAGAGGTTTTTGAATTTAGCAAAGGCTTGGTACTAATTGGTAGCGTAGTGGCGGGTATAATGGCTCGAAAGCAACAAAAAGCCTTTGACAAAACGCTGAAAGAACAAAAAATGAAATTGGAATTGGAAGAAGAAAATAACAGAGTTTTGGAGTTGAAAAAAATAGACTTGGAACATCAGGTAACAGAACGAACAGCCGAACTTACCAAACAAAAAGAAGAACTACAACAAGCCTTAGAAACCCTCAAAGCTACGCAAGCACAACTTATTCAGTCAGAAAAATTAGCGAGTTTGGGCGAACTGACGGCGGGTATCGCTCACGAGATTCAGAATCCGTTGAACTTTGTTACCAATTTTTCGGAATTGAGTATCGATTTGGTCAAAGAATTACAAGAAGCCCTCAGCCAAAGAGGCATAGAGCCACAAAGTGAAGAAAGCGAATTGGTGAACGATTTAATAAAAAACCAAGAAAAAATAAACTATCACGGTAAGCGAGCCAGTAGTATCGTTAAGGGAATGTTGGAACACTCTCGCAGCAGCACAGGCCAAAAAGAACTGATTGACATCAACAAACTTGCCGATGAATATTTGCGACTAAGTTATCATGGGTTAAGGGCCAAAGATAGTAGTTTCAATGCCCACTTTGAGTTAATTGCAGAGCCATATTTACCACTTGTCAATGGCGTTCCGCAAGACATTGGGCGGGTGCTGCTCAATTTGATAAACAATGCTTTTCAGTCTGTTCAGAAAGCGACCAATCTAACTGCGCCAAAGGTTACCGTAAGTACCAACTATGCTGACGGCCATATTATTGTCAAGGTGCAAGATAACGGGCCAGGAATGTCCGAAGCAATAAAAACCAAGATTTTTCAGCCTTTTTTTACAACTAAACCCAGCGGTGAGGGTACGGGACTGGGGTTGAGTTTAAGTTATGATATTATTACAAAAGGTCACGGCGGAACGATAGACGTAGAAAGTACAGAGGGCGAAGAAACGATTTTTACTGTCAAATTGCCGATATAATGAATTTTGAAAAATTTGCTTCGTTTTGAGGAAATATGTAACTTCGTTTTTAAATCATTCAATCAACTATCGATATGTCAGTAGCCGAAATATTAGATACAGCCAGAGGCTTAGATATAACTAAATTTGAATACCTATTTAGTGAGTTGTCAGCTATTAGAATCCAAAAAAGCAAGCTACCAATTCTTAATGGAGTTGAATCTCAACTGTTAACAAAAATCAATTATCTGTTTGACGAAAAAAAATGGGAACGACTGAAATACCTTGATTGGAAGTCAGAATTTGAGGTTTTGTCTAAAAAAGAAGAATCAGAATTGTTGAAATTAGCTGAAAGTTATGAAAATTACAGTGTCGAAAAATTGAAATATATTGCTCAATTAGCTGAGATTCGACAAATTTCGATTGATAAATTGATGGAAAATTTAGGTATAACCCACAAGATTTATGCCTAAAAATAATATCTCTCAACCATTGAAAGAAGCCGTGGCTTTGAGGGCTTTCAAATGCTGTGAATATTGTAAAAGCCAAGACAAATACTCCCCAGCAGCGTTTACCATTGACCATGTGATACCCGAAAGTTTAGATGGAACTACAGATTTTGAGAACCTCGCTTATGCTTGTTTTCTTTGTAATCGTTTGAAGTCTAACAAGTTTAAGGTTTTTGATGGTGTTACAGAAAAATGGGTTCGATTGTTCAATCCTCGTAAAGACATTTGGAAAGAACATTTCGTTTGGAACAATACTGCAACCAATATCATCGGTATTAGTACAGTTGGTCGCTGTACAGTGAACGAACTTAGACTTAATCGGGACAAATTAGTAGAGTATCGAAACTGTATAATCCAATTTGGAAAACATCCACCAGAAAAATAAACCCAGTCCAACCATGAAACAACTCACATTTACGCTTTTATTGATTTTGTCTATCAATACCTTTGCCCAGAAAAAAACAAAAAAAGTCGTAAAGAACGACACTACCCAAGCTAAAAAACACCTCGGGCCACTTTTTAAGAGCGACAGTGTTTTGGCGTTTGTGATTGTGGCCGACATGAAGCCTTTGCTAAAAGACAGAGGCGATAAAACAACCGACCATTTGGCAGTACTAAAATATGCCCGCAAAAAAAAGGGAACGATTGAGATTCCTATTAAAATAAAAGTACGGGGTAATTTTAGACGGCAAGCCGCCAACTGTATCTTTCCACCTTTGTTGATTGATATTGCCAAACAAAAAAAGAAAAACTCTGTTTTTGACTACCAAAATAAACTCAAACTCGTTACACATTGTATCAACGAAGACTATATTTTTCAGGAACAGTTGGTGTATAAAATCTATAATCTACTGACAGATTTGAGTTTTAGGTCCAGATTGGCGAAAGTAACCTATCAAGATTCGGCAGCCAAACGACCGACCGAAACCAAGATGGCTTTTTTGGTTGAAGACGAAACTGATTTGGCAAAAAGAAACAACTTGAAAATATACAACTTCAAGCAACTGCGCTCAGAAATGTTAGATACCGTAGTTATGGCAAAGCTATCAGTTTTTGAATATTTGATTGGTAATACTGACTGGTCAGTACCGTTTTTGCACAATATTAGACTACTCACAGACAGCGTTCATGCACCGATTCCTGTTCCTTACGACTTTGATCATTCGGGTATTGTAGCCGCCAAATACGCCATGCCGTCCGAGGGGTTGCCTATTGCTACCGTCAGGCAGCGGTTGTATCGGGGTATTGGGTATCCGTTGCCAGTTTTCGAGCAGGTTTTTGCTCAATTCAGGGTTTTGCGGCCACAGATTTATGCACTTTACGAAAACAATGCCACGCTGCAACCCAACTATATCAAGAAAACGATTAAATATTTGGACGAATTTTATGCTGTCATCAACGACCCAAAGGCCGTCAAGCGTGAGTTTATAGAGATTGGTACTCAAAACGAAGCAGGGGGAGTGGTTATTAAGGGTTTAAATTAACTCAAAAAGTACCAAAAAATAAGCCGTAATGACAACAGGAAAGCCAATCATAAAAACAATATAGGCGATTTTGAGTAGTCTGTATTTTTTGGCCAATATCTTGCCTTGGGCATAAATATTAGATGTCATTTGGTCTCTGAGTGCTACCTTGTCTTTGATGAGAGCATGAATCGCAACTTTGTACTCGTCCAACGATAATTTGGTATAATGTCCAAAAAATAATAAATCCATTTCTTCGATAGATAGTTTTTTGTGTGCTTTGACCGATGGTTTGGTGGCTATAATGGCAAAAATAATAGTAAGCAAGCAAGTAGCTATAAGTAGGGCTGTGGGTAAAATAAGTTTTTGATTGTCTGAAAAGCCCTTGACCGAAAACGAAACAATGATTGAAATAATAATTGAATTGACAGAAATCATGAGTCCAGCTTTTTGGTCGGCCATATTACTAAGCTGAATGTGGTTGGCGAGGGTAGTCCGAAACATGGTTTCGATGCTGCGGCTTTCGTCTTTTTTCTTTTTTGACTTTTTGATTTTTTCGTTCTTTGGCTCTAATTCTTCCATGGCTGCTGTTGTGTCTTAAAATGGGGTATCTACGAAGATTGAGTTACAAAGTTATTGTTTTTCCGTAATCCGCCAATAAATCGGTATTTTTATTGTCAATAAATAAAATCTATGAAAAAATTGATAGTGCTGTCGTTATTTCTGTCAGTTTCGTTAGTTGTAGAGTTCAATGTTCTTTTTGCTCAAAAAAGTAATATTGTTGTCATTGACAGTTTGCCGACTGACTTAGAAAAAGGGTGGAAGTGGCACTCGGGCGATAGTGAAATGTACGCTCGACCAGACTTTGACGATAGCCAGTGGCAAGCCATTGACCCATCACAGGCCATCGGCCAACTGAAACAAATAACCAAAGCACAGATTGGTTGGCTGAGGCTAACCGTCAAGCCCGACTCAACGCTGGTCGGAAAAACACTGTATTTTTATGTAATGCAGTCGGGTGCATCAGAGATTTATATTAATGGCCAGCTACTTACAAAGTTGGGTGTAGTGAGCAAAGACCCTCTAAAAGAACAGGTACATTCGCCAGTGTTGGGTACGCCTACTTTTTTTAGTTTCAAAACCAACCAACCGCAAGTGATAGCCGTCAGGTACTCGTTCTCGAAAGGCAATACGATTTGGCCTTTGGGCTTAAACGGTAATCGTCCCGCTTTTGCTGTTCGTATCAACAAAACTGATGGACTGATTGACAAGATATTAGATTATGTGTCGCACTCAACAGCCTACAACGGATTTTTGTTGGCATTGTTTCTGACAATGGCCATGCTACATTATATTTTGTTTCTCTACAACCGCAATAAAACCGTCAATCGGACTTTTGCTGTTACTTTATTGTTTGCGGCGTTGCATTTTTGGGCAGGAATGATCGGCGACAATACTCAAAATATGCTACACGCCGAGCTGTATGGGGTAGTTTATGTAGTGTCTATTGTTATTTATTTGAATATGTTGGTTTATACCGTCATCAAATATTTTGACCAAAAAACAACTATTGTTTATTGGATTTTTGCTTCCTCTTTACTTATAGCAGCTCTTCTATCGGTAACATTTAAGTGGACTTGGTTGGGTTATGTTTATTATTCGATGTGTTTTTTGTTGTTGGGCGAGGCCGTTCGGATTGGTTTTAAGGCCAAAAAAACAGGCAATAAAGATGCCAACGTATTTTTAGTGTCGTTCGGGTTGTTGATTTTATTGTTTTTGGTCAGACTGTTACTCATCAAAAACGTCATCAGTTTTGAGGCTATTCCATATCTATCCAACTACCTGATGGCTACGTTTTATATCTGCACGGCAGCTACGTTGTCTATTTTATTGGCCAAAAACAACGCTATAAATGAAATCGCATTACAGAAAAAAATCATTGAAATAGAAAACTTGTCGGCAGAAAAACAGTACTTACTTGCTACCCAAAACCAAACACTCGAACGCCAAGTAGCCGAGCGCACGGCAGCACTCAACGAGTCGCTGGCTGACCTAAAAGCCACACAAGCACAACTCGTGCAATCGGAAAAATTGGCAAGTTTGGGCGAATTGACGGCAGGAATTGCTCACGAGATTCAGAACCCGCTAAATTTTGTTACTAATTTTTCGGAATTGAGTATCGATTTGGCAAAAGAACTACAAGACGAGTTAAGCAATAAAGGAACAGAATCAGAGAGTTTGGTAGCGGAATTGATAATTGATTTGATTGAAAATCAAGAAAAAATAAATTTTCATGGCAAGCGAGTCAGTAGCATCGTCAAAGGAATGTTGGAACACTCTCGTAACAATTCAGGACAAAAAGACTTGACAGATATAGGCCAGTTGGCCAATGAATATCTGCGACTGAGTTATCATGGTTTGAGGGCTAAAAACAATGACTTTAATGCTGACTTTGAACTAATAATCGAACCAAATTTACCCAAAATCAATGTCGTGTCGCAGGATATTAGCCGTGTGTTGTTGAACTTGATAAACAACGCTTTTCAGAGCCAAGTGCTGCCACAGCCTGCTGACGAAGCCCCAAAACATCATAAAGTAATGGTAGAACTAAAAACACTAACATCGCCTGGCTTAAAGAATAGCTTGGCTATTTTGATTTCAGACAACGGCTCGGGTATGTCGGAGGCTACGAAGGCCAAAATATTTCAGCCTTTTTTTACAACCAAACCAACTGGCGAAGGTACAGGTTTGGGTTTGAGTTTGGCTTACGATATTATTACAAAAGGCCACGGCGGTACTATTGGCTGTGAAAGCATTGAAGGAAAGGGTACGATATTTACGGTAATATTGCCAACATACAACCCATGAAAACATGCACAAATTGGTCATTTATAATTGTTCTGCTCTGTTTTTGGGTTGGAACTGTGCCGCTGTATGCTCAAAAATCATTGTCAGTTTTGGAGCGAGACCTCAAAGTATATACCAAAAACGATTCGGTTAAGGTAAATATGCTGAATGATTTTGCAAGACGAATTTTGTTTAATAATATCGACAAAGCAATAAATGCGATAGAAGAGGCTCTTACGTTGGCCAGACAAATCAACTACCCAAGTGGTGAGGCGTATGCACTTCGGAACAAGGCGATTGTTCAACAAAATTATAGAAACCCCGAAGCGTTGGAGTCTATGGGGCAAGCTGCCGAGATTTTTGAACGGATAAATGATAAAAAAGGGCTGATTGCCGTGCTGAGTAGTATGGGTTGGGCGTATCAGAATCAGGGCGATTATCCTAAGGCGATTGATTTTCATTATAAAGCGTTATTGATTGCTGAAAATGAAAACATTGAAAAAGAAAAAATCAAGATTATGTCCACAATTGGTTATGTGTTCGTGCAGCTTGGCGACTATAACAAGGCCAATAAATACCTGTCGCCGCTGTATCAGAAAGCCCTACTTCTCAAAAACGATGACTTGACAAGTAACGTTTGTAGGACTTTGGGCGAATATTACACCAAAACCAAGCAATATTCGCTGGCTATCTCTAATTTTGAAAAGGCAAAAATCATAGAAAAACGGCTTGAAAATCAGACAGGTATGGCTACCTTAGAATTGAATATTGCCAATGTGATGGCTCGAATTGACAGATGTCAAGAAGCGAGCGTCATGGCCAATAGAGCAATAGCGCAGCTTACCAAATTGGACCAAATTGGCGAAGCTATATGGGGCTATGCCGTGCTTGGACGTGCTGCGATTTGTGCCAATATGCCCGACAGTGCTTTGATTTATGGCCGTTTGGCTCATAACAAAGCACAAGAAATAGCGAGTAAAGAGTTTTTGAGAGAAGCCACCGAGATTTTGTTTATTGCCAATACGCTAAAAAAAAATACCGCCGCCGCCAATCTCAATCAGCAAGAATTGATGACCTATGACGATTCGTTGAGTGGCCAGCAGACGATGCAACTCGTTGAGGCTACCAATACAAACTATGAACTCGAAAACCAGAAAATACAGATTGAGCTTCTCAAAAAAGAAAGCGAATTGAGTGTTATTGAAGCCAAAAATCAAAAGATATTGTTTTTTGTGATGCTCGCTGGGCTATTGGCTATGTTGAGTTTTGCTTTTGTGTTGATTAGAAATAATAAAACTCAGAAGCAAAATAACCAGCAACTCCAACTACAAAAAGAAGAAATAGAAAACCAAAAACAACAGATTGAACAAACGCTAAATACACTTCAAAGTACGCAAGAACAGTTGATTCAGTCAGAAAAATTGGCGAGTTTGGGCGAACTCACAGCAGGAATCGCCCACGAGATTCAGAATCCATTGAATTTTGTTACTAATTTCTCAGAATTGAGTGTTGAATTGGCAAATGAATTGCAAGTTATATTGAACAACAAAGATATAAATGCCCAAAGCGAAGAAAGCGAATTGGTAAATGACTTGATTCAAAACCAAGAAAAGATAAACTACCACGGTAAGCGTGCCAGTAATATTGTGAGAGCAATGCTCGAACACTCTCGGACAAGCTCAGGTACAAAAGAACTGACAGATATTGGGCAGTTGGCCGATGAATATCTGCGGCTGAGTTATCACGGCTTGCGAGCTAAAAATAGTGATTTTAATGCTGATTTTGAGCTAATTGCCGCACCCAATTTACCCAAAATCAACGTAGTGTCGCAAGACATTGGCCGTGTGTTGCTCAATCTAATCAACAACGCTTTTCAGAGCCAAGTACCACCACCGCTTGGCAAAACAGCCCCAAAACAGCACAAAGTAGTTGTTGAAATAAAACCAATTTTAGTATCTGGGTCAAAGGCGAGTTTGGTAATATCGGTGTCAGACAACGGCTCAGGCATAACGGAAGCCACCAAAGCCAAGATGTTTCAGCCTTTTTTTACTACCAAGTCAGCAGGTGAAGGTACGGGTTTGGGCTTGTCGCTGGTTTATGATATTATCACAAAAGGACATGGAGGCAGTATAGAAGTTGAGACCAAAGAAAACTTAGGCACAACGTTTATTGTAAAGCTACCGATTGGTTAAATTGAAAAATACCGAGCCTTATCTTTTCCCCAAATCAATGACTGCCATCTGGGTTATTTTATGGCCATCAATCGAAAATTTCAATGCTGTTTTGACTTTATGAAACCCCGACTTACCCGCCGCACCAGGATTGATAAAAAGCATATTGTTGAGGTTTTTGTCTCTCAATACTTGTAAGATATGTGAGTGGCCACAAACAAAAATATTGGGCGTGTTGGCCACAAGTTCGGGGCGAACTACGGGGTTATATCGTGGGGGCGTTCCGCCGATGTGCGTCATCGATATTGTTATGGCTTCTATTTTAAAATGTTGATTAAGAGGTAATTCACTTCTAATTTCATGCCCGTCAATGTTGCCATACACACCACGAAAGGGCTTAAAGTCGCTTAGTTTGTCAATGATTTCGATGTTGCCTACATCACCAGCGTGCCATATTTCATCACAATCTTTGAAGTAGTCAAACAGTCGCTCGTCCAAATAGCCGTGTGTGTCCGAAAGTAAGCCGATGTGTGTCATGTTGTGAGTATATTTTTACAAAATTATACTTAATTTCAAAACTTCAAACAAAAAATACTATGATACTCAATGTCGCCATTGTTGGTTTTGGTCTGTCGGGACGGTATTTGCAAGGGCCATTTTTTCGGTCTAATTATACCCTTTTTCGTATCAAAACGGTAATGTCAGTTTCACAAAACCCACAAGATATGTATCCCGACATACAGGTAGCCCGAACATTAGACGAGATACTGACTGACCCCGACATTGACCTTGTAAGTATCGCGTCGCCCAATGACACTCATTTTGATTATACCCGCCGTTGTTTATTGGCCAACAAACACGTATTGGTCGAAAAACCCTTTACGACAACCATCGCCGAGGCACAAGAACTGATTGCGATTGCCAAAAGCCAGAATAAAATACTGACGATATTTCAGAATAGGCGTTTTGATAGCGATTTTTTGACTGTTCAGAAAGTAATCGAAAATAAACTATTGGGCGAATTACTGACTTTTGAGGCATATTTTAATCGATATAGTCCTGTTTTAAATCCCAAAAAATGGAAAGAAACAACGGGGGCAAGTAGCGGTATTTTGTACGATTTAGGCTCGCATATCATAGACCAAGCTCTTGTACTTTTTGGTAAACCAATGGCAGTATCAGGCCATACATTTAGGCAGCGACAAGGTACTAAAATAGACGATGCCTTTGAGATTAGGTTAGACTATGACCCACTAAAAGTAACCTTAAAGTCGAGCCTAATGGTACGAGAAGAAGCCCCTCGCTATGTGCTAAACGGCAGCAAAGGCTCATTTGTAAAATATGGAATCGACCAGCAAGAAAATCACCTCAAAATGGGAATGTGGCCCAAAGATAGAGATTTTGGCATAGAGCCAGCCGATAAATGGGGTGTACTGAACACCGACATCGGTGGACAACATCTAAGAGGCCACATCGAAACCGAAGTAGGCAACTGGTTTATTTTATTTGAAAACATCTACGCAGCCATCGCTAACGGCGAAGAGTTATTGGTAAAACCCGAACAAATCGTGGGGCAGCTTGCTATTATTGAAGCCATACAGTCAAAATCGTAGCTATACCTAATCTTCTTCTATTTTTGGAATATCGATATTGGCAAATAGGGCTTCCATTTTGGCGGCATATTCGGCAGAGTCGTCCAAGAAAAATATAAAATCTGGCACAATCCTAAGCTGGTGTCTGAGCTTTACGCCCATCATCTGCCTGATTTGCTTGCTGCGTTCTCTGATGTCTTCGAGTAGCATCTTTGGTTGTTTGGCCAACAAAAAACTAAGATACACCCGTGCAATAGCCAAGTCGGGCGATACTCTGACAGTTGTGATTGTTACCATTGCGCCATCAAACCAGTCTCGCCCGTCTTTTTGAAATATATCGCTTAGGTCTTTTAGTAATTGCCGAGCTACTTTTTGTTGTCTTTTTGATTCCATTTTGTTTTTATTGCTTCATAGATGTTTAGCGAAGCCATCGCTTGGAGCGATGGCCTTGCTTTTACGTTTTATATTTCAAAACTCGCCAGCTTCACAAACTGCGCCACACGCTCGTCGATTTCGGCTTGGCTGAGGTCGAGTAGTCTTTCATTACCAAATTTTTCGACACAAAACGAAGCCATTGCAGAGCCATAGACAATAGCCTTTTTCATGTTCTCGAAGCTAATGTCGTCGGTTTTGGCCAGATGACCAATAAACCCACCTGCAAACGTATCGCCTGCACCAGTTGGGTCAAATACTTCTTCGAGGGGCAAAGCTGGGCAAAAGAACATTTCAGAACCCTGAAACAACAACGCACCATGCTCACCTTTTTTGATAATCAAGGTCTTAGGCCCCATTGCCATAATGGTTTTGGCAGCACGTCGTAGTGAGTAGTCGCCCGAAAGCTGGCGAGCTTCTTCGTCGTTGATAGTCAGGCAGTCCACCTGTGCTACTATGGCTTTGAGGTCGTCCATGGCCACGTTCATCCACAAGTTCATGGTGTCGAGCATCACAAACTTCGGGCGGGTCGTTACCCGATTCAAGACCAACGACTGCAAGGCTGGTACCATATTGCCGAGCATCAAATATTGGCAGTCTTGATAGGCGGCGGGTATTTTTGGGTCGAAATTTTCCAATACATTCAACTGTGTGTCGAGCGTATCACGGGTGTTCATATCGTTGTGGTAACGACCCGACCAGAAAAACGTTTTGCCGTCTGGTATAATCTCCAAACCATCGGTATTGACACCATGCGCTTGCAACATTTCGATTGTTTCGGCTGGGAAGTCCCCCCCAACTACGGCTACTAAGTTATTTTTTTTGGTAAAATACGAAGCCGACAAGCTAATGTACATAGCTGCTCCGCCAATGATTTTGTCTGTTTTGCCAAATGGCGTTTCGAGCGCATCAAACGCTACCGATCCTACTGTAAGTAAACTCATTTAATTATTCTGCCCCTAAATCCCTTTCATCGGGCTTATTTTGAGGACTTGTTTATTGATTTGAAAATACCGTCTTTCTTATTATTTGCCCCTAAATCCCCTGAAGGGGACTTGACATTGGTTTGATTGCCCCTAAATTTATATAAGTGGGACTTGACATTGGTTTGATTGCCCCTAAATCCCCTGAAGGGGACTTGACATTGGTTTGTTTGCCCCTAAATCCCCTGAAGGGGACTTGACATTGGTTTGATTTTTATCTTTGTGTTATCATATAGGTTGTATGGGTAAATATTCTTTAATTTTATCTAATACTGATTCCAAGTTATTAACAATATCTGTATTTGTAAATCGTATAACTGTTAGCCCCAAATTTTCTAATTCAATAGTTCTGTTTATATCATACTCTTTTTGGCTTTCTAAATTGTGAACATCGCCATCAACTTCAATAACAAGTTTACTGGCATGACAATAAAAATCGGCAATAAACCCAGAAATTGGCTGCTGTCTTTTAAATCTAAATCCATAAAATTGACTTTTCGACAAACGATTCCATAGTAAGGCTTCCGCCGAAGTCTGATTATCTCTTAGTTCTTTTGCCCGTTGAAAAATCAAAGCCGATGCACCATAGAACATATTTATTTTCTCGTCAGCCATTTTGATACACTATACTTTGTTTATCATACTCCCTTTCAGGGGCAGGGGGCAAAAAATCTATACTCCCTTTCAGGGGCAGGGGGCAAAAAATCCATACTCCCCTTCAGGGGCGGGGGGCAAAAAATCCATACTCCCCTTCAGGGGCAGGGGGCAAAAAATCCATACTCCCCTTCGGGAGGGGGGGGCAAAAAATCCATATTCCCCTTCGGGGGCGGGGGGCAAAAAATCCATACTCCCCTTCGGGGGCAGGGGGCAAAAAATCCATACTCCCCTTCGGGGGCAGGAGGCAAAAAAATTACATGACCTTGTGCCGTTTAAATTCTTTGGTTCTGTCAAATAAATATCTAAATGTAATGTGAGTTTTGTGTGGCACTGCACCCAATAATTGTACAAATTTTATCATTTTTAGGTTAAAATCGCCCACCCAGTTCATTTCCAATTCTTTGTACTGACAGTTGGGCTGCCAGATGATTCTTGAAAAAGCCAGCCCAATAGCACACTCCACACCCTTCGACTGGTACTCAGGTATGACCCCAAAGACCACGCCAAAGGCTTTTTGGTTGGTTTTGAGTACTTTATGATACAAAAATTTCAGTTTGCCAATCAAATCCATTTTACCATTTACGTGCTTAAAAACTTGATTGAGTTCGGGTAGCATAATAAAAAACGCAATAGGCTTACCCTCGTTATAGCCAAACCAAATGAGTTCTTCGTCTATCACAGGTTTGAGTTTTTGCATCAATGCCTGTGCTTTTTCAGAGCTGATGTCGTCCGTGCCTTGATGTGCAGCCCAGGCTTTGTTATAAACCTCTCTAAACTCTTCGGCAACTTGACCTAAATTATTTTTTTTGATGTGCCTAAATTCATATTCGGGCATTTTATAAATACGCTCGGCTCGGTTAATAAACGCTGGGTGAGCCGTTTTACGGACACTTTCCTCGGCGGTCAGCATCCAATAAGTAAACTGCTCGAAGTACGTTTGGAAACCATAAGCCACAAAAAAATCTTTGTAATAAGGCCAATGATAGCCCATACCGTAGGTTGGTTCTTTGTCAAAACCATCGGATAATACTCCCCAAAAGCGGTCTCTTTCTCCAAAATTTATGGGTCCGTCCATCGCCTCCATTCCCTGGGCCGTGAGCCACGTTTTACACTGGTCAAACAATGCAAAGGCTACTGACTGGTCTTCTACACATTCAAAAAAACCCATTCCGCCTGTGGGTTGTTCGTTGTCTTTGTTGGCAGTATTGTTGTTTATAAAAGCCGCCACTCGCCCAACCGTTTGGCCGCTTTCGTCAATCGCCACCCAGCGAATACAGTCGCCATGTTTGAAATACTTATTTTTATTTCTATCAAAAACATCTTCTACGTCAATGTCCAATGGCCTAATCCAATACTGGTTTTCTTTGTACAGACTTACAGGAAGATTCAGAAATTGTTTTTGTAGCTTTGGGTTATTTCCAACTTCAAGGATTTGCATTGACGGCAGTTATTTTTTGAATTTCGATACAAATATAATTAAAATACCTCACTTACTCAATTCATAGACAATCAAAATCGGATAATGGTCTGACATCTTGACATCTTTCAGAACCTTATATTCAAGTAATTTAAAGTCATTTCCTTTGGTAGTCCAGCAATAATCTATTCGGCGGTCGGTAGGTATGTGTGTGGGGCTATCGTCATTTTGGCCTGCATTATTCCAATATTTGGGCAAAAAATCAACAGTATGGTCATCGATGGCGGCATTAAAATTGCCACAAAGCACGGTAGGGTAGAGGCCAAAGCCCAAGTTTTTGCTGATGAGCGCAGCTTGAATACCCCGATTGAGCGGCGACTTATAATCGAGCTGAGTATTACAAAACCGTATCAGACGACTATTGGGAAGCGTAATAACGACCGATAGCATATTACGTGGTTCGGTCGCTTCTGGGCTGGGTAGCGGTATGTTTTGAAAGTCTTGGTAGGAGTGTTTAGTCAGTATGGCCAATCCATAATTGCCTTCTTGTGTCTGAACTGCCTTGCCGTATATTTCATCATAACCAGTTAATAATGAGACGATGCGAGCTTGAAACAATTTACCAGAGCGCACCATGCCGCTGTCTATTTCTTGAAGTGCTACCAGATCTGGTTGGTGTTTTTTTATTAAATCAACGAGTTTCAATAAATTTATTTTTCCATCGTTGCCCACTCCATGCCTGATGTTGTAGCTTAAAATTTTGAGTTGTGTGGTATCTCGTTTGTAAATAACTATTTTGGGTATTTTTTGTGAATTTACTATCTTCTGAGCCACTTTTTTGATTTTTGTAGAATCTATCGCCTTGATTTTTTGAACTACTTTTTTTATTTTTGTAGAATCTGTCGCTTTGATTTTTTGAACTACTTTTTTGATTTTTGTAGAATCTACAGTTTTTAATTTAATTGGAACGGCCACCACTTTTTTTATTTTTGTAGAATCTGCAGTTTTTAATTTAATTGGAACGGTAACCGCTTTTTTGATTTTTGTAGAATCTACAGTTTTTAATTTAATTGGAACGGCAACTGCTTTTTTGAATTTCGTAGAATCTATCGCCTTGATTTTTTGAAATGCTTTTTTTATTTTTGTAGAATCTATCGCTTTTATTTTCTGAACCACTTTTTTGATTTTTGTAGAATCTGCAGTTTTTAATTTAATTGGAACGGTAACCACTTTTTTGATTTCTGTAGAATCTGTAGTTTTTAATTTAATTGGAACGGCAACCGCTTTTCTGATTTTTGTCTTTTGAACTTGATGCTGTGGTTCGTCCAAAAAATGAATAGTATCAGCGAAGACGATTTTTGGGTGGATTTGTGCCGAATCAATACGCTTGCCAGATACCCTCACTTGGGCATAAGTTGGTGTCAAAAACAAAATAAATAGTATTGAAAATATAATGGGGCGCACGAGAAATTGGTTTTTTGAAGACAAAGATACAATTTTAATAGCCTTTTTCGTTATCGTCTGACAATGAAAAATACTTAACCTTAGACTATGAAAACTTTATTATTATTTTCTGCCTCGCTATTTTCAGCAGTTGTGGCATACACCCAAAAAATTGATAGTAGCTATTACGAAGCCCCCCCAGCCGTGGTGCCATACCTAAAACCAATTACGGTAGAGGCTGGTCGGTACTATTATGGCAACAAAAAACTAAGTGCTGGTGGGGCAGGTTTTGTACTCGAAGTGCCTTTTGCAGAACTCAACGATACTGATGTAAATAAGCGGTTTACAAACTATAAAACGGCTCGGGTTGTGGGGCAAGTGATGGCTTTTTTGCCGTTAATTTATTTTATATCCAGAAGTAGTAGGGGGTTTACCCCAAACGAATTCTGGACAATTTATGGCTTATCAATAGGTGGGTCTATTGGTAGCGATTTGATTGGAAAAGCACAATTACGAAAAGGTATTGAGCGATACAATCTTAGAGTAGAGCGCAATAAAATCGGACTATCGACGCAGCCGCTACCCAATCAGTCAGTTGCTTTTGGTCTGGGGTTTAGTCGAAGTTTTTGAAAGACACAAAAAAAATGTTATTTTTGTAAATGTAAACACAAAAACTATGTCAGCAATAGAACTAAAAAATGAAATTCATAAAAAAATTGATACGATTGATAGTTTAGAAGAACTTTTGGACCTAAATATATCATTAGGCTGGTTTATGCCCGATCAATTATCATACGAAGAAAAAAAAATCATTCAAAGATTACAACAAGTTCCAAACGATAGCAAAACCAATAGGGGTATTGCTCAAAAAGTCGTAATGGAAAATGCAAGAAAATGGTTGCGGAAGTAATTTGGAAGCCCGAAGCACAAGACGATTTCAGAGAAATTGTTGATTATCTACTTGATTATTGGCCAGACGACGTGGCCGAAAAATTTACAGATGAAATAGGTCATGCCCAAAATTTAATAGCCAAGCACCCAAATATTGGTATGAGAGTAGGCCGTTTACGCTCCGTTAGAAAAATAACAGTACCTCCATTTTATTCCATTTATTACACAAGTCTAAACAATCAAATTTGGATTTTGAATTTGTTGGACAATAGACAACAACCACAACTACTCTAAAACCAACTCTTTAACTTTTCCATCGTTGGGTATGAGGTCATATCAAACTGGCATGGCACAATCGAAGCATAGCCTTGCGCCAATGCCCATTCGTCGGTGTCTTCGCTGCTTTCGTCAAAGTTTACAAAGCCGCCATCGAGCCAAAAATAACTCCGTCCGTACGGGTCTTTGCGTTTTTCAAACTGCTCTTCCCACTTGCCTTTTGCTTGGCGGCATACTTTAAAGCCTTTGATGGGTGTGTGTGATTTTTCTGGAAAATTTACGTTGAGTGCTACGCCCTGCGGGACACCTTTCTGCAAAACCATTTCGGCAATCTGGCGAGCCATGTCTCTGGTATGCGAAAAATCAGCGTCGGGCCTAAAATCTCTTACGGAAAAACCAATCGATGGTATGTTTTCGATAGCTGCCTCAATAGCCGCCGACATTGTACCAGAGTACAGTACACTCACAGACGTATTGCTACCATGGTTGATGCCACTCACAAGTAGATCTGGTTTGCGGCCTCGAAGTACATGGTTTTTGCCAATTTTAACACAGTCGGCAGGTGTGCCGCTACACTCAAATGCTTTGATATGGTCGCCAAAAATTGTAGATTGTCTCAGCCGAAGCGGATCACCTATTGTAATGGCGTGGCCCATGCCCGACTGCGGGCTGTCGGGCGCAACCACGACAACCTCGCCGATTTGCTGCATGATTTCTACTAATGTTTTGATGCCGACCGATGTTATTCCATCGTCGTTGGTGATGAGTATTAAAGGCATTTTTTAAGCTGTATGATGTTAGATGTATAATGTTTTGATTTGCTGTTCTGCATTTCACTTTTCGGTTTTATATTCTGCGGTTCATCGGTTTTACATTCCCTTAGTGCCATTCCCAAATCGGTTTGAATTTCTCTGGGCTGTCTCCTATTAGTATTTGCCCGTCTTTCTCGACCCAAGCGTGGGCTTGAAACTGCCCCGATGAGCCTTTATTGACCCCAATCTGTAATTGTAGCCGTGGGTCGTGCCGATGTAAATACTTAAATGTCAGAGCCTGCGGCAAACAAGTAGCTTGCCAAGGCCAACGTGCGCTTATAACTCGAATAGCCCATGCTGCTTTTTGAAGATTTTGGTCTTCAAATGTTTTTTCTAATTTTACTTTTGTTGATTTATCATACCAATCTTTAAAAATCCGATACGGCATTATTTTCAAACCAATTTTTACAACCAAAACTACTACTGAAGCCCGCCACAAATACGACTGCGTGGTGAGCGATAAAACTTGAAACTTCTTGATTAGTCGATTAGTTTTCTGAATGGCCGTTTCGTTACTTTTTTGTGCGTTCTGAGTTACGTTGTCATCGGTCGAAATTTTATTGGCTTGTTGTAACCAGTTGCTAAGTATATCTCCTTTTAGTTGCCTTTTGAACGCTGATGACACAGATTTATACTGATTGGTACTGATTTTATTAAATTCTAAAATATTATTTACTAAATCAAAGCCCACTTTTAATGATTGGTCGAGGTTATACTTTTGTACTATTGTCCAGTCAATATCTTGATTGTTAGTGAGTAACAAACTACCCAAATCGCACAGGTATTTGAGTTTGTGCCAATGCTCTTTGGTGCCGTGGTGAGTGGCCATTAGCAAAAATACAGATGGCAAGGCTGGCGTATATAAATCGAAATTATAAATCGGAGTAACAACACGGCTAAGTACCAAGTCTTTAGTCTCGATTTGAGTTTTAATATGTGGTTTCCAATGAATTTCTACGGGCGAAAGCCCTGTTTCGATGGCTGGGAAAAACGTAGAATGATAGTCCAAATCAACAACGTCAGTACCTTCGGTATAGTCGAGGTCGAGGCGATAGCCCCATTCTTGCATCAACGCAGTCGCCTTTTTTATATCTGTTGGGTCAATTAGCAAATCAATATCACCAAACTCACGATGTGCGGCACTTTTATAAAAACTTGCATAATGGACTCCCTTGTGCAATACGGTTTTGATGTTGGCGGCTTCAAATTTGGCAACTAAATCTTGCGTTTGCCGCACCCTACTGAGGTTTTCGATAGCAATCTGTCGGCACAGGGTTTGTAGATTTTCAAAATAATTAGTTGGTAAGTGGCTCGGTTTGTATTGTCTCAAAGCCTCAAACAACAATGGACGTACTTGGTGCCAAGTTGCCAGTTCATAGATCTGCTCCCAGTTTGTGTCTGGATTATCTGCCGATGTCTGCCATTGGCTATCAGTTGTAGTTTTAAGATACAAACAACAAGCCGTGGTAAGTGTATGTAAAGCGGACGAAGTGGGCATATTTAGCGATAAAAACTATTTTTTTGGTGGTAAAATACTAATTTTTAGCGAATAGATTTCTATTATTGGACTTCAATCAATATCTTTGTTTTCCAAAAATTATCTTAAGTCAGTAGGGCTAACGCCGCCTGTAATTGTCTTGTTATTGAAACCTAACGGCATTTTATGAAATTCGATATTCGGTACTATTTTATTGGCTTATTATTGACGTTTAAAATTGCTTCTGCGGAAGCTCAAAACTATGTCATTTCGGGCAAAGTTACCGATGCACAGACCAACGAGCCTATTCCGTTTGCAAATATAGCTTTAAAAGGCAAAAATACAGGTGTTAGTACCGACTTTGATGGTAAATATAGTCTCAGAACCGCAACTCTTACCGATTCTATCTGGGTAACTTACCTTGGCTATCAGCCCAAAACAAAGGTAGTTCAAAAAAACAATAAAGAACAAGTTATTGATTTTCAGATGGTTGCTTCTTCAACTTTATTGCGTGAGGTGGTTGTGTATCGAGGCGAAAATCCTGCCTATCCGATTCTCAGAAAAGTAATTGCCAACAAAGACCAACTCAACCGAGACCATTTAGATGCTTACGAGTTTGAGAGTTATTCAAAAACAGAGTTAGACGTGGACAATATGTCGGAGAAGTTCCGCAACCGCAAAGCCATGAAAAAAGTAATGGAATATATGGACAATCTGCAAAAAATAGCAGGCGAAGACGGTAAACCTATTCTACCTGTTTTTGTGTCGGAGATGGTAACTCACCAATATTTTAAATCATTGCCCAAAGTTAGTAAAACCGAAATCTTAAAAACACATCTGACGGGCGTTGGCCTCAAAGACGAAAGCGTACTGACGCAGCTATTAGGTGGGAGTTTTTTGCCGTTTAATTTTTCGGATAACTGGATTCGGATTTTGGGCAAAGATTTTATGTCGCCCATCGCCGACGGCTGCCGTAGTACTTACGAATATTACCTGTCAGACAGTGTACAGGTGGGTTTGTATAATTGCTATCAGATTGATTATGAACCTAAACGCCCTCAAGACTTGGCATTTAGGGGTAAAATCTGGATAGATAAAGTTACCTTTGCCTTGGTCGAAATAGATGCGACAATTAGCAAAGAAGCCAATCTAAATTTTATTGACAAAATCACCATTCAGCAAGAGTTAGAGCCAACTACCGCTGGGCCATGGCTGCCTACCAAAATGCGAACATTGCTGGACGTGGGCCAAATGTCTGAAAATTCGGCAGGAATGTTAGCCAAATATTATGTGGTCAATTCAAATATTGTAGTCAATAAACCTCAACCACCGAAGTTTTATGCCGACCGTATTGAGATAGACGACGACGCACGTACCGATGACGAAGACTCGACATATTGGAATCAGAAACGAAAAGAAACCCAATCGGCTGACGAGCGCAAGGTGTATCAGATGATTGATTCTCTCAAAAATATACCAATCGTTCGTTCGTATATTGACATTGCCGACTTGATGATAAACGGGCATATCAAAATGGGGGGTATTGAATGGGGACCGATTCCGTATGCTTATGCCTACAACAACATTGAGGGACATAGACTTAGAGTTGGTTTTAGGACTAATAGTGAGTTTAATAAAAACGTATTTTTGAGGGGCTACGCAGCGTATGGATTGGTTGATAAAATTTTAAAATATAGTTTAGAAGCCAATTATATTGTAAGTCGAAAGCCCTTTACAACGATTGGAATTAGGACAAATTACGATTTGGAACGGCTCGGTGTAAATGCCGATGACGTGGGTGTCAATAACTTGTTTTTGGCTTTCAATCGCTTTGGGCGGTACAATCGAGGATTTTATCAGCACGAAAACTATGGCTTTATCAAAACCACGCTCTTCAAAGGCTTTGAGCAAACGGTTGGTTTTAGGATAAGAGATTTTAGCCCACGTTATAGTTTTGGGTATTATGTCAATCCAGAATTGGGTAACAAATCGGATATTAACACTGACTTTCAGACTTCAGAATTTGTGTTTGAGTCTCGCTACGCTCCCGACGAGGTGGTGATTCAGAACGACCGCCGCCGTGTAGAGGGACGAGTGAAGGGCGGTCGGAGGGGTATTCCCAAGTGGCCAATTTTTACATTCAAATATACACTTGGTCTCAAAACATTGGGTGGCGATTTTGATTATCACCGCTTTCAAGTCGGTATTCAGCATAGTTTTAGGCTTGGTATCGTAGGCCGAACTTACTATAATATCGTGGCTGGAACATCACCATCGAGAGTGCCGTACCCGTTGCTTTTTCCACATTTGGGCAATAATTCAGCTTTTTATACCGACAATTCATACAATCAAATGAATATCGGCGAGTTTGTCAGCACCAGTTTTGTGGCCCTACGTGTACGCCACGACTTAGAAGGATTTTTGTTTAACAGAATACCGATTGTCAGAAAATGGAAACTCAGAACAGATTTGCTTGCCAATATTATTATGGGCGAAAACAACATTAAGTACAGGCAAATGCACCCAGTAAGAGACCAAAAAGGCGATTTTTATCTTCACCCCAACTCTTTTACTTCCTCAGAGCCATACATTGAGTTGGGGTATGGGGTTAATAATATTTTTAAATTTTTGCGAATAGAGTTTATTCACCGACTAACTTATCTCGATACGCCTTATCGTATCAATCCGTTCGGTATTAAATTTGCGGTGCAGTTTAGGTTGTAAGAATCTAATGTTTCGATAATTTTAGCGGTTAAGTATATAAATATCAGATATTTATGCTCAAAGCCAACTACGCCCCCATAATCCATTTTTGTAGTTTATCATAGCCTTCTGGCCGTTTTTGACTAATAACTGACGCACTTTGAGCTATCGCCAATGACTGTTTGAAATGTGTTTGAAGATACTCGCTTTTTAATAATTGGTGCGGCAATGGAAAATGTTTTAATAACTCAAAAACAATAATACTTGTCTTCAGTTTACGTGTCAGTCCAAGGCGTTTTGAGCGGTGTAGGAGGTATATTTTTTCTAATGGAATAGGCTCGGTTGGGTATTGCCCTTCATACTGATAGTAATATTTATTATGACCCTCAAAACAAGGTTTAAGGTCTGCGGTGTCAATATTCAATCCTTGTGCCGTAGTATCCCAAATTTTGATGCTTGGCCCTTGCGGCACTACAAATGCTTTGTTGTCGTTGTCAAAACCTATTATGGTCATGTCATCGGCTAAGGGTGCATAGCCTGCCTTGACGAAAGCCGCCACGGTAGTTGATTTGCCAGCACCTGGCGTACCACAAAAAACATACGCACGGCCATCTACTACCACCGAGCTGGCATGAAGCAAAAAATAACCCTGCTGCAAAAGTAACAGCCCAGTAGCTTCGGCTTCGGTAAATAGTTTCAGTACGTTCTCGTCTTGTGTGATGGCATCTACGGTAAGCGTATGGCCGCCAATGGCATGATAGTTAGCAATATCAGGCCAATATAGGTGAGCATCGGCGAGAGTACCAGCAAAAAAAGCCCGTTTGCCGCTTCGATAAATTCGTGTGGGAGTTGGTTGCAAGATAGTTGAGTTTTTATGGAGATGTAGTTAGAGGGATAATTTTAGACAATCTCGATCAATTTTTCTTTCAAAAGGTCGTCCAGTAATTCTTGAATGTCTGTTCTGAGAATTTCGACTTTTACGTCATATTTTTCTTCGACCAACACTACCAATTCATCGAGGGTTGTAGTTTGTTTTTGTATATAATCCCAGACCATTTGTCCTACATTGTCCAAACTATAATAAAACCCCTTCTTGTGGTCTAATATCACTACTTCATCGCCAAGATTTGAGGACATTTGCTGGCCTGAAATTTTGTATTTTATCATAACAATAATTTGTATTTTGGTGATAATTAGTAAAAATTGAGGTAGGCTCGTTAAAGCCTACCTCAGTCAAATTAGGCTAATTACCCATTCCACTTTTTCGAGAATTAGAGTCGCCGCCTGCGCTGCCCATTGCCAGTGTGAGGGTACTTACTTTACCCAACCGATTGAGCGTTGCTTTTTGGTACTGTACTTTTTTCATAATTGAAATTGTTTAAGTTGTTAAAAAATAATTGAAAATATAGACTACGAAAGATCTGATGCATCAGCGAATATTTAAGTTCATTAGGACAAGATAAAGACGGGTTCTTGCAAATTTGGGTTCTATTCATCAGCTCGGCATGGTTGAGGTATTGGTTTGTGTTATTGCCACGGGTTTGTCTTGAAAATATATCCTCGAAATTTGGCTCTGTGTGCTGCAACGTGTGCAGTAATAATGGCGAAAAATCCATTTTGATAGTGCGGGTTCTTATTTTTTCGGGCAATATACCCCGCATTGCCTCCCGAATCGTCCCTCTCATCATGCCATTGTTAAAGTTGAGTTTTGTTGGCAAGACCAACGCCAACTCCAACACTCGCTTGTCTAAAAACGGGTGTGCTATCTTAAAGCCATGATGAACTCCGCAGTGCTCTAAAATTTCACAAAACTGAACCATTCCAAAACAGCGCATTTTTTTTAAATGTGTTTGTTGGGCTTCGGTTAGTCCCTGTGCCAAGTTTGGATCAGTTGTTTCGTCTATGCCAACTTGCTCAATGTTAGTCTTGGTCTTAAAACGGGTAGCCAATATCGAAAATCGAGCGTCTATGTTTTTTCGCTTCAACGAGGCTTTTATTATATTTTGGTCTCTGATTTTTGTTGATAAAAGGTTGTAAACCAACCGGCCACCGCCTTTGGTATTTAAGAAAACGGACAGCATTTTTCCGTAATTTTTGCTTTTCCTTAGCGTTCCTAAAATAGGTCTCAAAACATTTTGTCGAACAAAACTTTCTTTTTTGTTTATTGTCCAAGCTGAGATGTCATCAGGATAATTATAATGAATGGCATACTGTGAGTACTGGCTCAAAAGCAATTCAAAAGTTTTATAATCACCCGCTAACAGTGTTTCTTCAAATAAATCAAATCCATAATCGACTACCGTATCGCCTTCGTGTCCTGTCAAAAATACCCTCGCCGAAACTTTTTCTGCGGCTTTCATCCAGCCTAATTGAGCAGGTGGGGTTACCACAAAGCTATTCGGACGGTCGGTGATATGATGTATGGCCTCAATGGCTTCGTAGAAGCCAACGTCGTTTATTTTGGTATATTGGTGCTGATTTTTTAGTTGTTCGGTTGTCAATAATGCCTCTGCATAGTCTTTTTCGTTGCATTTTTCAACTTCAACGTCCATATGAAAAGTATGCACCGCTCTATTTTCTTTTTCTAAAATCTGGTTGGCTACTGCACTTATCGATGACGAGTCGAGGCCGCCGCTCAAATGCGAAGCCACCTCAAAAGGTGTTCTTATACGGCATCGAACGGCCTCTATAAAAACATCACGAAATGCCCGAACAAAATCATCGTCGGTTTTTAAATGGTCGAATTTGTAGAGGTTCAAATCCCAATAAAACTGTTCTTTCAGCCCTTGTTTATTTATAACTATCCAATGAGCAGATTTCAGCGATGTGATTTCTTGATAGATGGTTCGCCCAGTAAAATATCTAAAATCAGACAAGCTACTCAAATAAGCTGCTACTTCGGTTTGGTTCAATGCCGTTGAAATACCATCGAGCGTTAAAAGGGCTTTCATTTCAGAAGCAAAAGCAAAAAACTCACCAGACTTATGAACGTAGTAGAGCGGCCTGGCTCCAACATGGTCTCTCAAACAAAATATTTGTTGTTTTTCAATGTCCCAAATCACCACCACAAAGTCTCCAATGAGGCGGTTGGCCAGATCTGTCCCCCAGTATTTATATGCCGCCATGACGATTGCAGAGTCGGTAGCGTTAGGGGCAAGGCTCAACGTACTTGTCAATTCTTGTCTATTATCTATGCGGGCATCGGCCACCAAAATCAGATTATTATCTACAACTGGTTGCGTTTCATTGATAGACTCTGGCGTGATGTGCATCATCAAGTGTGCCAAGCCCACGTTTGCCTCTTGCCATACTTCAATACCGTTTGGCCCTCGGTGTTGCAATGTAGCAATCATCGCATCAAGTTCGATTGTTACTTTTTGTTGATTGAAATATATGACCCCACAGATTCCTGACATTTTTTGTTTAGTTTAAAATTTACTTTTCAAGCACCCCTACAACGTAAGTCTATGCCGTGGTGAACGTTTACACCTGTCTTTAATAAAGTTGCAAGTTTCAGTAAAATTATTGTAGAAGCCAAAAAAGTTTATCTAACGGTATTTTTTGTTTGTTTTACGAACAATTTGGAGTAGTTAAATGGCTTGTTGCTGCCTTACCGTCCAAGTTGTTGCAGGGTCGCCTGTGCGGTAAAAACACCAACAAAGGCGCAAAATAGCCGTTTCAAATGAAAAATGTATATTTGTCGAAAAGACTGCAATTATGGAAGCCCTACTCGAAATTGTCGATGAAGAAACCGAGTACTTTCTCGAACGAGGAAAATATGGGCCCAGCAAAAATCATTCAAGATTAGAGGAATTGCTTGATAACCAAATGATTAGTAAGTATGAAAGTCAGTACGATACTTTCGCTGAACTGAGCCTCGAATTGCCAACAGAACGAGTTACACCCCACTTGACTTTTTACGAACACAGCCCATCTGACTGGCTCGAAGACGAAATTAGAGTAAGCAAACCACCATTCGGAGTAATAGAGATAGTGTTGCCTAAGCAGAGCAATCAGGACTTGATAGATAAATTGGATATTTATTTTGGAGCGGGTGTCAAGTCATGTTGGGTTGTGATTCCAACTTTTAAGATGATAAATATATTTCATTCAAAACACGGCTATAAGACATTTATGGTGGGGGAACTACACGACGAGAAACTCAATATCGGGCTCGACATGGCGGCGGTTTTCAGATAAACGGACTCGCCCAAAGGGTAACGATAACCGCTACTCAACACAGCCAAGCAACCTCCCAAACTGCTACTAAAACTTGATTTTCTTGTAAATTTGGCTCAATAAAACAGGACGGTTTTCGATCAAAAGCTGGTCTGTGCTATTATCAAAATCTTGATTGAGCCATACATTAGGGTTTTCGGAACGGATATAACTACTGATATTTATTTTTTTCTGACTCACAAAAATTACTTGCCGCAAACTATCTAAGTGTTTGTATTGAGGTAGTTTTTCGGTCAAATCAAAGTCTTGCGTGGACGGCAATAATATCTCAATAATAATATGCGGATTGGTTATAATGGCCGAAGACTTGCCTTTGAAAACTGGCTCGCCTTTGATAACTAACGCATCGGGCATATAATACCCACCTTCAAATCTGGGGATTTGTACTCCAGAGTTACTACCTAAAATCATAAACTCGTCTTTATCAGAGAGTAAATTAGAAATAATTGTCCCAAGTATCATTACAAGGGCTTCATGTCGAACTGAGGCTAATCCCATGGTTATAATTTCGCTATCGTGGTACTGCACTTGAAAGGGGAGGCTGTAGGCAACCGAAAAATAGTCGTCTTCTGAGGCTGGAATACGCACTAAGTCATTGGTTTTGAGTTGCTCAATGATGCTGTTTTTGAGATTGTCAGTAGCTATCATAACTTTGTTTTTTACCAAATATACAATATTTTATTTTCTCGGCAAATGTATCTCTGCCATCATGCAGCGAGCCGAGCCACCACCATTGGCCTCAATGACCGATAAGTCAAAGTGAGTCAGTCGGGCGTAGTCGTCCAATCTGTCTATCTGTTTGGGAGTCAATGACCGATAGGCCGAGGTGGACATGACAAGTAGCTTTTCGCCTTTGGTATTATTGACTAATAGCATATTACCAGCAAAGTGGTTCATTTGGTCAATACTAATTTCGATAATTTCTTTACCAGACTTTACTATTGTGTTACGAATGGAGAGCCGCTCGTCAAGGTTTTTGATTGCTTCTAAGCATATTACCACAAAAATATCGCCAACGCACATCACAACGTTGGTATGATATACTGCTTTGTTGTTGATGTCGGTAGCCTCGAAAGTAACGATTTCATAGTCAATCACTTTTGAGAACGCCGTCAGTACGTCTGCGTGAGTTCGGGGCGATAGGCAAGCATAAGCGATTCTGCTTTTTCTATCTAACACCAAGCTACCTGTACCTTCCAGAAATTTGTTTTCGGCCTCGAAGTACGATAAATCAATGATTTGCGTTATCTGAAAGTCGTTACTCAAAGTCTCGATAATATCTTGACGGCGTTCTAAACGGCGATTTTGGGCTTGCATCGGGTACAATATTACCTTACCGCTCTGGTGAAACGACACCCAGTTGTTTGGAAAAATAGAGTCGGGGGTGTGCGGCTCGGCTGTATCGTCGATGACCGTTACATTTAGGCCGTTGTCTCGCAGCCAGCGTACCATTGCATCAAATTCTTTCAGGGCTTCGACTTGTGTATCGGCCTTGGTTTGAGTCGCTATGTCTGCATTCTGAAAAGCATTGCTCTCGGCTGTTTGCTCATTGAACTCAAACCTAACAGGCCGAACCATGAGGATATTTGAAGTAGTTTGAGTTGGCATAGGTTCAATGAGTGAATGAGTGAGTATGTGAATTTGTGGTTCAGTCAAATTGAATTTCCGCCAGATTTAGCTGGCGGAAATCTTAGAAGCTATTTGTGCCAGTTCATCATGGCTCAGGCTTAGTTTTTTGTTCAAATTCATGTCGGCCATGCTATTGAGCGGAATCAGATGCACGTGTGCGTGCGGCACTTCCAAACCCACGACCATCACGCCAATCCGCTTACAGGCAATGGCTTTTTCTATTGTCTGTGCTACTTTTTTTGAGAACGCCATCAATGCCTGATAAGTTTCGTCGTCAAGGTCAAAAATATAATCTACCTCTTGCTTTGGCACAACGAGCGTGTGGCCAATGGCAGTTGGCTGAATGTCTAAAAAAGCAAAAAAACGGTCGTCTTCGGCTATTTTATGGCATGGTATCTGGCCGTTGATTATTTTTGTAAAGATAGAAGGCATATTTTTTTGCTAAGGTATTACCTCGATATTTCTAATATTTCAAATTCAATTATGCCAGCAGGTACTTTTATTTCGGTACTTTCGCCTGCTTTTTTGCCTACCAATCCTTTGCCTATGGGTGAGCCGATTGAGATTTTGCCTTGTTTGAGGTCGGCTTCTTCTTCGGCCACGAGCATATAGGTCATTTCGGCGTTTGTTTTTTTGTTTTTTATTTTAACTTTCGACAAAATCGACACAATCGATAAGTCAATCGACGACTCGTCCACGACACGGGCATTGACCAATATATTTTCTAATTTTGAGATACGGGCTTCGTGGTGGCCTTGTGCATCTTTGGCGGCATCGTATTCGGCATTTTCGCTCAAATCGCCTTTGTCTCGTGCTTCGGCTATGGCATTGGCAATGTGTTGCCGTCCTTTGGTTTTGAGGTCGTGTAGTTCTGTTTTGAGCCTGTTTAGCCCTTCTTCTGTGTAATATTGGTACTGTGCCATTGCTTTTGTAACTTAATGTGATTTGAAAATAAATAGTAAACCAAATAGATTTGGGGGGTTGTAATAAAAAACAAAACAGAACAGCTTGGGCGGGTGTTCTGCTTAATAACTGCGGTATAGTTCAATTTGAACTACAAATTTAGCAATATTTGCAGACGAAAAGAAATGTAGCAAAACTATTATATGAAAAAACTGCGTATTGTGTTTATGGGAACGCCAGACTTTGCGGTGGCGAGTCTTCAAAAATTAGTAGAAAGTGGCTGTGATGTAGTGGCCGTTATCACCTCGCCTGACAGGCCGTCGGGCCGAGGGCTGCAGCTTACAGCTTCGCCAGTTAAAGTCTATGCAGTATCACAAAATATTGCTGTGCTGCAACCCGAAAAACTAAAAAATGTGGCTTTTCTGGAAGAATTACAAAGCTATCAAGCCGACTTGCAGGTGGTTGTGGCATTTAGAATGTTGCCAGAAGTAGTCTGGAATATGCCGCCTAAGGGTACTTTCAATTTGCACGCTTCGCTGCTGCCGCAATACCGTGGCGCAGCACCCATCAACTGGGCGATTATGAATGGTGAAACCGAGACGGGGGCAACAACGTTTTTTTTGGAACATGAAATTGATACTGGCAAAATTATTTTTCAGGTCAAAGAAACCATCGACCCAGACGATACCATCGGCACCCTCTACGAACGGCTGATGCACAAAGGAGCGGATTTGACTCTCAAAACCGTTTTGGCTATTGAGGCCAACGATTATCCACAAATACCTCAACCTGAGGCTGATATAATCAAGACGGCCCCCAAAATATTTAAAGAAACTTGTGAAATAAATTGGAATCAACCATCTGAAGCTATCCGAAATTTTGTACGGGGGCTATCGCCATATCCTGCCGCTTGGACTACGCTGAATGGTAAAGTTTGTAAAATATTTAAAGTAAGAAATATAAATTTAGAAACTGTACAAGAATTAAATCTGAAAGAATCATCTCAAAGTTGGCATACTGACAACAAAAAAAATCTATATCGTCGGACTGCTGATGGCTGGTTGGCGGTGGAGGAGTTGCAAATAGAAGGCAAAAAACGAATGTCTATCGAAGATTTTTTGAGGGGAGTGAAATTGTTAGGAACAGAAAAACAATAAATTTTTGCTCTGCTGTCGGGTGGAAACATCTGATAGACAAAAAATGTTTTTTATATATAAAAATCTTACATATATTTGTCGAACAATATAAATCAATATTAAAATGGCACAGACAGAAACAGGAACAGGTAGTGAGTTTTTGAGGGGAACACTCAAAACGATAGTACTGAAATTATTGGCAGAAAATGGACGAATGTATGGCTACGAGATTACACAACAAACCAAAGACCGTACCAATGGCGAGATTGTACTCACCTTTGGGGCATTATATCCTGTGTTGCATAAGTTAGAGCAAGAGGGCTTTTTGACAACCGAGTCGGAGGAGGCCGATGGCCGTTTACGCAAATACTATTCGCTCACACCTATTGGTACACAAACTGCCGAGCAAAAAGTAAACGACTTTGAGCGATTTGTAGAAGCCATGCGACTGTTAATGCAGCCACAACCGCAGTTGGCGTTGGCTTAAAGTATTATTAGTGAAGTAGATAGGTATTATTTAAACGATTGTCAATCATGGAAAAACTAACTTCATCTCAACTAACACTTTTACAAAACCACCTCATTGGTGCAGGCTCAAATGATGCGCTATTGGGTGAGCTGGCCGACCATTTGGCATGCGAAGTAGAGCGATATATACAGCTTGGCTCACCGTTTGAGGCAGCACTCAGTAAAGTGTTACCCGAAGTAAACAGCAAAGCCGTAAAATATTTACGAGAAACATACCAGCACGAAACAGCCATGACCATTGAGCAGCTACAAGACGCATCGCTCGACGACATTGTCTTTGAGTTTAGAAACAAAGCATATGGTGCTTACGACCTGCGTCAAGCTTATCCGAATGCACTCAAAAAAGCATTTTTTTTGGGAATCGGTATATTTTTGATGCTGATGGCCGTGTTACAAGGTTTTTCGGTTGGGCAATGGTCGTTTAACAGTTCGCTGATGCTCGTTTGGGTGTTGGGAGTGTCGAGCGTGGGTTATGCTGCTTGGGTTTGGTATCAAGAATCATTTGATTTGACAACCTTTTGATTGATTTGATTTGACAATTCTTTGAGAATTGTCAAATCAAATCAATCAAAACCGAAACCCTGAATAAGGCCAACGGTGCGCTTGCATTTGCTCAAATATATGTTTTTTAATTATCTGATTGCGTTCGTTTTCAGTTAGTTTTTTACCTTTTAGTTTGGGCAATATAAGGTCTTTCGATACGTCTTTAAATTCTATTTTTTTAGCTTCAATAATACACTCGCCGTTGTTGATGTCAATCTCTAAAATCAGACCGGGTAAACCATGAAACCGCTCTGGCCCTGCCGAAACAGGAATATCTTGTGCAAACCACGCAACTATTTTTTGTTCTTTTACAGCATTGGTAGTTTCTGCTTTCATACAAATATAGCCGTTTATGTCTTTTATTTCGTTCAAAATTCTCCAGTTAGGGGCGTGGAGCGAGTCTTGCAATAAATAGGTTTTGCCCATTATGTCTTCCATATCCGTTTGGGTTTCTTTTTCAAAATCTCGCTGATATAGCATGGTGCTTTTGCGCCAGGCGTAGCCACCATCGCTGTTTTCGTCGTCTTTGTCGGCACTGTAAAGACTTTGATTAGCATTAAAAAAAAGCGTTAGTTTTTCGGGTGGGTTTAGCTCGTCGTCCTCAAACTTACCCCAAGCCAGTCGGTCTCTGTCTTTTTCTTCTTGGGTCAAATAAGTCATTCTATTCAAAATCTTTATCCAATATATTTTACGGTTGTACGACACTACGCCTTCTGTTTTTTGGGCAAATGCAACGCCCCCCAGCCCCCAGAGGGCGAGTGAAATGATTGTAAATAAAACTTTCTTTTTCATATTATTTCAAAAATTCATTAAATGATAACTGACTTTTATTCCCCCTCTGGGGGCAAGGGGGCTGTATTATTTCTCCAAAGCCGTTTTTATGCCCCGCATATTGTACGAAAAACTAACCATAAAATATTGCGCCAGCGTTTGGGTTCGTTCTTGGCTCACTACATTTTGGTAGGCATTTTGGTTTACACCCAAGTTTTTGTTTAGAATATCAAAAGCTGAAAACCTGATTTCGGCTTTTTTGTCTTTGCCCAGTATTTTATAAATCGAAGCATTCCAGATAGGTATTTGGTTGTCGAAGCCATAGCGCTCGTTTTTATAAATCTGATAATTGAACGATGTATTAAAAAATATTAATTTTGGCAGTTTGACGTTCGCTGTCAGATTATAGGTGTTGTTGATAATCTTGACATCTTGATTTGTACTGACCGAAAACTTAGAAGTACTGGTGTTGAAGTTGGCATTGGCAAAGAGCGTAAAGGTTTCGGTTGGTGTCCAGTCCAATCGAGGCGAAAAGTTATAGCTTTGGTTTTTGGTATCGTTCAAAACGCCATTTATTTTAGTCAAATTATTACTAAAACTGGGGTTAAGACCTAACTCTGCGGTGAGTTTGGTTTTTTTGATTGGAAATCCAAAACTTAGATAGCCACTTATGTTTTGGCCGCCAGTGATGTTTTCGGGCTTGGTACGGGTTATGAGCGTTTTGGGGTCGATTGTCTGGTTGTAAATAATCTGGTTGATGTTGTAGCCATAATTGAAATTGATAAAAATACTCATAAAGCTTGACGGGTCGAACATATTATAACCAGCTTCGATGCTCCGATTTAACTCAGGTAGCAAGTCTGGGTTGCCTTCTTGAATATAAAGCGGATTACTGTTGTTGATGACGGGTTGCAGGTCTCGGGTTTGGGGCTTAGAGACATCTACCGTGTATTTGAAGTTGAGGTATTGGTTGTTTTTTAGTTCAATATCAGTCGAAAAATAGGGTATAAACGAGTCGAAAGTACGATTGATGGTACTAAAAGTAGTGGCATTTTCACGATTGGCAAAGCGGCCATTGATGCCAATGCGCTGTGCGGCCAAGCCCCCCGCAATATTGATACCGTTGGACGAATACCGCAAGCTCGACCCCAGGCGGTTGTAGGTCAGGTCGTTGTTATAATATACACTGATGCTGTCCACACGTGGGCGTTCGGTGCGTAGTAGGTCGTTTGCGCCTCTATCTACTTTGTCGTTTCTGATACTAAAATTATAAAATGTTTCTAAAAAAAATGTTTTGGAAATCGGCTCTACATACGACAAACTGGTTTTGAACTGGTTGCGCTGGGTGGCTGTACTTTGTAGCTGGCCTATGCGCTTGATGAGTTCGTTGGCAGTAGTGGCCTGAAAAAACTTATTGAGCGACTCTTGCGTAGCCGAGCCATCGCTGTTGTTGATGACATTGGTGATGCTTGCGGCCAGACTTCGTCCTTTTTTCATGAATTTTTTTCTATAAATCAGTGTATTGGCCAAGTCAAAACGGTTGATGTTGGTGGTGTTATTTCGTGTGCTATTGTTTGACACAGAGCTATTTATGTTGTCCAATTCTGTGTTTTTGGTCGCAGTATTGCTACCAACCAACGAGTTACCTGCATTGACTCTCGTTTTGTTGATAAAGATAAGCGTATTGAGCGAGTCGAGTAGTTTTTCGTATCGCAGTGAGCCTCGGTGGTTGCCATTGAAGGTGTTAGTGTTGCGGGTTTCGTTGTTAGAAATCACATTGTTATTTGGCAAAAATGTCTGCTCAACACTGACTGCATCTAAAATGGTACGGGTAGAATTATAAAAATAACTGGCACTCAATTTGTTTTTTTTGGTGTCATAGTTATAGTTAGCCCCCAAGCCAATGTTATTTAAAAAACCATCACCTCGGCCATTGCCTATTGGTACATCTATGCCGCCGCCGTCTTGGTCGTCGCCACCACCAAACGAAAAATACCTGTTGTTGCCTCCAAACCCAAAGTCGCCATCGTCGCCAAAGTTAAAGGCATTGCTACCTCTAAAATCTTGGTAATCGTCCCACGACATACCGCCTTGGTTGGTGTTGTTGGCAAGGCCAATGAGCGCAAACTGGTTGGTTTTGTCAAATTTGTTATAATTACCCTTTACACTGGCTCTGCCAATATTGCCTGCTCCAGCCGTAACCTTACCGAAGCCCCCTTTCTTAAATTCTTCTTTGAGTTCGAGGTTAATGGCTTTTTCTTTTTTGCCGTCGTCCACTCCTGTCAGTTTTGACTGCTCTGATTGGTCGTTATAAACCTGTACTTTGGTAATGGCTTCGGCGGGTAGGTTTTGGGTAGCGGCTTTGGGGTCTGAACCAAAAAACTGCTTGCCGTCCACCAACACTTTTTTTACTTCCTTGCCCTGTGCTTTGATATTTCCGTTGGCATCTATCTGTACGCCAGGTAATTTTCGAAGTAGGTCTTCGACGGTTGAGCCAGGCGGTACTTTAAACGAAGCGGCGTTGTACTCAATGGTGTCGCCTTTGATGGTGAGCGGCGCGCGGGCAGTTCGGACAACAACTTCAAACAATTCTTTGGTAATAGGCTTCATTTTGAGTTCGCCCAAATTCACTACTTCAACGTCGTTGAGCGATACGTTTTTTTGAAACGGAATATAACTAACGTAAGAAATTTTGAGAATATAATCACCTTTTTTGACGTTTTTGAAGGTAAAAAAACCTTTATCGTTGGCTCTCACAAAGTTTATCAATGACGAGTCTCTGCGCTGTAGTAGCATAACGGTAGCCGACGGTAATGCGGCTGAGAGGGTATCGACGGCTGTGCCTTGAATCTGAAAACGGTTGGGCGTTTGGGCAAAAGTAGCTGAAAACGAGAGGCAGAGCAGTAGTAGCAGTAATGTTTTTTTCATGGCTGTTAATTAGGTTTAATAACAATATCCTGTAACACACTACAAACGTAATAACTATTACTTTTATTGCCACATATTTAAGAAACTTTAACAATCAATGAACCAAAAATAGTTGCCTAAAAAATGAATCTCGGAACGTAAAATAATAATTGTCAGAGGGCTACAAGAATAACACATCAGCATAGCCAACACTAAAAGGGTGGTTGTTTGGTTTTCATGTTGTTAGTTGGGTTTGTTGATACAATATGCCACAAACGTAATAACCAACTTGTAATTTACTCATCACTAAGTACTTGCGTACAAATAGACAAGATTGTAATTTATTTTAAATGCCTGGCTGTTGATAAACTATAATACTTTTCGTTGTCTGTTTTTCACTATTTAATTAGGCGATTTTTTCGATTATTGATTTCTTTTTTTGAAACTCAAAATCATCACCAGCCTGTAAGCCCATCAAAGCCTGCCCAATAGGCGAAGCCGCCGAGACGACCATCGTTGGCTGGTTGTCGATAGTCAGAATACCCAAACTGACTGCTATCCAAAACGTACCAACCGACGTATCGACCAATGAGCCTACGGCTACTCGGCTGGGGGCGAGGCCAATGTCTATTCGGTCTAGTGTCAGGCGTTCTTGTTTGAGTTTTTGGTATTGGTGGGCGTTGAGGTCTCGTTCTATTTGGCCCATGGCTCGGCCTGTTTCGTACTTGTCGCCAGCCGAGCTTTTGCTTTCAGAGTTGGCCGAAGCCTGTGCGGCTTGCATGGCATCGTAGGCCATTTTTATTCGGTCGTCCAAAATCGTTTTGGCTTCGTGTAGTAGTGTTGCTTTCATTGTGCGGGTGGTTGTTGGTGGTGCAAAGTAAATACGTTTTGGTTACTTTTGAGTTAAAATTTTTATGTTCTCAAAATACACTTTATTCTTAGCCACAGAGCCGCAGGCCATCGGTAAGGATAGCATTTGGTGAGATTATTACAAAAAAAAACGATTTTTGAGTAAACCCTAACAAATTTTAAAAAACAGCAATAGCAAGATTTAAAATACAATTCTGCATATTTGCCAACAACTAAACCTAATACCGTATGCAGCCCAAAATCACCGAGCCAAAGGCTTCTTTAAAACATCACTACCGCAAGCGGCAGATTGTGCCAGAGCTACTCAATGATTTTAGACAAAACCTACTCGTGTTTATTGCCAATCTACAAATACCTGCTCGTGAGGGCAAACAAGAAACCGACCTGCGAGATTTTTTGAACGATGCGTTCTACAAAGAAAAGTACTACATCAACAAAAAAGACACCATAGACTGGGCCATACACAACGGCAAAGAAAAAGACAGTAAAATTGGCGTATTGATAGAGGTAAAAAGTACGTCGGCCAAAGCCGAAATGCTCACCGACACCCAGCCCAACACCAAAGCCCTGCACGAACTGGTGCTGTACTATTTGAGAGAGCGAATAGAAAACAACAACCAAGAAATCAGGCATTTGATAGCTACAAACTGCTACGAGTGGTATATTTTTGACGAGTTGTGGTTTGACCAAAATATATTTACGACCACATTCAAAAAAACATACCAAGACTGGAAACGCTCTGGCCACAGTACCGACGATTTTTATAAACTCCATGCCAAACCGCACATAGAGAGCCTCGGCAATGCCGTTGAGTTTTGTAAAATAGACCTACGCCACTATGCCACCGCCGACAATAAACAACTGGCCGAACTCTACAAAATACTCTCGCCCAGCCATTTGCTCAAACAAGAAATAGCCAACGATGCCAACCAACTCAATAGACCGTTTTATAACGAACTGCTCTATATTTTGGGAATAGAAGAACGAAAAGACGACAAAAGTAACAAAAAAATTATAGAACGACTCCTCCCCAACTACCGCCACGACGGCTCGCTACTCGAAAACACCATAGCCCAACTCGATGCCAAAAATTGTATGGCCAAAGTACCAAATATCCAAGATTTTGGTAACAACACCGATGAGCAAACGTACAGCGTTGCGCTCGAACTCTGCATAACGTGGCTCAACAGACTACTGTTTTTGAAACTCCTCGAAGGGCAGCTCGTGAAGTACCACGGCAACGACCGCAATTATCGGTTTTTGACAAGTGACAAAATTACCGACTTTGACGAACTGGGCGAGTTGTTTTTTGGAGTACTGGCCAAACACCCCAGCCAACGCAGTGTGTCGGTTGCCCAAAAGTTTGGTAATATCCCGTACCTCAATAGCTCGCTTTTTGAAGATTCGGCCTTAGAAAATACCGTTTTGAGTATTGAAATCCTCAAAGACCGACTGCTAATGCCCTATATGCCCAACACCGTGCTGCAAGACACCGATGGGCGGCCTCGTCGAGGCAACGTCAAGACGCTCAAATATTTGTTTGATTTCTTGGACTCCTACGACTTCGGCTCGGCACCTATATCTTCTGTTCTTGAAGACCAAGCCGTTGTCGAAGCCAAAAGAGCAGATGTTATCAATGCGGCTGTGCTGGGATTGATATTTGAAAAACTCAATGGTTACAAAGATGGTAGCTTTTTTACGCCCTCCTTTATAACCATGTATATGTGCCGCCAGACCATCAGACGGGCTATTATTCAAAAATTTGAGACCTATCTCAACCACCCAATCAACAACTGGCAAAGCCTCAAAAACCACCTCGACAACGACTACCGAGACCCCGCCAAACGCCAAGCCTATAACAACCTGCTCAACGGCATTAAGATTTGCGACCCTGCCGTGGGGTCGGGACATTTTTTGGTGTCGGCTCTCAACGAAATGATAGCCGCCAAGGCCGACCTCAAACTACTACAACACCCCAACGGTACACGCCTCAAAGACTATGAAATAAGCATCGAAAACGACGAACTCATAGTCTGGGACGAAGAACAGGGCCAAGATTTTAGGTACATCGTAGGTAGCAGCGGCAAAGCCAAACCACACATACAACTCACCCAAGAAACGCTTTTTCACGAAAAACAGACCATCATCGAAAATTGCCTTTTTGGGGTGGACATCAACCCCAAGTCGGTGTCGATATGCCAGCTAAGGCTCTGGATAGAACTACTCAAAAATGCGTATTATTGCCCCCCGCCCCCTGAAGTAGCCCCCTGCTCCCTGAAGGGGGAAACTATAGAAACTCCCCCTTCAGGGGGCAGGGGGGCTACTTCGGCGGGCAGCGGGCTACTTCAAACTCTGCCCAATATCGATATTAACATCAAAACAGGCAACAGCCTCGTCAGTAGGTTTGGGCTTGATACCGACCTCAATAAAGCCCTCAGAAGCGTAAAATATAACATAAACCAGTATAGGGGCTTTGTGAACGACTACAAAAACGCCACCAACAAAGAACAAAAACGAGGGCTGCAAATAATTATAGAGGGTATAAAAAACAATTTTAGAACCGAAATAGTCAAATATACCAATCCCAAAATACTCCAACTCAACAAACTCAAAGAAGAACTCTATGTGCGTTTTGAAGGCAATGCACTCTTTGGCTCGCAACTATCAGAAAAACAAATCATTGAACGAGATAACCTGACCGAAAAAATAAATAAACTGAGCCTCGACCTCAAAGATACCATCGACTCGCCTATCTACCGCAATGCATTTGAGTGGCGGTTTGAGTTTCCAGAAGTACTCGATGATGAGGGCAATTTTCTGGGCTTTGATGTCGTGGTCGGAAATCCGCCGTACATTAAAGAGTATGAAAATCGTGACGCATTTAATGGTTTGAGACAAAAAGAATGTTATCAGGGCAAAATGGACCTCTGGTATATGTTTGGTGATTTGGGGTTAAAACTTTTGAAATCCAACTGTACGCTTTGCTATATTGCTACAAACAATTGGGTAACAAATGCAGGGGCATCTAATTTTAGAGATATTGTAATAAATAACAGTCGAATAGTGAGTTTAGTTGATTTTGGGTCGTTTATGGTTTTTGACAATGCAGCTATTCAAACAATGATAATGAGTTTTGAAAACACTAATACAACCGATAATTATAGCTTTGATTTTAGAAGATTAGAAGGCGAAAAACCAAACATAAGTAATGTACTTAGTCTTTTAGATGGAGCCGAAACAACAAATACGGTTTATCTAACGCCAACTGTTAATAAAATAAGTTTGATAGGTAAACCACTTGTATTTAATACTGATGAAAATGAAATATTGCTTGATAAAATTAAAGCAAAACAAAACTTTTATCTGAGAGAAAAGGGAGATAAGAAACTCAATATACAATCTGAATTAGGCCAAGGAATTGTTGCACCGCAGGATTTTATAAATAAATCATCTGCTGAAACTCTAAATAATAAATTCCAAAATGGGAACGGAGTTTTTATTTTATCTCAAAAAGAATTTGATGACAAAGTATTTTTAGCGACAGAAAAGACAATTTTAAAACCACACTTCTCAACCGAACAACTTCGAAAATATTACGGAAGCAGCCAAAATAACCATTGGATAATTTACACCAAGTCTGACGTGAACAAACCAAATAAGGAAACAAATGAAATACCAATAAATAATTACCCAAATATCAAGAGACATTTAGATAATTTTAAATCTGTTATTACCTCCGACTTTGCACCTTATGGACTTCACAGGGCCAGAGAACAACATTTTTTTGAGGGTGAGAAAATAATGGTGACGCGAAAATGCCCGAAAGAGCCAATTTTTACATATACAGATTTTGATTGTTTTGTTTCGCAAACATTTTTTATTATTCAGAGTAGTCGTATAAATTTAAAATACTTGACTGGTTTGCTCAATTCTAAATTGATTGCTTTTTGGCTTCGTAGGAAAGGAAAAATGCAAGGCAATAATTATCAATTGGATAAAGAGCCATTACTTGAAATCCCTATCTATAATCCAATGGAAAGCGAACGAGATAAAATCGTATCATTAGTTGATAAAATTCTAATTCAAAAACAACAAGGGGAGGATAGTCAAGCCTTAGAGGCCGAAATTGACAGCATGGTTTATGAACTTTATGACCTCACACCAGCCGAAATAGCGGTAGTGGAGGGGCAAGCGACGATAGGAAAATAGCTGTTTGGAAAATAGTAAATTGAATCGCTATATTTGTAAAAAAAACACTGTCAAACCATCATTTTTACCAATAAGTAATAATGTAGAATTACGGATGATTGAATGAACGAATAAATGTTTGATTTTCAATAATTTATCTAAATTTTAAATCACGTTTAATTTTGCTCAATTACCTAAAATTTATATTAGACCAATGTTGTCAAATATAACCCAGCACATACCTCTAACAAAACCCGCTACACTTCACACAATTCTCTAAAATGCAAAAACTACTAACAATCGCCTGCCTGTTGCTAACTACTTTTCTGACATTGGCCCAAGCACCTGACATTGAGCGGGTGCAGCCCGCTAACTGGTGGATTGGCATGCAAAACCCAAGGGTTCAGATCTGTGTGTATGGCAAAAATATTGCGTTTTCGTCGGTGAGTCTCAACTATGTTGGGGTCAAATTGGCCAAAGTGCATAAAGTCGAAAACCCCAATTATTTGTTTTTGGATCTGGAAATCGCCCCTACTACCAAAGTCGGAAATGCGCTGATTGAGTTTATAAATGGCAAACAAAAGACGGTTTATAGTTTTAAACTCGAAACCAAAAAGTACAAGCCGCTACAACTCTCAGCCGCCGATTTGATATACTTGATTATGCCAGATAGGTTTTCGGACGGAGACCCAACCAACAATAAATTTGCAGACATGGCCGACCCCGAAAGCGACCGCAAAAGTCCTTGGCTACGGCACGGGGGCGACTTGCTGGGCGTTCAAAATCATTTGGATTATTTGGCAGAACTCGGTGTAACGGCTCTCTGGATGTGTCCTGTTACTGAAAACAACCAACCCCAAACCAATGAAGGCGGTACAATGCGAAGTGCGTACCACGGCTATGGCTTTACCGACCATTTTCAGATTGATAAACGTTTGGGTGGGAACGATGCCTATAAAAAACTGATAAAAGCGGCTCACTTAAAAGGCATAAAAATTGTACAAGATGCGGTGTATAATCATGCTGGTATCAATCATTGGACACTCAAAGACAAGCCCATGAAAGACTGGCTCAACGAATGGCCAACCCAAACCACTACAACCCATAAAGACCAAGCGCTACTCGACCCGTATGCTTCGCAACGAGACCTCAAAGTTTTTACAGACGGTTGGTTTGTACCATTTTTGCCTGACCTCAACCATCATAATCCGTTTGTAGCCAACTATCTGATACAGTACGCACTCTGGAATGTAGAAGAGTTTGGTATTGATGCTTGGCGGATAGATACTTACAAATACAACGATTTGGCGTTTATGAATCGCTGCAATCAGGCCATTATGAACGAATACCCGACGATGTTTATGTTTGGTGAAACAACGGCCAACGTTGTGTCCAATCAGGCATATTATACTCGCAACAATCTGAACGTACCCTTTAAATGTAACCTTGAAAGCACTTGCGATTTTACACTTAGCGGCGCACTCATGGCTGCCCTAAACCAACCTTATGGCTGGGACGAAGGGCTGAACAGGCTGTATCAGACCTTGGCGCAAGATTATGTTTATAAGGACCCGAGTAAATTGGTAACGTTTTTTGATAACCACGACACCGACCGATTTTTGTCTATGGTTGGCGAAGATTATAACAAATACAAAATGGGGCTAACGATGCTACTGACCACTCGGGGCGTGCCGCACGTTTATTATGGTACAGAGATTTTGATGAAAAACACCAAAAATCCAACCGATGCCGAAGTACGCAAAGATTTTCCTGGTGGTTTTGCTGGCGACTCGCTCAATAAGTTTGTGGCTGCTGGCCGTACTGCCAAAGAAAACGAAGCCTTTGAGTTTGTAAAAAAATTGGCTAATTATCGCAAAAACGCACCCGTCTTGCACTCTGGCAAACTCATGCAGTTTCAGCCCGACAACGGCACTTACGTATATTTTAGATACAACGCCAACAAGACTGTGATGGTGGCCGTCAATACCAACAAAACCGAATCTGTGCTAAAAACCGAGCGGTTTGCCGAAGTTATCAAGAGTGCAACGAAGGCCAAAAACATACTAACCGACGAAGTCATAAACGACCTACAAACGCTCAAAATACCAGCCCAAACTGCGCTGGTGTTGGAACTAAGATAGTAGAAAAAAAGTCTGAATAGGTGTCTAAAGAAAGCTCAAAATTAAACAATACAGAAACCAAGATAGTCTTAATGGACTGTAAGATAACGAGATAGTGTTTCTGATTTTTGGCTAACTTCTGGGTCAATGTATGTAGTATTATAAAGGCAATCAATTCATAGTAGTTGCCTTTGTTGAGCAACGTAGGTAACTTGAAAGTTGCTAAAATATTTTTGAAGCACATATCTAAAAACTAACTTTTTAGTAGTCGTTTTTTCGACAGGTCGGATTTTGTATATTTTCCATGAGGTTACTAAATTGTTGTAAATTTAGTCAACCTATTTTGGTACGAGACATTTTTTTTAATTTCTGCCAACGTAAAAGTATTTATGAAGAAGGGGGAATTTGGAACTCGTCCGCCCGTAACTGGTGCTGGGTTTTGTTCCAAAGTTGAGTAACTTCCAAATGCTTCATAGTATTCCGTCCGCTGGTGCAAATGTTGATTAATGTACTGATGTTCAATTACTTCCGTTCGCCACCTTTTTCATAAATACTATGTTGGTGGCTGCCGCTTTTGTCCGCCAGTCAATTGTTAATTTGCAGAAAGTTGTCGCTGGACAGAATTAACAAAGTCCTCAGAAACGCTTACAAGTGATGCACATTGTTGTATTGTCAGCCCCATTTTTAAGGCATTTTGGATAGTTTCAACTTTTTCAGTTTCTCTCGCCTCTTTAATTTTTCGACTTTCAGCTTTCACCGATTCTGCATTACGAGCAATTAAAATTTCCAAAGAAGCCTTTTCGTCAAGTGTCATTTTGCGACTGTCCAACTCGTCAATAGCTACTTTGAGCCAATCCTCGTCCCAAAACTTAGGAAATTGTATAGGATTGGTAAATGTATGAGTATGTATCGTTTTCATTGTAAATATCAGTTTTTGTAAATCTGTTTGACAATCAACCTCTTGCAACGTAAATTTATCTAATTCTACTGTAATAAACGTCATTTGGTCGTCAAAAAGTTCGCCTTGTTCATTTCGTAGATTTGCAACGGTGTGAAATTGTGGATAAGGTAAAATGTCGTTTGCTAAAATAGCTACACAGTAGATTTTTGTCAGCGTACCATAGTCGAACTTTCCACGTTTTACCATTGCGTTAAACTTGTGCAAGGCGTAAAATTTCATACGTTGCACAAAATATAGGGCATCTCCATATTGCATTTCTACGATGAAATGATTGTCATTTTCGTCTGTACACGCTAAATCAAAAATGCCACTACGTCCGTCTTGAGTTATGCCCTCAAAAGTGTTTTTGTCAAACTTGACTTCTTTTATTGGCACTTCTGACTTGATAAGTGCTTGTAAGGCCTTACGCAAGAAAAGCGTATTTGTTTCATTGCCAAAAGTAGCCTTGAAACCATAATCCGAGATTATCGGAATAAATATTTGGTCGTCTGTATATAATGCTTCCATGAAACAAAGTTATTGAAAATCAAGTACTTTGCCAAGCTGTATAAAATATAGGGACATCAAAACATTGATGTTTTTTCAATCTCACCATTAAAAACGTGAATAAAAAACATTGAATCAATTTTATACTTACCATTAGATGTATTTTTGCCATTTTGTAATACAAAATCCCCTTTACTTGGCATATCAGGGCTTGAAAAGTATTCAATTATTATCTATATTTGATGTCTTCAAGTGCTTGGTCGAAGTCATATTGATATTCTTTTCCCAGAGAACCATCTTCACTCTCATAATGACCATACAAGTCGGCCGTTTTTATTTTTTCTAAAAGTTCTCTGTCTTTGCAACCAAAAACAGCTTTTACTTTTTCAATATCAACTGCAAAGGGAATTGCAACCATGCTCATAATGTATGTATTTATCGAGTGTCTTTATGTTTGAGTGTCGCCAATAGAATAGCCGCCAACATCGGGCGGGTTTGCGAAGTTGGAATTCGTAGGAAACCTTTTTTCAGGTTTTCGTAGGATTTCAATTTTGCAATCTCGCTGTTGGACGACGGGAAGTTGCGTAGCAAAGTGAACGTCGTCCAACAGCGGGTGGAACGGCAGCGGCCGACCGTCCGCCCGACGTTGGCCAAGAGAACGAGCGTAGCGAGTTCTCTTGGCCAACGGATTAGGGCTTTGCGTTGTTGGGGAATTAGAATTCCGTCTGCTCAAATTTAGCACAAAAGTTTCATAGAATTACAAATGTTCAATTACTTCTTTCAGCCCCAATAACGCAAAACCCCTGTTATCGGCTGCCCTTCTTCTCGGTCTGTTAGTTCCAATTATTTGAGAAAAGGTAAGCCAATAAGTCCTTGTACAAGTGTCCACAAAATAAAAACTAAATATACAACTGAAAACGTTTTAATGGCTAAGATTGATTTTGGTCTGTCGATATATTTTGTAACAGTAATTGCAAATAATGGAATAAACTGTAAGCTATGAATGCCAAAAAAATGTGCCACTCGTAAGTCCCCAAAAAGGGTGCTCCAATTTAAAAACCATAAACCTTTTCCACCGTCTGTCGAACCAATTGTATGTCCTTGCAAACTGCTAATATAACCACCGAACAAACTAAATACTACAAAGAAAACTAAACCAATTTTGATGCTCAAAACAATTGCTGGTTCTAACTCATACGTTTTTTGTCGAATAAAAACAAAGGTGATGTAAGCTGTCCAAAGTGTTATTGTCAATATGAAAATACCCATAAGAGCAAACAATATTATTCCAAATGTATTTGATGAATTGAAGTGAGACAATTCACCTTTAAATGCTTGAAATGTAATAGCTATTTGTTCAAAACTCATACAAATAACCGCTACCCAAGAATAGGTTTTTACTTTTCGTTTGTCTGTAATGTAATTTAAAATCAATGCCATTGTCCAACTATAAAACCAAATACTCAAAGCAAACTTCATTGGCTTAATCATTGAGTTAAGTCCTAAAACTATAATCTCGTTGAAAAAACTATAACCAAAAAGGGCAATAAAAATGAGTAAATGGATTGAGCCAAGCCAAAACAAGACTTTGTTTTTTAATAAGTTTTGTTTCATTTTTCTAAAATTTAATACCTGTCATTACACCAAAGTTAGAACCTTTAAAATTTTTGTCGCCAATACCTGTTACTTCTCCTGTTCTGCTGTTTGTCTCATATTCTACGCCAATAGTGAGCATTGTTCGTCCCTTACCGATTGAAAAATCATAACCTAACCCAAAAGCTAAACCACTCCCAATGGCAAACTGATGGTCAAAAGTTTTAGTTGCTGTATTGCGGTATTTTTGGGTAAACTGGCTTACAAAAAAATAATCACCTTGTAAATAAACTCCTTTTTTTGCATCTCTGTCAAATGGAAAATACTTTGTGGTAATTGCAGCACCCCAATAATTAAAAAACATTTCTTGTTCATTGTCGCCTTTGGCTGGTGCTGCACCCAAGGATTTGTATTTGATACCAAAATTTAGGAAATTTATTTTTTTGAATTTATGGTAAGCCGCAAGTGATGCAAGTCCACCGCCTGAACTTGAAAAGTTCCCTGCATTGTATTTTTCTTTTAACCCTTTTCCAAATATGTTTACACCATATCCGCCACGAAATTCAGCAACTGTAAATGAAATATTTTCTTTTTGAGTTTGGGCAAACAAAAAAGTTTGCCCAAAAACTAAGATTATAATTGAAAGTAGATTTTTCATATTTTTTATTTTCCGCCAAAGGTGTAACCAATAGCAATGTTAAAAATAATTGGACTGTTTGCAATGCCAATATTTGGTGCTTTAAGCGTTTCGGTTTTGTTGGTACTTTTATTTAAGTATGAAAATTCATCATTTCTTAAAGTTGTACCAACATTTTGCCAATACCTAATGCTAGTGCTAGTGGTTATTCCTTGTAACAATTTGCTATCGCTGTTTTTAAATGGCATATAGCGATAGTAGGCAGCAACACCCAAAGTAAAGGTTTTGAAGTCCTTAATTTTTGTGTTTTTGTTTTGTGTTTCGCCTTCGTTATATACTTCCCAACTATGTAGTTTTGGTTCAAAACGAACATCAAAAAATGATGTAAACCTATAACCAATACCAAAGCCTGTTGTATAAGGAATATGTAAAGCAATTTTTTGTGTTTTAAAATCTCCCACAACAGGTGGGTCAAGCGAAACTCCGTGTGAATAATCAAATATCATTCGTTTTGTGGTGTAATTTACTTCAACATTGAAACCTTTTGCTACGGTAGGTTGTAACAAACCAAACAAAATACTAAATCTGTTGCTATACAAAAGTTCTTTTTTGCTTGTTGTTTGAGCAAAAGAATTTGAGATGCTGAAAGTAGCCAAGGCTACGATTACGATTATATTTTTCATTTTTTTACTTTTAAAGAGATTAGAAATTAACACCAATAATTAAACTGCCTTGAATAAAGGTGTCTGGCTTTCCACCACGTGGTCCAATATTTACGGTATTTTCGCCTTTGGCATTGCCAATTACACCAAATTGAGGTATCAGATAAAGGTTACTTTTAGGTTTATTGGTTACGTTGAATTTGTAGCCTAAGTTACTCTCCCAAAAGATAGTGGACGTTTCGTAATCTTTGCCATCAATCAAGTTTTTTGTACCCCAAGCATAGCCCACGTTTGCTTTGGCTTCAAGGTGCAAGCCTTTCCAAAAGTATTGACGGTAGCCAATTATCAACATATACTCGTTGATTTTTTCTACTACATCGTGTTTTACATTTGGTCTGATGTACATACCCAATAGCAAGTCGCCTTTCATTTTGCTTTCGGGTTTTGTAAGCGTTCTTGTCGCTTGAAGCCGTACAATATTAACGGTTGGCAAAAAGGGTTGCACAAGTTCAGTTTCAAGTCCCCATTTTTTTGGACTGTCTGAACTTGTTTGCGAAAAAGCTTGACTACCATTTAGTAGAAGCAATACTGCGAAAATTTGAATTGATTTTGTCATTTTTACAATGTTTTAAATTATTTAACACTGCAAAGATGGGGGTAGTGGAAGCCGTAAAACGTTGACTTGAATCAAGAAATCATTTTGAAGTCAAAATTCTTTTTCTGATGCGACTAAGTGTTTCTGGTTTGATACCAAGATAGGAAGCGATGTAATGTTGTGGTATTTGTTGGACAAGCTCTGGTCTTGTTTTAAGTAGATTCAAGTATCTACGTTCGGGTTCTTCGTTGGTTTTCATTTGGTACAGGTTATATACCGAGAGATATGCGTTCTCGGCAAATATTCTTCCTACTTTCTCAAAAACTGGGAAGTCATCATATAATCTGTATAAGTCTTCTTTTTTAAACTGGACTACTTCGCTATTTTCGAGTGCTTGCATATTTTCGTTGGTCGGTAGCGCTGTAAAAAAACTTGCATAGTCTGTGTACCAACTGTCGCCAAAGAAAAATTGTATGGTATTTTCTATTCCATCAACGTTAATAAACAGTCGCATACTACCACTATTGATGAATGTAACTTTGTTGCATATTTTGCCTTCTTTGAGTAAAAATTCTTTTTTCTTAAATTCTTTTATCTCCAAAATGCTTAAAAAAGCATTTTCTTCTGCATCGTTTAGCGAGACTATAGATTTAATACTTTGAATGATTCTTGTTGTCATTAGTTTTTTCTATGAATTTCACAAAGCAAAAGTAGTTATTTTCTGTCTGTAATTTAGATGGTCTTCAATGTTTGCAGGGTGTCTTTTAGGGTTGCCGATAACGAAATGGTATAGGCGATGGCTGGGGAATTTGAAAAACACCTGCTCGAACGTCTGCCAATATAAATTACTGATTTTTATCAACTTACAAATATTTGTAATAGACCTCTTTCTTAAATAAGATTTTATTATTTTTGTTGTAAACAACTGATTATGAGCGACAAATACAAACTCTTACAAGATAATCTTCAATATTACACTCGCCTTTTTGGGATAAAATTTGAACTTTTTGAAACTATCCTTGGAAAAGTACAACAAAAAGAAAATGAATATTTGCTTGAAAATCCTCTCTCTAATCGAGGATTAGAAGGGGACTTCTCACTACCCAATCAATTATTACTCACTTTTGAATATTTATGACAATATCCTACGTTTTTGAGTTTAGGATTTTCTTATGGAATTTCTGAAAGTTATGCCAATAAGATTTTTTATAAAATTAGACCTATTTTAGCAGATATTGTGGGATTAAAAAACCCCGATAAGCTAAAATATAAAGACCTAAAAAAAGTAATCGTTGATGTTACAGTA
>JAYWHT010000037.1:0-55000 GCA_043777595.1 Spirosomataceae bacterium
TATCTGGTTCATGGTTATCTCTATTTTGGTTTTGCAACCTTGAGATAACCATTTTTACCCTTTTTTCAAAATAATTCTACTAGCACAATCCGTTTAAATGTATCCTCTCATTAAACAATGTACAATAAAACCAAGCGAAAAGAGTGTTTGCTGACCGAATAAACGGATAATAATTTCTATTTTTGTGCTTACTAACACTTACGCCAAGCACTCATTCAAAACTAATACGGTATTTTTTTTTAATAACTTACTGATTAACAGCATTGTATTTAACTCACGACACTGTACTATATACTCACGACTACTTATTTTATGTCAAAAATCGCACTTATCACAGGCGCAAGTTCGGGCATTGGCAAGGCTACTGCTGAGGCTTTTGCCCAAAAAGGTATTGACCTTGTACTCTGTGGCCGCCGCCAAGACCGCTTAGATGAACTCCAAAACACGCTCAAAGACAAGGTAAAGACAATTACACTCAACTTTGATGTTCGTAACCGTGAGGCTGTTTTGTCGGCCATTGCTTCGTTGCCTGTTGAGTGGCAAGCTATTGATATTTTGGTCAATAACGCTGGTAATGCCCACGGAATGGCAACAATACAAGATGGTGATATAGACGACTGGGACATGATGATTGATGGCAACATCAAGGGCTTGCTCTATGTAACCAAAGCCGTGATACCAACCATGATAGCCCGCCAGACGGGGCATATCGTCAATCTGAGTTCGATTGCTGGTAAGCAGACTTACGCCAATGGTGTGGTTTATTGTGCGTCCAAAAAAGCAGTCGAAGCCATCAGCGAGGGGCTGCGCCTGGAACTCACTCAACACGGTATTAAGGTTACAAATATTGCACCAGGTGCCGTTGAAACTGAGTTTTCGGTGGTGCGTTTCAGAGGCGATAAAACCCGTGCCGCCCAAATTTATAAAGGCTTTGAGCCACTATTGGCCCAAGATATTGCCGATGCAGTCGTTTATGCGGTGTCGGCACCAGCTCATGTAACGATTGCAGATTTGACGATATTGGCCTCAGCTCAAGCCGCCGCTACGGTTATTCACAGGAAAGGATAGATTGACTGATAAAAAATTAACCATGACCACCCCAGAAGAATATTTGTCGGAACGAGACCCGATTTTGAGGGCAATTATTGCCAGTACACCGCATTTCAAGCAAGTAGATTGGCAGCAAGATGTCTATTTGGCATTGTTGGAGAGTATCGTGTCGCAACAAATTTCGGTCAAAGCTGCCGATACGATTTTTGGCCGTTTCAAAGGTTTATTCCCTAATCAATATCCTGATGCAGTGTTGCTTTTGGTCAAAACAGAAGAAGAACTCCGCAGTGCTGGCCTGTCGTTTCAAAAAATTGGGTACTTAAAAAATGTAGCTACTTTTAACCTCGAAAAAGGCATGACATATCAGCAACTCACCAGTATGACTGACGACGAAATAGTGGCTTACCTAACCCCTATCAAAGGCGTAGGCCGCTGGACGGTTGAGATGTTGTTGATATTTGTGATGGGTCGCCCCGATGTTTTTCCGATAGACGACCTCGTGGTTAGGCAGCGAATGGTAAGGGCTTATTCTGTAACCGAAACGGGCAAAAATCTTTATAAAAGACTAAACGAAATTGCCGAAAGCTGGCGACCGCACCGTAGCGTTGCCTCTCGCTATATGTGGCGGTGGTTGGATTAAAGAAAGCTGAGGCATCAGAACATGCCACTGATAATTAGAGAACTCACGAACATTATGGCGTAGTTTACGCAAAATGTTGTGAACTTATGGCGATATAACAAAAGCGTCGGGTGTCGACAATGAAGTGTCAATACCCGACGCTTATCTGCAACAGAGCTGCCGTCTTTATTTTGGCATCAATACGGTGTCAATCACGTGGACAACGCCGTTGGTTCCTTTTAGGTCGGTTGCCGTAACAGTAGATTTACCGCCTTTTTCATCGGTTAATACCACTTTACCAGCCTGTAACATAGCTGTTAGTTTACCACCAGCTACTGTTGTGAGTGTTACTTTGCCCATACCTGTTTTGATTGCTGCCAACACCTTTGCTGCATCTAAGTTGCCAGCTACAACGTGGTAAGTCAATATTCCCGCCAGCATTTTCTTATTTTCTGGCTTCAACAACATTTCTACCGTACCTGCGGGTAGTTTGGCAAAAGCAGCATTGGTTGGTGCAAAAACCGTAAATGGGCCTTTGCCTTTCAGAGTTCCTACCAAGTCGGCGGCTTTAACGGCAGTTACCAATGTGGTGTGATTTTCAGAGCCGATAGCTATGTCCGCAACGTCTTTTGGGGCTTGTGCCATTGCACCAACTGTAAGGAGACCCATCGCAAATAGTAGAGCAATTTTTTTAGTTTTCATTTTTTTCATTTTTGTTAAGTAATATAAAATAATATTATGTCTTATAAACGTGTTGTTTGAGTAATTGTTTTGAACAATGAACATATTTTATGATTTACTTTTGATTCAGTAATTCTGTTTACTATTGCTACCTATTTGACAGATATATTATTTGTTTAAATGTCGTTTCTTAAAAGCCAGCGGGTTTTCGTTTGTTATTTTTTTGAAAATACGGTTAAAGTACGACACACTCTCAAAACCACACTCGTAGCAGGTTTCTGTAATATTTTTGTCTAAAAGTAGTAATTTTTGAGCTTGATTGATACGGTAATGGTTCAAAAACTCGGTGAAGGTCAGTCGTGTCATTTTTTTGAAATAACGACAAAAAGCTGCTTCTGACAAACTACTCAAACGGGCTACTTCTACGATTTCTATTTTTCGTTCATAGTTTTGGTCAATAAACGCGTACAGTCGTTTCATGCGTTCTTGGTCTTTTTTGGTATATTGGTTTTCAAACGGGCTGGTGTGCAATAGTTCTACTTCGGGTGCATTGGCTAATATTTGAAAGATACCTAATATTTCTAAAAATTGTTCAAAATAAGGTAATAAAGGTAGTTTTTTAAGTCGGTTGGCTACTTGTTGTATTGTTTGCGAGCCAAAGGCTACGCCTAATTTTGAGTTTTCAAATAGTTGGTGTATTTTCAACAGTTCGGGTGTGTGAGCCAAAGCAGACCCCAAAAAATCGTGTCTGATATGTACCACAATTTGTTCATAGTCGGTTTTGAGGCCATAGTCAAAGTTGAGGTGTGGGATATTTGAACCAATAAAAACCAAATCGCTTTCGTAATATTGCGATATATGCTCGCCCACGTGCCGAGTACCGTTTGCGCCTTCGATATAAATTAACTCTAACTCTGGGTGAAAATGCCAGTAAAAAAAATCGCTTAGTCGAGGATTGACCAACAAACTAAACGAACTATCGGTATGGGGTTTGATTTTTTCTAATTCAATTTTCATAATAATCGTTTATCAATCGTTGCAAATCGCCCAAAGGGCTACCGATAGTTGTTACTCGACAGAGCCAAGCAAATGCGGTGGTTTCACAACAAAACATGGCCAAATTATTAGACAGAGATTCACCGAGAAAAGGGAGATACTCAGAGAAGAATTACTAAAAAAAACTCTGGGAATCTCTTTTAAAACTCAGTGTATCTCTGTGTAATAAAAAGGATAAATTTAAAGTATCAGCTTTCTGCTATTTTTATGTATTCAAATAAACAGGTCAAAGTTTTTGAATACTAAAAGATGTTTTTAGCTCAATAATATCTTAGCCGAACCTTATTTTTACAATTATATGGTAATTTTTATAATTAAATATCAATATTGTTCAAAAATAGGTGATTATTGTAGTAAAAATATAATTGTAATGCCCGTAAATTTGTATCATTATTTCTATATTAAACTATAAATAACGATGGAACAACAAACAATTGCCGCCACAATGATGCCCAACGCCAATCATAAAGATATACCTGGCAATCCTTCGACAGCTACCAGTAGTTATCTGAAACTCAATGACAGGTCGAACGGCCAACCGCTTAGGGTATTGAGCGAAACAGACTGGGATTTTTGGGTTGAGAATGGCTACGTTATCGTCAAAAATGCCGTACCCAAAGAGCAAGCCTTGGCAGCGGCTCAGTTTCTGTGGGAATTTGAAGAAAAAGACCCCAACGACCAAAGCACTTGGTACACAGAAGCCCGAGCCGAAATGAAAATGAAAGAATTGGCAGGGACGGGTATGGTTGAGGTCTATAACAACCAACACCTGTGGAACAACCGCCAGATGCAACGAGTACACGATGCTTTTACGGATATTTGGGGAACAGAAAAACTATGGGTAACGATTGACCGTGCCAATCTCAATTTTCCGATTAGGCCAGGCTTTGAGTACAAAGGTTTTATACATTGGGATTATGACCCCGAAACTCGCCCACAAAACGTACAAGGCGTACTGGCTTTGGCCGACCAAACCGATGAAAATATGGGTGGTTTTCAGTGTATTCCTGAGCTATACCGTACTTATGATACTTGGAAACTGACCCAACCCGAAGACCGCAATCGTTTCAAGCCCGATACATCGGCGTTTGAGGGCAAGTACCACAAAGTAAAACTCGAAGCAGGCGATTTGTTGATATTTAACAGCATAACGCCACACGGAATACGCCCTAACAACTCTGCCGATAAAGTACGAATAGCGCAATACCTGTCGATGATGCCTGCCGAAGAAGATAACGAGGCCATGCGAGACTGGCGTATAAATTCTTGGAAAAACCGCATTTCGCCCGAGGGTTACGCCTTCCCGGGCGACCCCAGAAATTGGGAACAAACCAAATATGAAACAGCAGAGCTAAACGAATTAGGCAAAAAACTATTGGGACTTGACAAATGGTAAACAACCAACTTTATACCGCTTTAAATACTGGCAACACCATGCCGCTGCTCGGCCTTGGAGTGTATGATATGTACAATAAAGAAGCCGAGCAGGCGGTATCGTGGGCGTTAGAAATTGGCTATCGGCTCATAGATACGGCAGCGATGTACCAAAACGAAGTTGAGATTGGCAATGCAATAAGGCAAAGCAAGATAGCAAGAAACGAGATTTTTGTTACGACCAAAGTTCACAACAACGCACAGGGCTACGACAATACGCTGAGGGCTTTTGATGATAGTTTGCAAAAACTAAACTGCGAGTACATTGATTTGTACTTGATACATTGGCCAATAAAAACAACCCGAAAAGACACTTGGCTGGCTCTCGAAAAACTCTACGCCGATGGTCGAGTTAGGGCTATCGGTGTGGCCAATTATTTAGTTCCATTTTTGGACGAATTGGCACTTTACAGTAATATTATTCCTGCCGTCAATCAAGTAGAGTTTAGCCCATATTTGTATCTAAAAAACTTAGAAAGCCATTGCCAAGACAAACAAATACAACTACAAGCATACACACCATTAGTACGTGGCGAGCGCATGAATGACCCGAAATTAGTACTGTTAGCCCAAAAATACAATAAAACATCAGCCCAGATTATATTGCGTTGGATTGTTCAGAAAGGAATCTCAGCCATTCCAAAATCAGCTAATTTAGTTAGGCTAAAAGAAAATTTTGATATTTTCGATTTTCAAATCTCTGAATTAGACATGAGACAAATTGACAGCTTCAACGAAAATTATAGAGTAGTGGACGACCCAATGGATTTATTTTAAAACAACAATACAAACCCAAATTATTATGAAAAACGCTGTTCTACTCGGTCTATTGCTGACTGTGAGTTTTGGTTCTTTTGCTCAAAAAAAGCACCATTCCAACAAAAATCATCAAATGCTTCGCCATGTTGTGATTTTTAAATTTAATGATAGCTCTTCGCCCAAAGACGTTGAAAATGTAGCCCAGACTTTTGCGGCTTTGTATGGTAAAGTACCACAAATTGCTGCTTTTGAGTGGGGTGTTAATGTCAGTAAAGAAAACTTTGCACAGGGCTTTACGCACTGTTTTGTGTTAAGTTTTAAATCAGAAAAAGATGCAGATGACTACCAGCTACACCAAGCCCACAAAGATTTTCAGACCGTTTTGCGGCCACACATGGAAAAAGTTTTTGTAGTGGACTATTGGACAAAGTAAAACATCGTAAGTTTATGATATGACATCAAAGCCACAATAAGGCACTAACACTTTTGGAATCTTGATGCCTTCGGGCGTTTGGTTGTTTTCGAGCAATGCCGCCACAATACGAGGCAAGGCCAATGCCGAACCGTTGAGTGTGTGCAAGAGTTGGGTTTTGCCTTCTGTTTTATAGCGCAATTTCAATCTGTTGGCCTGATAAGTTTCAAAATTTGACACTGAGCTACACTCCAACCAGCGGCCTTGTGCCGCCGACCAAACTTCAAAGTCGTAGGTCAAGGCCGAAGTAAAGCCCATATCGCCGCCGCAAAGTCTGATGATACGGAACGGTAATTCTAATTTTTGCAAAAGCCCTTTGACGTGTTCGGCCATCTCGTCCAAGGCTCGGTATGAGTCTTCGGCTTTGCAGATTTGGACGATTTCTATTTTGTCAAATTGGTGCAGTCGATTTAGCCCACGCACGTGTGCGCCCCAGCTACCTGCCTCACGTCTAAAACAAGGCGTATGACCAGCCATTTTGATAGGAAGCTCTGACTCTGAAACGATTACGTCTCGGTATAAATTTGTAAGCGGTACTTCGGCGGTTGGTATCAGGTACAAGTCGGCAGTAGCATCGTGGTACATTTGTCCTTCTTTGTCGGGCAACTGGCCTGTGCCAAAACCCGAGTCGGCATTGACCAAAATCGGCGGTTGGATTTCGGTATAGCCTGCTTTGTTGGCTTCGTCCAAAAAAAACTGAATCATAGCCCGCTGCAACTTTGCACCTTTGCCTTTATAAACAGGAAAACCCGCTCCCGTTATTTTTGTGCCGAGTTTAAAGTCAATAATATTGTAGTCTTCGATGAGTTCCCAGTGTGGTTTGGCTTTGGGGTGCAGCGTTGGTATTTCGCCCCAAGTGTAGGTTTCTACGTTTTCTTCGGGCGTGCGGCCTGCTGGTACGCTCGCATGGGGTAGGTTGGGCATAGTAACCAATACACTATGTAGCTCTACCTCAATGGCTTTGAGGTTTTCTTCCAACTGTTTTGAGTGTTCTTTCAGTGCGCTTGTTTCGACTTTGGCTGCCTCGGCTTCGGCTTTTTTGCCGTCTTTCATCAACCCACCAATCTGTTTGGCCAGTACATTGGCTTGTGCCAATGCGCCGTCCAATTCGTTTTGAGTATCTCGCCGTTGTTGGTCAAGTACCAATACACATTCGACGGTTTCGGTTGCGTTTTTAAAATATTTTCGCTCCAAACCTGCAATGGTCTGGGCTTTATTTTCTCTGATTTGTTGTAATTGTAGCATAATTAAAAGTTAAAATCCTACTGCCCCTAAAAATTTGTTTTCATTTCATCTTCAAAACTAAATAGCTTTTCGTTGAGTACATTTAGTGCCTCGTTCTTGTCTTTGCTCCACACCAAAATAGAAAGGTTATGCTCGGATGCTCCATACGAAATCATACGGATTGGTATGTGTTTCATGGCCTCAAAGACCTTGAAAGCGATGCCTTCTTTGTCGGCCATAAAGTTCCCAACGATACAAATAATACTCAACTCGTGGTCGTGTTCTTCCAAGTCTGCTATTTCTTTTAGTTCGGTTGTGATGGCTTCTAAGTGTGTATCGTTGTCTATCGTAACCGAAACCGACACCTCCGAGGTCGTTATCATATCGACAGGTGTTTTGTATTTTTCAAATATTTCAAATACCTTCCTCAAAAATCCATAAGCGTTCAGCATACGGGTCGAATGAATATAAATAGCCGTGATGTTGTCTTTGGCGGCAATGGCTTTTATTTCTCGGTCGGTACTTTCGGTGGCTATCAGTGTACCAAAAGCCGAAGGCTCCATGGTGTTTTTGAGGCGCACGGGTACACCTCGCATTTTGGCTGGCGTGATGGTGCTTGGGTGCAAAATTTTTGCGCCAAAATAAGCCAACTCTGCTGCTTCTTCAAAGGTTAGTTCTCGTATCGGAAAAGTGCGCTTTACTATCCGTGGGTCGTTGTTGTGCATACCATCTATGTCTGTCCAAATCTGAATTTCTTCGGCCCTAATCGCCCCGCCAATCAGCGAGGCAGTATAGTCTGAGCCACCTCTTTTGAGGTTATCGACTTCGCCACGAGGATTACGACAAATAAACCCCTGTGTTATAACAATCTGCTTATCAGTGTGTTGGGTTAGCATTTCTGACAACAGGGTATCAATCATTTCCAATTCTGGCTCGCCATCAGTATCTATCCGCATAAAATCAAGAGCTGGCAACAGTACTGAACTTTCGCCTTTTTCTTCCAAATAAACTTGGAACATTTGCGTACTCATAATCTCACCCTGTGCCACCATTTCTTTGTCTTGTTTGGTCGTAAAAGGCTTGATTTTGGTCAAAGCCTTGATAAAACTAAACTCATTATCGACAATAATCTGGCCTTGGGTCAGGCTGGTTGGGGTGTTGTACAACTCTGTTATAAACGAATCGTAGTGAACTTTTAGAGCCGAGATTTTTTGCTCAACCTCGGCTTGATTATTGGCCTTAGCCGATTCGCTTATCGAAATCAGTGCATTGGTAGTGCCAGACAATGCCGACAACACCACTATCTTGCGGCTGCCGTCGGCCGTTATCAAATCTCTGATTGAGTGCATTCTTTCGGGCTTGCCTACTGAGGTGCCACCAAATTTCCAAACTTGCATTTTTTGTAGTAGGTATAAAATTATTGACCATCAAAACTCACCACAAAAATAAAGAAACTTTCAATGATTGCTCACCGTAAGTAGTGAATAGTAAAAAATGGATAATGAAAAACATTGTAATTAGTTAATAATCAGATATTTATTTATAATAATTTACAAAAACATTTGACATAGTTTATTGCGGGTATCAAAAAAGGTATGGTCGAGGGGGTGATTTTTATATTAAATATTATTATTTTTTTTGTGGCCTCGGTTTTGTAACTTTTCTGTAACTTCGAGATTGTAGCTTTGTGTTATCAATTTGAAATAAACAAAAATTATAAAAAATAAAATATCATGGAAAAGACAGTGAAAGCAGTGAAATCAGTAAAAGCACCAAAGGCAGTAACAGAAGCCTCACAATCGGTAGCATCGGAGTTGTTTGAGTCGGCTACTACCATTGTAGCCGAAATAAAAGAAACAACCGAAAACGTAGCAGATAGCTTTACCGAGGCCGTTAATGAAGTGGCCGATAAAGTTGATTTTTCTGAAAACGTAGAAAACATCAAAGAATCTGTAATGGCCATCGGTGAGCAGCTCAAAGACTCAGCCACCGAAATAGTGAGCGAAGTAAAAGAAATGACAACCGAACTCAAAACAGTAGCCACAAAGAGCATAAAGACAGTAGCCAAGAAAGTAAACTTAGACAAAAACGTAAAGCAAATCAAGGCTACTGTCAAAAAAATAAACGACGAAAACGTAGCCAAAGTAAAAGCCGCCGTTGAGAAGTTGGACACTCAAATTACTGAAAACACAGAAGAGTTTAAGAAAACAGCTACTAAATTGGCCAACGACGTTGTCGAAAACCTAAAAGTATCTGACCGCCTGACTGCCGTAAAAGGTGCAGTGATAAACGCCAATGAATATGCTTTGCAAACGTCTAACGAGCTTATCGAAGGATTGGAGACAAACGGCACAAAGTGGCAAAAAGTAGGTGAGAAAGCCGTACAAACAGGTTTGAAATTAGTCGAAAATCAGCAAGAGTTATTGTTTACAACACTCGAAGCCGTCAAAACTCAGATTGGCTCAACGACCAATCGCTTTAAGAAACTATTTGCTTAACGTATGAAGAAGTCCAGAAAGGGTACTGTTTCAAATCTGAAACAGTACCCTTTCTGGTTTTAAATTAAGTTGGCAGCCACGACTTGGATAGTATTCGGATTGGCACCCATACCCAGATGACTACCGCCGATTTCGATGTTTTGGTGGGTGTCGTCTTCTACAATTTCCATACAGGCTTGCCAAGGCACGATTCCGTCTCGTTTTGAGTACAAAGCCACCGTTGGTACTGGTGCTGGGCTGGGTATTTGCGCTATCACTGCCGAGTCTATTTCGATACCCTTATTGACAAGGTCAAATATTGATTTGGCCCAGTTTGGGGCTTCTACATTGGCAAAAGGGCTTCCTATCGTTATTACTTTTTTGACGGTATTGGGAGTGCCTTTGGCTACTTCTCTGGCAAAAATACCACCCATACTCCAGCCCACAACAATGATTTTTTGCTGATGTAGTTCTGCCATTTTTTCTACTTTTTGTACCAACTCATGTACGCTTTCTAAGCGGCCTAAGTTTATGCCCATTTCCCAGCCAAATACTTTGAAGCCTAATTTTTGTAAGTATTTTCGTAAAATTACGGTAAGTGCATCGGTACTAATCAACCCTGGAATAACCAGCACCACTTGGCCTCTGCCGATGTTTTGTACAGAAACAGTATTCAAAAATAACGCTCCTTTAATCCATTCATAAACTGCTCTAAATATTTCTGTTAGATGCAAAAACACCGATGGCTTTTTGATTTTTTCTTTCATTTTGTTTAGTTTTTCAATTACCACGAAATTGCAAAAGGAAGCCTTCGTTTTGAGCGAAGGCTTCCTTGATTTGTGAAAATATTGGTGTTTTAAATTCTGGTCTTTACCCAGTCGGTCATTGCAGCTATTACTTTTGCTTTGTTGGTTTCATTAAAAATTTCGTGGTATGCACCCTCCCAAATTTTTAGCGTTTTGTCTGCGCTCGTGCATTGACTATAAAACTCTTTTGTACCTTCGATGTTAGCAACTTTGTCGGCCTCGCCGTGCATAACAAGTACTGGATAAGCAAAGTCAGCAAAACGAGATTTGATGGCTGCGATGGCATTGAGCAAAGCCAATCCCAAACCTGCCTTAATGCCGCCATTATAGACCAATGGGTCGGTAATGTATTTTTGTACCTCTTCGGGGTTTCGTGAGATGTACTTGGGGTTTACCTTTACTAATTGTAGTTTTGGCGCAATTTTGCCTAAAATTCGAGCTACTAATTTCGTAAAAAAGTTAATATCGTCGCCTTCTTTGATAGCAGGTGCCGACAGTACTACCCCACAAATATCAGTAGGTTTGCTAAAAAGTAAAAAATAAATCGCAATCAGCCCACCCATGCTATGTGCCAACACAAACAGAGGCTTGTCTTTTGGTATTGTTCTATAAACAGTTTCTACATCGTCTCGGTATTCGTCAATGTTTTTTATCAAAAACGGCTCGCCTTCAGATTTGCCATGGCCACGTAAGTCAAAAGTATAAACGTTTGCTCTAACGCCGTTGAGTGCATCGGCTACGTGTGCATATCGCTCACAATGCTCTCCAAAACCATGCACAACGAGTACGTTGGCGGTGGCGGTGGGAGTCAGGTAGTTTTTGGTAAATAAACTAATCCCGTCGGTTGTTGCTATCATCGCTATTTTTTCTTTGGTTTAATCATGCCCTTCAACGGGTTTTCTATCAGCTTGCTGTCTTTGATGGTCTCGACTGTTTCTTTAAAGGCTTCGACTGAAGTATCACGGACTGTTTTTTGGTTTTTGACAACTACTTTGGTCGTTTCGCCGATGAGTTCTTTGCCAATTTCAAAGGCTTTTTTGCCAGCCTTGGCATACATTCCAGCTACGGTTTTGGTGGTTTGTATCGAACTACCGATGATTTTACTGCCAGCCTTTGTTACAATCTTACGAGTTATATTGCCCGCATCAATCATCTTGGCGATGGTCGATTTTTGCTTTTTGGCTTTGGGTGCTTCGGGCGTTGGTTCAGTTGCAGTCTCAACAACTACCTTGGGTGTTTCTACTGTTTTGGGGGCTGGTGCCATTTTGGGTTTAGCGGCTTTTTTTGTTGCTTTTGCTACTGTTTCGGTTGTAGTTGGGTCGGTTTTGGGTTGCTTTGCCATGAGTTTTGTTTTAAAAATTTGATTTATAAGTCAAAGATAGACTTTCAGAGTTACAGAATAGTTACAAGGCCAAAACTAATCTGTCTCCATAATCTGCCGATATATTTTTCGGGTTTCGGGCAATGGCTTGATTCCCAGTTCGTCATACAACACTTTTTCACAAATTTGGTATGTTTTGATGGACATTGGCCGATTGCCTTTCTGAAAATAAGCCTCCATTTGTAGCCTGTATGCTTCTTCCCAAACTACGTCAATTAACAGTGCTTGCTGGCAAAGTTGGATAGCCTCGACTGGATTTTCTTTGAGCAACAGCTCGGCCAGCGTAATGATAGCCCCCAAGTACATCAACTGCAACCGCTCTCGCTCATCACACGACCAATCTTCGTAAACCCTATCGGGCAAAAAAGAACCATTGTACAAACTCAACGCTTGGCGATAGGTACTGATAGCCAGCGGTTTGTTTTCTAATAAAATACTATTGGCCAACGAAACCAATTCCTCAAACACAAAGACATCGACCCAAATTTCGGACGTATCTAACTGGTATGTTTGACCAACTCTATGAAAATACTTGGTGTCGGCATGGCTTTTGCGGTTGGGTTCGAGGGCTTTGTTGATGCCATGCAGTGCCACCTTAAAACCTTGATCGTCTAAGTCGTCATCCCAGAGTCTATCTACAATTTGTTCTTTGTGGAGTGCTTTACGGTTGCGAGCCATCAAAAAAAACTGAAATAACTGTACCGATTTATCTCGCCCCCAGTCTTTGGAACTGAGTTTTTGGCCTTCTACCCATACCTCAAAATTACCCAACGTTTGAACAACAACAGCCCCCCGTCCACCAATGGGGGAGTTTTTGTTAGATAACGCTTTATGTTTTTCTTCAATATCCAATCTTAATTTTTTGTAAATTACAAATACTCACAGTTCATATCTACACGGGTGGCCTCGGAAACTTAACATTTTAGTAGTTATTCATTTTTCACTATTCACTATTTACTTGATTCGTGCTTTATTTTGTTTACTCAGTTCATCAACCTTGCGATTGAGTGCCACAATTTGTGCCGACATTTCGCTCAACATTTCGACTATCTTGCGGGAATCTGACTTTGATGCACCTAACCAGTTGTCCAATCCAGACTTGCGCTCTTCGATAGTATGCTCAATGACGTCGCTAAATTGATGTATTTGTTCCTGAATTTGCTCTTGAATTTGTGCCGCTTGTTTTTTTGGGTCTTTGATGGAGTCCATCACCAATTTTGGGGTAACGGCAGCTACTTTTTTCCAGAAGTCAAAACTTTGTTCAATAATACCCTTCTGCTCGGCTTCGGGTTTGTCTTCAATGGCTTTGATGGTCATGGCCTCTAATTTTTTTTGCACAAATTCACGAGCGTTCTCAAAGGTCGAAAACCGTGATTCGTCGCCTGTCTGTACGTGCCTGATGTTGCCTCGCCATTGTACTTGTGGCTCGCCTTCGTCAGTTCTATAAATTTTTTGCGACAATCTCAGCACAAATGAGGCTGTTTCTTCTTTATTTACTGCCATTGTGTATATTTTGAATAATAAATGAATTTGAAATACCATAAAATTAACTACTTTTGATTGGACTTCAAAATTAACCCCCTTGAAAATAATGGATAAATGGACAGACAACCTCGTCAAAGATAATTTACAAGCCGTCTCGGGCATAGACGCTACTTTTTTATACACCGAAACTCCCACCAGTCCCATGAACATTGGCTCGGTGGTAGTGTTGGAAGGCTCACTCGATTTTGGAACCTTCAAAGCCATCGTTCACTCACGGATTCATCAGTTTGCCAAGATGCGCCAGCGGTTGGTTTATGTGCCAATGAGTATTGACTATCCATATTGGGTGGACGACCCCAACTTTGACATTGACCTGCATATTAGACATATAGCACTGCCAAAACCTGGCTCGTGGAAAGAACTACGGGGCTATGCTTCACAGTTTTTTAGCGAACCGCTCGACCAAAATCGTCCGCTCTGGTCTATTACTTTTGTTGAAGGTTTAGACAATATTCCGCAAGTGCCAAAGGGCTCTGTGGCCATAGTGTCTAAGATGCACCACGTAGCCGTTGATGGTGTTGGTGGGGCTGGAATGATGAGTTTATTTTTGGATTTTACACCCGAAAAAAGACCAATTCCTGAACCAAAACCATTCAAGCCACAACCACTACCCAATGAGCTGGCACTGATTGTAAACAGTACGATGTCTTTTGCCAAAGACCCACTCAAATTGCCTAAACTGATTACAAATACCATTAAAGCGACATTGAAAGCAGGGTTTTTGACCAGAATACAAAAAACAGACCTGCCAACGGTGCCATTTACAGCACCCAATACGCCACTCAATGGCATTATTTCGGCAAGACGCAAATGGAACTCTGCCATACTGTCGCTGGAACGGATATTGGTTTTGAAAAACGCCATGGGTACAACCATGAACGATGTTATGCTGGCGATTTGTGCAGGAGCATTGCGGAGATATTTGGACGAAAAAGGCAAACTGCCCGAAAAATCGTTGGTGGCCATGGTGCCAATTTCGACCAGAGCCAAAGACGATACAACACAAAATGACAACCAGCTTTCGGCCATGATGGTACAAATTGCTACCAATATCGCTGACCCGATTGCACGCTTGGAGGCTATTCAAGAAAACACCAATCGAGGCAAAACCTATCAAGGCGCAATGGGCGCAAAAACACTGGCTCAAATGGCCGAAGTTGTGCCTTTTGGTATTGCCAATCAGGCGGCGAGGTTGTATTCTAAATTTAAGATTTCGGAGATGCACAAGCCTGTTTTCAATGTCGCCATTACCAACGTGCCTGGCCCCAAAATTCCGATGTATGTCAATGGCCATAAAATGCTGACTGTCATGGGTTCGGCACCAATTATTGACGGTATGGGGCTGATTATCACCATTTTGAGTTATGACGGCTTGGTAACGGTAAGCCCTATTTCGTGCGTAAACTCAATGCCCGACTTAGATAATTTTACAAAATACATCAGAGAGTCGGCCAACGAACTGGAAGCGGCGATATTGGAACACCAAAAGAAAAAAGAAAAAGCCAAACCTACCAAAAAAGCGGCAAAGCCTGCCTCTGATAAATTATTTTTACAACTCAAAAAATTCTTGGCGGCCATGCCCGACAACGGCAAACCCAAAAGTGGGGTGTTTTTGTTTAAAGTCAAAGGCGACATGGTTTCAGAATGGACGGTGGATATTAGCCAGTTTCCAGCCACGGTAACCCAAGGCAAGACCGAAGCCGCCGTGAGTGCTACTTTTATGATTGATGAAGAACACTTGCTGAAAATAGCAGCAGGAAAATTGGACGTACAGACGGCTTTTATTCAAGGTCGTCTAAAAATAGATGGAGACTTCGACCAAGCCATGCGAATGGGTAAAATATTGGGTAAGATATTGGCTGTTAAGTAATTGATATACTTTTGAAAGTAAGCAAACAAAAAAATAAATACTCATCAACAAAAGTGCTGATAGTCTATGAGGCTACCAGCACTTTTGTTAATTAACTTCTGTCTCCGTAATTGACATCTCGTTTTGAAGCCGACAGCGTAACGGTAAAGCCCACAATGACATCGACCAATGACATAAAAGCCAAAATCAAAAAAGTGGCAGTACCGCATTTGGCTACGGTGATAAATTCGACAATAAAAATAATTAAAATAACGATAGACAGACCATGATCTAAAATACTTGAATTAGCCGTTCGGGTGGACTTGATTACTTCGACAGCCAAAAACACAATGCCCAAAAACAATAACAGTTGCCCAAAATCCATCACAAACTTACCACCAGACATGAGGGTGGCTTCAAACAATACCTTGTTAAGACTGTCATCGCCGGATAGTGCCGCAATGTTGTAGATGATCAAAATAAAGCCAAGTAAGGGGATATTTTTTAGTAAATTCATTAGATAGTTAGAGTGGTTTAGCAGTGAATAGTGAAAAACATATAATGAAAAATATTGTAATCGGTTAACAGTCAGACATTTAAAATAAAAAAAACATTATTTATTCTAAATGTCTGACTGTTAAATTGAGAGATAGCCGATAAAAAAACTATTCTCTTGTGGGTTGGTATCGGCTGTAATTTTTGTATTGGTCTCCAAATTTTGGGCCATCATTGATTCACATTGAGTTGTAAGGTTAGCACTACATCATCGCCCATACCCATTGAGCTACCACCTACTTTCCAATCGTTTCGATTGATGGTAGCACTGCCTTTAAACTGACCTTTGTTGCCAGTCTGAACAAAGCTAAACGGAATCTTGATATTTTTGGTAGTGGCTTTCATTGTCAAGTCAAAAAAACCAATGTAGCCGTTGGTAGTCTTTTCTACTTTGGTCGATTTTAAGCTAATTGTCGGATATTTATTGACATTAAAAAACTCTTCTTTTTCTCGCAAATGCTTGTTTCTTAGAAAGTTGTCTGTGTCAATCGTCTTGGCATCTACGCTAACGCTGATGTTAGTTAGTGGTAGGTTATTTGGGTCAAATATTACTGTTCCTGACAGTCCTTTTAGGTTTCCATTGACACCGAGGCCAAACATTCTAATTTTAAAATCGACAGTAGCCGTAGTTGGTTTCCAGTTTTGTGCTGATATTGACATACAAAAAATAAGTTGAGAAAATATAAATAATACTGTTTTCATAGCACAATAGTTTTAAAATTTGTAAGAAATGGCAATCATTGGCTGCAAGAATTTACCCCGAAATCGGTCATTGTCGAACGCTAATTTTGTGGTCGTGGTATATTGAACAAACTAAAAATTAAGACCAGCTCACACACATAACGCATCTTATCATACCCAGATTGTCGGGTGGCTGACCAAATAGCCATTATTTTTTTAGAATAATGCCAAAAGTGCGTCAATAATATCTCTGGCTACTTCTTTTTTAGATTTTAGTTCAAAATTTTGGCAACGAATGTCTGTGCCATGCATTGACTGAGAAATGATACTTATTTTGTTGGTATCGCCACCAAAGCCTGCGCCAGTATCTTGTAAGGAATTGAGTACGATGGCATCGAAGTTTTTACGTTTGAGTTTATTGACGGCGTTTTCAAACTCGTTATTGGTTTCGAGTGCAAAACCCACGATGCGCTGGTGTGGTTGTTTGAGTTGGCCAAGCGTGGCAGCTATGTCGGGTGTTTTTTCGAGTTCGAGTGTCATCTCGTCTTCCTTTTTCTTTATTTTAATATCAGAAACATTCTTTGGCCGATAGTCGGCTACGGCGGCGGCCAATATAGCTGCATCGCATTGCTCAAAGACAGACGTAGCCGCTGCATACATTTGTTGAGCCGACTCTACCTGTATGACCGAAACCGATGGCACAAAATCAAGTGATAGCTTGGTTGGCCCCGTAACCAAATGCACCATTGCGCCCCGTTGCATCAGTTCGTTTACAATCTCAAATCCCATCTTACCACTCGACCGATTGCCAATAAACCGCACTGGATCGAGTGCTTCGTAGGTTGGGCCTGCTGTTACGAGTATAGTTTTGCCCGTCATGTCTTGTGTTTTGGCTGTTTGTTTCTCAAAAAAACCACTCACAAAATCAACGATTTCTTCGGGTTCGGCCATGCGGCCGTTGCCCACTAAGCCACTCGCCAACTCTCCGTAGCCAACAGGAATAACCGCTACTTGGTCAGATTTCAATAAATCAAGATTACGGAGCGTTGCGGGGTGTGTCCACATATCTAAGTCCATGGCTGGAGCCACAAAAACAGGGCAGCGGGCTGAGAGGTAAGTAGCCGTAACGATGTTGTCGCAGAGTCCGTGTGCCATTTTAGATAGCGTAGTGGCGGTGGCTGGTGCAACAATCAAGGCATCGGCCCATAGCCCCAACTCCACATGATTGTTCCAAGCATTTTCGCTTACTATTTCAGACAGTACAGGCCGTTTTGAGAGTGTAGTAAGCGTAAGCGGTGTTATAAATTGCTTGGCCGATTCGGTCATTAAGACTTGTACTTCTGCACCAGCTTTAACTAACAGGCGAGTCAAAAAAGCTGCTTTGTAAGCCGCAATACTCCCACTGATGGCCAGAATTATTTTTTTATTTTTCAATTTTATCGTCATTTGAGCTACAAAGATACTACGGCACAGTCGAGTAGGCCACTGGTCTGGAAGTTGTTTGTTTGGAACAACAAACAACACAGGCTTAAAAACACAAAAAATACGTTGTACAACCTAAAACCTAACCCCCAAACTCACCAAAAAATTAGTACCAGCTTGTGGGTAATAAAAGTTTTCGGTTGTGGTCTTTTTATCAAAAATATAACTGTACGAATAACCGTTAGATTCGTACTTTTGGTTCAAAATATTATTGGCTAATGCACTTACTGTTAGTTTTTTGTAATTATAAATCAGCCGAACGTCGTTTGTGAAATAAGCATTGAGTTGGCGGTTTCTGCTGCTGGTGTTGTCCAAAAACTGCCGACCTACATATTTTGACAATAAGGCTAATTCTAAGTTTTTGGTAGCCGTCCAAACTAACTGACTACCCCCGATGACATTGGGCGAAAAAGCTATATCGCTACTGCCATGAGCGATGGTCTGGTAGCCGCCATTTGGGTCGTCATAATCAATCACGTATTCTGTAAAATCATTGATTTTGTTTTGGCTTAGTGTGGCGTTGGCGTTCCATTTTAGGGTTTTGGTCAATAAAAAAGCACTTTCCAACTCCACACCTGCTCGGTAGCTTTTTGGTACATTTACCCTAATGCCATTACCTACGTCGTTGAGCTGCCCTGTGAGTACCAGTTGGTTTTTGTAGTTCATCAAATAAGCACCAACTGAGCCTGCAAAGCGACTATTTTGAAATTTATAACCAGCTTCGAGGTCGTACAATGTTTCGGGATTGAGCGGTATTGTTTTGTTAGACTCTGTAAAATCGTCTCGATTTGGCTCACGATTGGCCACACTAAACGACAAGTACGCCGAGCTTTGGTCTGACAGTAAATAGGTGAGGCCAAGTTTGGGATTGACAAACGAGTAACTAACATCGTGTAACTGTTGGCGTTGCTGGTTATCGTCGCCCTTGATATTGAAATCTACTTTTCTGACCTGTACGTCCGCAAAACCTGTGAGTTTGTCCGAGAGCGAATAATAGATTTTTCCGTACAAATTAAAGTCGGTTTTCTTGCCCTCGCTGTCGTAGTAATGTTTTCCAAGGTTGGTTGCGCTGACGTATTTACCCGAAATAACTTCTCCAAAATGCTTGCCATCGTACTGGTTCCAGCCGCCGCCGAGGTTGGCTTTTATTTTATTGAAACTGTTATAGTCTAATGAAAACGTTGTGCCATAAAAATAATTGTCTAACCATCGCCGTCTGACTATATCCGACTTTTCGATGCTCGTTGAGCCAATCACCACATCGGGTAGTTTGTATTTAGATAGTTTGTCTTCGTCCTTGAATTGCTCATAATACCCTCGTCCTCGCACCAAAAAAGCATTGGCGTTGAGTGTCCAGTTAGGGTTAAGGGTATGCGAAGAAATCAACTGATAATGATCTTGACGATAGTTATCAGTCTGATTGTCATAGAGATACAAGTTATAGGTTCGGCTGTTTGAGTTCAGTAAATTACTGGCATCTCGTTCGTTGAGGTAATTTCGGTCAATATAAGCCAGCATACCGTCACGGTCGTTGTGGAGGCGTGCTTCGGGGACTCCCTCCCAGGCTTGGTATGTTTTTTCTTTACCCGAAAACACATTGAGACGCACAAAACTACGTTTTCCAAAATAACCACCCGACACATAAAACGAGCGTAAGTCTGAGGTAGCACGGTCGATAAAACCATTGGAACTGAGTTTTGAAAGCCGTGCATCGACCGTAAATTTATTTTTTAGTAAGCCCGTCCCTGCTTTGACTGTGTGCTTCCAAGTATTAAACGAGCCATACGAGTTGTTGAGTTCGGCGTAAGGCTCTTTTCTAAATTCATTTGTCAGAATATTGACCGTTGCACCAAAAGCGGCTGCTCCATTGGTCGATGTACCTACGCCTCGCTGAATTTGTACGCTACTTACAGACGAAGCAAAGTCGGGCATATTGACCCAATATACTCCCTGACTTTCGGCATCGTTGAGCGGAATACCGTTGATGGTTACGTTGATACGAGTTGCATCTGTACCCCTGATGCGAAGTCCCGTATAGCCCACTCCCGCACCAGCATCAGACGTAGTTACGAGCGAGGGCTGAAAATTGAGTAGTATAGGCAGGTCTTGCCCCAAATTTTGTTTATTTATGTCCGTTTTAGACACACTACTAAACGCCATTCCCGATAAAGCATTGGCCCGAGTAGCGCTTACTATTACCTCATCGGCCTGAAATGTACTACGTTTGAGTTTGATTTGTAACAGATCGAATTTGCTATCTACCAAAACCGTTTCGTAGCCCACAAAGCTAATTTTGAGTTTGTAAATATCTGATTTTAAGTTAGATAATTTAAAATTGCCCGCTAAGTCGGAGGTTGTACCTTGTAAGGTGTTTTCGACGAGTACAGTAGCTCCCGATAGTGGTTTTTTGGTTTCGGTGTCGGTAATTTTACCCACAATGACGTTTTGGGCGAACGCTGGCATACACAGCAATACTCCCATTGCGATGGCCAAAAGACAAGATGTAGTTTTTTGCACTTTTATTTCCTTACGCCAGCATTACCTGGGTCAAGTGATAAGGGTATAATCTCAGCCCGTTGTTATGAGGCACCCCCTTGATGATTGCGTTGCAAAGGTAGTTGCAAAATCGTTATTAAACAAAACTATAAATCTTAACAAGAAACAGAAAAACAATAAATGGATAAACCGCTACCCATATCTCACATCTTAAATCTCGCATCTACTTAGCCCTTACCAGTTTACGCCAGCACCGCTGCCCCCGCCCAAACCGAGTTTGCGAGTAAAAGCCGATGATACCTGCGAGCGGCTCGATACATAGCGCACGCTCACACCCACAAAAGGCGTAAGACCTGGCGTAGAGGCAGTTAGGTTTTCACGGGCGGAGTTAAAGGTTTTGAGTTGCCGAAAACCCGTCATACCGCCTTCGAGCGAGACATTAAAAACGGTGAATAAATGGGCATTGGCCGAAAACGACAGCCGCACATCTTGATAATTACTTCGGCGCAATAGCTTTTCGGTTGGCCCAATTTGCTGAAAACCACCACTATAACCATCTACGGCCAGCTTAGTGTCGAAGTGTAGCCAGCCAGCAGGGTGATAGTTGAAATTGACAAAAAACGGCAGTAGGGCAGTTGCTCGCCAGTGGTCGTTGAGTTTTTTGTTTACACCTACCATTGGTATAACCATAAATCGTTGGTTATAAATCACCGCCGAGCCATATACCACTTGCGTTTGTAGGCCCAAGATGTGCATTCTGAGCGCACCGCCCCACAAAAAAGGCTGTGGCGTAAAAAACGTTTCGTTGGTTTCGGTAATGCCCAAACCACCTCCATAAATCCAGAGTCTATCCTTAAAACTTGCATGAAGTAATATAGCCCCTACTGTAGCCGACTTATAGCCTTCGGCTGGTAGTTGTTTATCGTTTATTGTAGGGTTAATCTGCGTATATTTGGCTACCATCAGTAAGTGATTGGCCTGAATGTCAAATTTTTTGCGAAGACTATACCCCACCTGTACGCCACTGTTGAGGGGTGTCATACCAAAAAAAGTAGTACGAGTCAGGCCATAGTTTTGTTTGTTGCCCATGTCTGCCGAAGGCATATATTCTGCTCGAAGCGTAACGTTGGGATAAAACAAACGGCTTAGTTGAGCTTCTGAAATAGTGGTGAGCAAGAGGCCAATGGCCAGTAATGAAAACGATCGGAGCATGACAAGAATTTTTAGGGAATTAACGCAAAAAAGTGGAAGGTATTGTAAAAACAATGTAAGCTCACCAAGCAGTATCTATCTCAGCTTAGAGTTCTGATTGATTAAATATTCTTAATAGTCCATAAAGACGCAGTCAACACAAACCAATAAGATTTGGCATCTATAATTATTTTCGTCCCCCCACCCGTTCGCCAATTATCCGTAAACCGTCAAGTGTATGGCTTCGGTTGATTTCGACAAACTCGCCGCTCAATGTCTCAATAATAGACGATAGCCCACCAGTGGCTATGGCTATGCAGTCGCCATCTAACTCTCGTCTGATGCGGGTTATCATGCCCCTGACCATGTTTTCGTAGCCAATCAAAATACCTGCCTGAATGGCGTGAATGGTATTTTTGCCAATAACCGACTCTGGCAATTTGAGCGGCACCTCGGGTAGTTGTGCTGTGTTTTTGAACAGTGCCTTGACGGCCGTTTTGAGACCTGGGGCAATGGCTACACCCAAAATCTTGCCTTCGCCCGTTACGACTGTAAACGTCAGAGCCGTACCAAAGTCCACCACTACACAGTTGCGGTTATATTTGGTAAAAGCCGCCACGGCATTGGCCACCAAGTCAGAGCCGATTTGATTGGGGTAATCAATCTCGACACTTAGTTCTGGAAAAATAGTAGGCCCAACAACTATAATATTTTTGACAAACACCGCCTCCAACATCGCCTTGGACGTAGGCGTAAGTGCAGGCACAACACTACTCAGCACCACCGTTTGTACGTCGCCAATAGATAGTTTGGCCGCCTCAAAGTCGCTACGAAGCAGGTTTTCGTAGTGAGCCGCTGGCTCGTTGGGTAGCGAAGATGTACGAAACACGTGCGCCCATTCGTTATTTATCCAAACACCATAAACAGTGTCGGTATTGCCAATATCAACTGCAAGTAGCATAAATGAGTAAGTTAATGCGACAAATTTAGTAATTTTGTGTTGCCAATCAACTTATCGAACGGCTGTACCGATGTGCGAGTGTACCGGCGTGCTGATTTTTTGTTGATTATCAATAAGTTATATGATTTATAAAATAATTATCCCCATCACAATCAAATGAAATTTACTTATTCTTTCGTTTCCATTTTTTGTTTTAGTTTATTGTTTTGGTCTTGCAACAAAACACCCATCGACAATACCGCCGAAAACGCCCTTGTCGATAATCAAACAGCGATTGACAAATATATTGCCGACAAAAAACTCTTAAACGTAACAAAAACAGCTTCGGGCTTACGTTACCAATATGTTACTCAAAACAGCTCTGGCGCAAAGCCAACCATTGGCGAAGAAATAAGACTTCACTACAAATTGTTTAGAGTAACCGATGGCTTTGTACTCGATAGCTCAGACAGAACCAAAGGCAAGGAAATTACACTTGGATTTGCTTACACGGGTAAAACCTTGCTTTTGGGTATGGAAGAAGCCTTTACGTTTATGAAAAAAGGCGAGCGTATCATTTTGCTCATGCCCAATACCCTTGCTTATGGCCCACAAACAAGCTCAACTGTACCCGCATATTCGGCTATTGGGGTCGATATGGAAATTGTCAATATCAGAACAGAAGACCAGCAAATAACTGACTATATTGCCAGAAAAAAAGCATCATTGCCCGACTCTGCCGCCAGAAAATTTATACCAGAAACAACGGCCTCGGGTCTAAGAGTCATCAAAACCCTGACCAACACCAAAGCCATGGTAGCCAATGGCCAAACGGTTAGGTTGAGCTATGCGGGCAAGCTACTCAACGAGTCGCAGTTCGATGCAGGTACATTGTCGGTCGTTTTGGGAAGTGGCAGTACCATCAAAGGTTTTGAGGAAGGCATCAGTAAAATGCGAATAGGCGAAAAAGCAACCATTATCTTTCCGTCGGCTATTGGTTATGGTGCCAATGGCAGTAGCCCAACGATTCCGCCCTTCGCACCACTGATATTTGAAATCGAAATTTTACAATAAGTTGGTCATGGGTCAATGGTCATCAGTCATGGGTTGTTAGTAATTCGTAAATCAAAAATCGTAAATCGTCATTCAAAATTATGTCTTTAACAGTCGTTATTATAGCTCTCACAACGGGTGTCAGTTGGTATGCTTGGCGAGATGCTTCGCTGCTCAATCGGCTCATTATGAGTCCCAGACATATTAAAAACCACAACGAATATCACCGACTACTTACTTCTGGGTTTGTGCATAGCGACTGGAATCACTTGATTTTTAATATGCTAACACTCTATTTTTTTGGTGAAGCCATCGAAAACACGCTGATAGCCATCTTTGGGCAAACACTTGGTTGGGTCTGCTACTTGGCTTTTTATTTGCTCGGTATCGTTGCGTCAGACGTGCCGAGTTACCTCAAAAACCGCAATAACTATGGCTATGCAGCCTTGGGTGCGTCGGGTGGGGTGTCGTCGTTGTTGTTTGGTTTTATTTTAATTGCGCCCCTCAACGATGTTTGCTTGTACTTTATGATATGTATTCCTGGGTTTATTTTTGGGTTGCTTTATTTGGGTTATTCGTACATTCAGGCCAAACGAGGCATGGACAATATCGGCCACGATGCCCACCTTTATGGCTCGTTGTTTGGTTTGGTTTTTATGGCTATTCTTGTGCCGAGTGCTGTGCCCAATTTTATAAGTCAGATTGGTTCGTATAGTATTTTTTAATCGTGAAAAACCCACTCAACCACCTCAAAGCACAACGTTATTTTCTGATTCCTTACCTTTTATTGCTATCAGTTACGGGTATCTTGCAAATTTTATACCGCCAGTCGTTTATTATTTCATACATCAATCAACATTATTCTATAGCTGCCGATTGGTTTTTTGAGTACGCCACATTCTTGGGCGATGGGCGGTTTTGTGTGTTGGTTGGGCTACTGTTTTTGGTTTTTTCTTATTGCAAAGCCATTTTGATATTGAGTACTTATGCCGTTTCGGGGTTGTTGTCAATATTACTCAAAAATCTGTTTGACATGCCTCGCCCATCGGCTTATTTTGGGTCAATGACTCAGTACTTTCATACCGTTCAAGGCATTGAACTGGCGCAGGCGCATAGTTTTCCGTCTGGCCACACTACTTCGGCTTTTGCGTTGTTTGTGATGTTGGCTATTTTTACAAACAACAAATACCTCAAACCACTCTGGCTTTTACCGGCCATAGCCGTAGGTTATTCGAGAATGTATTTGTTTCAACATTTTATGACCGATGTATTTTTTGGATCAATACTCGGCACAATAACGACTTTATTTTTAGATTATTTTTTGAATAATTATTGGAACAACAACCCCAAAAAATGGCATGAAAAAAGGCTTTTTTAGCGAAGCCTTCGCTCAAAGCGAAGGCTTCGCTTCCAACAAAATACTCGAAAACCCCATCTTTGTAGCTCTGCTGGCTATCTTGTTTTTTATTCCCAACTTAGGTAATGTACACTTGTTTGACTGGGACGAAATCAATTTTGCAGAATCGGCCAGAGAAATGCTCCTAACTGGCAATTATCTACGAGTACAGATTGACTTTCAGCCATTTTGGGAAAAACCACCGCTCTTTATCTGGCTACAAGCCGCCTCAATGTCGGTTTTTGGTGTCAATGAATTTGCTGCACGCTTTCCTAATGCCGTGGTGGGCGTGGTTACGTTGCTCACTTTTTTTTATATCGGCAAACGGCTCTTCAATGCTCGCTTCGGATTTTTGTGGGCTTTGGCTTATTTGGGTTCTTTTACGCCGCATTTGTATTTCAAATCTGGTATCATCGACCCACTTTTCAACTATTTTATGTTTTTGAGTGTCTGGTTTTTGTATCAATCTGTTTATAACTCTGGGTTCAAAGATAGTGAAGCAACTCAGCAACCCACATCATACATCACACATCATACATCAAAACTATGTCTTCTCGCTGGTCTCTTCGCAGGCTTGGCCGTCTGGACAAAAGGCCCCGTCGGCGTAGGTATTCCAACTATCGTGCTTGGTGTTGTATGGGCTTTTAATAGTTTTAAGCCTGTTATTACGCTCAAAAACTTATTGGTTTACAGCTTTACGGCTGGTATTATTAGTTTGGGTTGGGTTGCTTTGCTAATTTATGAAAGCTCGTGGCAGACTTTTCTTGACTTTGTGAGCTATCTCTATCGCCTCATGGCCACCTCCGAAGCCGACCATGGCGAGCCGATTTATTATCATTTTGTGGTAGTGTTATTAGGTTGTTTTCCTATTTCGGTCATTGCTCTAAAAATAGTCGTTAGTCGTTGGTCGTTAGTCATGGGTAGTGGGTCTGTGAAGACACAGACCATGGAACAGACACAGACCATGGAGCAGCAACAACTCATGACCAAATTTATGCTGGCCTTGTTCTGGACCGTGATGGTTGTTTTCTCGTTAATCAAAACCAAAATCGTTCACTATTCGTCTATGGCTTATTTTCCGTTGTCGTTTTTGGCGGCTTTGTATTTGTATCGCTGGCTCAAAGGTGAGTTTCAGTGGCCACGCTGGGCTACGGTTTTGTTGTTGCTTATTGGCTTTTTGATGTCGGCAGTCTTAACGGTCTATCCCTTGGTTTGTATGTATCCGTCCTATTTTGCGGCGTATATCAATGATGATTTTGCCATGGCCAACCTCCAAGCACCCATCGAATGGGCTGGTTGGGAGTGGGCTATCGGAGTTGTTTATTTTGTAATAATTATCTGTATATCAATCGTTTGGAACAAAAGAAAGCTATTGGCCGTTAGAATATTATTTCTATCAACGGCGGCTTGTATGTGGGTTTATACTGCCGTAGTTGTTCCCAAAGTTGAGGGCTACTCGCAGCGAACGGTCATTGATTTTTATGAGTCCAAGCGAGGGCAAGATGTTTATGTAGCGGCCATTGGTTACAAAAGCTATGCACCTCTGTTTTATTTTCGGAAGCCACTCAACACACGCCCCGAAGCCAGTAATGAAAATTGGTTGATAAACGGCCCCGTGGACAAACCGACTTATTTGGTAACTCGCCTCGACCGTGCCAGCGACTACCGCTACAATGCTAATCTGGAGTTGATAAAAGAAGAAAATGGCTTTGTATTTTTTAGACGGAAGCCTGTTTTATAAGTAGTTTTTGAGTAAAATTGTATTCTAATTTCAAAACTTAGTACTACAATGACAGCATTTGAAGAAATAGAACAAGCCACGCACGACCAACTGAGCCGTAGGTCGTTTTTGTCGCAAGCCAGTTTGGGATTGGGTGCGGCGGCCTTATCGTCTATCATCAACCCAGATACAGCGCAGGCGGCCAATGACCACGTACTGGGTAAGCCACATTTTGCGCCCAAAGTCAAGCGGGTTATTTACTTACATCAAAGCGGTGCGCCGTCGCAATTAGACTTGTTTGACTACAAACCGATGCTCGAAAAAATGTGGGGGCAAGACCTCCCCGAGTCTGTTCGTAAAGGCCAACGACTAACAGGTATGACCTCGGGGCAAAGTAGTTTTCCGTTGGCGGCCTCCAAGTTCAAGTTTCAGCAACACGGCCAGAGCCAAATGTGGTTGAGCGAGATTTTACCATATATTTCTAAAATAACCAACGAATCGACTTTTATACGGTCGATGCACACCGAAGCCATCAACCACGACCCCGCCATTACGTTTTTTCAGACAGGTAGCCAGCAAGGCGGGCGGCCTTCGTTTGGGTCGTGGGTGAGTTATGGTTTAGGCTCTGACAATCAAAATCTACCGAGTTTTGTGGTGCTACTCTCCAAAGGTAGAGGTGGCGACCAGCCACTTTATGCCAAACTCTGGAGTAATGGTTTCTTGCCTTCTACCAATCAAGGAGTAGTGTTTCGGTCGGGGCCAGATCCTGTTTTTTATTTGGCCAATCCACCTGGTATAGACAAAACCAGCCGCCGCCGAATGTTGGACTATTTGGCCAAAATGCACCAAGACCAGTTTAAGCAAGTGCTTGACCCTGAAATAAATAGCCGCATGGCGCAATACGAAATGGCATACAGAATGCAAACAGCCGTACCCGAAACATTGGATATTTCAAAAGAACCCAATTCTGTTTTTGAAATGTACGGCCCAGATTCTCGAAAACCAGGTACGTTTGCCGCTAATTGCTTATTGGCCCGAAAATTAGCCGAAAAAGGTGTTAAGTTTATCCAACTATACCACCAAGGTTGGGACCAGCACGGCAATTTGCCACAAGACATACAGACCATGACCAAGTCGGTAGATCAACCTTCAGCGGCATTGATTTTGGACTTGAAACAGCGTGGACTATTGGACGACACGCTCGTGATTTGGGGTGGAGAGTTTGGTCGAGGGGCGTACTCACAAGGCAAACTCACCCGAGACGATTATGGTCGAGACCATCACCCACGTAGTTTTACGATTTTTATGGCTGGTGCAGGTGTCAAAAAAGGGTTTGTGTTGGGGCAAACCGACGACTTTGGTTATAATGTAGTCAAAGATCCAGTTCATGTGCATGACTTTCAGGCTACGGTCATGCACTTACTTGGCCTCGACCACGAGCAGCTTACTTTCAAGTTCCAGGGTCGCCGCTATCGGCTTACTGACGTTCATGGCAAGGTCGTGAAGTCGGTGCTGGTTTGAGATTTGGCAACTTTCAAAAAAATGCTAAATCTGACATTCATTTAGCAAACGGTTAGTATAAAATAAATGTAAGTGAGTACGGGAATTAAATATAAACTTGTGTAATTTTACAGATAAATATAAGGCTATGAAAAGTAATAACTATTTGCTTATCAGTTTATTAGGCTTGATTTTAGGTTGTGGTAAATTAGAAAAAATAAACCCCACTATTCAAACCTACCCAGAGCTTGGAACTCGCACAAAAATACCCGCACAAGACAGTAGCTATGTGTTAGTGCCTGATGTTAATTTTGAAAATAAACTAATCGAACTCAAAATTGACGACAAACAAGATGGAAAACTACTCAAACTAAATGCCAAGAACGTTACTCGGTTAGAGCTGAGAGGGTTAGGTATTACCACTTTGCAAGGTATCGAAGCCTTTGAAAATATAGAATATTTGTTTGCAGATTATAATTATTTGGCCGAAGTAGATTTATCAAAAAATCTTAGATTAGAACATTTGTATCTTTCTGATAATCAATTAACGACTATTGATGTAAGTAAAAATAAAATTTTGGGCGCATTGGGACTGTATAACAACAAACTAACGAGTTTGGACGTGAGCAAAAATGACCACTTATATTATTTAGAATGTAGCGAAAATCAACTCACTTCACTCATTCTTGGCCAGCAAAATGAACTGTTGCAACTTGAGGCTGTCAAGAATAAATTAAAAGAAATAGACCTCAACAAAGCCCCTAATCTGAGAATGTTAAATATTTATAAAAATCAACTTCAATCAATAGATGTGAGCAATAATCGAGAACTGTACTATTTGTACGTGTCAGACAACCAACTAAAAGAATTGTCTGTCGAAAACAACATAAAATTGGAGCGTTTTGGATTTAGCAATAACCAGATTGAAAAAATAAACGTTAGTAACAATACACTACTTGCTGATTTTGTGGTAGAGGGCAATAAACTAAAATATTTGGACGTAAGAAAAAACCCAAACTTGGTTTATTTTTGGTGTGATGCTAATACAATACAAACGATTTGTGTAAGTAGTATGTCTCAAATAAAACCTACTTGGAAAAAAGACCCAACGGCAAACTACGAACTCTGTGAGCAGTCCATTTAGAATAAAATACATAAAGGTTTGTACAGGCAAAGTAGAGTACTCAGCAATGACCTCACAGTTTTTTGTGGCCTATGTCTTTGCAAGACAGAACTTTGCGTAGGTATGTGCGGGTACACAGCACGAAACAAATTATATATTATTTTCGGTCGTATCTGAGCAAACTTTTATTGGCAACCGTTGTGGACACTGCTAACTGGAAACGGACGAGCATTGAACAAATATTTTTGACGATAAGTGTAGTATCGTAATATTTAATGATGCCAACACAAAATCTAAATCGGACATAGACAAAAAATACGTGCTTGACCTTTGACTTTCTGGTGGACGGCTACCTGATGACTTTAAGATTGCCGTTGCGTATTGCTAAAAGCAAAATATCAATGGCGTAGATTATTTTTCAAAGCTAAATATTCAATTCATAGAAAGTATGTTGCATTGGCTTTGAGCGCGATAAGCCAAACAATATCATTTGGCGCACTGCGTTTGACGAAAAAGTTGTTAAAAAAAAATTTTGCTACTCCCTCCCGAATGTGTGAATGATGCAACTCTTATTGTTAATTGTGTAAGGTTTGAGGCATCGACAGGTATAACCTTTGTGTTGTCGTAACAATTCAGTTACAACATAAATCTATATCATTATGGAAAATAAAAAAAATCAAAGCTGTATTGATGCTTGCATAGCATGTGCAGATGCATGTAAAACTTGTTCAACGAAAAACAAAGGCATGGCAGGAATGGAAAATTCCGTAAAACTTTGCACGGCTTGTGCCGATGCTTGCCACGCTTTAGTTGCTGCAAGTAAAACCAGTGCAAACCTTGATGCTCTTTGCAAAAAATGCGAAGACGCTTGTAATGCTTGTGCAACTGAATGTGCAAAACATTCTGACATGAAACATTGCAAAGCATGTGCTGATGCTTGTCGCAAATGTGCAACTGAATGTAAAGCAATGCTTGCGGTAGCAGCATGATTAAGTCGCAATCACTCTTGTAAGGAGTGTAGATTTTTATTTTCTGCAAGAGATAAATTTGTGCTTGTAGGTGCTAACGCATCTGCAAGCATTTTTTATTTTGGGACTCACAACATTTGACACGTGCGAACAATGAATGTAAATGGCCTTTAATTATTTTCGTAATGAAACTGACCGACACTGTTTCGTGGCGATAGTAGGGTAGCCGAGCCGACAACATAAGATTAAAAGTAATTCCAAAAAAGGGGCATTGACCGTTAAACGAACAGTTGTGATTGCAGACACAGTCGTGTTTCTAATCTCCCTTTTTTAAAACTTCTTTAATCCCTTCTTCGTTATCAGAAACCGCATTGATACTTTACGATTTTGAAAGTGTTTTCCACGGCCTGTGTCTTCACGGGATATGGATCAAGTATGTAAGGACATAGACCTCAGAAGAGCATCAGAGATACTAAATATTTATAGAAAAAAGGATAAAAAACGAGTTTTTAAAGGTGCGTATTGGTTTTCTATAAATATGAAGCTACGCTTTTCTGCTGGTATCAATAATATTTTTGATGTCCCAAACACCTATCTTTTTGGTTCTGCCGACAACTTTCGTCAAGTGCAAACCATCAATCGATTGTCTTGTTTGTTTACGGCTGGCATAACTTTCTATATTGAGAAATGGCAAAAACCAAAATTATGAGTAGTTTTGCCGTCCTTTTTAGATATATTATACCTACACTTTATCACTTAATGAAATCTATTGACGTTTGTCTGACTCCCGAATTATTGCATTTACACAAAATCGAACACAGTATTGTTGTTGTTACCGATATTTTTAGGGCTACCTCGTGCATGGTAACAGGGCTGGCGCACGGCATTGGGAGTATTTTGCCAGTGGCTACTATTGACGAGTGTATGGCTTTGCAGCGGCGGGGTTATATAGCGGCTGCCGAGCGAGATGCTCAAAAAGTAGAAGGCTTCGAACTCGACAATTCACCATTTAGCTACATGGCCGACAATCTGAGAGGAGCGAAAATCGCTATGACCACCACTAACGGTACTCTGTCTATTGCCAAGGCCAAGACAAACGCCATCAAGGTAATAATAGGGGCTTTTTTGAATTTAGGTGCGATAACCAACTATCTAAAAAACCAACAGTACGATGTTCTCGTGCTTTGTGCGGGCTGGAAAGGTCGCCCAAATTTGGAAGACACACTTTTTGCGGGGGCATTAGTAGCCTCACTGTCAGACGAGTATATAATTGGCGAAGACCCGGCCTTGATGGCCATGCGACTGTATGAACAAGCCCAAGACGATATGATGGCTTTTGTCAAAGACTCGTCGCACGTGAGGCGGTTGCAGCGGCTGGGTATTCAGAAAGACATTGCGTATTGCCTTCAAAAAAATATATACAATAACGTACCAATATTGCGAGGTAGTGAGTTGGTCAATATTTGATTTATAAAATATCGCCTATACTCGCATCATCAAGATACTGGTTCCGCCAATGTGTTTAATTTCGGTAAATCTGTCATCATTTTTATACAAACCGTTGATGGCTTCTCTAACGCCCTCCCAGTTTGTGTAGTCGTGCCAGAGTATAATACCACCTTTTTTGACAACTTTCAAGGCTTTTTCGGTATCGTTCAGCACATAGTCGTAAGCGTGCGAGCCGTCTATAAACATCAGGTCTATGCTGTTGTAGTAGGGCGAAAAATCAAAGGTAGCCGAATCGCCAAATAGTTGCTGTATTTGTTGAGCGGCCGCTTTTCCGATAAATCTCTCGCCAGACACCTGCTTGTCTATGTACGCAATCTCACCTGCCTCGACCTTTGATTTGACATCGTCCAAGCCACTTGCGGGCAAGTCCAATGTATAAACTTTTGACTGTGGCGCATTGAGGGCCATATTGAGCGTTGTACGACCTTGAAAAGTGCCTATTTCAAAAACGTTTTTAGGTTTATACTTTGCCACAATCTGGCATATTGCTTTGAGTTCAAACTCGGTAATATGCCCATATCCACACTCATCTACACCGTCATAAATACACTCGTCTTTGCCGTTTATTTCAAGAATATCTGTTTTGGGAACGATGTATGGGTCTGTTGGAAACAAAACAGCGTCAGATTTTGGAGAATATAGCGCATATATTTCATTTAGCTTTGTGCGTTTTTGAGAATCAAAAGGAGACAGTAAGAGTGTGGCTACAACTCGTTTGAGTGTTCCTAAATAAAGTGTCAAAAAATTGGACATAATACAACAGAATTTTTGGTTTGATTGCAAATTTAGTAAAAATTACGTTATTCTTGGTGTTCGCTTCGTAGTAACTTTCAAGGACTATCGTAATTTCTAATATGTCTTGCCATTCTTTAAATATTTTTAATTAATCAATGCCTCTAACCTTTCCAAGTACCACCATAGCGGTAGTTAGGTTGTTTTCTGATGCTATTGCAGCAAGTCTCACAAACAAAAATCCACGTTTTTCCCTTTGCTATCTGTACTCGAAACAAGGTAGTTGCCTCAATTTTACAGAGTTCACAAATCTTAGTTTTCACAATTTTATTGCTTTAAAAATAGGTAGTTTTCTTATTTCTTCGTTCATAAATTGAGTTTCGATATAGGCAGATTTAATAAGCCCAATTTGTCCACCATGATAAATATCGTGGTAGATTATGCCCTCAAACAAATAGCGAAAAGTGTAGGGTTTGTTTGGTACGTCTTTGTCTAAATCGTCATCTGAAAAAGCCCCGAGTTTATTTATAATATACGCTTGATTGTCGATAAGTTGAGATAATAATTCTTGCCAAATTATTTCACTTTCAGGTACTTCTGGAAAGTCGGCCATAGAGTCGATGTCAATATCGAAGTCGTAATTGTTGTCTAATATTTCTATCACAAATTGCCGCCAAACCAAGATATGAGCCAACAATTCTGCAATATTATGTTTACGTTCAAGAGGGCGATAAAAAGCCGTTTTTGTATCTACATTTGCCAGCAAATCTTTGAGCGAATTGCCATGCCAAGGCATTCCTTCAAAGGTTTCTGTCAGATTATCAATGATACGGTTTACTTGAAAATTCATTTTGTTTAAAATTCGTTTGTTTAATCGCAAATACCGAGCAATCTACACCGCCCCAAACTTCGTGGCAGTAATAGGGCTTTCAAATCAAAGTTGTCTTGTATTACTTTTGAAAATAGGGCTGCAAAATGGTAAATTTTCGTGGTTTTTCAATGCAAATCAGTACTTGGTAGCATCGACAGTAATTGGTATTTGCAAACTATCGAGTGGAAATATCCGACAGTACGAGGAAAAGTTTTATTAATCTACCAAAAAAATTATATTTTTTTGGTAGATTTGATTGTTACAAACCATTTAGCTTTATCGTCAATGAAATATAGTTTTCTTTTGCTCATAGTTGTGTGTGTGGCAACTACGGTTTTGGCTCAAAACTTGAAATTTGGTAAAGTATCGCTCGAAGAACTCAAAACCTCACGATGCCCCATAGACTCCAGCGCAGATGCTTACGTTATCGGCGAATACGGCGAAACGTGTTTTGACGTGTCTGGGAACCGATTCAAATTATATTTTGACTATACAATCCGCATCAAAATTCTCAAAAAATCGGGATTTGAATGGGCTTCGGCCAATATTGGCTACCAAAGAGAAATGCTTAATAGAGAAGATATTGTAGCATTCAGAGCGGTAACCTATAACTTGGTCGATGGAGAAATAACCGAAGACAAACTTGCAAAAGATGCCGTTTTTGAGGAGCAAAAAAGCAAAACGTACTTCAATCGAAAGTTTACCATGCCCAACGTCAAGGAGGGCTCGGTGATCGAATACACATACACCATCGCCTCCGACTATTATACCATCAAAACCTGGACATTCCAGACCAGTATTCCGACACTCTGGAGTCAGTATAAAGTCAGGGTGCCGCAATATTTTAGATATAGCCTCAATGCACAAGGGTACGAGCCGTTTGCTGTTAGTAAACAAGAAAAAAGCAACATGACGCTTACAATCGGGACAGATACCGAAAACATCACGGCTACCGACTATGAGTTTGCCGTTCGTAATGCCCCAGCTATCAGAAACGAAGCCTACATCACTACTATCGACGACTATGTATCTAAAATCACATTTGAGCTGGCAAGTTATGCAATCGTTGGGCAGGTGTACAAAAGTTTTTCAAACACAATAAAAGCCATCAACACAACACTCTGGAGATATGAAGACTTTGGTGAACAGATTGGCAAAATAACATTTCTTGACGGATATTTGGGCAAAATGTTGGTAGAGAGCGACACCATTCAAAAAATTAGAATGGCTATAAACCTCGTACAGAGCCAAGTACGGTGGAATAAAGAAGAGAGTATTTTTACATCTGACAACCCCCAAAAAATATTTGAACAACATTCGGGTAACGTTACCGATGTCAATCTGATGTTGGTGGGCCTTCTCAAAAAATTAAAATTACCCGTTTATCCAGCCATTTTGAGTACCAGAGCCAACGGGCGATTGATAACTAACAACCCGCAAATCAAAAATTTTGATTATACCATTGCCGTCGTAGATATGGGTGGCGGTTATTTGTTTTTGGACGCTACCGAGCCGTTATTAAAAATGGGAGTACTGCCAGAACGCTGCCTTAACCATGCGGCGTTGGTTCTAAAAAAAGACCAAGCCCCTGAGTGGATTGAAGTCAATCCCAGCGAGCGTTTTGTGTCTTCGACTACGATATACTTGCAACTCAACGATGAGGGAGTACTGACCGGGCAAATAAACAACTCTGAAAATGGCTACGCAGCCGTAGAAGAACGAAAAAGTGCAATACTATTGACCAAAGAAAAAACGGAAGAAAATCTAAGAAAAAAACACCCAAACTGGGACATCAAAAGTATAAAAGTACTCAATGCCGATAGCCTACACAAATCTTTTGAGGTCAAGTTTGACCTCACTACTTCTGAAGGCGTAAATGTAGCAGGTAATCGTATTTATTTGAAACCATTTGTAGATGGATGCTACGAAAAAAATCCATTCCAGATGCCCGAACGGAAATATCCAGTTGATTTTGCAGCATTGATAGACGACAATATTTTGGTAAACATTACATTGCCAGACGGATATGTAGTAGAAGAACTACCCAAAAACGAGGTTGTTAATTTGCCAGAAGGTGCAGCACGGTTTTTGTGCGCTTGGCAGGCCAATGGTCAGACAATTCAGGTTTCGAGTAGATTGTCTATCAAAAAAACGGTTTTTTATGCCGAAGAATATACCTACCTACGTGAATTTTTTGATAAAATAGTGGCTAAACATGCCACACAAATCGTACTAAAAAAGAAATAAAAAATGTAACGTATATGTCTAAAATCGTTCTTGTGTTTTTGATGACCATTGGTATTGCCCAATATGCGCTTGCTCAGATAGGTGAGTTGGGCAAGGTAAAGCCCGAAGAGCTAACAATGACCGTTTGTGCCGCTGACTCATCTGCTGAGGCAGTGGTACTGGAGGATAGGGGTACAGCCTTTTTGTCGAAAAGCGACACGAGGGGATATTTTGTTGAGTATAGGCGATACACAAGAATAAAAATATTGAAAAGACAGGGAATAGATTATGCCAATGTAATTGTTCCATTTTATAATTTGAGCGAAGGTCGATACGAAAATTTTGGTAAAATAGCTGGCCGTACTTATAACGGTAGTGAGTTTCAGGATATGGCCCAAGATGCTATTTTTGAAGAAAAAAAGACAGATCAATATATCCAAAAAAAATTCACGCTACCTAACGTGCGAGAAGGCTCTGTGATAGAATACGCCTATACTTTTGAGTCAGACTTGGTTTTTAATCTTCGAGACTGGAACTTTCAGCGAGCCATACCCACTCTCAGAAGCGACTACACGTTGTACCTTTTACCAGGCTTTGAATACCGCATTTTGTTTCAGGGTATCAATAAGTTTGTTGTTGATGAGAGTTTGCCCGTGCTTGGGGGTATCAAATACCATTGGGCTGTGGCCAACATAGCTGCACTCAAAAAAGAGCCTTACATTACTACCATAGAAGACTATCGTTCAAAGGTTTATTTTGAGCTAATTGCTACATATTTAAACAGTGATGGGCGGCGGCCTTACTCTAAATCATGGGACGATTTGGATCGAACACTCATCACAAGTAGCGACTTTGGCGGTGCTTTGAGGGTTGGTTTTTTAAAAGATAGTTTAGAAAATATCAAAAACAATTATGCAGATACGGTCAGCCGAGTAGCGGCGGTTTATGATTTTGTGCGTAAAAATATGAACTACAATGGCAAAGAAACCTATTTTGTGGACAAAAGCCTCAAAGATGCTTATCAAAGTCGAAGTGGCTCGGTAGCCGAAATCAACCTGATGCTGGTGGCTATGCTACGTGCCTTAGACCTGCCCGCCAACCCCGTTATACTTAGTACACGCTCAAATGGTCGATTTTCAAAAGACTATCCGCTGCTTTCAAAATTTGACTACGTGGTGGCGCATATCGAACTAAATGGTAAAAATGTGTTGATTGATGCTACCGATAAATTTAGAAAAATAGGCACAATTCCGTTTGCTTGTTTGAATGGAGAGGGGCGGCTCATTGCCAAAAAATCAAAATGGATAGATTTAAAACCTGCCGAAAAACAGTCTGAAATTCATATTGTATCGCTACAAATTCTACAAAATATGCAACTAAAAGGCAATATGTCGCAGAGTTATGCTGGCTATGCGGCTACCGAACTCAGAAAAAAAATCTTTGAGATAAACAAAGACAGGTACAAAGAAGAAATAGTAAGCGCAAATCGTGATTGGCAAATCAACAAAATTATTATCAGTGCTATTGACAACACCAACGAAAGTGTAAAAGTATCTTTTGATGTATTGATGGGCGAAGAGCAAGAAACAGCTAAGATTTATCTCAATCCTATTGTTTCGGGGCGATTGGTGAACAATCCATTCAAAAATACCAACAGAGCTTTTCCCTTAAATTTTGGTACAGTACAAGAGTATGTATATGTTGGCAGTTTTGTTTTGCCAGAGGGATATGAAGTAGAAGAACTACCCAAAAACACAGCTTTTGCTCTTCCTGATGGTGCTGGTCGGTTTGTTTATGCTTCTCAAATCGATAACAATACCATCAAAATTAGTACTCGTTTTACGATAAACAGAACTGTTTTTGAAGCCCAAGAATATGACCTTCTCAGAGAGTTTTACGACAAAGTTGTAGCCAAACAAGCTGAATTGATGGTCTTGAAAAAAAAATAGTGTAGCAGACGATAGCCACACTATTTTTGAGGCGGGTTGTCTTTTGTATCATCGTTATTTTCAAGATGTTATTTTGTTGTCCATACAGTTTTTTGAGTTCCATATACAAACCCCAAAATATATCAATTCTCAATGCTCAAATCTTATACTCTCGTTGCTGTATTTTGGGTTGTGTCCATGACTTTGACCATTGCCCAAAACTATCCAGTGGCAGCTATCGCCGATTCGCTCAAACAAAATGCTCACTCAGTGGTGCGGCTTTATGAAGAAATTTTTACAGTAGCCGAAACGGGTTATGCGCTCCACAAAGTACATTCGGTTACGACTGTTCTGGACAGCCGTGGCCAAAACAATGCCACAGTAAGTGTTTTTCATGACAAACACGTCAAAATTATAGACATGGAGGCCGTGGTTTATGATGCCACTGGCAAACAAGTAAAACGCATGAAACGTACCGATATTAGCGATGTAGATTATGTGTCAGATTTTTCATTGTTTGAAGACAATAAAATCAAATATGCCGACCTAAAATACTCGCTCTATCCTTACACCGTTGAGGTGAGTTATGAAGTCAGAACGACCAATCTTATGTTTTATCCAAGTTGGTTTCCTGAACGAGAACGCAATACGTCTATCGAAAAATCAATGTTCTCAGTTTATTCTCCTAAGTCTAACAAATTGAGGTTTAAGCTATTGAGCGGTATGCCCGAGCCAAAAATAGTAACCATCGGCAACGATAGCGAACTCTATATGTGGGCATTGGCCAACAAAAAGGTAACTACCCTCGAAGCTATGTCGCCATCGTGGGCTACAATGGGGGCGGGTGTCATTACGGCACCCACGGTGTTTGAAATAGAAGACCGCAGAGGAAGCATGAAAACATGGAAAGAATTGGGGCAGTTTCATTATGATTTGAACAAAGACAGAGACGTACTACCCCAAAACGTAGTGAGTGAAGTGCTGGAATTGACCCAAAACACAAATAGTACGCAACAAAAAATCAAGAAAATCTACGAGTATTTGCAAGCCCGTACACGGTATGTGAGTATTCAGTTGGGTATTGGTGGTTGGCAAACTTTTGAAGCTCAGACCGTTGCCGACAAAGGCTACGGCGACTGTAAGGCACTCTCCAATTATACCAAAGCCTTACTCAAAGTTGCTGGTATTGAGGCTTTTCAGGCGTTGGTAGATGCCAACGAACCCGACCAATTTCTTGATTTTCCAATGTCCAACTTCAACCATGTTATTTTGTGTGTGCCTCAATCCAAAGATAGTATTTGGTTGGAGTGTACGAGCCAAACTAACTCGTTTGGCTATTTGGGCGACTTCACTGGCGACCGCCACGCACTGCTGCTCACGCCCGCAGGTGGCAAGCTCGTCAGAACGGCCAGCTACAAACCAACCGACAACAGGCAATTTAGAAATATTATCATAAAAATAGATGAAACAGGTAATGGAATGGCTGTCATCAAAACCCAGTATAGTGGCCTACAACAAGACAACCGCAGCCAAGTGGTAGAACTAAGCCCGACAGACCAGAAAGAGTGGCTCTATAAACGGATTAAATTGCCCAGTTTTGAAATCAACAGTTTTGACTACAAACAAAAAAAAGAGAAGATACCGACACTCAACGAAAATCTTGATTTGACGGTGCGACAAGTGGCCGCCAAAAGTGGCAACAGAATGTTTATAAACCCAAACCTGATGACAACGTGGTCTCTTATACTACCTCCAAACTTAAACCGAAAAAACGACTTAGAGTGGAAAATGGGCTTTTTGGACATAGATACAGTTGCCGTCTTGATTCCAACCAATTTTAAAGTCGAATATGCCCCCTCGTCTCTCAAAATCGAGACTAAGTTTGGCACTTACGAAATCAGCACAGTCGTTGCCGATGACAAAGTGCTATATTTTCGCAAGATGCTCATGCCCAAGGGTGTGTACTCGGCCAATCAATATGCCGAAGTATCTGATTTTTTCAAGAAAGTAACCAAGGCCGACAAGAGTCAGATAGTGTTTGTGAAGAAAGAATGACCCTATTTTCGGCCACAGTGGTCATTATTGTGGCTGAAAATAGGGTTTGATATTTGAATAACATTAAGGAGTCGTGAGTTAAATAGAATATTGTTAATCAGTAAGTTATCAAAACCAAAACACCATATTAGTCTTATGTAAGTCCTAAATAGTTTAAGTTTTACAGATTATATTTATAAATAGCGTCAATTTCGCCAAACTCACGAGGTTCTATTTCAAGTATTGTCTTAATCAGGCCAGTGTTTAGGTCAAATACCCAGCCGTGTATGTGTGGGTATTCGCTATTGGCCCACGCTTTTTGTACTATGGTGGTTTGGGCTAAATTTCTGACTTGTTCGGCCACATTTAGTTCTACCATACGGTCAAATCGCTGGTGGTCGTCGTTGATTGCTTCTAATTCGGGCTTATTTTTTACATACACGTCTTTGATGTTGCGCAGCCATTTGTTTATGAGGCCGTAGTCGTTATTGGTCATAGCGGCTTTTACACCTCCACAGTTGTAATGGCCTACCACCAATATATGTTTTACTTTTAGCACTTCTACTGCATATTGCAGTACAGAGAGCATATTTAGGTCGGTATGTACAACCAAATTGGCTACGTTGCGATGCACAAAAATCTCGCCAGGTTGTGTGCCAGTTACTTGGTCGGCGGGTACACGGCTGTCGGCGCAGCCTATCCATAAAAACTCTGGAGTTTGAGTGGCGGCCAAGTTTTCAAAATAAGTAGGGTCGAGATTTAGCTTTTCGGCTGCCCAGAGTTTGTTAGTTAGTAGTAGTTTTTGGTATGATTGCATTTTTTTTACGATAGTTTATTTTTCTACGAGATATTCCGTTTTGTTCTACTTTAATATTATTGTTTTTGGCATTTTGTTCAAAATCTTGAATGGTCATATAAATATCATAGTCAATAAAATCAGCACTTGAGCCATCAATATAGACAGTTTCACCACTTTCGACATCGGCCAAAACCTTTATTAAGTCAGCCCGATTATAAAAAAACACATCTTTATTAAGTTTTATAATCATACTTTTTCCTTCTCGTAACACCGAAATAGACGATCGAAAATTAGTATAAACAACATAAATAAGACCAATAACCAATCCCAAAGCAATACCTTTCAATAGGTCTGTAAAGACAATGGCCAGAACTGTAACAAAAAATGGTATAAATTGGTTTTGCCCTTCTTCAAACATCTCCTTAAATAGGCTCGGTTTAGCCAATTTATAGCCGACCGTTATCAGGACGGCAGCCAGTGCAGCCAATGGAATTTTGTTGAGAAGGGTTGGCAAAAACGCAACGCAAACCAAAAGTAGTAAGCCATGAAAAATAGTAGAATATTTAGTGCTGCCCCCTGCATTGATGTTGGCCGAACTCCGCACCACTACCTGTGTAACTGGCAAGCCACCAATAAGCCCCGATACTATGTTGCCAATTCCCTGTGCCAATAGCTCTCGGTTGGTGGGTGTAATGTTTTTTTCGGGGTCGAGTTTATCGGTAGCCTCTACACAAAGCAGGGTTTCGAGACTGGCTACCACTGCCAACACCACCGCCGTTTGCCAAACCACGGGGTTGTTAATTGCCGACCAATTTGGGCTTGTAAAAAAACTTTTAAACTCATCAAACGACTGGCTTATTGGCAGATTTACAAGGTGTTCGCCGCCCAAACGTATTTCGGCAGGTAGTATTTGATTTAGGCCAATACCCAGACAAACGCATACCAGCGAGGCAGGAATAGCACTCAGACCTTTTATTTTTTTGAAAAAAGGCCGTTCCCACAATATCAGCACGCCCAAACATACCAAGCCGATGAGTAATGCGCTTTCGTTGATATACTTAGATACATTAAAAAGCTCTGAAAAAGTATTTTGGCCGTCGGGTTGTATAAATTCTAAATCGCCCTCGGGATCTTTGTCATAGCCAAAAGCGTGCGGTAGTTGTTTGAGAACGATAATAATACCGATAGCCGCCAGCATACCCTTAATGACCGAAGACGGAAAATAAAAAGCAATGCGACCAGCCCCCACAATAGAGAGCAAAATCTGAAAAACACCTGCCAACACCACTGCCATCAAAAAAGACGGATACGAGCCAGTGCTTTGTATGGCACCCAAAACAATAATAGTAAGACCTGCAGCAGGGCCGCTCACACCCAGCGATGAGCCGCTAACTGACCCAATAACAATGCCACCTACAACACCAGCAATGATGCCCGAAAAAAGCGGTGCGCCAGATGCCAGTGCAATACCCAAACACAGCGGCAAAGCCACCAAAAACACAACTGAACCTGATAGAAAGTCGTTTGAGGCTGGCTTTAATGATTTACTATTTATTGACATTGAAAAAATAAATTAAGATATTGACATAAAAAATAAGTCTTTCAATAAAATGCCCGTAAACAAACGGTGGCTGGTTTGAATTGTGGCGCAATTCTAACGCAAAAAAAATAGATTTCAAAATAGCTTCTTTACTAACGGCCAGTATAAGTCAGGTTACGGCTCAATAATCAATCTTGATTCTAAATCTTACGCAAACCAATTTAATGTTATATTGCATGCTTAAATTATTGACAAAACAACATGGGTAAATTAGACAACAAAGTGGCTATCGTTACGGGTGGTGCGAGAGGAATAGGCAAAGCAACTGCCGAGATTTTTACAGCCGAAGGTGCAAAGGTAATTATCTGGGATATGCTCGAAGTAGGCGAGCAAACGGCGCAAGAGCTACGTGAAAAGGGATTTTCGGTAGAATTTATGAAATTGAGCGTAACCGACGTACCAGCCATCGAAGCCGCCGCTCGAGATATTTTTGAACGCTACGGCCAGATTGATATTTTGGTAAACAATGCAGGCATAACTCGTGATAAATCGCTCCTCAAAATGTCGTACCAAGAGTGGCAGTTGGTTATTGACATTAACCTAAATGGAGTCTTTAATTGTACCAAAACCGTTGTGCCATACATGATAGAAGGCAAACATGGCCGTATTATTTGTACGTCTTCGGTGGTGGGTCAGGTAGGCAATTTTGGGCAGACTAACTATGTGGCCACCAAAGCGGCTATAATTGGTATGGTCAAAACTTGGGCCAAAGAACTTGGCAAATATGGCATCACGGCCAACGCCGTTGCACCTGGATTTATCAAAACCGATATGACCGATATGATACCAGACGACGTAAAACAACAGCAGATTGATGCTATTCCTGTTAAACGACTGGGCGAGCCAGCCGACATCGCCAATGCGTATTTGTTTTTGGCCTCAGCCGAAGCCAGCTACATAAACGGCCATACATTGAGCGTAAATGGGGGAGTAGCATAATTTTTTTAAATAGTATGCTTGCATACTGTTTTTAGAGGTATTAGCTTTGTTCAAAAATTATAACTTCAATAATGAACAACAAAAAAATGACAGCCGGAAACCTTGATTTTAACCTCAGCGAAGAGCATAAAGCTGTACAAGAAGCCGCACGAGATTTTGCACAAAAAGAACTATTGCCAAATGTAATAGAGCGAGATAACGCCCAAAAATTCGACCCAACACTACTCCGTCGCATGGGTGAGTTGGGTTTTATGGGTATGATGGTTAGCCCTGAGTACGGTGGTGGTGGTATGGACACAGTATCTTATGCCATCGCAGTCGAAGAAATTTCAAAAGTAGAGGCCGCCGCTTCGGTAATAGTATCGGTCAATAACTCCTTAGTTTGTTATGGTTTAGAGACTTATGGAAACGACTTTCAGAAACAAAAATACCTCCAGCCGTTGGCATCGGGCCAACAAATTGGTGCGTTTTGTTTGTCCGAACCCGAAGCAGGGTCTGATGCCACCTCCCAACAAACCACAGCCGAAGATTGCGGCGACTATTATTTACTCAATGGCACCAAAAACTGGATAACCAGCGGCGACACCTCGTCTGTGTGCTTGGTAGTGGCGCAAACTCATCCCCAACTCAAACACAAAGGTATCAACTGTCTAATTGTCGAAAAAGGTATGGAGGGCTTTGTAGTAGGCAAAAAAGAAGACAAACTCGGAATCCGTGCCTCCGATACCCACTCGCTGATGTTTACTGACGTAAAAGTACCCAAAGAAAACCGTATCGGGGCCGACGGTTTTGGCTTTAAATTTGCTATGAGTACCCTCAACGGTGGCCGTATTGGTATTGCGGCACAAGCGTTGGGTATTGCGGCTGGTGCATTTGAACTGGCACTTGCCTACTCTCATCAGCGCAAAGCATTTGGAAAACCTATCTTTGAACACCAAGCTATTCAGTTTAAATTGGCCGAAATGGCGACTAAAATAGAAGCTGCTCGGCTGATGGTCTATAAGGCAGCCCGTCTCAAAGACGAACACAAAGACTATGTACAGGCCGCAGCTATGGCCAAGCTATTTGCATCTGATGTAGCCATGTGGGCTACAACCGAAGCCGTGCAGATTCATGGGGGTTATGGCTTTGTCAAAGAGTTTCATGTAGAGCGGCTCATGCGTGATGCCAAGATTACCCAGATTTATGAAGGTACATCAGAAATACAAAAAATGGTGATAGCAAGAGAGTTGCAAAAACTGTAAAAATACAATTTCTATTATTTTTCAATAAAAAAGTATGCGCCTAATCAGTAGATTCGCATACTTTTTTTGTTTATCGTTAAATTACACCCTTATATTAGTTTTGTACAATTATTGGTTTTGTGCAATTTTTTGTTTTAAATTTGCGTTCAGATAATAAAAGTAGTGTTTCGCCATACAAATAGGCGTAATAGTGCTACTTATTTGTTTATCATATCAATTTAGAACTTTAATTAACCATTTTAACGATGGAAGACTATAATAAAATCATTGAATCGTTGGGCGTTAAGTTCATCAAATCAAGACATGTAAGAATGTTACAGCCTGTAACTATCAAAAATTTTTATGATGTCGAAAACTCGCTTCTCGTATTATACGACGGTCAAGTAAAGTACCAAGACGAGCCTGTTCTTGTGGGGGATATATTTTTTATTCCAGGTGGTAAGCACGCTGACATTACCTATGGTGCTTTTGCTGACGATACACAACCAAGGGCGGTATCGAATGAAGAGTTTTTGACACGCCGAGAACTATTTTTTGATACACTCTCCGACTCGTCGGAGATTGGTAACATGCCCAACTCATTTGGAATGGTATCGTTTGAGGCCAAAGTCTTTGACTCCGTCAATTTCTTTACATCGCTTGACATTCCCCCCTTTGTTATCAGAAACAATAGTCACCTGGCACGGCTCATCAAAGATATTATATGCGAAGACCTCACCGATCAGTCGGGCAGAGGGCGTGTAATTAAGTTAAAAACCGAAGAAATAGCGATTGAAGTAATCAGGTATATTCTCAACAATAAACTGTTTCAGGAAGAACTCGTAACCAACAGTGCATATTTCAAAGACCCACGATTGATTGATATATTTGCCTTTATCAAAGAAAACATAAGCGGCGATTTGTCCAATAAAGTTTTAGCAAACGTAGCCAACGTGTCCGAAGATTATGTAGGTCAGTATTTTAAGATGCTCACAGGCACAAATCCACAAGACTATATTGAGTACCAGCGCATGGAGCAGGCGGTTCAGTTATTGCGTACATCTAAAAAGAGTATCCGTGTCATTGGCTCAGATGTAGGGTACAAAGACACGGCCTATTTTTGCCGTCGCTTCAAGATGATGTTTGGCATACCAGCAGGCAAAATGCGCCGCCGCGAAACGCTAATGAATATTTAAGACTGCTTGTTTTCTTGCCCCAAATGTTTTCTAATTGCCGCTTCGCATAGGTCGGCAACCTCTTGTGGGGACTTGGCTTTGGGTTCAATCGATGGCAAAATAGTCAGCGATAATTTAGAAAAAGAACGAACAGGAAAAAAAGTACCCATTTCAAAATTACTTCCACCCATTACAGCCAACGGTACGACAAGTGCCGTTGGCGATTTTTTGAGTAAAATAGACAAACCGCCAACGTGAAAAGGCTTCAATATGCCGTCCTTCGACCGTGTCCCTTCTACAAAGATAACAGCCGCAAGGTTTTGGCTTTCAATGAGTTCACCGAGTCTGGCTATGGCAGGTAGCGACTGCTTCGAGTCATTTCGGTCAATGACCGCCGCACCGCTTTTTCGTAAGTTGTAAGAAATAGACGGAACACCCTTGGACAGTGATTTTTTTGAGACGAACGTCGGCCAATATTTCCGTAAAAACCATATCATCATAATAATATCAAACATACTTTGGTGATTGGCTACAAAAATAATAGGCCGAGTTAAGGCAGGTAATTGTTCGGACGACTCCACAAATTTTATGTTAGCACCAGTCAAATACATACCCGCCACTAACCAGCCATTGAGATAGTCTACAACTACCTTGTGCGCTCTACGTCCAAAAAAATTATAAGCCACTACCTGTACTACATGGAAAACCAACAAACCAAACCAAAACTGGACAATATAAACGGCACTGAGGGCATAATCAAGTATTTTTTTCATTCGAGTTTTTGTTTCAACGGCAAATATAAGTAGTGAATAATGAAAAACGGACAACGAAAAATGATGTAATTATTTAATAGTCATATACTTAAAAAAATCAAACCCTTGCTTATTGGTACTCAACTACTTACTAAGTGTTTTTTTTAGCCTTGGTGTCCTTTGTGGCTACAAGAGCGTAATCTCGAATAGTCGGACTAAATGCCCTTTTAATTTGTCCGAAACTTCATCAAAATCTAATTCATAGCCCAACTCCAATTGCATAGAAGTAACAGCTTTGTCGTCAATACCGCAGGGAACAATATTACCAAAATAACTCAAATCTGTATTGATATTGAGCGCAAAGCCGTGCATCGTTACCCAGCGACTGGCTTTTACGCCCATCGCACAGATTTTACGTGGCCTGGCTTTCAGTTCATGGTCTAACCACACACCCGTAAGCCCCTCAATGCGACCAGCCACGATACCATAGTCGGTACAGGTATCGATGATGGCTTCTTCGAGCAAACGCATATAACGATGAATGTCCGTAAAAAAATTGTCTAAGTCCAAAATCGGATAACCCACAAGTTGCCCAGGACCATGATATGTGATGTCGCCACCTCGATTGATTTTATAAAAAGTAGCTCGTTGATCGACTAATTGTGTTTTGTTTATCAATAAATTCGTCTCACTCCCGCTTTTACCAAGCGTATAAACGTGAGGGTGTTGGCAGAATAGCAAGTAGTTGTCTGTAAGTTGCTGTTTATCTGGGGCTAAACTTCGATTCTGGACTTTGACGGCCACCGTTGCCGCCAACTGTTTTTCTTGATAGTCCCAAGCTGTTTGATAATCTATGAGTCCTAAATTTTCAAAAATTACTTTTTTATTCATTATCAAGTTTCGATTTGTAATATCGTGTTACAAATATATCTATTTTTGGGATTACTAATCAAATCTTTGATGATATTAAATACGGGACATCAGAGCAATACAATACCCACGACTAACTACTATTGACCAACCAAACCCATGACCAATATACTAATAGCCGATAGCGGCTCATCAAAAACTGACTGGCGACTGATTTTATCGGACGGCTCAATCCAACAAGCTCGTACCGTTGGCCTGAATCCATATTATCAAGACCAATGTTCTATTGAGGCAGAACTGAGGGCTAATTTATTGCCCAATATCTCGACTGTCGATATGACCAAAATTTACTTTTACGGCACAGGTTGTGCTGGTCAAGAATCGTGCGATATAGTTCGTTTTGCTTTACAATCTGTTTTTAATGAAGCCATTATTGAAGTAGAAAGTGATATGTTAGGTGCGGCCCGAGGTTTGTGTGGGCATGAAGTAGGTATTGCGTGCATTTTGGGAACAGGCGCAAACAACTGTCTGTACGATGGTCAGAATATAATTGCACAAGTGCCATCGTTGGGTTTTTGGCTTGGCGATGAGGGTAGCGGTGCTTATTTGGGTAAAATATTAGTAACAAAATTTTTACATAAAGAGTTACCTCAGGACTTAGAAGAAAAGTTTGTAAAGCGATACCCCATTACGAGGCTTGATGTATTGGACAATGCCTACAGGCAACCATTCCCTAATCGCTATTTTGCAAAATTTTCTAAATTTTTGTTCGACAACCGCCACCACCCAGCAGCATACCAGATAGTTTATGAGGCTTTTGGTATATTTTTTGACAAATACATTTGCAAACACGTTAATTTTGAAAACTACAAAGTACATTTTACGGGTTCTATCGCTTTTTACTACAATGACATCTTGAGGCGAGTAGCTTCTCAAAAAGGAGTTACTTTACGAAATGTCTTGGAGACCCCAATCGCAGGATTGACTCTGTATCACCAATAAAAAATAACCCCACCAACTCCTATCAGTCGGCAGGGAATTTTCAGGGATAAAGATAAAGTCGTAGGGATTATTTTTTTATTTCAAAGTTTAGTATCTGTCCTCCGTTAGATTTACCGTTGAGGTAACTGATTATTTTTAATTGATATTTACCAATTTTGGGAGCAAACCCCAGCTCACCCTCATATAGGCCATACGGATAGTCAAGGTCGCTATACTTGCTTTTGGCAGTACCCAATATTTCAAAATCAATTCTATCGACATCTATACTTGCAGGCGAAACATAGATGTTGAGCAACGGGGGCAATGTCGCAGACGCTATCGCTTTGCCCTCTGTCAAAATCATTATTTGTCGTCTCGAGTACACATCACCACCACTGATGAGCATAACTTCAAAAACTGGCTTTGAGTCCTTGACTGTAATCTTAAATGTAGCCGATGCGGTTGCGCCTTCGTTGTCAGTGGCACGTACCATAACTTCATAAATGCCAGCTACGGTTGGTATGCCGCTAACTAACCCACTTTTGTAAGCCAGCCCAGGTGGCAAACCAAATACTTCTGTTTTGGCTATACTACCATCTTTGTCGTTAAAGGCGTATTCAATGACATCGTATCTAAATTTATTGCCAACAATTATCGTTTGGTTGGCTAACGAATATTCTAAATAAGGGGGTATATTAGTGGCTTCGACAACAATCGTAAACTGCGTTTTGACAGAAAGCCCTTCAATATCGGTAGCTTCGACGGTGGCCACAAAGCTGCCAAGTCGAGTAGGCTTACCGCCAACAGAAAGCCCATTGGCAGATAGCCCTGGTGCAAGCCCAGTAATGACCACACGGCTGATGTTGTTTTCGGCATCTTTAAAAGTTAGGGTAGGTACAGAAAAAACAAAAGAGTTTCCGAGTTTTATTGTCTGATTGCCGATGCTGTTGGCTACTATTGGTGCTGTATTTTTTGGTTTGGCCAATACCGTCAGTTTTATTTCTTGCCAACCCAGCGCATTTGTTGCAGCAGTGTTACCGTAAGAATTGGCTGTAATTGTATATTGCCCAGCCTGCAGAACACTACCGCCATTGTCGTCAAAAAGCGAGTAGGGGCTATCAGTATCTAATTTTTCTTGACCTACGGGGCCAGTCATTTTCAAATTTACTGCTGAGGCTACATCTGTAACGGCCACAAAATTGATAGGATAGTTGATGGTACTTAAATAAAGTGTATCATTGTTTTTTAGTGTTTTTATCAACTGTCGAGTTTGTGAGTTCCCCGATTTATAAAGCTGAATATCTATCTTTGATGGGGTCTTAACAACAAGCGTAAAAGTAGTTGTTGCTGAAGCATTGCCATTATCAAATCCTTTGACAGTTATCTGAAACTTGCCCGTAACTGTCGGCGTACCAACTATTGTATTGTTTTTTATTAGCAAACCATTGGGTAGCCCTGTGGCTTCGTAGCCAGCAATAAACCCATCAACGTCTTGGAAAGCGTCTGACGGAATTGTGAACTTCCAAGCGAAGCCCATTACCGTGTTTTGATTGTCTATACCAGCATCTAAGATTGGTGCAATATTACCTTCTTGCTCAATCACATCTTCTGCCAGTAAAATCTCTATTGGTTTTTTATACTGGTCATACAGCTCTTGCCACTGTGCTTTGTAGCCAGTTTCGTCATAGCCAGCCCCCTTTATAAGTTCCGAAAGTTTGACAGTCATGGTAGCGGCGGGCTTGATTACTTCTATAGGATTATTCAACCATTTTTGTTTGAAATGATCAATAGCAGGCTTGAAAAAATCTAACTGCGATTGTACTGAAACAGCAAAAGTGATTAGCTTACAACCATGCTCAAAGCATTCGTCTTGAAACCTAAACATCTCTGAGATAGGTATTCCTGGTTCAGGAAACATCTCGTTCATTACCCACTTTCCACTCATGTTACTGCGTGTCAAGTCTGTAGCAAATCTGTGCGGAGATGCAGCCCCATCGTTGATTTTTACGCCGTCCGAACTAACCCCTAAATCTTTGAACCCCAGGGTACTACGGCTTAGGCTCAAACCATCATATACAGAGCCGTAATCATAGATAACTTTGTAGGTAGGATTAACGTTTTTTATAGTTTTTGTTGTAACATCCATAAATTTTTTGAGCATCTGGTGGCGGAACAAATACCAGTCTATTCCATACGAAAACGAAAAAGTGCCTCGCAGATAGTCAGCATTGAACGGAGCATTCACTTCATCGAAGCTATCAAAATTTGAAAACCAAACTTCATTGAGTCGTCGAATGTCCTTGTATTTACCCTGAAGCCAGAGTCTAAAATCACTCACAAAAAGAGGGTTATAGTCAAAAACGGTTTGGTACGAGTTGTTTTCATTTTCATTTTGGTAATGATACCCCGCTTCTTGGGTAGTCGTAGTTACTACCGAAATCGCCAGCATATCACCAGCTTGCTGGGCATAATTATAGCGCTCGGACGTTTCTTTGACAAACGAAACTGCTTTGTCGACCACCGACTGCGCACTAAAACTAAAACTACGACCGTTATCGTTTAGTATTTTGCCAGCACCATCTATCATAGACTCGGCATCTGTCCAAAAACCATTCACATTAGTTTTGTGTCTTCCCACATAAATACGGATAAATACTTTCATACCAAGTTCTTTGGCACGCTTGACCTTTTTATCGAGGTTTGTCCAATTTGCTGGACTGTTAATGTTTTTATAAACATAGTCCCATTCGACTACCAACATCACAGCATTGCTACCAAGCGCTGCGGCTTGTTCCATCAAAGGGGTTGTGTTGTCTTCAGAACTGCCGAGTAGCAGCAACAAACAATAATATCTTTGTTTGTCATTGTCATAAACGAGGTTGTTCTCCACGATGGGGGGAGATGTATAAGGCATGACAGCCAAAGCATTGACAACATTTAGTATAAAAACAATAAATGTTGTGAGAAACACTTTATTTATTTGCTCTGGTAACATCGGATAACGAATTTATGTGGACGTGGATTGAAAGTAAATTCTTCTCTACACTAATCGTCAATAACCATGCAAAAAAAATTATATGCTCAATAGTAAGTTGTTTTTATTATCTATAACAATACTCTAATATATTTATTATTAGCAAGTTGTAATTTATGATAATATTTTTTTGATGTCTTACACAATGCCAGATTAAAAATCAACATTTACTCTTTGGTATGATTTTTGTACCAAAGTAATTGAGTAAGTTACTGTGCTTTTACTGTAAATGCTCGTCAATTACTTTTCGTAAGGCGGCTTCTGACGTGAGGCCAATACCTCGCCAAACGACCCTCCCTTTTTTGTAAACCAACAACATCGGAATCTCGTCAATTCCTAAACTTAGTGCAAGTTCTTTATTACGGTCGTAGTCTATCGTTTCAACAATAGCTTTTCCATTGTACTCTTCTTTTAGTTTTTTAATGCTGGGCATCATCTGTTGGCAAGGCCCGCACCAAGTAGCAAAAAAGTCTATTAGTATAGGCTTTTCAGAAGCTACGAGAGCATCAAACTTTACTTTTGACCAATCGCTTTTGCTAACAATATCCTTGTTTCTGTAAAAAGGTTTTCCTGCCGATGTCCATTTTAAAAATCCACCTTGTAGTTCATAGACCTGCTTAAAGCCAGCATCGGTCATTTTTTTTGCAGCGCCACTACTTCGCCCACCCGATAAACAATAAACAAAAATAGGCTTATTTTTATCTAATTTTTCTATCTGTATTCCAAAATCTACATCTTTAAAATCTATATTTTTGGCTGCATTTAAGTGTGCTTTTTGATATTCATCAGCAGTTCGTACATCAATCAATTGAGACGATGACGACAGGCTATCATATTTTTTGCTAAACTCTTGAGCTGATAATATAAGGGACTGGCCGTAGCAGGTCGAACAAAAAAGAATAAATAAAATAGTTTTTTTCATGATAATACAAATGTAATAATGTTAGAAATAACTCAAAAATAGATAATTATTTTGCCTTTTACCTTATTTTAACGAAATTTGTAGTTAATTATGCCTCAAGAAATAATCGCAAAGGTTATTTTGCGTTCTTATCAGAATAATATACCAATGATTTTATGAATATCGAAAAAGTGAGTTGTTTGATTATAGGCTCAGGCCCAGCAGGGTATTCTGCCGCCATTTATGCGGCCAGAGCAGGTCTCAAACCAGTTATGTACACAGGTATTCAGCCAGGTGGGCAGCTAACAACCACGACCGAAGTCGAAAACTACCCAGGCTATCCGCAAGGCGTACAAGGCCCACAGATGATGCTTGACTTTGAAAACCAAGCTCGCCGCTTTGACACAGACGTTCGGTATGGTATTGCTACCAAAATAGACATATCGCCATCGGGCCTGCATACCGTATGGATCGACGGCCAGCAGCAAGTACAGTCCTCAGCAGTTATTGTTGCTACAGGTGCGTCGGCCAAATGGCTCGGCCTTGAGTCAGAACAGCGGCTCAACGGACATGGCGTGTCGGCTTGTGCCGTGTGTGATGGTTTCTTTTTTAGAGGGCAAGACGTTATCGTTGTAGGTGGAGGCGACACAGCCTGCGAAGAAGCAAGCTATCTGGCAAAACTTTGTAAAAAAGTATATTTGTTAGTTCGCAAAGATACCCTTAGGGCTTCACAAATTATGCAAGCCAGACTACAATCAATACCTAATTTGGAAATACTCTGGAACACCCAAACAGAAGAAATACTCGGTGAGAGTGCCGTTACAGGCGCAAGAGTACTCAACAATAAAACAGGTGAAACCAAAACAATAGAAGCCACGGGTTTTTTTGTAGCCATAGGTCATCAGCCTAACACCGATATATTTAAAGGTTTGTTGGACATGGACGAAGTAGGGTATATTCAGACACAAAAAGGTACATCAAAAACAAATATAGAAGGGGTCTTTGCCTGTGGCGATGCACAAGACAATATTTACCGTCAAGCCGTTACTGCGGCAGGAACAGGCTGTATGGCCGCCCTTGATGCCGAACGATATTTAGCCGAAAAAGGCTTACATTGATAAAATTTTAAATTGTATTTTTTCATCACAACCAACTCACTGGGCATAGACTCGTTCCCCCCAGTAAGGTGGCCTTAAACAATAACCTATATGAGAATCAGACTAATTGCCGTCTGGGCATTGCTTCTTTCGTGTACTGTTTTGAGTACCAATGCCCAAGAAAAAGGACTATTCAAAAACACCCCCAAAATCAAAGTAAACAAGTCAAAACCCAACGACTTGCCAGAAATTAAACCAAAAAAAGACGAGTTCGACGAATATGAACCCGAAAAAACTAAAATTCGTTATGCAGACCAGTTTGAACCTCAAAAAGAACTCAACAAAACCGTAGCCGAAGATACAAGTAGCATAGACCAAGGAGAGGTAAGCGTTGTTCAGCAAGTAGATTCAATAAAATTTGGGGACGACATGGTACAGGCCGCCGATTATTACACAATCTGGGATTCACGTTCAATCAATCCGTATGGACTAAGTGCCAAAGAATTTGAAGAAAACGTAAACCTACATATATACGACCCCGCCAAAGGTAATTTTTGGAACTTGCCACTCAACGAAACCAAAATAACGTCAATGTTTGGTTTTAGGTCATTAGGTGGCCGCTCTCGCAATCACGACGGCATAGACTTAGATGCCAACACAGGCGACCCCGTTTACAGTACCTTCGATGGCGTAGTCAGGGTAGCAGGCTTCGATGGCAATGGCTATGGGCGTTTTGTGCTGGTAAGGCATTTCAATGGTCTCGAAACACTCTATGGCCACCTCTCAAAATTTAACGTAGAAATAGGCCAAATGGTCAAAGCAGGAGATGTACTTGGTTTGGCAGGTAATACAGGCCGAAGTTTTGGCGACCACTTACACTACGAAAACCGCTACGAAGGTAATCCATTTAGCCCATCTTGGATTTGGGATTTTGCCGAACAGAAAATCCACGCCGAATATTTTCTGCTCACTCCTCGTGTCTGGGACTATCTTCGCGGCGGTAGCCCCTACGAAAGCGAGTTTGAGTCCAGCGTTTCACAAGTCAAGCGTACCATCTTGCACCGAGTGCGCCGTGGCGAGACCTTAGATTCCATAGCATTAAAGTATGGTTTGTCTTCTAACGTACTATCAGACAAAAATAACCTCAAAAATTCAAACCTTCGGCCAGGTCAACGTTTGAAAGTCAATTAAGGAAAGTAAATTTGGTATCTCAGTATGAATTTTGAGAACGCATCTACATTAAAATGTGTTCTCAAAATTCATAAACATACCAAAACCACCGATGTCTTTCAAATTAGATTTATTGGCAATAGCCGCTCACCCCGACGATGTAGAACTGGCTTGTGCAGGTACAATACTCTTGCATATCAAACAAGGTAAAAAAGTAGGTATTTTAGACCTTACACGTGGCGAACTCGGCACACGAGGTACTCCCGAGCTTCGACTACAAGAAGCTGCCGCCGCCGCAGTTATATTAGGTGTGCCTTTTCGAGAAAATGTAGGTATTAGAGATGGTTTTTTTAGAAATACCGAAGCTGACCAAATGGCCATCATACCGTTCATTCGCAAATACCAACCCGAAATCGTACTCGCCAACGCCATTCACGACCGACACCCAGACCATGGACGGGGCGCCAAACTTATTTATGACGCTTGTTTTTTGTCAGGACTACGCCAAATCGAAACACTTGACGAAAACGGTAAACCTCAAACCCCATGGCGACCCAAGAATGTATTTCATTACATACAAGACCAATACATCAAGCCCGACTTCATAATAGATATTACACCCCATTGGGAACAAAAAGTAGAGTCTATCCGCGCATTTCGGTCTCAATTTTACGACCCCAATAGTACAGAACCCGAAAGTT
>JAYWHT010000038.1:0-15347 GCA_043777595.1 Spirosomataceae bacterium
ACCGCCGCCGACCGCTACCAACGAGATATGGTACCTACTTTTGGCTGGCCAGGGTCTGACAATCTGTTTTCGCATGGCCTCAAAGGGTTCCCAGAACTCGTGCCAGCTATTCCGACAGGCAGGCTCTGGACAGACAGCCCGCAGACAGTACTGGACTATTTAGAAAAAGTAAAAGAACACGAAGCTACGCCCATGAACGCACTTTGGCGCAAAAATATTTTACATCTGAGCGGTGGTATTTCAGCGTTGGAGCAAAAGTTTTTCAAGGGCTATATGGACGAATTTAAAACCAAAGCCAAGCGGCAATACCTCGGTGCAAAAGTTACGACCATTACCAAAAAAACCGATGAAGCCGTTGAGTATGTCGGTCTTGCCAACGAAATAAACGAAGGCGTGGGTATGGTTACGCTTTTTGGTCATTCGAGCCTGAGCGTTACAGATATTGACGTGGGTTTTGTGAGCAACGACGTGCTGGGCTACCGCAACAAAGGCCGCTACCCGCTCGTCTATGCCAATGGTTGTGTATTAGGTAATTTTACGTTTGGTATCAAAACATATCCAATAGACTGGGTCGGTACCAAAGACCGTGGCGCAGTGCTGTTTTTGGCACATTCCAATCTGGCATATAGTTTTTCTATCAAGCAATATGCCGATATATTGTACGAAACAATGTTTAATGACAGTACAAATGTGAGCAAACCGTTTGGCGAAATTCAACAAAAAACCATTCAACGAACACTCAAAGAAAACCCCAACAGCCCCATTCACCGAGCCGATGTCCAAGAGTTTAGTTTACAAGGCGACCCTGCCATTATAGTTTTTCCAGCTACCAAGCCCGACTATTCATTGACCAACAACGATATTAACATTCAGTCACGAAATGGTCAGTCGGTGAGTGGTCTCACAGATTCGCTTGTGGTTCGGGTTGTTGTTTCTAATTTTGGATTATTTCAAAAAGATAACCTTAAAATCCGTCTCAATCGCAGCCTCAAAGACGGCTCTTCGGTGGCTTATCAGCAAATATTTGGGGCGGTAGCTTACCAAGATACACTGAAAATAACAGTGCCAAACGACCGAAACCAAAGCGGTCTCAATCGGTTTGAAATAACCCTCGACCCCGACAATGCAGTAGCCGAAATCAATGAAAACAACAACGTAGCAACCCTCGATTTTAACATTCCGACCTTGGGCGCATATCCACTGCTACCTGCCGACTACGCCATTGTTCAAACAACCGAAAACGTCCAGCCAACGGTTACGCTCATGGCGCAATCGGTCGATAACCAAAGCCGTATTTATAGTTTTGAGATAGATACAGTTGCTACTTTTAATAGTGCTTATCGGCAAATACAGAATATTACGAGTACTTTTTTACCAATTTGGAAACCAAATTTATTGAATCGAGACAGCACCGTTTATTATTGGCGAGTGCGATACGCCGACCGACCAGCCAGCACCGAAAACGGCTGGGCCGAAAGCTCGTTTACATTCATCAAAAATAGTCCCGAAGGCTGGGCGCAACGGCATTCAGCACAGTTTACCAAGGCCAGCCCGTTACAAATAAACTTATCGCAAACCACGCTACCAACTTGGGCGTATCAGACTGTGAGCGTACCCATAGCGGCATCGCTCAATGGTAATTCAGTCGGTGGTTTTGCACAAGGTTTTTTGCGTAATAGTCTATCAATCAGTAATATATTGATGGTTGGGCAGGGAAATTGTGGTAACAATAATATTATAATTACTACACTAAAACGAGACAATCTACGGGCTTATTCGGTGCTGCCGACTTATAATTGCGGCAACCCGCCTTATGCCATCAACGCCCTGCCCGATGTTGAAATTATTAACAACAAATTATTAGAAAAATATATCAATGCCGTACCCGAAGGCGATTATATATTGCTGATGACGACAGGCAATATCCAGTTTGACCGCTGGCCAGCCACAGCCAAAACCAAACTGGCAGAGATGGGCGTACCTGCCGAACGATTGGCCGAGATACGAAGCGGTCGCCCGTATTTGTTTATTGGACAGAAGGGCGCAAAAACGCTGGTCAAAGAATTATTGACTGACCCCGAAGAACTTGCACCGAGTTTGAAAACTGTGCTTTTAGACAATTATAATTTAAAAAGTACACTTGCAAACGGTCAAATTATATCCTCACTCATTGGCCCTGCAAGTACTTGGAACTATGTTACTTGGGCTGCTCCGTCAAAACTCAAAACCCAAAACTCAAAATTAGATGTGATTGGTAGCGATTTGACGGGAAAAGAAACCGTTTTGCTCACTAATCAGATGACTAACAAGCTGGATTTGAGCCAGATAGATGCCGTAAGGTTTCCCTTTTTGAAATTGGTTTTAAAATTAAACAATACCTCCGTAAACGACCTTGACCCAGCCCAGTTCAAAAACTGGCTCGTAACCTACACACCAGTAGCCGAGGGTACGGCCAACGCCAATTTGTTGGGAGGTTTTGAAAAACAAGAAGGCGAAAATTTTACGGTCAATCTGTCGTTTAAGAATGTATCGAAATATACGTTTAGAGATTCCGTGATTACGCAAGGAACGTTGTACTTGCCTAACGGACAGACGATTAAAAACCAATTTAGGCTCAATAAACTCAAACCAAACGAAGAGGGGCAGTTTGCTATAACTGTCGAAACATTGGGTCGGGCTGGCGACAATCGGCTGGTTATCAATTTTAATCCTCGCCTGCAACCCGAACAGACCTATTCCAACAACGTTGTCAATTTACCTTTTACTGTTGTGCCAGACCGTACTCCGCCTACGATGGACGTAACTTTTGACGAGCAGCAAATCAAAAATGGAGACATTGTTTCGGCACAGCCCACGATTTTGGTGAGAATCAAAGACGAAAATCGGTTTTTGTTCAAACAAGACACCACTGGCATTGACCTGTTTTTGCAACGGCCTAACCAAGCCCTCCAACGAATCTCACTAAAAAGCCCAGCTATTAAAATCACCCCGGCCAATGGCCAAAATCTGTATTTGATTGAGTACAAACCTGGGCTACTGCCCGACGGTATTTATACGCTACGGGTGCAGGGTGCAGATGCCAGCAACAATCGGACTGGGGTTTATACTATTACTTTTACGGTAGTGAACGAACCCAAAGTACTTACTTTTAAGGTATATCCCAATCCAAGTAACGATGTGCTGTATTTTGAATTTGGTGTTTCTGGCACAACCGCCCCAGACGAGGCACAGATAATCTTGACAGACTTGGCGGGCCGTACAGTAGCCACTTTTAACCGAGCAGCTCGTGTAGGTATCAACAACTGGCTCTGGACAGACAGTAGCGCATTGGCCAACGGCGAATATTTTTATAGACTAATTGTTAGAAAAAACGGGCAGGATTTGCCACTTGACGATGGTATAAAGGCTTCGGGGCGAGTTGTGTTGGTGAGATAATATTAAAAGGTAAGTAACAAAAGAAGCCCCGCTCATCGAGCGGGGCTTCTTGATGTGACAAATACAATACAATTAAAACCATCTGAAAGGAAAGAAAGTTTCGGGTTTGAAAAATAGCGCAATAGTTTTGCATAATATTTACTATTTTTGGCCATGCAACAACAAATTATCTACGAAGTACGGGTTTCGTACATAGGCAGCCTCAATGAGATACGGACAAGAGAACCTTTTATGGTTTATTTTTCTAATCTCAAAAAAACAATAGACAACATCACGGGGCAGTTGGCACTCAACGGTTGGCCTATCAAAATCAATTATACAGCGGTATATCGGGGGCTACAAATTAGAGATGTTTTTCATCAAGATTTTGATGTAGCAGGCAACAAGGTTTTTAGGATTACGATTAGTAAAAAAACCTTGAATCCAATTATAGATACACTTGGTATTGACGAAATGCCAGTATTGAAGAAGAGATGAAAATTTATATTTTACCAAGTTTCTCAAACTCATCAAGCAAACGTACAGCTACTTTGTTGATGTCATAAAGTTCAAAAACCATTTGCTGGGCATTGGTTTTGAGTGTTTGGCAGTAGGTTGGGTTTTGCAACATTTTGGTCAATCCTTCAAAAACAGATTCGACAGTTAGCTCTACCTCGTGGGCGGCATTGTATTGGGCTACCGTACCATCAAAACCTATGCGCTTGGACACCAACGCAGGTACGCCCGCCGTCATGGCTTCGAGGGCGGCTATCGAAAACCCTTCTGAATAAGATGGCAACGCAAAAATAGTAGCATCGGATAGTGCTGCTTTTTTGGTCTGGCCCGTTATCATACCAACCATTTTTATGTATTTGTCCAATTGATTGCCGGCCACAAATCGTTTGGTTTCGGCTTCGTAGCCATCGTCTGGGCCGGCCAACACCAAAATTGTATCTTGGTGTCGTGCCGTGTATTTTTGAAATGCTGGCAGTAATAAGTCTAAGCCTTTTTTTGCGTTGAGCCGCCCCATAAAAAGCACTATTTTTTGGTCGGTATTTATCACAAATTGTTGTCTGAACGTACCTTTTGGTGGTAAGTTTGTCAGTTCCGACAGTTGCATTCCGTTTGGAACAATAGCCACGTTGGGGTGCTGATAGCCCAAATAGTTATATAAGTCTGCTTGCTCGTCGTGGTTATTTATCTGAATCAGATTGGCAGAGCGAAGTAGGCGTTTTTGGAGGAGAACAGAAAATAGTTTTTTTTTTAAATAGCCATTTCTCAAAGCCCAATGGTCGAGCAAGCCATGAATTGTAATGACTTTGGCTGTATTATTTTTGAATAAAAATGGAGCAATGCTTCCAAAATGAAAAATTCCGTGGCAATGAATAATGTCATAACTATTGATATTGGCTCTGAGAAATTGAAAAAGCGCAACAGAAAACTCTGGGAAAATATAGCTGATGGGCGAAGTTCGTTGGCAAACAATCACTCTTGCACCTTCGGGAGTTGGGTAAATTTTGTCGTTGGGCGAAGCAGGGCTGAGAATATCAACTTCATGACCCTGTTTGAGAGCAACCGTTGTATGGTCGAAAATAATACGAGCAGGGCCGCCGACTTCCCAAGTGTAGGCACATATATTCAAAATTTTCATGCGGCGAAGTTCGTAGGTTAGAATTTATTTTGCAACAAAACGACACTAATAAACGCTAAATTTATAAACTTGTGTCTTATCAAATCCTAACAAACCTTTACCCTACTAATAAATATGTTTTCCAAAAAAGATGTTCAGCAACTTGCCAATAGCACGAGTTACCAGCGTGGGCAGTCATATTTTAATAGTGGCTCAGTCAAAAAAATCAAACGAACGGGTAACGTTTTTGAGGCAGTTGTGCATGGTTCAGAAAAATATGACGTGTCGCTGACATTAGACAAAAAAGAAAACATCGAAGACTACGATTGCGACTGCCCCTACGACTATGATGGTGCTTGCAAGCACATTGTAGCACTGGGGCTGACGGTTTTGGACCAGACGGCGACAGGCAAAATAAAACAAGATATAGCCCAAACTGTGGACTTTGAAGAGATTAAGAACCCCAAAATAATATTTACTCAAAGTTTTAAAAAAGCCGATGATAGCCAAAAGATATAGTTTTTGAGCCAACTATTACAAACGGACATATCTTTACAGCAGGCTTTTATGCAGTTTATGACGGCAATGCAGCAGCCAGTCGTTCAGCCTGTTAATACATCGGTTATCGATATAATTAGTGTCGAAGTCTATGAGGCTCTGTCCGATTTGTCGTTTGACGAAGACACACTTTCCGAATATTCAGACGATGATGACGACTACGAAGACTACTACGATGACTACGATGAGGGCAGCGAAAGTGGAGCCGAAACGATGGTTGAGGAAGTACTTGAACCATATAAAAATCAAATAGAGCTTTATCTGAATGAAGGCCGTTTGATTGATGCTTTTACAAATTGGCTTGGTGTCTATGAGGGTATATTAGCAGCTACCGAACCCCAAGACGACGAGTACGATATGGTGGGAGATTATGTCGAACATAATATTTTAATTTGGGATAGTCTCACCCAAAACTCAATCGAGTTACTCACCAAACGGCCTTATGTATCCACGACTATTTGTCAGGTAATAGACTTATTGATAAAACGTTACGAATATTTTGAGTCTAAAATAAGCAACGAAGAAGCGTATTTTTATAACCTCAAAAATTTTGAAAAAGTACTCATTAAACTCGTCAATGACCAGGAAACCGCTACTTATGTGAAAACACAATTTGAAGCCCCAAAAATGATTGATGTCGATGTCGTTTATGTAATGTTACAGGTGGCAAGGATTTTGAACGATACCGATTATTGGGTTAAAATTTCGGAAGACTACGCTCAGTTTGATGTAAAAATCGCCATGGAGTTACTTGTGTATTACGTTACTTATTCACAGAGAGAGGCTTTCAAAAAAACAGCTACACGGGTTTTTCCATTTCATAAAGACGGCATTGATGACCTTATTTTTACAACAATCGGCCATGCCGAAGCACCAGCGTTGTATGTCGATGCACTTCGCAACTATACCACTCGCAAAAATAGCATCAAGCACTATAAGCAGCTACAGCCGTATTTGTCGGACGAAGACCGAAAACTGTTTGTAGATAAACAAAGGACTCGTACCACTCGCTTTTTTATGTCGAACTACTCGAAATAGAGCAACGCAACAACGATATTTTGGTTTATTTGACCACTAAATTTAACTGGAACGATTCAAACTCAGCCGCTATTTTATCTATTGCTGCCAAATATTTTTCTGGCGAAGCCTTTGAATTGGTTGAGATGCAAGCAGAGCAACTGCTCGACTCTGGGCAGCGAGGGCGAGGCGTTTATCAGAACATAGCCCAATGGTTGTCGGCACTCAAAAACAACCCAGAACTGCACAAAGCTGTATTGGCTTTTACCAGAGCACTCGTAACCGAACACAACCGTTTACCTGCCTTTAAAGATGAATTGAGGCAACAAAAATTGAGTTTTTAGAATAGTAAGTAATGAAGCCTTCGCTTTGAGCGAAGGCTTCGGTTAGTTATGAGGCCAAATCTATCAAATCTCTGATAACTTCTTGAAAATAAGCACCATTGTAAGGCCCAAACCAATTCATGGTTTGGGTTTCGTAGTTGTCAATATTATAGTTTTTGTCGGGGGTAATATAACCAGCATAGCCGCCATTAAAACTTGTAACGATAAGATGTAGGCCGTTTTTGGTTGCATAATCAGTAAGCTCGGGCATCAGTTCGCCCGAAAAATCGCAGGGCAAGCCCACCATCAGCACATTACCAATTTTCAATACTTTTACATAACAATCAAACTGCCCAAAAGCCCAATTAAAGAGCCAAGGCCGTAGCCGCCAACCAAATAATACCCGTGCATTTGGCTCTCGCATTGGTAATGGTAGGGTTTGCATTTTGAGGATATTGGTATCGATAAATTTAACTTTATTCAAGGCCAATTCGAGCATATTTTCTATGCCGTCGGCTTCGTTATTTACTCGTTCAAAATCGTTATTGCCCACTTCTTTTGGGCCCATGCTCCCCACTGCCCCCGACATAAAGACCGCAAAGTTGGCTTCGTTACGTTCCAACGAATCGACCAACACCCCAGGGTAGTCACGTGAGAGAACGACCGTTTCAGAATTGATAATCGTTGAATGGGCGGCATAGGTACAGAGAATAGCTTTTTGCCCATCGTTTCTCAAAAACTCAATATTTCTAATCATAGGATCGGTACTGCCACCATCAAAAGCACGGTTGCGAACGTGAGCCGTGTCGGACACTTCGCAATAAGTCATAAGGCTCGGTTTAGATTGATTATCAGCGAGTTGAATGGCTTTGGCGATAGCCGTAGCGATGCGCTCTACATTGTTTATATTAAATTTTCCAGCAAACAACTCACCCGTAAAACTATCGCCCCAGCCACCTATGCTATTGTGTGAGTGTGTTGCACCCAAATATACATTTGAGAATGGAATGGTACTTTTTTTGAGTTTTTGTTTCAATAATTCTACAACCGTTGGCGGAATAATCAGTAGGTCTGCCGAAACAATAGCGGCTTTTGTTGTGCCATTGTCAATGACCACGGCCCGCACAAAAACCGAATCATGAACACTCGTGTACAATTTACCTTGTCGCACACCATAACCAGCCGTTGGCGTGGGGGCAAGTGGCGTAAAATTAACCTTTGCCCAGCCTACATTTACTGAGTGATTGTTGGACTGAATGACGGGGTGATTTTTTTTTAGGGAAGTTACTTGCTCTTTCCATTGTTTGTAATAGGGCATTTGCTTGTAAGGCGTGTCGTCTAAGGGCGCAAGCGTGCAAGCCAATAGCACAACGATGGCGAGTGCCAAGCCAGCTATTGTTTTTAGAAATATTTTAAAGAATTTCATTTTTTATTTTAAATACTTAGGTTTGATAGACATATCACTTTGATTATCAGTTATTTGCAATTTTTATAACACAGCATTTTATTTTTGAACGTGTCTTGACGCATTAGTTTTACTGTTTTTAATACAAAATCTCGAAAAAAATAGTTGATAGTTACTATAAATCTACTAATTTTTCGATAAGCAAATATAAAGCATTTCCAAACAAGGCAAACTCAAATACACAACAGGGGCTACTTAAACTAATATTAGTGCTATATAAACTTGATTTTGTATAATTTTTCAACTCTTTTACCTTCAATATAATACCAATTAACACGATATTACTTTTTGGCATAGTAATTGACCTAACTCAGGGGTGGCTGCATATTTTGACACATAAACCAAGGTAGTCAAGCCCAAATTCGACAAACATTAAAACAAAAAAGTGATTGTCGTCCAATTTTGAGAATAAATTATTTGAGACGTATGATATTTCGATTAAGCGTTCTTTATAAATATTACTGGTTTTTATATGTTTTAAAAAATTATACATTATGAAAAAATTATTGTTTTTATGTTTTGTCATCTTGACAAACGACTTACTCTCGCAATCTTGTATAAATACAATAGCAGGGCAGGCAGGTAGCTCTAAGGTGGTTAGTGGCGGCAACTGTTTGGTTAAACTTTGTGTGAGTGTGAGTGGCTCGCCACGACCTAAACAAATACAGTTTGAGTTAAGCAGCCCTGTCGCTGCCGCCGTTGGTATGTGCCAGGACAGAAGTGTTCACAGCTTACCTTTTGACTGTGGTAATGGCGGGGCCGCTCAGTTTGCCGATGGTGTTTATTGCCATACATTTACATTGGCGGGTGCTTGCCCGAGTACAACAAGTGGCGCAGTGAGAGGCTATACCAATGGGTCAGGAGGTGGCGGTGGGCTGTGTAACACCGTAACATATAGCAATGTGCCTCTGCCTGTGAGTCTTACTTCTTTTGATGCCAAAATAGAAGGTCAGAATGCTGTTTTAAATTGGACAACGTCAGAAGAATTAAACAATAAAGGGTTTGAAATTCAAAAAAGTATCGATGCTATCAATTTTGATATTTTAGGATTTATAGATGGTTCAAATACTGCCAAACGCTCAACCGAATATCAGTACATTGATAAGGTATTTAACACTACATCTTACTACCGTTTGGGGCAAAAAGACTTTGACGGTAGCATCAATTATTCTCGAGTACTTGCTCTCGTTCCAGACAATGAAAGTTTAAAAAACGTAATTTTGTACCCCAACCCCAATCAAGGAATGTTGAGTTTACAACTACCTGCCAATACTATTTCTTTGATAATTGCACGAGAAAACGGTACTACTGTACTCCAAAAAACGATAAATAAACAAAACTTGATAACCTTAGATGTATCTGACCTTAGTGATGGCATATACCAGGTGCTTTTCATCACGCCCTTAGAGCGTGTTAATAAAAAATTGGTCATTGTGAAATAAAAATATCACTTCTATGAAAAATAAAAATAACGTATCAACAATGCCTAAACAAAAGTATTTGCTACCTGTATTAAACAAATTGGGAACTATTAGCAAAATAACACTCAAAACAGGTTCAGCCTCCGACAGCTCTATGTCAAGGTCTATTTAAAATACTTTTTACTACATCAACAATCAATCCAATACCTGCACCCAACCTTTACAAATTTGCCCGCCTTGTAGCGTGAGCGAATAGTAATACGTTCCATTCTCGATGCCTTGCCCCCAGTCGTCTGTGTAGTTTTCGCTGAGGTAAATTTGGCGGCCATATCGGTTTACGATTTCTAATTTTGAGTTGGGAATACCGATTCTGAACGTATCATTTTTGCCATCACCATTGGGTGTTACGGCGTTGGGTATGTCGCTTAGGTTCAATATATTCAATGCTTTGACCGAAACTGTTTCACAACCACGGGCCGAATAGGCTTTGAGCATTACTTGATATGTTCCGTTTTTATCGTAAGAATATACGTCTGGACTGCCGTTTTTTGTACTGTTTCCGTCTCCCAAACTCCATTCGTACCGAGTTGCGCCATTGGTTAGGTTTTGTAGTTTTATTTTAGTCGGTAGTCCGCAATTATACGATAGGCCAGCTTCAAAACTTACTCCTTGTGGAGGGCGTTCGGTAGTAACGGTTACGTTACGTTTGGGGCTACAACCATCTGAATATAAAGACATTACGCTGTATGTTGTTGTTTGTTTAGGTCGGGCAATGGGGTTTCTGACTGTCGAGTCGCTCAATGTACTGCTTGGCGACCAAACGTAGTTTGCACCACCCTGCGCCGATAGCTGTACGGCCTGTCCTTCGCAAATGGTGGTGTCTCGTGATACTTTAAAATCTGGTTTGTTGTCTTCGACCTTGACCGTTACCGTTCTTGAACTACGGCAACCGTCTGCATATTGCGCCTCTACGGTGTAAGTGGTTGTAATCAAGGGCTTTACTACAATATTGGTTTTAGTGCTGTCTGCCGTAGCGATTGACCACTTGTACTTAATTGCACCACTTTTGGCACTCAACTGCGCCGTGCGGCCTGGGCAAATGGTAGTATCTCTAAATACCTGCAAATCTGTTTTTGTATCAGCAATCTTGACAGTTACCGTTCGGCTTACGGTACATACCGAGTCCGTTACTTGTACCGTAAAAGTAGTTGTAGTTTTGACTTTGGCCACAGGATTGGCTACATTGGCATTGCTCAAACCCACAGACGGACTCCAGAGATATTTGAGGCCACCTTCGGCTTTGAGTTGTACGGCTATATCGCTACAAACAGTTGTGTCGCCAGATGCTTTCGCTTTTGAGGCTGTTACTTTAATGGTTTTGGTAGCTACGTCTTGGCCTCGGCAAATGAGTGGGTTGAATATTTTGAGTGTAACCTTGTATTCGCCAGGTTGTGCAAAAGTATATTTCGACTGGGTGGCATCTCTCGAAATCACATTACCTTGTATGTCCCAAGTATAGGTTTTACCGCCAATGCTGGTATTCAAAAAATCAAGTGTAAGTGGCGCACAGCCTTGTACTACGTCTTTTTTTGTACCATCAAAGACATCAAATGAGGCTTTTAGGGCATCAATATCAAACTTGAATGCGGCGTTGTTGCAGTTGGGGCTACTGTTGGCTTGCGACCACGCACTGGGCGTTGTCGGGAAAGCCGTGCCTTTGTCGCAAGCGCAGGTGGCATGGTAAATTACCCCCGACTTTGAAAACCTACTCGTACCACCGTCCACATGGTCGCCACGCTCGTCGGCAGCAGCTACGCCCGTGCTTCCAAAAAAAGTACCGTAGAGCAATGATTTCATATTTTTTTCAAATATGCCAATATAAAAATTATTGCCCGAAGTCGTTTTTCTGTAAGCATCGGCAGTTACAGGCAAGCCAACCGTACTACTTGCCGAGCTATATCCATTTTTAGAATTAACGGTTCCGCCCCAGCCCGATAGATAAATATTACCACATTCATTGACATCTAAGGCTGTTGGTGAAATATCTGGACGGCCACGACCAGAGCCAAAAACGGTAGAAAAAATAGATTTAGTCAGCGTTTTGTCTAATATCTGAATAAATTGCCCACTGTTTGCATTGCTATAAACACCATCACTGACAGGATATTTACCTTCTGAAAGACCATAAATATATACATTTTCGGCGGCATCTACATCTACCAAATAAGCAGCATCGGCACTGCTTGTACCCAAATAACTTAATTGTTCTAACTGACTATTGTTAAATTTGGCCACAAAACCATCTTCTACGCCACCCAATAAAAGCCCGAAGGTATTGGCCTTGACGGGCATATTGGCACTTCGGGTAACGCCACTCACATACAACGCCCCCGACGATGCCGCCCACTTGATGCCATAGGCGGCATCTGAGCCTGCACCACCGAGATAGGTACTAAACTTCAACTCGGTCAGGTTACTATTCAATTCATACACAACTACGTCTTGCCGCCCGCCGTTGGTGTTCTGAACGGCTCTTGATAGCGGAAAGTTGGACGAGGTTGTCGTTGTGGCTACATACACGTTGTCTTTGTCGTCCACCACTACCTCGCCCCTAAACTCATCGCCATAGTTTTTTATGGCAAAATCGCCCGTTCGAGACAGGCCGTCATTGCCCGACCCACCCACAAAAGTAGAAGCCACCAAGCGATTGCCAGTTGCGTTGAGTTTGGCCACAAATGTATCGCTTCCGTTTAGCATATCCAGCCCCGAAAGTGGCAGAACGGCAGTACCGCCACCATATCGGTTCTGAAAAGCGGTTGCATATACTGGAAAATTTATTGATGATGTTGTTCCAAAAATGACCAATTCGCCTTGGTTATTGACAATAATACTATGCGGAATATCCGTAAAACCCCCACCAATATAAGTACCGTAAAGTAGTTTGGTACCGTCTGGTGTAAATTTTAGAATACCAATATCGACACCACCACCAAAACGAGTCTGAAACGCCCCACCGACAAGCGGAAAAGCGGCAGCATCGTGAACCGTGCCTGCCGTATATAAATCGCCTTGATCGTCGAACGTAGCGGTATGCCCCCAGTTGTCGGCAAATGAGCCTGAATAAGTCGAAAACACAAGTTCGGGGTCTATCGTCAGCGTATTTTTTTTGTCATATCCTTTCGGAAAATCAAAACTTACGGTATTGTTTTCTAACTTAAAATTAGCTACAATTTCTTGCGTTTTATTTCCAATTTCTTGATAAGTATAAGGTTTATTTTCTTTGAAAGCATTGACACTTGTCTCAATCTGTAACTGATTTTGAGATAGTTTAATGGCCTTTGTTCCGTCATATTTCATTCGTATCTGCGCTGCATCGGCATTAGCCGCTACCACAAATTCATATTTGACAGTTTGCCGAAAAGCATAGAGTTTGAGGTCAATATTTGGGTAAATATTTTTATAAATAATTTCGCCAAACGTAGGTACATCACTTGCCCAGTGCGACTGGTCGTTTCCCAGAAAGTAATTAAAATGCAGTTCGTTTTGGTGGTTTTCGAGTAATTGCGGGGCTGGCTGATTTCCTTCAAAAAATACCTCAACCGAATGTCCATTTACAACATCGCTACTGTTGGGGTCGGGGGTTGTGGCATGGCGGCGGCGTTGGGAGTCGGTATCCATAAAGACATAAAGCAGCGATTGATTTTTGAGAACCAAATAACCACCAGGTATTTCGGCACGGTAACGAATGGCCTCGTTCCATTGGCCATTATTTTTTATAAATCGAACGGCAGGTGTGTTTTGAGATTTTGTTTCAACACCAAAACCACACATCAACACCAAAGCCAACAGTAATTGTATGGCTATTGTGAGAGACATCTTGGGGCTAAATTCAATACTTTGCACTTTCGATTGCATACTTTTGGTTTGTTTTAGTTCAAAATTAACGCTTTTTCGTAGTTTTGTAGTTCAAAAATACAAAATATGTTAGAGCAATTAGAATCAATCAAAGAAAGGTTTGACGAAGTATCACAGCAGATAGTACAACCAGAGGCCATGACCGACCAAAAACGGTTTATGAAAATCAGTAAAGAATACAAAGACTTAGAGAAAATCGTAGTTCAATATCAAGAATACAAAAACATACTCTCGAATATATCGGGGGCAAAAGACTTGCTCAATACCGAAAAAGACGAAGACCTCAGAGAGATGGCCAAGGAGGAACTAAACGAACTCGAACCCAAACTCGAAGCCATCGAAGAAGTCATCAAAGATATGCTCATACCCAAAGACCCCAACGACAGCCTAAACGTGTTGTTGGAAATCAGAGGTGGTACGGGTGGCGACGAAGCAGCGATTTTTGCTGGCGATTTGTTCAGAATGTACCAACGGTTTTGCGACAAAATGGGCTGGAAAATGGAGGTCATGGACTTTACCGAAGGCAGCACAGGCGGCTACAAAGAAATCGTGTGTGGTATTGAGGGCGAAGATGTCTATGGCAAACTCAAATTTGAATCGGGCGTGCATCGGGTGCAGCGTGTGCCAGTTACAGAGTCGCAGGGACGAGTGCATACCTCAGCGGCAACGGTGGCCGTTATGCCCGAAGTCGATGACGTAGTTGAGGTCGAGGTCAATCCTGCTGATATTGAGATTATTACGTCTCGGTCGGGAGGGGCTGGTGGCCAAAACGTAAACAAAGTAGAAACCAAAGTACAGCTCACGCACAAGCCCACGGGCATAGTTGTAACGTGCCAAGTAGAGCGTAGCCAACACGGCAACCGTGCCAGAGCAATGAATATTTTGAAAAGTAGGTTGTATGAAATGGAACTCAAAAAACAAAACGAGGCCATATCATCGCAGCGCAAAACCTTAGTCGGCAGCGGCGACCGCTCAGATAAAGTCCGTACCTACAACTACCCACAAAGCCGTGTAACCGACCACCGAATAGGCTACACAGCCTATAACCTACCAACGGTGATGGACGGCGAAGTAGGAGTTTTTATTGAACAACTACGCATAGCCGAAAACACAGAACGCCTCAAAGACGGAGTGGCAGGGTAGCAAGACGACAAAGGCGAACATCGATGTTCGCCTTTGTCGTCTTGTATTCTTTTATCTGCTTTGGTTATTGGTGTTTAATCTACCAGTTCAATCCTGACTAACTCTCCCACAAGCCCACCATAACTTATCAAGGCATCTGGTGGGGGGAGAGGAATATCTCTACCTTTGATCGTTGGAGTCCTAAACGTAAACTTTATTTTACGAGACCGCCCAGCAAAAAGTATTTGTTTGGGCATATTGCAGCAAACAATGGCATGGCGACGCAATATGTATTTGTAGATTACGTCTTCTGGAATGTCTATTTTATATAATGTATCTGCCAGTATGAAGTCGTAGTACATTGTATCTTTAGTTCCGCTATATCCTGCTGTTTGGCCATAAAGGTCATAGAACATATAGATGTCTTTAAATGCTTCCTCACAATCGCTACTAAAAACTGGATTGACACAACACGAAGGTAG
>JAYWHT010000039.1:0-54204 GCA_043777595.1 Spirosomataceae bacterium
AATCGTCGTACCAGCACGATGCCATGCGGCTCGTTTATGCTACCGATGCTTCTGTGTATCAAGAAAAACCTGTGGCTGTGGCCATTCCCAAAAACACCACTGATTTACAAAAACTAATTGGCTTTGCTAATCAAACCCAGACTACGCTCATTACTCGTGCCGCTGGTACGTCGTTGGCTGGGCAAGTGGTGGGTAGTGGTTTGGTGGTTGATATTTCAAAATATTTTACCGAAATTATAGAAGTAAATCAGACCGAAAAGTGGGTTCGTGTGCAGCCTGGCGTTATCAGAAATGACCTAAATGCCTATCTTAAACCTTACGGGCTGCTTTTTGGGCCAGAAACATCAACGGCCAGCCGAGCCATGATTGGCGGTATGATTGGTAATAATTCTTGCGGGCTACATTCAATCGTGTGGGGTGATGTACGTTCTAATTTATTGGAAATCAAGGCGTTGTTGAGTGATGGAAGCGAGGTTGTTTTCAGCCCCCTAACCCCCAGTGGGGGAATCATGATTTCTTCATCGGAAAGTATTCCATTAAGCGAAGAGTTGGACGGTTCGCAGTGCGATTTTAAATCTAAAATTTATCAAAGCATTAGCAAATTACTCCAAAACCCTGATAATCAATCTGAAATTCGTAGTCATTTTCCCAAAAAAGAAATAACGAGGCGCAACACAGGCTACGCCCTTGATGCATTGTTGAACTCCGCTCCTTTCGGAGGGTTGGGGGCTTTGAATCTATGCCAACTTATTGCTGGCTCTGAGGGTACGTTGTGTATTGTTACCGAAGCCAAACTCAAACTCATGGACCTGCCACCGCCCGAAGTAGCACTCGTCAATGTGCATTGCGGCACGATGCGAGAATCGCTAATGGCCAATTTAGTGGCTCTCAAACACAACTGCTACGCTTCTGAGCTAATGGACGATGTCGTGCTGTCGTTTACCGATGATAACGTTGAGCAAACCAAAAATAGGACATTTGTAGAGGGCAATCCGAAGACTATTTTGATGGTTGAGTTTTTTGCCGACACTCCCGATATTTTAAAACAAATTACCGACCGATTTATTGCCGACTTACAAAGCCAGAATCTGGGCTACGCTTATCCTATTCTACGAAATGAAGAAACTACAAAGGCTTGGGAACTGCGAAAAAGTGCGCTGGGGTTACTTTCTAATCAAAAAGGGGACTTTCAGCCGGCCAATTTAATTGAAGATTGTGCCGTATCACCCGAAGATTTGCCCGATTATATTGATGAAATCGAGGCAATGCTACAAAGCTACAATCTCAACTATTCGATTACGGCTCATGCAGGCGCAGGCGAGCTACACGTGATTCCGATTATGAACCTTCGGACAAGTGAGGGCAGGGTTTTGTTTAGGCAAATATTGGCAGAAACAGCCGTCATCGTCAAAAAATACAAAGGTTCGTTCTCGGGTGAGCATGGCGATGGGCGGTTGCGAGGCGAGTTTTTACCGTTTATGGTTGGCAATCGAAACTATGAATTGTTTAAGGAAATCAAAGCGATTTTTGACCCAAAGGGTATTTTTAATCGAGGTAAAATTACGGACACACCACCGATGAACGAGTTTTTGAGGGTAGAAGCTGACCAAGTTGCGCCACAAATTAGCACTATTTTTGATTTTACAGCCCAAGAAGGAATTTTGAGATTGGCCGAAAAATGTTCGGGTTCGGGTGATTGTCGCAAAACAGAAATCACGGGCGGCACGATGTGTCCGAGTTATATGGCCACTCGCCAAGAAAAAGATAGTACCCGTGCCAGAGCCAATATTTTGAGGCATTATTACAGCCCCCCAGCCCCCGATGGGGGAGTTTCAAAAGCTACTCCTTTAGTGACCTGGGGGGCAAAAAAGCTGGGGGGCAAAATGGGGGATAGCGTTAAAGACATTCTCGACTTGTGTTTGTCGTGCAAGGGTTGTAAGGCCGAGTGTCCGTCAAGTGTTGATGTGGGCAAGATGAAAGCCGAGTTTATGCAAAGTTATTATGACCAAAACGGTGTGCCACTCAGATCGAAGTTAATCGGTAATTATAGCAAAATGATGCGACTGGCTTCGGTTGCACCTTGGGCTTATAATTTTGTTTTTAAAAATGCCTCATTGCGAAGATTGGCCAACAAACTCGTAGGGTTTCACCCAGACAGAACCATGCCGCTGATTGGCTCTTTTGCCCCCAAAGAAGGAAATCGATCAAAAAAACCCTCCTTTGGCGGCAAGGGGGCTGTCTTTTTGTTTCTCGACGAATTTACTAAATATAACGATGGTGATATTGCCCATAAGTTAGTATTGTTGCTTCAACGTCTTGATTATGAAATAACTATACCAAAACATAGCGAGTCTGGTCGTGCTTATTTGTCGAAAGGAATGGTGCGAGATGCTCAGAAGATTGCGACTGAAAATGTACTAAAATTCAAAGATCTAATAACCGACGACACCCCGTTGATTGGTATTGAGCCATCGGCTATTTTGACATTTAGGGACGAATATATTGACTTAGTACCGCCCGAACTCAAAGAAGATGCTCGGCAAATTGCCAAAAATTGTTTTTTGTTTGAAGAATGGTTTGCCAGAGAAATTGACCGAAAAAACATTAAGAAAACGCAATTTACAGACCAAAAACGGCTCATTAAACTACACGGCCATTGCCACCAAAAAGCGTTGTCGAGCCTGACACCGAGCAAAAAAGCATTGTCGTTGCCTGCCAATTACGAAGTACAACTCATTCCGTCTGGTTGTTGTGGTATGGCTGGCTCGTTTGGCTACGAAGTCGAGCATTATGACCTTTCGATGCAAATTGGCGAGTTGGTACTATTTCCGACTGTCCGTAAGCAAGCCGCCGATACCATTATTGCTGCTGCTGGCACAAGCTGCCGCCATCAAATCAAGGACGGGACTGCTCGAATAGCCCAACACCCGATTGAGATTTTGTACGAGGCATTGGTTTAGTTGGTTTCGACCTTTACCGTGCCTACTCCCAAGCCCATTGCTGTACCGCAGGCATTGGTAGCGGTTGTGATTTTGTACTCGGTCGTTGCTCGTGGCGAGACCGTCATTTGATATGGATTGATAAAAGTACCATTGACAACTGTACCGTCAGAAAGTGTAAAAGAATAAGGCGGAAGGCTATTTTTGAATATAATTTTTAATCGGGTAGCACCACCGGGCCTTATAAAACCATTGCCCAAAATTGTAGCTTCTGCTACATTGGCCTTGATTACTTTGAGCGATGTTTCTGACCCTTCGGCATTGGGGGCGGTTGAGATAACCCTTATTTTTTGTATCGAAATGGTATCTTTCAGAAAAGGTGGCAAAATTTTGGCTTTCAGTGAGCCAACCCCGCCCGAAGTAGGCAAATTGACCCAAACACCGCCAGTATCTAATACCTGTACTACAAATTTATTTGCCCCAAAAAATCGCCCTGTCGTGCTAAACGGTATGTCGATTTCTGTACCATAACAAATCGTTTTTGTGGTTAAATTAGCCGTTGTGATGCTTGTAGGTGGCACTTTGACATTGACAAATGCCGAACCCGACATATCGCCAACGCCACAAAACCCACCCGACGAAGTGATGCTGTAAGTGCTTGAATTGTAGGGAGATACTTTGAGTTGAAACGGCGATTGATAGATGTCGTTTTGATATGTACCGTCTGATAATAACACAAACCACGGGCTGGTTCCAGTAAAGTTTATGGTCAGATTTGTAGAGCCACCCTCGGGTATGTTTAGGGAGTCTTTTTGTAAGATGGTGGTCGTTGAGGTGGCAACCGTAACGCTGGCCGTGTCTGATAACTGAAACGGAAAAGTAGCCGCTATCCGTAGTTTATATTTGCCCGAAGGCAAGCCCAATGGTAGTTTGGTAACAAGTGGATTTTCGCCCAATGTCGAAATGTTAATAAAGTTTTGAGCTGATGTATCGGCCAACTGAACAATGAAACCATTGCCCACTTCGTACTTACCAGTGGCGTTGAAATTGACCTGAAACGGTACTCCCGTACAGACTTTATAGCCCCCCTTTGGCACGGCCAACAATGCTATTTGTGGTAGTGTGTCGGCACTTACTTCTACGATGGCCTCGCCCGTAGTTGTGCCAGAGCCACAGGCGTTGACCACCCCCAGTACTTTGATTGATTGCGTTTTGAGCGGCGAAATACTCGTTAGATATGGATTGACAAATGTGTTAGAAACAACAGTACTGTCAGACAATGCAAACGACCATGGCCCCGCACCGCTCAAACTAACTTTGAGATTGGCCGTTTGGCCTGGCCCTATTTTAGTGCTTATTGTTCCATCAACCAGTTCGATTTTGGCCTGTGGCAATGGTAAAATATTAACATAGCTAACGTTACTCACCATAGCAGGACTTGACGACAATATCCGTAAGCGTAGCTTAGGCTTAGATTGATTAGGGATTTGTAAAACAAAATCTTGAACGGAAGCTACTGGTTCTGAAATAGTTATAAATTTATTGTCAGCTTCAACCGACTGAACCACAAATTTGTTATCGACATTGAATGGCCCCGAAATGGTAATCGGCAACTGGATTTTGGCATTGGGGCAAACCGTCATATACGACAGGTCGGTGAGGTGTATCTCTGATTTTATCAAAACAGAGTCTTTTTTTTGTGGAATTGTATCGGGCCGATAAGTAGTATCTCGCTGGAGGCCAATGCGTGGGGGTACGATGGTATCTTTTTTGGCGACGATGGTGTCAGTCTTTATTTGAAGTAGTTTTTTTGTGAGGCTATCTTGACCTATCGTATTTTTTTTTGTGGTATCTTGCTGAATCGTATCGATACTAATACCCGTTTTTGTTTGTTTGTCGGTCAATGTTAGGTCTAATAAACTACTTATCATCAAGCCACTCGCTATACTCAGTCCAATTATTTTATTCATTCGATTCTATTTTTAAACTACAAATTTAGCCTTTAAACGACATATTTCATACAAAACAGTTTTTTCTCTTAAAAACTATTTTGTATGATTTCTCGTTGGTATAAATCAAAAATCATGCTTGTAAAAAAAATACTCACCCTCTTGATTATCGTCATGGCTGCACCTGTTTGCCTGTCTTCGCCCAGCGTTGGCGACAAAGAATTAGTGGCTCTTTCTGGAAAATTGCTCTTGAACGTAAAAAGCGACCTACCCACCGAAGCCATTGAGCTACAACTATCAAAGCTAAAAATGACAGACCTCATGGCGGCATTGGGAGACGACAACGCCAAAAAAACTTTCTGGATAAATATTTATAATGCCTACTTTCAGATTTTGGTAACACGAGACAAAAAAACTATTTCTGAAATTTTTACGGGAGAGTTTTTTACCATTGCCCAAACCAAATTTAGCTTAGACGACGTAGAGCATGGCATCTTGCGACGTTATCGGTTCAAGTATAGTTTGGGGTATTTTCCGCAGTTTTTTCCATCGCAAACTATCAAAGACTTGGCTGTTTCTAAGATTGATTTTAGAATTCATTTTGCGCTCAACTGTGGTGCGGTAAGCTGCCCGCCGATTGCGTTTTATGATTATGACAAAATAGATAAACAGTTAGAAACTGCCGCCTATTCTTTTCTAAAAAATGATACAGAGATAAATACTACTAACAAAACTGTCCGAATAAGTAAAATATTGCAGTGGTTCAAGGCAGACTTTGGTGGAGAGAGTGGTATAAAAACGATTTTATTGAAGTATCTAAAAAAGGATTTTTCTGACTATTCTGTCAGCTATAAAGAATATAACAAAAGCGAAAAGCTCAAAAATTTTAGTATTGATTGATTTGACAACTTTGAGAAAGTTGTCAAATCAATCAATATCAAAACCTATCTAAGCCACTTTTCTGTTTTTCATCCAGACATATAGCACGGTAAAGGCCACAATCAAAACGGCTGGAAAAACGGCGATATTGTCGAGTGTAGCTTGCCCTGCGGCCAGCTCCATGGCATCGCCAGTGAGTCCTTTGGCAGCTTGAGCAACACGCTCAGAGTCTATCCAGCCCCCAATGATTGGCTGAAAAATAGCCGTCGAAAACATACCTACACCACCAATAATCGACATACCGAGTGCGCCACTCAATGGTACTTTTTCGGCAATAAAACCAACCATGTTTGGCCAAAACAACGCTACGCCCATTGCAAAGAAAACTGCCGCTACATAAACCATACCGCCCGTTTGGGTACTAAACAGATAAATACCAATAGTAGCCAAAACAGCCGAGCCTAAAAGTACGCCTGTTTGGTCGAATTTTTCGATAATAGGCCCTGCAAAATACCTAATAACAGCCATCAAGCCCGTTACCAATGCCAATATAATCATGGGGCTTGCACCAGACTTGCTCATAATTAAGCCCGTCCATTGCTGAGGCCCAAACTCTGAAATAGCCGTAAGCGCCATACAGCAAAACATAAAAACATAAAGTGGAGTGAACATCGCTTTGATGTTTTCTTCAATTGATTTTACACCCTCAGTTTTTGGCCTTGGAAATTCTTGCCCCCAAAACAAATACGCATAAACGATGGTCGGGATTAAAATAAGCCAAATTTGTGGCTGCCAGCCCGTATTGGCATCGGTCATAAACTTAGATAACAAACTACCTACTACAATACCGCCAGGAAACCACATGTGAAAGCGATTGAGCATTTTGCTCATCATATTGCCCGAGTAAGCATCGGCAATCATAGGATTGCAAGCCGCTTCGGTGCAACCGTTACCTATACCAATCAAAAACGTTGAAAGCATTAGACCCGTGTAACCACCCGAATAGATGGTGAGCAAAATACCAATGGCATGACAAACAAAGGCAACTTGCATGATAGTTTTAGGCCCAACTGTATGATAAACCAAACCGCCAGCAATCATCGCAATCGGAAAGCCTACAAACCACATTGAGTTGATGTAGCCCAATTGCTCGGCTGAAAGGTTAAAGTCTTTGCCTAACTGCGACAGAATACCCGCTCTGATACTAAACGAAAAGGCAGTGGTGATGAGTGCGAAGCAACTCGCCAAAAAAAGTCTGTTTTGATTGACCATAATTATAAAAAGGTTTTGGGTTTATGAATTGAATATCAAAGATAGTTTTTTATTTTTTTTACCTACTATGCCAGTGAGAAAAGGCACTTTTTTTGCTTTGAGATATTTGTAAAGATAGAGGATATGAGACTTAGTAAGCAAATACAATCTGTAACTCACTAACTCAAAACTCACTAACTCAAAACTAACATAGATATGTCAAGAAAACTACGAATGGGAATGATAGGCGGCAGTCTTGATGCTTTTATTGGAGCAGTACATCGCCGTGGAGCAGCCTTAGATGGCGAAATAGAATTGGTCTGTGGGGCGTTTAGTAGCAATGCCGACAAGTCTAAGGCCACAGGCGAAGCATTATATTTGCCCAACGACCGAGTATATGCGTCTTATGAAGAGATGATTTTGGCCGAAAAAGCCCTACCCGACAACAAACGCATGGACTTTGTTACTATCGTTACACCCAACCATGCCCACTTTGCACCTGCCAAGATGGCTCTCGAAAATGGCTTTCATGTAGTATGCGACAAACCCGCTACCTTTAATACTGCCGAAGCCAAAGCACTCAAACAGATTATTGACCGAACAGGCCAGATATATTGCCTAACGCACAACTACACAGGCTACCCGATGGTAAAACAGGCTCGGCAAATGATACGAGATGGCGTGATTGGTAAAATCAGAAAGGTGATAGTCGAATACCCCCAAGGCTGGCTCTATGAACTACTCGAAGCCACAGGCCAAAAGCAAGCTGGCTGGCGCACTGACCCCGAAAAAAGCGGTGCGGCTGGTGGAGTGGGAGACATTGGTACACACGCCGAAAACTTGGCCGAATATATTACAGGGCTGAAAATAACTGAAATCTGTGCCGACTTGACAATATTTGTGGTAGGCCGCCGCCTCGACGACGATGCCAATATGTTGCTACGGTTTGACAATGGCGCAAAAGGAATATTGCACAACAGTCAGATTTGTCATGGCGAAGAAAACGACCTCAACATCAGGATTTATGGCGAAAAAGGTGGCCTTAAATGGCGGCAAATGGAACCTAATACCCTCGTACTGACCAATCAAGATGCTGGTTCGCAGATTTATAGAACTGGTGTTGGTAACCTTTCGGCGGCAGCCACCGTACACACACGCCAACCCGCAGGCCACCCCGAGGGTTATATCGAAACTTTTGGTAATATTTATCGCAATTTTGCCAAGGCCGTTAAGGCTCGTTGGGGCGATAGCACTGCAACCAATACAGCCGTTGGAGGCCTCGGTCAAGAGGGTGCATACAGTGGCACAGCCGATGCCGATCTCTACGACTTTCCAGGCATTGAAGAGGGTATTCGTGGTATGACATTCATTGATGCCGTTCTCAAATCGTCGGCGGCGGGGGCTGTTTGGACTAAGGTTGAGGGTTGAATTTTTTTTAAATATCAAAACCCATACCTTTGCCTCAAAATTCACCAAAAAACAACAAAAATGAAAATTGAAGCCGACAAAGTAGTGCTATTGACGTATCAGCTCAGTATCAAAGATGCCTCTGACGAATGGGAAAGTATCGAAAACGTAGATGCCAGCGAGCCGATGGCTTTTGTACATGGCCTGAGCGGACTGCCCGAAACATTTGAACAAAACCTACTGGGACTTGAAAAAGGCGCACCCTTTGACTTTTCTATCAGTGCCGAAGAAGGTTATGGTGATTTTGACCCCGAAGCAATCGTAGATTTGCCAATGGACTTATTTAAGGGCGAAGACGGGACGATTGAGGAAGGAACTCTTGAACTTGGCAATATGATACCGATGACAAACGAAGACGGTAGCCGCCTGATGGGGCAAGTAATAGAGGTAGCCGACGACTATGTGGTAATGGACTTTAACCACCCACTCGCTGGCCGTGAAATGTGGTTTAAGGGCGAAGTACTCGAAGTACGCAACGCCACAGCCGAAGAACTCGACCACGGCCATGTGCATGGTTTGGGCGGGGAAGAGCATTAAAAAAACCGCAAAACTGACAAATATTAAATGTAAAAGTGAAGGCAAAAAACAAAATACTGAATAAATTATCAGGTAATTTTATTCAGCAAAAATGAGTGTCTTTATTCTTTTTGTTCAAAACAGTAAAGCTTATTCCATCTCAAAACTTATAAATCAATTTTTTTGCTAAAAACAATCAAATGTATGAAATCTAAATTTCTGATTTTAACCCTTTTTACAAGCATGATGTTTTTTCAAGCTAAATCACAAGAAATGACTTATGTCAGAGGGGGTAGAATTTTATTTGAGAACAAAACAATTCAAAAACCGTCTGAAATTTTGTCTATAATCTCAAAAAAAGAATCGCCAGAACTACTTGCGACTTTCAACAAATATAAGTCAAATAGAGTTGCTGGACAGGTTGTAGGATTCATTGGCGGATTTGGTGTAGGTTATTCGCTTGGAGGGGCAATTAGAGCCGGAAAAGTAAACGGTGGACTTTTGGCTGGCGGAGTAGGAGTTACCGTAATTGCAATTATTTTGGGTAATTCTGCAAATTCAAACCTCAAAAAAGTAGTTGATATTTACAATGGTAACTCAACTAACAAAGTTTCATTTCGTCCATTTTTAGAAACTGAATCAGGACTTACAAAAATAGGACTTGTCGCCAAATTTTAGCAATCTTGATAACGGGCATAGTATGTTTGACAACTTTTCAGAAAGTTGTCAAACATCACTGTTAACAGCCCTGTTTAGACCACATTGGCAGTTTGTTCTTTTATTTTTTCGAGTTCGTCCTTCATCTGTACTACCAAATGCTGAATGGCCGCATCGTTGGCTTTTGAGCCAATGGTATTGATTTCTCGGCCTATTTCTTGAGCCACAAAGTTGAGTTTTTTGCCGTTGCTGTCTTTACTTTTTAGAGTTTGGGCAAAATACCCGAGGTGTGTGCGTAAGCGTACTTTTTCTTCTGATATGTCATATTTTTCGACATAATATATCAATTCTTGCTCAAATCTATTGGGGTCAAAAGCTTCGTCTGCTACTAATTCCTGTACGTTTTTGCGGAGTCGTTCTCGTACATTCGGAATCCGAAATACGTCCAATTCTATTACTTCGTCAAGTAATGTTCCGATTTTGGTAATTGAGCTTAGAAAAATACTTTCAAGTACTTGCCCTTCTCGCAGTCTAAACGCATCACAGTCTGCAATAGCTTCCCGAACGGTGGTCATAATATCAGCCCAATTTTCGGTGTCTTGATTGTCTAATGCCGCCTCGTTCTGATAGGCGTTGGGCATCAGTAATGCCGCCTGAAACAAGTCAGTTGGGTTGGGTTCAAAGCCCAGACTTTGGGCTGTTTGTTGCAAATCTCTAAAATACGCTTGTACCAATGGCCGATTGACGACCGTACCAGCAGCGGCCTCACCCACAGGCGACACAGTGAGAATAAACTCGATTTTGCCTCGCTCAAACTGCTGACTGATAAGATTGCGAACTTCTATTTCATGCCCCGAATAACTGCGTGGCACACGGCAATAGACATCTAACTGTTTGGAATTGAGTGTTTTTACTTCTGTTGTAATGTTGAGTGTGGCGGTTTCGGCGGTAGCACGACCAAAGCCAGTCATTGATTTGAGCATTGTATAATGTTAAGTAGGTATGAATTTTTATCTCAGTTGCTTGAAAGCAACTGCCATAGATATTGTTTTGGTTTTCTATTGATTGTATTTTAGCCCTGTCTGCGACCCCAACGCTGTGAGGCTTACGGGACTTTCTTTTAGTTTTTCTATTTCTCGTACTACGTCCACAATGCCTCGGAGTGGTATTTTGACCCAGTCGGGGCGGTAGCTGATTTCGTAGCCCAATTCATAGACGGCTTTTTCTAACAAAAAATAAAGCAACAAAAAATTGACTTCCATTTGACTTTTGAATAACGGGTGTGGCGAGCCAACAGCCCCAAAGTAGGCATCTAAATAGGTATCTCGCATGAGTTTGTACCAACGGTCGGTAACGGTCAGTAGTTTTTCGGGGTCAATGGTTTTGGTTTCATCTGCATTAAATAGCTTGGCACTGACAGCATAATGATAGCTACGAATCATGCCTGCTACGTCTTTTAGCGGGCTATGTTTTATTTTTCGCTCGGTAATACTCGCTTCGGGTTCGCCTTCAAAGTCAATAATAATGTAGTCGTCGTTTTGGCTCAATACCTGCCCCAAATGGTAGTCGCCATGAATCCTGATGCGTTTGGATTCGAGTGGTTTGGTCAAAATCTCTGCCGCAAAGTCGTCAATTAGCTCACGGGCTTCCATAAAAATCCAAGCCAACCGCTGCGTTGGGGCATCGAGTTTGGTGTAGTTTTCTATCAATAAATTGTACCGAATGTCCAATAAATGAGTAAATCGTTTGTGCAAAAACTGCCGATAGTCTGTCGTAAAAGGTTCACTACAAAAAGCGGCACTGGCATTGGGTGCATACAAAGACAGGTGCATTTCGCCTGTGCGCTGGCCAAGTAATGCTATTTGCTCAAAAACCCCTTCGCCAATGGCAAACATACCTTGCGGCACAGCTTTCATAAAATCATTGAGATAGTCGCCTGTCTGTACCCAAATATCACAGTCGGACTTAACAATAGACTGCATCATACCCAGCGTTACGTCAGGTGAGTTGGGGCGTTGCCAAGTCAGGCTACCACCAAAGGTAGGAATGTTCTCAAAATGCCCGTACTCTGTCAAAAATGCCACCATTTCTACTTCGGGATTGGTCTCAGCAAATAGCTTTCGGTAGAGTTTCAAGAAGTACTTTTCGCCAAAAATCATAGCTGAATTGCTCGAATCTACATTTAGTACTCGTGAGTCTAAGGCAAGCGAAGCATCTGTTTCTATCAGTCCACGCCCTCTGGCAAATACCAGCGTGGTTGCATCTTGGCTTGTAAGAGAAGCCGATTGAACAGTATTTTGGAATAATTTTAGTCTAAATCGCTCGTCGTAAATGGCATCAATTAGTGTTAGATTGTCGTCTGTGCGGGTAATGATAGTAGCTTTTTCTGAAAATTTTGTTACTACTTCGACCAACGAAACGGGTAATAAATACTGTTCAGAAGGACCATCGGCGTAGCTGGCCTCGATGATGAGTAGCCAGGCGTTTGTGCCATCGGTCAGCAAAAAATCAATACAGTTTGCAATTTTGAAGCCTGTCTGTGGCCGTGCCTTACCCGCAAACCAGCGGCAAGTGTTGGCGTATTGAGACAAATATTGGCTTTCGAGTTGGTTAATGAGGCTTTGTTTCATTGTTCAAAAATAAGTAGTAGTGAATCAATGTCGTTTAGTTAAGAGTTCGGTGAAGACACCAAACTCGGTTATCTGCCGTGGTTTGTGTCTTCACAAACCACTTATTTTCTTAACTAAACGACATTGAGTAGTGAATAGTGAAAAACGTGTAACGAAAAATATTGATAATCTACATTCTTAACTCTTAATTGGCATCGCTACCGCAAACCGTTCGGCATACTGGTAAATCAGCACATTTACTTATGTTGCAGTAGTTGGTTGGTTTATGCCAACAAACGCTTTATGGCTTCTTCTGTTTTTCTAAATTCAAATCGGTTCATTTCTATATTCATCAAATTTTTTATTTCTTCATTACATAAATTGCCAATACTTCCCTCATGTGTATGATTGAGTGTACGTGAAGCCGAGTATTGGCCGTTATTTATTTCGTTGCCAACTTGTGTGTAGGCATCTCTAAACGGCACGCCTTGCATCACCAATTCATTGACTCGCTCAACGCTAAACAGTAAATCGTATTTGTGGTCGGCCAACAAATTGGGTTTTATTTGTAAGTTTTCGAGCATAAAATGGGCTACGTCCAAGCAGTCCAAAATCTCGTCAAAGGCGGGCATCAATATTTCTTTCAATAGCTGCATATCTCGGTGATAACCCGATGGCAAGTTGCTCATTACCAGCACTATTTCGGTTGGTAGGGCTTTCAGTCGATTGGTTTTGGCACGCAAGAGTTCGGCTACATCTGGGTTTTTTTTGTGGGGCATGATGCTACTACCTGTTGTGAGGGCATCTGGCAGAGTTACAAATCCAAAGTTTTGACTGTTATACAAACAAACGTCCATCGACAATCGAGAAATAGTAGCCGCTACCGTTGCAACAGCCGTCAGAGCCGTTTGTTCAGTTTTGCCACGAGACATTTGAGCATAGACAACGTTATAGTGAAGTGTCTCAAAACCAAGTATTTCTGTTGTTAGAGTTCTATTGAGTGGAAACGATGTGCCATAACCTGCGCCCGAGCCGAGCGGGTTTTTGTTGGCCAATCGGTAAGCAGTTTGTAGCATAGCCATATCGTCCACGAGAGCCTCGGCATAAGCCCCAAACCAAAGACCAAACGATGAAGGCATTGCGATTTGTAGGTGTGTGTAGCCAGGCAAAAGGTCGTTTTTGTGTTGTTCGGAACGGTCAATTAGTAGGCCAAAAAGTTTTTTGGTAGCCATCGCTACTTTTTGGAGTTGGTGGCGGGTGTAGAGCTTCATATCCACTAATACTTGGTCGTTGCGGCTGCGACCCGAATGAATTTTTTTACCCACATCGCCCAATTTTCGAGTTAGCATCAATTCTATCTGTGAATGGACATCTTCAACACCGTCTTCTATTTCAAAATTATTGGCTTGTATTTGGGCATAAATATTTTTCAATTCACCATTTAATAATCTTAACTCATCAATCCCCAAAAGCCCAATCGTTTCGAGCATAATAGCGTGTGCCAAATTACCTAATACATCAAACGGTGCTAAGTGTAAGTCCATCTCTCGGTCTCGACCAACGGTAAATTTTTCTATTTTTTCAGATATAGTCGTACTTTCTTTTTGCCAGAGTTTCATGTAAAAATGTAGAATATAGAATGTAGAATGTAGAATGTATCGACATTTTACACCAAATGCGATTTGATTGAGTTAGGCTCTTTGCCTTTTTTTTGTTTAATTTGTACTTTCAGTTAGGCAAACATAGCACTTTTTTAAATATTAAAAAGATTAGGAACAAATGAAAATTGCATTAGTAACAGGCTCGGCAGGGCTAATCGGTAGCGAATCAGTTGCCTTTTTTTCAGATAAATTTGATTTGGTTGTGGGCATAGACAACAATATGCGCCAATATTTTTTTGGTGCCGATGGCAATACCGACTGGAATCGCAACCGTCTGACGGATACCTACCCCAACTACACACACCGTGGCGCAGACATCAGGGAGGTAAGTCAATTAGAACTTATTTTTAAAGAATTTGGCACAGACATCAAGCTCATCATTCATGCAGCAGCCCAACCAAGCCACGACTGGGCAGCACGTGAGCCATTTACCGACTTTACGGTCAATGCCAACGGTACGCTCAATATGCTCGAAATGACTCGTCAGCATTGTCCGGAAGCCGTTTTTATATTTACTTCGACCAATAAAGTATATGGAGACAACCCCAACTATTTGCCCTTAATCGAAACCGAAACTCGCTGGGAAATAGACCACAACCACCCATATTTTGAGAACGGAATAGACGAAAACCACAGCATCGACCACACCAAACACTCAGTATTTGGTGCATCAAAGGTAGCTGCCGACATTATGGTTCAAGAATATGGGCGTTATTTTAATATGAAAACAGGCGTGTTCAGAGGTGGTTGCCTCACAGGCCCTAACCACTCGGGCGCACAGCTACACGGTTTTTTGAGTTACCTCATGAAGTGTACCATAACAGGTGGCGAATATACTATTTTTGGTTACAAAGGCAAGCAAGTCAGAGACAACATTCATAGCCACGACCTTGTCAATATGTTTTGGCACTATTACCAAAACCCCCGTGAGGGCGAAGTTTATAATGCTGGTGGTGGTCGTTTTGCCAACTGCTCGATGCTCGAAGCCATCGATATTTGCGAGAAAGTAGCTGGCAAAAAACTTACTTATCACTATTCAGACACCAATCGCATCGGCGACCATATTTGGTATGTAAGCGATTTGACCAAATTCAAAACCCACTACCCAGCCTGGAACTGGCAGTATGGCCTTGACGAAACACTCATCGAAATCCATGATGGTATGGTCAAACGATTGGCTGGGGGTTAATCTATGTTGTGATAATAATTTCATTGCCCTTGATGGTTTTAACGGGCTTTACCCGTTGCGCCTTTGTTGGTGTTTTCACCAACAAGCTACCGTCCGAGTTGTTGGTGAAAACACCAACAAGGGCAGCAAAATTGGAAATACACCCGAGTCAGTATGCACACAGCACAAAGAGGCGGCTAACAAACATTGTTAGCCGCCTCTTTGTGGTTTTCGTATTCTATTTATGCCAACGGCCCCATGCGCTCAAGCAAGGCTTTGGTGGCTCTGATACCATCATATTCTGATAGTTTTGGCCCTTCGTACTCAATACCGATAATACCCCTAAAACCACTTTTTTTGATAATTGGCATCAGACGACTGTAATCAATGACGGCTTCGTTTCCTTTTTCGTCAAATACATTTGTTTTGGCACTTACACCCTTTGCAAACGGCATTAGTTCTTGCGTACCTATGTAGCGGTCGTATTCGTTTTTACAACCTTCACCGTTGCCGTATTCAATACAAAAATTACCTAAATCTGGTAACGTACCACAGTTTTTCATATTGACGGTCTTCATTACGCCAGCCAGCCAACTACCATCTGACGATAGCCCGCCATGGTTTTCGACAATAACGTTAATGCCTACTTTTGTTGCATATTCGCTCAATTTGGCCAAGCCGTCGGCTGCATTTTTGGCTACTTCTGCTCTTTCACCCTGCCCACGGGCGTTTACCCTGATGGTAGCACAGCCTAAATATTTGGCACAGTCCACCCATTTGTAGTGATTTTCTACTGAGGTCATTCGTTTGGCTGTATCGGCTTCTCCCAAGTTTCCGGCCGTGTCAATCATTATCAAGTGGTTGCGTACATTGTTGTCTTTGCAGCGTTGCAAGAGGTCGTTGAGATAGGCGGTGTCTTTGGCTTTGTCTTTAAACATCTGGTCTACGTACTCAACAATACCAATCCCAAACTCCTTGCGAGCCACTACTGGAAAATCAAGATTAGTCAAACGTTTTTCGGTAAATATTGCCTTATGTAACGACCATTCGGCCAACGAAATCTCAAACCATAGCTTCTTCTTTGCTTGCTCGGCCATCAATTCGGGTGCAAAAGCCATTGCGCCAGTGGCAAGGCTTAGTTTTTGTAAAAAATCACGGCGATTGGTATTCATATTTTTTTGTTTTTAGAGTTTATAATTTAAGAAGTTTGAAGTGTAGTTTTTCTACCTACCAAATCATTACAGCTTCTTGTTTTCAAGATGTCTGGTTGCGTCTCTTTGGGTTTTTTTTTCTAAATTTTTCTCAAAGGCATCTGTCAAATTTATACCCGTTTGGTTGGCCAAACATATTAGTACCCACAGTACATCGGCCATTTCGTCGGGTAGGTTTTTGGCCATATCCGATTTTTTAAACGACTGGTCGCCATAAGTTCGTGCCATTATACGAGCCAGTTCGCCTACCTCTTCGGTCAAAATCGCCATATTGGTCAGTTCACTAAAATAGCGAACGCCATACTGTTTTATCCAGCCGTCCACTTGCTGTTGTGCTTCGTTGAGAGTCATGTTTGGTTGCGTTTTTTTATATATCTCTTTCAATAATCTGCCCTGTGGTTTTGTCTTTGAGTATAATTTTATGGCGACCGTCGTGTGTTACTTCTTCTTTAATGAGATAATAGTTTTCGTCATAACTGTTGAGCGTACTGGCCTGAGTAAGGCCCGTTTGCCCTCGCCAAACTGGTAAGTTGATTGGTTCCCAGAGTTTGGTTTTGGCCGACTTATAGGCCGCATCTATAATGGCATTGACCACGTAGCCATCATAAAACGTTTCGGCAGGTTCACGGCCTTCTTCGTAAGCTGCAAACATATCGGTAAACATGTGATTGTAGCCCAAGTCGTTTACTTCGTCGCCAACAGGAAAGAGCCAGCCCGAGTTACTTTCGGCTTTTTCGGCTACATAGTCGGCACCTTTACCCGATGAATATACCTCAAAACCTGTTCTCAAAAAATTATTTATCCATACCGTCCCCTCTGTTCCCATCACTTCGTCTCTAAGATCCATGCCGCCCCTAAATGTCCAACTTACTTCAAACTGGCCGATTGCTCCGTTTTCGTATTTGACGAGCGCAATGGCGTGGTCTTCGGCTTCGATGGGTTTGACTTGCGTGGCAGCCCAGCACATGACTTCGACAGGTTTGATGTCTTTGCCAATATAATTTCGGGCAATTTCAATACAATGGCAGCCCAAGTCTAACATACAGCCACCGCCTGCTTTTTCGATGTCCCAAAACCAGTCGCTATGTGGCCCAGGGTGTGTTTCACGAGACTTAGCCCATAACACCCGTCCTATTGCCCCACTCTCAACCATTGCCTTTGACTTCAAAAACTTAGGCGTATAGCACAAATCTTCGAGGTAGCCACCAAATACCCCAGCCTCTTCGCAGGCGGTCATCATGCGGAGGGCTTCTTCGGCAGTGCGGCCAAGCGGCTTGGTACAAATCACTGGTTTTTGGTGTTTGACACAAAGCATAATCGCCGCCTCGTGAATATTATTGGGCAGGGCCACACACACCATCGTAACGTCGGGGTGAGCAATGACCGCTTCCATATCGGTACTCCAAAAAGAACATTGGTAGTCGGTCGCAAATTTTTGGGCATTGGCTTCGCTACGGGCGTATATGGCCACAACACTGTCTCGGCTACGTTGCCCGTGGATAGAGTCGGCATAAAAACGACCGATAAAACCAGAACCAAGCATGGCTATTTTTTGCATAAAAAAGAGAAAGTTTAAGTGTTTAAGATTTTTTTACAAATAAAAGTCAAAAATAATGACTTTCTAATACCAAATGGAACATTTATATTTGCATCGTTGTTGCAAATACATGAAACAGATTATTTCTACCACTCTAAATGTAGCTCTCACGTCAGCTATACACTTGCTTTGTTGTTGGTTACCAGTTGTTATAGCTATCTTTGGACAATCGCAGTTGGGTTGGCTTTTTGAATACAGAGCTGTACTTATAGCAATGCAAGTTGCGTTTTTGTGTTGGGGTTTTTATGATATGTATTTTCGTGGTACACACCAGCACACCAAAGCCCAAAAAATTACGCTCTGGGCGGCGGCCATTTTGGCATTAGTACTCAACCTGATTCCGCATCGTGTTTTTCAGCCCGAAACAAGCCAGTTGGCTGCCGTTCAATTAGAGCGGTACAGATCAACAAGAGTAGCCGAATTTGAACTTGGGGGCAATATATCTGACCAAAGAATAAACACAGTTTTGGGCCAGATTGATGGCGTGATTCCTTCTCAAACCCAGATTCAAAATCAAAAACTAAGTGTCAGATTTAAAATAGCGCAAACGTCTAAAAAAAATATCAGGGTGGCATTGCAAGAAAAAGGAATTGAGCTCAAGTCTGATATTAGTGAGCAAAAGTAAAAAATAAATGATGTAATTTTTAAAACTACAAACCCAAAATCATGAAACCCGTATCTATTTTTATTTTCATTCTAATTATTTCATTATCAACATCTTGTACCAAAGCAAGAGACCCTAACTTGGAGCAAGCCACTGCAATACACAACGAAGCATCGGCGATTCAGGCTGAGATTGAACCACAAATCGAAGCCATTGACTCGCTCGTGGCTACATTGACTAATACAAAAAGCACAACTACCGATATGGTCGCCGCTGCCAAAATTGACTCTACTATTGCTGCCTTAAATGTCGTTTCGGCATCTTTTGCAGACTGGGAGGATAACCTAATTGAAGTCCCAGGTATGGTTCACGACCAGGCCGAAGGTGCAGCACATCACCACGAACATAAACCTGCCCCCGAGATGTCGTCGGAGCAGATGCTGGCCGTTCAGAAAGAAATCAAAGCCAATATTGTCAAAATCAAAGAAGAATTGGCCAGAGTTGAGGCTACGTTGAAGTAAGCGACATTTTGATAAAAATAGCTTAACTTTGATAAAAAAACAAGATTATGGCAAAACGAACCCCAAAATCATTAGACCTTTTAGAGCCAATATTGATGAGACAATTTGGCTTGACACGTGTTTATACAAAGACAGAATTGCTTGATGAGTGGCTATCGGCAACTGGTAAATTGAATCAGTCGGATACTGATATTCTTGTAGAATCACAAATGAAATTGATTCACAATGGCGACTCTTGGAACGAAGAGGAATTGAAAATGCAATTTATCAGTTTTATTATATTTTTGGCAAGGTTCAACGACCCTGTGCGAACTTATTATGACCGTGAAATTGGCGAATATGTGGGCGATGTGTATCTAAAATGCAAATCGGATATGATGCTCTCGAAGGGCATTGGCGAATTGATTGAGACTCCCTATTTTTTTATGCACGAATACAAACGTGAAAAAAAATACTCTGGCGACCCAATCGGTCAGATGTTGGGTGGAATGTTGATAGGCCAAGCCAAAAACAACAACGGTCGACCCATATATGGGTGTTATGTGCAGGGAAGGTTTTGGTTTTTTTCGATTTTAAATGGAAAAAAGTATGCCATTAGTAATGCTTTTGATTCTTCTGATTTAGAAGATGCTCGACAGATTATTTTTATTCTTCGCAAACTCAAAGCAATTATTTTGGAGCGGCTTATGATAGACTGAAACCAAAGCTGCTCCCCTACCTCGGTATTTCTATTTTTTGTAACATCTGCGCCACAATATCGTCTGTGGTTGCGCCTTCCATTTCTCGTTCTGGGGTCAATATTATTCTGTGTCTCAGTATTGGTACGGCCAGCTCTCTGATGTCTTCGGGCGTAACAAAGTCTCGCCCACGAATGGCCGCAAGGGCTTTTGAAGCATTTAGAATAGCCACCGAAGCACGGGGCGATGCTCCCAAAAACAGAGATTTATTACTACGAGTTTGCTGTACAATTTGGGCAATATAAACCATCAGATTGCTCTCTACATGTACCTGTCGGGTTTTTTGGCGCAAGGCTACCAACTGTTGCGGCTGCAAGACGGCTTCAATACTTGCGATGGCTTCGGCCATATCAGCTCGCTCGTTGTGGCCTTTCAGAATGTCAATTTCTTGGTCAAGGTTTGGGTAGCCTACCACGATTTTGAACAAAAAACGATCGAGCTGTGCCTCGGGCAATCGATACGTTCCTTCTTGCTCGATTGGGTTTTGAGTAGCCAATATCATAAACGGCGGCTCCATTGGGTAGGTCGTGCCGTCTATCGTAATTTGCCGTTCTTCCATTGCTTCAAAAAGTGCTGCTTGGGTTTTGGCGGGCGCCCGGTTTATTTCGTCCACCAGCACAATATTTGAGAAAATAGGGCCTCGCTTAAACTCAAAATCTATTTTCTGTGGATTGAATACTGTCGTTCCCAAAACATCGGAGGGCATCAGGTCGGGCGTGAACTGAATACGGCTGAAATGAGTAGCTACTGTTTTGGCTAATAATTTGGCTGTCAGAGTTTTGGCTACGCCTGGCACACCCTCAATTAGTACATGACCATCGGCCAATAGTGCCGTTAGCAACAATTCAATGGTTTGCTGCTGGCCAACGATTACTTTTCCGATTTGGGCTTGAATAGCCGCTACGGCTTCGTTAAGTTCTTGTAAGTCTATTGTTGATTTAAAATCCATATTTTTATTTTAGTATGTCTTAGATATTTTTATTTTACCTCTGTGTAACAACCGCTCTTTTTATTTCACAGAGATAGACAGAGTTTATTTTGAGATGCACGGAGACTAACTTCTATCTACTTTCGTCTCCGTGTATCTCTTTTTTTCTTCGTGAGTTTCTGTGTAACAACCGCTCTTTTTATTTCACAGAGATAGACAGAGTTTATTTTGAGATGCACAAAGTTAGTTTTAGTTATTTCTTCCTCTGTGTCATAATCACTACTTTTTTACTCCACAGAGATTTGTTCATAAGTTAGCGTAAAAATCTTCAATATGCTGGTTTAAGTCTAATAACTGATATTCTTGCAATCGGCTATTGTGTTTTGTTTGATTGATTATTGATACTAATTCATCTATTTTTTTGCGGTCGATTCCAGTTTTTTTACTTAATAGTTCACAAAAATTTTCATTCAAATCAGTGGTTTTTAGTCCATATTTTTCTCTGATGAACGACAATAAATATTGTATTTTCTTTTGGGCAATGTTGGCATGGTCGCCTTGCTGAAAATACATCATGCCAATGGTCTGCACAAATTCGAGTGATGTATTTTTGGGTGGCTCTACGATAGGAATAATACGCTGGGTGCGTTTGCCAGCGAAGATAGCAAACAAAACTAAGCCAAACAAAGCCAAATAATAAGCCCAGCGCAAGGGTGGTTGGGTCATAATAAACCTCAACACCGACTGTTCGTCTTCACCAAATCGGCCTTGTTTTTGGTACTCGTCCCACAAAACGGGTGCCACGGGCAAATACGATAACGCACCAAAAGCAAAGCTGGTAGTTTTGGGACTTAATACATATAGATTTGTCAGTGAAAGTGGTAGATTGTGAATATATATAAAACCTTTTCCATAACTAACTTTTACGAAGATGGGTTCGTTACGGGTATTTTTGGCTAAAACGACAACATTTTTATTGTCCTTGATTTTGAGATAATTACGGCCATCGTCTTGACTAAATACATAGCCGCCACTATTTTTTATTTTGGGATTGACCATGTTTACGACCATCATCGTGTCTCGTAGTTTTGGGGCGGCTACCTCGGCCTCCATGCCGAGTGTATGAAGAAGTGTATCAGAAAAATCATAGGCCGATATAAAAACCGAACTACCCTTAGACACATAGGCCAGCAGTGCTTTGCGGTCGTTGTTGTCTATCTCAAAACTTTGATTTACAAAAACGTAGTTGCTCTTGATAGTTAATTTATTGGTTTTGAGTTGATTATAAATCGGTAAGCGTACACTCGTAATTTCTTGTTTTGCAAAAACGTCTGGCAATAGTTCATACAGGGCTTGGGTGCCAAACGGTATTTTGTCTTTGTTGGAGTAGGTCGAAGACCAGTCGATAGGCCGAGGTCGATAATACTCAAATAGGCCATAACCAACGGTGAGGAGCATCAAAAACCAAAAATATTTACTTTTGAGAGTCGCCAATTTAGTTTTTTATTAAAGCCCAAAAATTACTAACTTCTTTTTGTATTTCCATAAACTCGAGTTCTATCACGGGTCGCTCGCCATACCATATATATTCAAACTGACGGGTGATGTTTATAAAGCCATCATAAGCTGAATTGTTGCCCAACTCACTGATATACATTCGATTGGTTTTGGTTGGCTGCCAGCCAATAAGTTCGCTGTCAGCCAATTTTTTGAGTGTTTGTAGATATAAATACCTCACCGCCAGCCGATAGTTGTGTTGGGAGAGGGCGTTTTCTAAGAGTTCACCAAAATTAAGCTCATGTATGTTTTCGGTTATGGTTTCATAGTCGAGGCCATCTTCGTTTTTAGGCGACACAAATAGCCCTTTCACAAAGTCTGCTTTCAAGATAAGCCACGAAGCCAATGCAGCCACAACGACCAAAATAACATATTGCCAAAAACTACTGAACGACTTACTTATAAAAAACTTGCCCAATTTGCCCATAAGCCAGTACCAAAACTTGGCAATTGGGTTTTGGGGTGGGGTTGTGTCTTGGTTGTATTGATAGTCTCGGTTGTTGCGGTAGTCGTCCAATCGGTCGAGGGTCGGGCTGCGAGTTTCGATATTTGACATATCTAATTTTTGGACGGCAATGGTATCGGCTTTTTGACCAAAAACAGACACCTCGGCAACAAAAAACCACAACAACAAAGCGGTATAAAACCGTAAAACAAAAATGCCCAGAAATCTGCTATTCTTCGCCACGTACTGTATTATTTTTACCAATATTATCAATTGCCGACAACATACCTACGCCATCTTTCTTTTCGACCAAATTGTAATACTGAAACACAACGGCCAGATTGATGAGGCAGCTTGTGAGTGTAGCACCCAATGTGGCGATTATGCCAGAAATAACTATCAAAATTTGGCTATCACCGTCATAAATTTTGAGTGCTTTCAATATTGAAAGTATAAATGTAGGTGTCTGAAAAACAATACCGACAATGCTCTGAACGATTCCCATGATAACAATTAACCCAAAAGTGGACCACCATTTGTCCTTGACAAGATATGCACAACGAGTAATGGCCGTACCAAAGCTCACGTTTTCTCGGAGCATTACCATAAAGATTATTGACCAAATAACTGCAAAATAAATACCAGGAATAACCAACAACAGAAGCCCGAAGATAAGGAGTACAAACAGCAAGAGAGTATAGCCTGAATAAGAAAGGATATTTGCCTTGACAATGTCCCAGATGTCGGTAGGCGTAATGGTAGGCGTTGGCCCGCCTTGGTCTTCATATTTCAGCACATAGGCATAAACGGTGAGCGAGGCCAGCAAACTGGCAACAACACTAAATATTCCTAACAAAAAATAAGTTGGGGTAAGTGCCTGACTCAAAGCCCCATCAAAAGGGTTAGAGTTGCCTGCTTGTGGCTCCAGATTTAGTACATTGGACTGATACAGACCTCCATAAATTCCTGCAACTATGGCCGCAGGCCCAGCAATATAAAGTATGGCCGTGAGTAGTGGCTTGAAGTTTTGACCTATAAACTCAAAGGTTGTGTTTATTTTTTGTCCAAAATCTCGTTCTTGTAGTAGTTGAATAGGTGGTTTCATGGAGTTAGGTATTGAGTTGTTGGTTAGCGTGGTATTAACACTGTTTGTGTTATTGATGTTTATTTGATTTTAGTTTCGAGCAAATCTACATAATAATTAGGGTCTGTACCGATTGTTTTTAGTTTTTTTGTTTTAATGGTCTTCCATTGAGTTGTTGGAAAAACAATTCTAAAATCTTGGTCATTTAGCCACACCTTGTAAGGCATATCAAAACCCATTACGCAGTTTGACCACCGATAACGAAGTTCGTCTTTTTTGATTTCATACTCAAAAACTGGTACTCTAATATCTCTCAAATATTGGTCAAAAAATCGAGACATATTAAAACCAAGTTTACCCGAAAAGAAGTCTTCAATCTGCTTGCCAGTTACTGTTTGATGATAAAACGTTTTGTTCAAATCTCTCAACATACGCCGCCAGTAGTCGTCATCGTTCACAATTTGCCTGATGGTATGCAGCATATTGCCACCTTTGTAGTACATATCACCCGATCCTTGGTGATTTACGTTATATATTCCTACAATTGGTTTGTCGTTTCTGATTAGTTTTCGGCAGCCCATAACGTACTCAGCACCAGCTTGTTTGCCATAATAATATTCTGTAAAAAGACTTTCTGAATAGTTTGTAAAGCTCTCGTGTAGCCACATATCGGCAATGTCTTGGTAGGTAATATTGTTGGCAAACCACTCGTGGCCCGACTCGTGAACGATTATAAAGTCCCACTTTAAGCCCCAACCCGTGCCAGACAGGTCTCGACCTAAGTAGCCGTTTTGGTAGTTGTTGCCATAGGTTACAGAGCTTTGATGTTCCATTCCCAAATAGGGTACTTCGACCAATTTATAGCCGTCTTCATAAAACGGATATGGTCCAAACCAATGCTCAAAGGCTTTGAGCATACGTGGCACTTCGGAGAAGTGTTTTTTGGCTCTTTCAACGTTTTCGGCCAGTGCGTAGTAAGTCAAATCAAGTTTGCCTTTTTCGCCTTCATAAATTTCCGACCATGTTGTGTACTTACCAATATTGACATTGACACCATAATTGTTTATTGGATTGGCCACAAACCAGTCGAAAGTATGCGTGCCGTTGGTGTGGGTGGTTATTTTGCGAAGCCGCCCGTTTGATACTTCGACTAAGTTTTGAGGAACAGTAATGCTCATGGCCATGCTATCGGGTTCGTCAGACTGGTGGTCTTTGCAAGGCCACCACACACTTGCACCCAATCCCTGACAAGACGTAGCTACGAAAGCGTTACCGGCCCTGTCGGTTTTCCACGAAAAACCGCCGTCCCAAGGCGCACGCTTGGCAGGGCGGGGTTTGCCTGAGTAGTAAATGTCTATTATTTCTTGATTGTCGGTTTTTTGTGGTTTTAATAAATCCACAAAAAACACGTTTCTGACTCTTCTAAAAGTCAGGTTTTGGCCGTCTTGTACTATTCGTTCTATTTGTAGCGGTTGTTGGAGGTCAATTTGTAAGGTTTGGTAGGGTTTTAGTATTTTGTATCTAACCGAAACCGAGCCACTGATGGTACTGTCGGCGGGGCTGACTTTGAGTTTGAGTGCATAAAATTTTACGTCCCACCATGCACGCTCAGGCGTGATGCTACCCCGCAGGGTGTCGTCGTGTGTAAAAACGTAGCTTTGGGCGAAGCCAGAACCAATAAAAAATGAAAAATGAAAAACAAAAAATGTGAGAGCGAAATGTTTTTTCATAACAAAAACTAATAACCTAACTGTATTTTTTTTTGACTAATGACCAACGATCAATGACTTTTTTCTAATTCCACGACTTTTAAGCATATCACCAATCGTATTGACCATCGCAATCGAAGCCTCAATTTCGTCTTTTCTGATAGCTACACTTTCTATATTAAACCCAAAAGGAATATTTTTTTCTGAACAATAAGCCATCAACTCGGTAGCAATTTGAAGACAAAGTTCAACAGATTTGGCCAAAACATTATCAGAGGCCAACAGTTCGGCTTTCACGGTTGCGGGTACGTCTATGCCGAGCCATTCCATAAAGTTTAGGGTTTTGGCAGAGCCACAAGCTGTAAGCGTAAAAATAAGTGTTGGCAAAGCATGATTTTGAGTTTCGCAAGATTTAACTAAGTCATCTACTACACGCTTGGCATAGTCCACATTAAACACACATTGCGACACAAAATAACTCACACCGTTTTTCATTTTGTCCAATATTCGTTGGTCTTCATCGTTCAAAACAGCGTGCCGTTCAGGAATCATAATGGCGCCAATGGCCGATGTGTCTTGGTGCCTGCTCCAAATCTGATAGGCTTCGGGCAGGCTCGTAATGGGTACAAAGTCGGGGGCAGGTACACCTACAAAAACCAAAGAAAAATTATGAGAAACCACTTCTTCGACCCAATCATTGAGTTGTTCTTTGGTAAACTTACCAGCAGGTCTATAAATAATTTTGGGAACTGCTAATGCAGACAGATGCTCACGGGCAAAGTCAAAGGGGTCTAAGGCAGTCAAAAATGGAAAAGGTCGTTCAACGGGTGTCCGAGCTGACTCGTCTTGTACATCATAAACCACCAGTGCGTCGATGTCAAGGCCGTGTAGTCGTGCCAATGTTTTTTCGGCAATTTCTTTGACTCGCTCTGGCTCTGTATTTGATTTGGGTGGGGTGATGCCATACAGCAGTATTCCTGATTGTTTCGACTTTATTTTTGATACAAACATCTTAGCGGTAATAATTTTTGGGTAGTGATAGTGAAGCTACAAAGTTAGCAAATGTACCTAAGTTGCTACATCTTTACACTGATTTTTAAGTTGTTAGTATCGTTTTTTTTGTAATTTTGCTAAAAAATAGACTATTATGAGATCATTTGACACTTGGAACTACGAACAGGTTGAAGATGCCTTCGGTATTTTGCCTATCAGAACCAACCCTCAATTTGAAGATTGGCTACTTGCCGCTGATTGCGCCCCAGATGTTTCTGAAAAAAAACTATTGGATTATTACAGAGAATTACTTTTTGAAGAAGTGCAAAACTGGAACGAAGACGAGTTGAAATTGTTTTTCATTGGCCCTGTTTTGAGTTTAATTCACTTCAAAACGGCAAATTTCAAAGCATTTACCCAACGGACACTCACCATCGAAACAGATACAGTATCGACTTCTGGGAGAGTAGATTTTATGCTTGCCAAAGGGAAAGTACTACCCAAAATTCCGTATTTTTGTTTGCATGAATACAAGCAAGAAAACAGAAGAGACAACGACCCATTGGGCCAATTATTGATTGGAATGGTGGCAGCGCAGGCCAAAAATAGAGACGATTTACCTATTTATGGCTGTTATGTATCTGGCCGTAACTGGTTTTTTGTGTTGCTTCAAGGCAAAAATTACTCCATCAGCAATGCCTATAATGCGTCTGATGAAAATATTTACAAGATTTTTGCTATTCTGAAAAAATGTAAAGCCTTAGTCGAAATACACGCAAAAACTCAACTGAACGCTCAATTGGCCAATAAAATACTCACGCCCACATAAAGCAAATTATACCTGGCTCTAAAACGCCTGTTGTCGTCCAGTAGTGTGTTGTTGGTTTTGTATTCATTGACAGCAAAAATGTAGCCCACTTTTATTCCGAAGTTAGTCGAAACACGCACCCGAGCATAAACCTCACTGTTGAGGTTGCCACGTTGCTGATTGCCAAACAACTGAATGGCACCTGTGGCTGGCGCAGCGGCTTGGTTTGTACGATGAACATTTAGAGAGTCTGACCGAAAGCCATTTGAGCCTAAATAATACCCCGTGCGCCTGCTACCAATGGCCAGCCCCAATACATCAGTAGAAATCCCCAGAGCCAAACGCTCAAAGAGTGAAACCTGCACTGCAAGGCTAAAATTGAGTGATGTTACAGTAGCCCGCCCCATTTGAAGCGTATCGGTTGTAGCCGCCTGATTGGCCAAACGGCTTGGCGCACTCGTAAAATTCAAGTCATTGGCAATGTTATGTGCGGCTCGCAGCCCCCAGCCAAGTTGCAAAATATTAGTTTTATTCAATTTAAGGTATTCATTAAATTGCAAACTCGCCATGTAGCCATTTGAACCAACAGCCACCCCAACGTCCAAATAATCTTTGAGCCTCGACGATGTCAGTTGGGCTTGGGAGCAAAACGAAGCCAATAAATACAGGGAACTACCAATTAAAATTCTGAGTTTGTTTGTTTTCATTTAGCGTGATATTTGAGTTTTATAGTCAGTTCATAGTACTTTGGACAACTGTAATCAAAATCGCCAATCCGTCAAAGAATCAACTCACAATGAACTCGTGCAAACAGTATACTTGCACACAAATCTAAGTCAGATTTTAGTTTACCAAACAACTCTTTTGCCAAAACTTATCTATCGGTAAAACTGTAAGCGGTTACTTACAAATAAATAATGTTTCGATTTGCTTTAAATATCTGCCCAGGTTACGCAAAAGTCCCAGATGGATATGCTATTGGCAACGGTAGTAGCAAAAAAGCAACACAATAGCCACAGGCGTAACCTGTCAATAGGCCGCCCCGCTGGGGCTTTATTATTCAATTACTTATTTTAACTACCAACAGTACACACCTACGGTGTTATCTTTTAGTTGCATAATATAAGTATCTGATTATTAGTTTATTAAAATGTATTTCGCTTTTTGTTTTTCACTACTTATTTATTCCTCTTTCAAGTGTCAGTTGTGTTCCAGTGTTGTTTTTGGTTATTGTTTCAGCCAAATCGTTGGCATCACAGATTGTTACTTTGGCCACACCATTGGTCAGTGCGGCAAAGGCATTGTCCAACTTCGGAATCATTCCCTTGTTGATTGCGCCAGTGTTTTTGAGGCTATTGTACGTCTCAAAATCAATTTTAGCAATCACCGAATCGTCGTTAGTTGGGTCGGCGAGTACGCCTTTTTTTTCAAAGCAATATATCAAATTGACCTCAAAACTACTTGTCAGAGCCACAGCCAATGCCGAGGCCATGGTATCGGCATTGGTATTTAGAATTTTACCCAAATGTCTATCAAAACTCAACGGAGCAATGATTGGGACAAGGTTTTGGTCAATAAATGTGGCTATTTGCTGGCCATTTACGGCCACAATATCGCCAACATAGCCATAATCAATGTCTTTTACGGGTCGTTTTTGGGCTTCGATTATACCTGCATCTGCGCCTGTGAGGCCAATGGCGTTGCAGCCAAAGGCTTGCAGTTGTGCTACTATGTTTTTATTGACTAAGCCACCATAAACCATCGTAACTACATCGAGCATTGGCTTGTTGGTTATGCGGCGGCCTTCTATCATTTTGGTCTCAGTACCTAACTTTTCGGCTATTTGAGTTGCAATCTTTCCGCCTCCGTGTATGAGTATTTTATTTTCTTTTATTTTGGCAAATTGCTCTAAAAATTGTTCGCACGCCGCTGGATTGTCAATAATATTTCCGCCAATTTTAATAATATATAGTTTATTCATATATTTGATATGTGTGTTTTTTTTGGTTAGATATTGGTTTTTCTATAAATTTCGGGCTAAAATACAAAAAACGAAATGAATTACATAAAAGCATTTGCACCCGCAACCGTAGCAAACGTAGCTTGTGGCTTCGATATTTTTGGTTTTGCCTTAGACGAGCCTGGCGACACGGTCGAGCTTTGGAAACGAGACGAGCCTGGTGTAATTATCAAGGAAATAACAGGCGATGGAGGCCGATTGCCGCTCGAAGCCGACCGCAATGCGGTATCGGTCGTGATATTAAAATTTTTAAAACACATTGATTATCAAGGTGGTATAGTAATTTCGCTTCATAAAAATATGCCACTTGGCTCAGGTATGGGATCGAGTTCGGCGAGTTCGGTTGTTGGTGTTTTTGCTATCAACGAGCTACTCGGCAATCCGCTTTCTCGCCGTGAGTTATTGCCTTTTGCCATGGAAGGTGAGCGCATAGCTTGCGGTGCGGCTCATGCAGACAACGTAGGCCCTGCTTTGTTGGGTGGTTTTGTGGTCATTCGTAGTTATTCACCCTTAGATGTATTCAAAATCAAAGCCCCGTCCAATCTTTATTGCACGCTCGTTCACCCCGATATTGAAGTCAATACCAAAGATGCACGCTATATTTTGAGAAACGAAGTATCTCTAAAAAACACAATTTCTCAGATGGGTAATGTCGCAGGCTTAATTGCTGGCCTCATTCAAGAAGACTACGATTTGATTAGCCGCTCCATGGTGGACGTAATCATCGAGCCTGTGCGCTCGATATTGATTCCAGAGTTTGACCAAGTCAAGCAAGCGGCCATCGACTACGGTGCGTTGGGTTGTAGTATTTCGGGAGCGGGGCCGTCGATGTTTGCTTTGAGCAACGGCAAGGCCACAGCCCAAGCCGTAGCTCAAGCCATGTGCCATGCTTTTGAAAATGTAGGGATTAGTACCAAAAGCTACGTCTCGCAAATCAACCAGCAAGGGCCAAAGGTACTTAGTAGCCATTAGATGGTACTGTTGTGTTTGTTGGAATCTAATCTAACTGCGACTTAATGAGTACTTTTATATAATGGCGATTGCGCCTGTTTTTCTTGGCATCAGACCGCTTGTCGTTTCGTTTATCGACAACAATATGGCCCAAGTCGTTGAGGTCGTCTATTTTCTGAACGTCGTTGAGTGATGTGCGCTTGGGCATGGGGTTAAAGTCAATAAAAGTAGCAGTATCTAAGAGTCGTCTATTTGGTTTTGTTGCCTTTCAGTTGTTCCAGAGTGGCATATTCTAATGCTTTTTCGTGGGTTGCCTTCAGTACTACTGGCGGTGCTACGCCTGCATCGTAGGCTTCTTTCCAACGGGCAGCGCACAAACACCATTTGTCGCCTGCTTTCAAGCCTGCAAATCCATAAGCTGGTGCGGGTGTGATGAGGTCATTGCCACGGGCTTTTGAATATTGTAAAAATTGGTCAGTAACTACCGCCGCCACCACATGAATACCACGGTCGGCGGTGCCAGTTGAGCAAAAACCATCTCTATAAAAACCCGTGACGGGCGACGTGCCTGCTATTTGAAGTGCCGAACCCAGTACATTCTTTTCGTTTTTCTTAGTTTGATTTTCCATTTTCTTTTTCTGATTTGTTTCTGCCACAGGTCCACAGCCCGCTTTTGAGTTGTTGATAACTTTATTTTGAGCCGTCAGTAAGGTCGAAACCAATAGTAATGAGCTTAGTACAATGATTTTCATAAATATATTGTTCGAGAATTATATCAAATAAACTAACCCACACGATGATTGTTTTGTTGTGGACTGTGTGTTTGGTATATTTGTTAAATAAAAAAGTAAAACTGCTTGAAAGTATTGTACTATATTTTTCACGTTACTAAATTACTACTATGAGAAAGTCAATAATTATCGGTCTTTGTCTTACTATATCGTTGGGTTGTCGGGTAAATATTGAGCCTGATACGCTGGGTATAGCTTATAAACAAGAAGTAAAATGGGTTGTTGGTAATAAAAATATGTCGGTCAAGCTCAATGAATTAAAAGAAGGGCGCTGTATTGGTAATGAAATAATATGCGTTTGGAGCGGTATGGTTTCGATGCAATTTATGATTGAAAATCAAGAAGTTGATATATTCTCTACAAGGTGGGGTTTTGAGCAAGAGCCACAGTCAGTGAATGGTGAACAATCTGAGTTTGTTATAAATGGCCAAAAATATATTTTACAACTCAACCGCATAGACATAAAAAATCCAGATAAGGGATTGCTGGCCAGAACACCCAAGGAAAACTATACCGTTTTTGTAACAATCATTAAAAAGTAAGTATCGCTGCTTGACAGCAACTTAGAAATATAAAACAACAAAGAGCCAATTAGACCAAAAAATATGAATAAAATGACACATCTATTCTTAATAGTTTTGATAACCTTTCTTGGTTGCAGTAAAGAAGACGAAGCAGCTATGACCAGTCCAGAAATTTTATATACAATGCCCGAAGAAAGCGAAACTCACGAAGGAACGTGGCTACAATGGCCGCATCAGTTTCAGTATGGAGTTGCGTACCGCAATAGTTTAGACCAGACTTGGGTGTCTATGACAAAAGCATTGGTGAGTAGTGAGAAAGTGCATATTGTTGCATACAATCAGACTGAAAAAGATAGGGTTATTGGCTTACTCAATGCTGCCAACGTAGCATTGAGTAATGTAGATTTTAAAATTTATAAAACAGACGATGTCTGGGTGCGAGACAATGGGCCGATTTATGCCAAAGATAAAAATGGTAATTTGGTTGTTGAAGATTGGGGGTTTAATGGTTGGGGACAAAAAACAGACGACCAATCGGGGCTTGCAATCGGTTTTTTGAACTGTAATACCATTCCTGCCAAAATTGCAGCAGATCAAAGCAAGACCTTAATTGACTTAAATTCAACGATGATAAATGAAGGTGGCAGCATAGAAATTGATGGAAATGGCACGCTGATGGCTTGTAAAAGTTCTGTTCTTAATAAAAATAGAAACTCAGGAATGACACAGACACAAGCGGAGGCTATTTTTACAAAATATTTGGGTGCTACCAATTTTGTTTGGCTTGATGGACAAGCAGGTCTCGAACTCACAGACCAACACATAGATGGTTTTGCACGATTTGGTAACGCAACGACGATTGTAACAATGGAACAAAATGACTTGTTAGATTATGACGTAAAGCAGTCGGATATAAATAAACTTCTGTCGGCAAAAAATAAAAATGGTGTAGCTTATGCGTTTCTAAAACTGCCATTGACCAAAAATAATGTTGTAACTACCAACGGTACAAAATTGGGATATAAAGGTTCGTATATAAATTATTATATTGCCAACAACAAAGTATTAGTGCCAAACTATAATGACTCAAACGATGCAGTAGCAAACGCAAAAATCCAAGCACTGTACCCAACCAGAGCTGTGGTAGGAATTGACGTTAGAAACTTGTACGAAAACGGTGGAATGGTACATTGTGTAACGCAACAACAACCTTTATAAATAGTGAGTAATGAAAAACGTGTAGTGAATAATTGTCTAATAATCAATTATTTAAAAAACCAAAACGCCATTTGTTTACCTATTTTTCAATAAAAAATACTTTTATTTCAACACAAATAAATTTCCTCAAAACCCAATGAAAAAATTACTCTTACTTTTATTATGGTCGGCAATGGCTACCGCACAAAACACTACGGGCTATCAAATGCCACCTAAACCATTGGCTGATTTGGTGCTGGCCGCTCCCACACCCACAGTGAGCGTGGACAGTAAAAGCAAACATATGCTCATCATGGAGCGCAACACGGCTACCTCGACCGTGGCCGAACTCTCGCAGCCTGAATTGCGGCTGGCGGGGCTTCGTATCAATCCTACCACCAACGGCCCCAGCCGTGCGGCGTATATCAATAACCTCAAACTCAAAAAAGTAGCGGCTGATGCACCCGAAATAGCTGTAACGGGTTTGCCTGCCAATGCTCAAATTTCAAATATTCAGTGGTCGCCCGATGACAGTAAGATTGGTTTTACTATCACCACCAGCGGTACGATTGAACTCTATGTGATTGAAGTAGCCACCGCCACAGCCCGAAAAGTAAGCAATTTGGCACTCAATGCCGTTTTGGGGTTGCCTTATCAATGGTTGTCCGACAATCAGTCGTTTGTGGTGCGGGCCATTGCTACCGAGCGAGGTGCTGCACCCCAGATTAGTCGTGTACCAACTGGGCCTACGCTTCAAGAAAATCTGGGTACAAAAGCCCAAGCGGCCACCTATCAAGATTTGCTCAAAAACCCCAGCGACGAACAACTATTTGAATACTACGCCACAGCTCAAGCCATGAAAGTAAACTTAGACGGAACGGCGCAGAAAATTGGTAGCGTGGGTATTGTGGCAACGGCTACGCCCTCGCCCGACGGCAAATATGTGTTGATAGAAACCGTCCATCGTCCGTTTTCTTATTTGGTTACGGTCAATCGGTTTCCGAGCAAAATAGACATTTTTGAAAGCAGTGGTAGTTTTATTAAGACCTTGACCGATAACCCGTTGCAAGAAAACGTGCCGTGGGGTCCAGATGCTGTGCCAACAGGCCAACGCAACCACGACTGGCGCAGCGATGCACCAGCTACCGTATATTGGGTAGAAGCACTCGACGGCGGCGACCCCAAACGCAAAACTGACACTCGTGATGTAGTTTTGATGCTTAACGCACCTTTCAATAGTACTCCGCAGACTGTTTATACGGCCATGTATCGATTTGGGGGTGTAACTTGGGGCAACGACCAAACGGCTCTGTTTTCGGAACGCTGGTATAGTAGTCGTAAAACGCTGACCAAACTCGTCAATCCAAGTAGCCCAGCCAATGCAGTTGTGCTTTTTGACCGTTCGTCGGAAGACCGCTACAATAATCCAGGCACGCCCGAATTGACAAAAAACGGCTACGGACAGCAAGTGCTGGACATAAGTCCTAATAACGAAATTTATATGACAGGCCAAGGTGCATCAGCCGATGGCGACCGCCCTTTTGTAGATTTGTACAGCCTCACTACCAAACAAGCCCAGAGACTGTGGCGGTCGGAAGCACCTTATTTTGAACGCCCCATCGCTATTTTGGACGCCGCCAAGGGTTTGATTTTGACCAGTAGGGAGTCGCCCGAAGAGCAGCCCAATTATTTTATTAGAAATCTAAAACCAAACCCAAAAAAAGGAAAGAAACCTGCCGAAAACCCTTTGACTCAACTCACCGATTTTCCGCACCCGTACCCGCAGTTCAAGGGTATTCAGAAACAACAACTTCGCTACAAACGCTCTGACGGTGTGGACCTGACGGCTACGCTTTTGTTGCCACCCAATTATAAAAAAGAAAACGGGCCACTGCCGACGTTTTTGTGGGCTTACCCTGCCGAGTTCAAGAGTGCCGCTGCTGCCAGCCAAGTAAGTGGCTCGCCTTATAGTTTCAATCGTATAAGCTACTGGACGGGGGCGGCTTTTGCTACAATGGGCTACGCTGTTTTAGAAAATGCGTCGATTCCGATTGTGGGCGAAGGCGACAAAGAACCCAACGATACGTATGTGGAGCAGCTCGTGGCAAGTGCCAAAGCAGCCATTGATGAAGGCGTGCGCTTGGGTGTAACCGATGCCAGCCGTGTGGGTGTAGGCGGACATTCGTATGGGGCATTTATGACTGCCAACTTATTGTCTCACAGCAACCTGTTTAGAGCGGGTATTGCTCGTTCGGGTGCTTACAACCGTACACTCACTCCCTTTGGTTTTCAGAACGAGCAACGTACTTATTGGCAAGCCCCAGAGGTATATAACAAAATGTCGCCTTTTATGAATGTCGATAAAGTCAAAACGCCGTTGTTGCTCACCCATGGCGAGGCCGACAACAACACGGGTACGTTTCCGATTCAGTCAGAACGCTACTACAACGCCCTCAAAGGCATGGGTGCAACCACCAAACTCGTTACGTTTCCATACGAAAGCCACGGCTACACGGCCAAAGAATCGTTGCTACATTTGCTTTATGAAATGAACGGTTGGCTCGACAAATATGTAAAAAATGCACCCACTTTGCCAGGCAATTCGACAGGAAAATTGGGGAGCGATAAGTGATATTAGTGGATTATTGCAATACGAAAGCCGATTGAGAATAGCCTCAATCGGCTTTGTAAATTCAAGTGGTTTACTATGAGACAATGTTAGTAGCAATACAAAATACCTTATTCCAACATATTCGTGGACAATTTAACGACTTTTCTAACTAACTTCACAAACATTTTTAGTACCTTTGACTTCAGTAATTTGACAAAATAAATGAGTAAAATAATATCGGATAAAGCAATAAAAAGGCGAGAGTTTTGGATTGAAGAAATCCGAAAATTGAGTGGCAACTTTGGCAACGACACCGAAAAATTAGAAAGAGAATTAGAAGCCGAAGCAAAGAAAAACGGTATTTCTTCGCTAATTGACCATTTGCGACTTTGTGGTAACATTCCTGAAAGCTATGGACATGACACAAGCGAAGAAAAATTATACTCAAAATATACAGACTGTTTGCTTTCTTTGGCTTACACTTCATTAGGGCTGAAAAGTTTAGTGTTAAAAGAAAGAGCAGATGCCGCAGACGTTGAAGCATTTGCAAAAGATTATAGTTTTGTGGCAGATGCAAAAGCATTTAGACTAAGCCGAACAGCCAAAAATCAAAAAGACTTCAAAGTTCAAGCAATGCACGGTTGGAAACGTGGCAAACCTTATGCAATGGTTGTTTGTCCAATTTACCAACTTCCAACTTCTTCAAGCCAAATTTACCAACAAGCGACAACTCAAAATGTTTGTATTTTCACCTATTCACATCTTGCGTTACTTCTTTCGTACTCGGAAGTAGAAGGACAACCAAAAGCACAACAACTTTTGAAGAAAATATTTGAAACAATTCAAGCACTCAACCCTTCAAAAAATGCGACCGATTATTGGTTAGCAATCAACAAAACAATACTGGCTTTTTCAAAGAAAATTCCAAACCTTTGGATTATAGAAAAAATGGCATCTGCTGAAGCCGAACAAATAGAAAAAAATATTTTTTTAACCTATAAAGCGAAGAAAAGAGAATACCAAGTCCGCTATTCTTTAAACCAAAATGAAAACTTTACAGAAAGGGTGGCATTATAATCTTAATGAAGTTTTTCAAAGTGCAAATCAAGAGCTTGTCATTTCAAGCCCCTATATTTCTGACGTTGGTGCTAAATTTTTAATTGATAATGTTTCAGATGATTTTAAAGAAAATGGAACTCTAAAATTCGTTTCGGATTTATCACCTAAAAATATATATCAAGGCTCAACAGACCCTAATTCCTTCAAGTTACTTTTTAATTCAATAAATTCTATACAATTATTTCATCTTCCAAGACTTCACGCAAAAGTGTATTTAAGTGATAGGAATAAAGCAATCATTACGTCAGGAAATTTGACAGCAGGTGGTTTGTATAATAATTTTGAATACGGTATTTTTGTGGATGATGAAATTAACATCAATCTTATCAAAAACGATTTACTTAATTATGGAAATCTTGGTGCAACAATCAATTATGATGAAATAAAAATCTATTGCTCGATTTCAGAAGAAATCAAACTTCTTTATAAGCAAAAGGAAAAATCTTCAAAGAAAGAATTTGAAAGTAAATTTAAAATAGCAGTAGAAAAAGCAGATACAGAACTAATAAAAGCAAAAATAGGTTCGGGAGCTTTACATTCAGTATTTGAAAAAACAATTTATTATTTGCTTCAAAAAAATATTTCACTTACAACATCATCTATAAACGAACAGGTGGCAGATATTCATCCAGATTTATGTGATAATAATGTTGATAGAGTTATTAATGGTATTCGCTTTGGAAAAAAATGGAAACACGCTGTAAGAACAGCCCAACAAAATTTAAAGAAAAAAGGGTTTATTAATTTAGATATTGGGAATTGGAGATTAATGAAATCAAATCATTGAAGGCAACTGTGTTGAAGTAATGAGAAAATTTGATAATGAGGTTATTGATTTAACAGTAACTTCGCCACCTTACGACAATTTGAGAAATTATAAAGGTTTTGATTTTCTATTTGAAGATATAGCCAAAGAATTATATAGAGTTACCAAACAGGGCGGTGTAGTTGTTTGGGTTGTAAACGATGCAACAATTGAAGGAAGCGAAACAGGAACAAGTTTTAGTCAAGCACTATATTTTAGAGAAATTGGCTTTAATCTTCATGACACAATGATTTTTCGTAAGACAAATCCAATTCCTCAAATTTATCGCAAACGCTATAATAATGAATTTGAATTTATGTTTGTTTTCAGTAAGGGTGTTGTGAAAACGCACAAACCTTTGATGGTGGACTGTATGCACGCAGGCTTAGAATTGAACGGAACGACCTACAAAAATTTCTCGAAAAATGAGCAAGTAAGAGAAAAATTGGCAAATCCAGTAAAAGACAAAAAAATAAAAGGAAATATATGGGAGTATGTGGTAGGTAAAAAATTAGAAGACCAAGAAGCAAAAGGACACCCAGCACCATTTCCTTGTGAACTTGTGAGAGACCACATAAAATCTTGGACAAATCAGGGCGACATCGTTTTTGACCCAATGAGTGGAAGTGGTACAACTGCCAGAGTGGCTTGCGAAATGGGCAGACAATATATTGGAATAGATATTAGCAACGAATATTGCGAAATGGCAAGAAAACGAGTTAGACAAATTGAAAATACCCCGACATTGTTTTTTGCAGGAGAACCACAAGCAGAGTATGTTGGCGAAACCGAAAATGCACTGCCACTAACATAGTATCGGTTTGCTGATGAGATTATAAAAAATACTGACTTAAGTAATTTAAAATCAGTATGTTAATCAATATTTATGTTATCTGACAGAACTTTATAAAGTATCTGGAAGTGATTAAATATTGGAAATGTACTCGCTGGACTTTCAGGTAAAAATTTTTAAATTTCACTTCATCATAAATCCCTTTCTGTTTTTGAGCCTCTCCACTTATTGTCAGTTTGGACTTAGCTTTAAAATCGTTGCACAATCAACAGATACAACGGCATTCCAATTGTGATATTTACAGGAAAAGTAACGGCAAGAGCCATTGGTAAATATAGCCCAGGATTGGCTTGTGGGACTGTGATTTTCATGGCCGCAGGAACGGCAATGTACGAAGCACTGGCAGCCAGCACTGCAAAAACAAACCGGTTGGCTATGTCAGTAGTTACCAGACTGCTCAATACCGCAACAACGCAGCCATTGATTAAAGGAACAGCAACGGCGAAGGCAAGGGGAAAAAACCCAGCCGAAAAAAAAGATTTAAGTTTTCGACCGCTGATTATACCCATATCCAATAGAAAAATAGCCAGAAAGCCCTTAAAAATATCGTTAGTAAACGGCTTGATTCCTTCTGCCTGCTTGGTACTGGCTACCAACCCAATAACCAAACTTCCCAAAATTAACAATACACTACCGTTGGTCAATGAATGTTTTATGACAGATGTAAGACTTACCTTTCCGATGGCTTGTTCTTTGTCGTATATTGATATAAGTACCAATCCAATAACTATCGCTGGCGACTCCATGAGCGCCATCACTGCCACCATGTAGCCACGAAGGCTTAATTGTTGGGCATCAAGAAACGATACTGCCGTTACAAATGTAACCGCACTCACTGAGCCATAAGCTGCCGCTATTGCGCCCGCATCATAAATTCCCAATTTTTGTTTCAGTATAAAAAAAGTGTAAATCGGAATTGCTATTGAAATACATATCCCAAAAACCATACACCAAGCAATTTCGCTTGAAAACACTTCGTGAGAAAGCTCTTGGCCACCCTTGAAACCAATAGCAAACAACAGATATAGCGATATAAATTTGGACGAATTAGGGGGTATTTCTAAGTCACTTTTTAGATAAACAGCAACAATACCAAGTACAAAAAAAAGTAGGGCAGGGTTTGTGAGGTTTTCAAGGAGCAGATTAAAGTTCATGTTGTTTTAGATAAATTTTAGTTGATAAATTGTAATTCGCCCGTTCGTAGAGTATAAAATGCCCCAACGATTTTTATTTCCCCTTTTTCTTCCATTGTTCTCAATATTTCACTCTTTTTTCTGATTTGGGCAAGGGTATGCCTTACGTTATTTTGCGACACAAACTTTACAAAGGCTTCGTTCATTGATGTTTTTTCGCCCTCAAAACCCTTGCTCATAGCTACCGCAGGTTTTATATTTGCCAACATAGCCGTTATATTTCCTAATTGTACGTTATCGATAGCACCCTTGACAGCTCCGCAATGCTGATGCCCCATTACTATAATTAGCTTTGCACCAGCTACTTTACAGGCAAATTCCATACTCCCCAAAAGGTCGGTATTTACAAAGTTTCCGGCTACTCTTCCTACAAATACATCACCTATACCTTGGTCAAATACATCTTCGACAGGTACTCTGCTATCCAAACAACTCAGTACCATTGCCTTAGGAAACTGACCACCAGTAGCCGCTTTCCTGATTTCTTCGGAGTGCGCTCGTTGTGTAACGTTACCACTTTTGTAACGTTCATTTCCTGCCTTAAACTCCTGCAAAACTTGCTCGGGTGTTAAAGAATCTTGCTCGGCTTTTGTCATAACATGTTTGTTTGGGTAGCCTACTGCCGAAGAATCTGAATGTTTATTTTCTTTTTTAGAACCCCACTGGCAAGCCCCCAGCCAACAGACGACCATCACAGCTACAATAACTTGTTTGAGTTGTTTTTTCATTGGTTTGATTAGTTTGATTTGTGCAAAATTGAGATTTTTAATTCATAAATTTTTATTTATATTTGTAATGTAAACCATAAAAATATATTATGAACTATACACTCAATCAATTACAAATATTTCTAAAAGTTGTCAAAGCAGAAAGTGTAACAAAAGCCTCACAGGAGTTGCATCTTACGCAGCCAGCGGTTTCTATTCAGCTCAAAAATTTTCAAGAACAGTTTGATATTGCACTGACGGAAGTAGTAGGCCGAAAAATTTATATAACTGAATTTGGGCGTGAAATTGCCGAAGCAGCCGAAAAAATAATCAATCAAGTACATGCCATCAACAACAAGACACTGGCCTACAAAGGCCAAATGACAGGCAGACTAAAGATTTCGATAGTATCGACTGGCAAATATGTAATGCCGTTTTTTTTGACCGATTTCATACAAAAACACTCGGGTATTGAACTGTTGATGGACGTAACCAATAAAAATAAAGTGGTGGAAAGTTTAGAAAAAAATGAAGTTGATTTTGCGCTCGTTTCTATATTGCCTACTAAACTCAACGTTCAAAAATTAGACTTACTTCAAAACAAATTGTACTTGGTAGGAAACACCAAAACAAAGTTTAGAAAAGGAACTCACACAAAAGATATTTTTAATGAATTGCCTTTGATTTTTAGAGAAAAAGGTTCGGGAACAAGGCAAACAATGGAAAATTTTATTGACGAAAATAGTATTTCAGTCTTAAAAAAAATGGAACTCACCTCCAACGAAGCCATCAAACAGGCTATATTGGCAGGTTTGGGATATTCGATTATGCCATTGATAGGAATCAAAAGCGAATTGCAAAACGATGAGCTGGAAATAATAGCAGTAAAAGGACTACCCATCAAAACAATGTGGAGTTTGATATGGCTGGAAGGAAAAAAACACTCGCCCGTCTGTATTTCATTTTTGGACTATCTAAAAAAAGAAAAGGACAGTATCGTTCAAGATAAATTTGAATGGTCTGAGACGTATTAGTTTTTAAGATAATGGTCTTATAATCAATTACTTAGCAAACAGCATTTTCATTGGCACAGATTTGGAGATCGCCAGGACACTTCCAGATGCAGGCGTTACGCCCCATGTTTTTGTGAAGCCTAACATCAAAGATGTTGCATATGGCATTGATACTGAAATAGAAGCCGTAAAAAAGCTGATTTTAAGTAAAAGATAAGCCTAAAAAGTAATTTGTTCAAAACTTATAACAGACCTAAGCCGTTACATAACTGTTGAGTGGGTTAGTACAAAAAAATAAACAACCCAGACAGAGTGATTTATTAAAATAACGATGCAATGAATATATATTTACAAAAGTGGATTGAGTTTTATGATAGATGTGAAGAAAGCTGGCACTCAATCCAAGCCTCAAAAATAACGAGTAACTTAGTAGTGTCGTTTTTTATGGTTGGCATAATAGTTACGCTACTGTCTCATTACCAAATAATTGACTACAATATAGGTCGTTTTTTTGCTATTGAGTTGGCGTTTAGTGTCTTGTTGATTAGTGAAATAATGGGTCTGGTTTTTATTCTTACTCACTCTGTGGCAGACTCGGTTGGTAAGCAGTTTGAGATTGTGTCTTTGATTTTACTAAGAGATTCTTTTAAAGAAATGGGGCATTTGCCGCTAAATGTTGAGTGGAATACCGAAACACTTTTACAACTTTTGCCATTGCTGACAGATGCCCTTGGGGCAGTATTTATATTTTTGATAATTGGACTTTTTTATAAAGCACAACGGCACATCAGAATCACAAATAGCCCCGAAGAACAGCTACGGTTTATTATTCTCAAAAAATCAGTTGCAAATATCCTATTGGTTGTCTTCATATCAATTTGTGTTTATGATTTGACCAATTTTTTTATCACAAACCAATACCAAAACGACTTTAATGTTTATTATACTATTCTGATTTTTACAGATATACTAATCTTGATTATCTCTTTGCGCTACAGCAATCTGTACATTCACTTGTTTAGGTATTCGTCTTTTGCACTGGCCACTGTTATTATTCGACTGTCGCTTTCTGCTCCCAAGTTTTATAATGTTTTGTTGAGCGTTTCGGCAGGGTTGTTTGTGTTATTGGTTGCCAATATTTATAATATGCTCAATGCCAATAAATTAACTAAATAATTGGCAGGAATGTCGAAAACCAGAAATAGCCACAGAAACGCTGTATTTGCAAGTTGTCTGTGGCTATTTCTGGTTTTGTCTTACTTCGTTTTAGTTTTGTGCTTTCTGTACGGCGGCCTCGATTTTGTCGGCCAGGGCTTCGAGTTCGGCTTGTGTCCAGGTTACTCTGACACCAAACGAGATGAGTCGACCGATGGTCTCTTGCGACTTGGGCAAACTTAAATTGTTATAGTCTTGCGCCCCACCCAATACCTGAATTGGCAGCTTACTGGCCGTGTCCATGTTTTTGATGTGCGTCCATTGGTTAATAAAATGATACATATTGGTAAACCAATAATTGAACCCACCAACGCCAGCGGCATTAAACTCATTTACTACTTTTTGAGCTGTTCCAGTATCGGTCAAAAGTAAGTTCAGGAACGTAGCCGAGTCGCCATCTGGGTCTGGAATAGTAGCAAAACCAAGCCCCTGCACGGTCGAAAGGCGGTGCATGAGCCAGCGTTTATGTTCGTTGTTTTTTTGAACAATATACGGCACACGGCGGGTTTGAGCCAAACCAACGGCGGCATGCAGTTCTGATATTCGATAATTAAAACCTATAATGGGATGTTGCTCCATACCTCGGTTTGTGCCTACGTGGTCGTGGCCGTGGTCTGAGTAGCTATCAGCGAGTTTGTAGCAGTTTTCATCGTTTGTTACCATTACTCCACCTTCGCCAGCGGTTGCAATCTTAAAAAAGTCGTAAGAGTACGCACCTGTTTTACCCCAAAGCCCTGTCGAAACACCTTTGTAGGTTGCCCCCATGGCCTGCCCGGCATCTTCGACCAATACTAAGTTATGTTCGTTGATTACGGCCATGATTTCGTCCATCTGCGCCATCTGTCCGCACATATGAACGATGCACACGCCTTTGGTTTTAGGAGTAATGGCCTTGCGAAGCCCCGCTGCGCTGAGGCAGAGTGTTTCGTCTATTTCGGCAAAAACTGGAATAGCCCCTATCATCAAAGCGGCTTCGACCGTGGCTATGTATGTAAAAGGTGGTACGATGACCTCGTCGCCAGTACCAATACCTGCCGCAATCATGGCGCATTGCGCTGCAGTTGAGCCGCTCGACACCGCATGGGCATACTTGGCACCGACTACCTTACATACTTCGGCCTCCATTTCACGGGCTTTATAAATATCGTTGCGGACGGCCTCGTGGTTGTATCTGAACAATATCCCTGTTTCGAGGACATCATTGATTTCTTTGCGCTCTTCTGCGCCAAATAGTTCTGTTCCTGGCATCTGTATTTGAAAATTTCTTTGTTATGAATTGTGTGAATCACCACCGATTTTTGATTTGATTAGTTTCATTTTATCGTTGTTTTGTGTAAAAATAGTCTATCCCTTTACTGGAAAGAATATTAAAAAAAGGGGCTTAAAAGCATAAAAGCCAATAAGTACTTCTGACTCTTTTTGGTAAATATAATGTTGGTAGCCAGCGTTTTTTAGTTTTTGCTTACAATTTCGTGTATGGCAATACAAAGTTTTTCAATAAATTCTATCGCTTGAAATGTTGAAGTTCTATCTCTTGGTCTTTTTTTCTGTGTCAAATGATCAAAATCTGCTTCGTGAGCAATTTTGTGCCTTTGCGTAACTATATTTTCTAATTCCTTACGAATATCATCAGGGTTTCTGATAGAAAGAGAGACTGCCAGCTTATTCCAAAGGTCGCTAACCCCTAAAAGTTTTAGGCTATTGACAATATTATCAGGCTTTTGATAAGAGTTTCTTTCGTTAAACTTGCGAATATACTCACCCAAAATAAGAGACTTTTCTCTTTGACTGGGTTCATTAAGTATTCTCACAAGTGTATCCATATCAACTTGAAATTTTGAAAATGCAGTTGTTAGTGGCTTATTTTCTTCAAAAGTATGAACTAAACCAATATGCAAAACATCACTAATAAAGTTGTCTAACGCACTTACAGCCAAAACAATCTCTGCTCTTAGAATTTCAGATAAATCCAGCGTTTTGATGTTGTTTTGGTCTAAATATTGATAGATAGTATCAAGTTGTTTGACACTATCTATATTTAGTTTGAAAGTATCAATTGCTTGTTGCATTGGAAGTTCTGGTAATAATTTCGTTGGCAAAATAATCGTATAAGTCAGCAAACCATTTTTTAGTTGTTAATTGAGTATCACTCAATTCGGAATTAGAGACATCATAAAGTGGTATGTTTTGCTGTTGAGAAATTACACTCAATTTGTTGTAATCTGAAAACTCAGCCAGACAATATTTACTTTGTGTATTTCGTGCCTGTCTGTTATACTGATGGTAGAATTTATCATCTAATAACATACCTGCCGACTTTAAATTTGGAACCAATAAATCGTCAACAGATTTACCAATTCTATCCATCATTTGTTTATGATTTTCTTGTGGCCTTCCACCAGTTTGTAAATTAAACTTATTACAAGTAAATCCCAAAAATTTTGGCGTATTCAATGGTAAAGGATAAAAAGACTCCTTGAATAATTGCCTTGCTTTTTTTGCCCAATTTTCCCATTCAGGAAGCTTTGTGGCTAATGAACGAATGGATTGAACCGAAAAATAATCGGTTGAAGTAGGAATAATAAAATAGTCGCTGCTAATCAATAAATCTTGATTGATGGCACTCAAACTTGGGTTTAAGTCAATCAAAACAAAATCAGCGTTATACTTTTCGGCTGTTTTTTGGATTAAATAGTCAAATGAACCTGGCAAGTTTTGCATTGATGTCAAAAAACTACTCAGATTAAAAGACATACTTAACTGTGTATCATTGCCTGACAAATCCAAACTACCAGGCATCACAAAAAGGTTTGGAATTGTCGCTGAAATACAATCCCCCGCTGTAATAAGAATCGGTTGGGAGTCAAATGCTGGTGCTAAGTAACTCTTAATATTATGTTTAGGTGTTTGCTCATAGTGGGTTTCATAACCACTTTCGCCAAGTATTTGTAATGTTAGGTTGCATTGCGTGTCAGCGTCAATCATAAGTACAGTCTTTCCTTTTTGAGCAAGTTTTGCTCCTAAATTAAAAAGGCTTGTCGTTTTTCCTACTCCGCCCTTATGGTTAAAAAAAGCGATTTTTGTTGCCATGTCTGTTATTTTTTAAGTTTTGCTTTTTTTACACTTGCCACCGACACACTCTATATTTTATCAAATATAATTGATTTTTTATTCCTTTACAAAGTTACGCATTTTATGAAATAAAAAATCGTAAATTACAACTCTAAACCCAAAATCATAAATAATAATGGAACAAAAACCTAACCTCCGTCGGGCATGGTATGTGGTATTCGTACTGATGCTGGCCTACATTTCGTCTTTTATCGACCGTCAAATATTGAGCCTACTCGTTGGTCCTATCAAACGAGATATGAAACTCTCAGACACCGAAGTCAGTTTGTTGATGGGATTTAGCTTTGCCATTTTTTATACTCTCCTCGGTATTCCGATTGGCCGCTTGGCCGACTCAAAAAGCCGAAAATGGATAATCACCGTTGGTATTGCGTTTTGGAGTTTGATGACTGCGCTCTGTGGCGGCGTAAAAGGCTACGCACAGTTTTTTTTGGCCAGAGTTGGCGTTGGAGTAGGCGAGGCCACACTCTCGCCAGCGGCCTATTCGATGATTACCGACTATTTTCCAAAAGAAAAACTCGCTACCGCCCTTAGTGTTTATTCGATGGGTGTTTATTTAGGCTCGGGCTTTGCAGTACTGATTGGTGCGGCATTGGTTGGTCTTACGCAAGAAGCCCACACAGTTGTTTTACCGTTTTTTGGCGAGATTTTTGCTTGGCAACAAATTTTTATCTGGATTGCTGCGCCAGGCGTTTTATTGGTTTTGTTGATGCTTACTGTCAAAGAACCTGCTCGCAAAGATCGTCTGCAAGTTCGTAACATTGGCGGCCAACTTGTTGATAAACAGGTAAGTGTAGGCGAAGTACTGGGTTATATTGGCAACAACTGGGGTGGCTTTTTGGGCGTTGCGCTGGGTGTTACTTTTGTTTCTACTTTTGCCTATGCCTCTACCTATTGGATTCCCACTTATTTTATTCGCACCTTTGGCTGGTCGGCTGGTAAGATTGGCCTTATTTATGGCTCGATTATCACCGTATTTTCAACGTCTGGCGTTGTTACGGGTGGTTTTTTGGCGGACTATTGGACTAAAAAAGGCGTACTGGCGGCCAAATTAAGAGTAGGTGTTTGGTCGGCTATTGGAGTCATTGTGGGCAGTTTGCCGTTTTTACTTTTCGACAACCCCAATCTGATTATTGGCTGTTTTCCAGTTGCTGCTTTTGCAGTAGCTATGCCGTTGGGGGCAGGGGCGGCGGCAGTTCAAGAAATTATGCCCAATCAAATGCGGGCTTTGGCATCGGCTATTTACTTTTTTATTCTCAATTTTATTGCGCTTGGTTTTGGCCCTACGCTCGTTGCCGTGCTAACAGACTATGTATTCAAAGACGAAAAAATGGTCGGTTCTTCGTTGGTCGTTGTTGGGCTTTTGAGTGGTGTGCTGGCTTTGCTTTGTTTTTATTTTGGCCGCAAGCCCTATGCCCGAAGTTTAGAAAACTTGAAGCGGTATATGGAAACAGAGACGTATTTTTATCCGACAACATGACCTACAAACTGAGCCGTGTTGTCCAAAATTTTATTGCCCCTCCTAAAACCCAATCCACAGGCTTCGCCAGCCCAAAATATACCTGCTTGGTAGCTTAGGCCAGCGGCATCTTTTGTAAACTCGGTATAGCTTTGATATACCTTGGCATAATGGCCATAGTCGCCACCAACAGCGCTACTTGTGCTTTGGTCTGGCTCTATGATGCGGACGTTTGCCCCTTCTCGGCCCAAAAGTACTTTTTCTACCTGTGTTTGGTTGTGGAGCGGCTCGGCTTTTGTTTCGAGGAGCAGCGGGTGGTTTGGGTATAAGTCCCAGAGTATTTTTAAAATATATTTTGACTGAAACAACAACGTATAGGCAGGATTCAGAATGACTACTTTTCGATTTTTGACAATTTGCGTAAGTATTTGGGTCAATTCTGGCTCATCGTAAGCAATAAATTCCCAAGGGACGAGTTTGAACCAGAAATTAAAAAATTCAAATTGACCTGTGGTTTTGTTCTCACAAAAAACACCGTCCGATTCCGAAAACTCTACATCGTCGATACGGGCATATTCAACGTCAAAACCAGCCTCTCGGGCCGCTTCGCCCAATACCGATACATTGGTGTCGTCTTCGGGGTTGTCTTTCATGGTCGACAGCAGCAACGATGGCGACAGGTCGGTGTTGCGCTTTCGTAGTTCTATAAACTGCCTCACCAACGATTCATATAAATCATTAAATTGCTTGCTATCGTTTAGGTCGTTGGCTTTGAGATGCGCCCACTGTACGATAGCCGTTTCGGGAATACAAGTAGCGGTGTCGGCATTGAACTCAATGAGCTTAATAGGCTGATTGTCAATACCCCCAGCCAAGTCAAACCGCCCGTAAATATGCCAGTGGCGGTCGTCATTCCAGGACTGTTCAATGAGTTCTGTTAAGTTTTTGGGAATACCTGCCGCTTCCCATAGTTGGTTATCAATGACATACTGCGCTGCTGCCACACACATTTCATAAAGCGTGTTGGTGGCTTCGTAATAGGCATCAATTTCGTTGTTTTTTACAATCACAACTTCCTTAGTCAGGTACGGTAGTGTATCTGAGCCGAGTAGCCAGTCCCAGCCTACATTTCGCAGTTGGGTTTCGGGCGAATGTTCTAAAAATTGTGTTTTGACCATTGGTTTTTCGTAAATTTATCCACCAAAACCACGCCCACCTCTGCTAAAAAAACCACTTCGGCTACTGCTCGGGCGGTTGGCCATGGTGCGGCGGTGGCTGTGGTAGCCTTCGTGCATAGCCGATGACTTGGCATAAGTACTGCTGTTGGCATAGGCCGATGAGTTATATTGTCGTTCACGGCTTTCGTTGTAATATTGCGGTGAGCGGTTGCGGCCAAGCATATAGCCCATACCTCCCCAAAGCAATACATTTGAGAGCGAACTGTGGTGGTGGTTTTGGCTGTGGTATTGGTTGGGGTTGGTATAATATTGTTTTGTAGTTGAGTCAGTTTTGACTAATTGCTGCGCTTGCGCTACGGTGAGTTTGTCTCTACGCCCGTCTGCGTATCTTACTACTGCCCCAGCTTCGGCGTCGGTATCAACGGGTACTTCGTCTGTAATCTTAAATTCGCCTTTGGCTACTTCGGTAATGTACGTTATTACGGGCCGAGCTTTATAGGCTTCTTCTTGGTTGTCTTGGTCAGATGCTTCACCGTCATTGCTGCCACAACTTTGTAATGCCAAACTGCCATTGAGTAGCAATATAGTGAGCGTTGCGCCAATCGTTATGTCTTTTACACTTTTTATTACTGCGCCTTTTCGTAAAGTTGTCATTGGTATAAGATTTTGGTTTATTTTTTAATAAATTACTCAAAATTAAAACTAAGCGACCTCACAAACAATAATAATAGTATGGGTTGTAGTTTTGATGTCCAATGTGCTTGTAATGAGCGGATAAGCGGTTAGCTTTTATTGGCCAACTGCCCGCAAGCGGCATCAATGTCTTTGCCACGGCTACGGCGCACGTTCACAATTACGCCTCGGCTGTCGAGAAATTGGGCAAATTTCGCCAGTCGGTCGGCTTCGGCATTGCGGTAGTCGGCTTCGGCTATGGGGTTGTACTCAATGATATTGACTTTGGCAGGTACTTTTTTGGTAAACTCCCACAGTTCTTTGGCATCTTGGAGGGTATCGTTTACTTTATTGAAAACAATGTACTCAAACGTAATTCGGTTTTGGGTTTTGTTATAAAAATGTTTGAGTGCTTCGGCCAAAGCCGCCAACGAATTGCTCTCGTTGATGGGCATCATGGTATTGCGTTTTTCGTCATTGGCGGCATGTAACGACAGAGCGAGGTTAAACTTTACTTCGTCGTCGCCCAATTTATGAATCATTTTGGCAATACCAGCCGTTGAAACCGTAATACGTTTGGGCGACATTCCGAGACCATCTGGCGATGTAATTTTGTCGATAGAAGCCAGCACATTGGCGTAGTTGAGCAGAGGCTCACCCATACCCATATATACAATGTTGGTGAGTGGCGTACTAAAATTTTCTTTGGCTTGATTGTCAATCGCTACCACTTGGTCATACATTTCGGCGGCATCGAGGTTGCGCTTTCTGTCCATGTAGCCCGTAGCACAAAATTTGCAAGTTAGCGAACAACCCACTTGGCTCGACACACAAGCTGTCATACGCTCGTCGGCAGGAATCAGTACGCCCTCAACGATATGGCCATCAAAGAGCCTAAAAGCTGATTTGACAGTTCCGTCTGTGCTTTTTTGTTGGCGGGCAGTTTCAATGTTGTTTATCACAAAATGTGCCTGCAACAATTCACGAGTTTTGAGCGACAGGTTACTCATTTCGTCAAACGACCGGGCCGATTTTTTCCAGAGCCATTCCTGTACCTGTTTGGCTCGAAAGCCCGATTCACCATTTTCAGTAAACCAGTCTTTGAGCTGTGGTGTAGTGAGTTTGCGTATGTCTTTGTGGTCAGTCATGGAATGTTGAAAATATATAAATGCAAAAATGCGTAAATGTTTTAATGCAAAAATAATACAATCATTTCGGCATTTTAGCATTTACGCATTTTCTATTTACGAATCAAATTCGTCAGTCAATGACCTCCAACTTAGTCGGCTATGTTGTAGGCAGCCTTAACTGCTTCGTAATTGTTATAGTCCACAGCGGCTTTGCGGCCTCCAACGGTAGCCTCGCCGGGTATCAATACATATCTCAATTGAGCATCGGCTGGTGGGGTGTAGCCAGCTATTTCGGGGTCGATGGTTATCAGTAATTGATTAAGCGTAGCCGTGAAAGACCAGTTTTCGTAAGCAAAACCATTGCTACCGTTAATACGGCTCCAAATACGTGAAAATGGCACAGGAACAACCTCACCATTCAGACCGCCCAATCGTGCATATACCAATATCACACCTTGGTTAATCATGGCTTGGTCTAACTTCGCTATATTAGCGATTGGATAACGACTGATGACATAATTGGCAGAATTGACTCTTCCGCCCCAAGTGGTAGTTGTAATCCAGGGTGAATAAATAACGGCATTGGTACTAACACCAGCACCAGATGCAGCAGGTCTGGTAGAGGCGGCTACTGTATTGACTTGTGGGTCGATGGCGGTTGATGAATCTTTACAACTCTGGATAGCTGCGATTGAAGCCGAAAATGCAACGGCGAACAATAATTGGGATACTTTTTTCATTTTGTTTTGGGTTTTAATTATACTCCACGAAATATACGATTCAAATGGCTAATTTGTTCAAAAATATTATTATTTTTTTATAAATTAAAATTCTAATAAGATAAACGTGTTCATAAAATCGTCCAAACCAATGCCAGTTGTATTTTTTTAAGTTTTAGCCACCCAAGCCTCGGGATTTTTACGCCATTGTGCCAGTGTTTCTGTTTGCTCACGGTTTACATAGTCGTGGCGCAGGGCTTCCTTGATTAGTACTTCGTAGTTGCTTAGGCAAACTAATGGTACATTTTTTTGTCTAAAATTTTCGCTTGCAATTTCAAACCCATAGCTAAAAATAGCAACCATTCCCAACACCTCTGCTCCAGCCTCACGCAATACATCTACTACTTTTAGCGAGCTTCCGCCTGTTGAGATAAGGTCTTCGATGACTACTATTTTTTGATGAGGCACCAGCCGCCCTTCGATTTGATTGCCCATTCCGTGTTTTTTGGGTTCGGGTCTGACATAAATATTGGGTAGCTGCATGAGGTCTGCCACCAGCACTCCCTGAGCAATACCCGCCGTAGCCACTCCTGCTATGGCTTGTACCTCGGGGAAATTGATACGAATGGCCTCGGCGAGCGCATTTTTGATAATGGTGCGGGCTTCTGGAAAAGACAATGAAATGCGGTTGTCGCAATAAATGGGGGAGTGCCAGCCCGAACTCCACACAAAGGGTTTTTCTGGGCTTAGTTTAACGGCTTCGATGTTCAATAAAAGTGATGCTATTTGTTGTTCGGTAGTAGCCATAGGGTGTGATGATGTAATAAAAAATTGAGGGTAAAGACCTCACGTTGTCAAAAATACCATGTAAAGGTAGTTGTTTTTGGCCTTTTGCGGGCGTACAAAGTCCGATGACTTTCAAAATTATTGTTTATATTAAAAATAATCTTGAAAAAATGATAAAGATATTGTTTCAGTCTTTATATTTGTGCGGACGTTTCCTAAACCTATCTTAATCATTGTAAGCCTGCAGCCTTTGGTTGTGGGCTTTTTGTTATAGCGTTTCTAAAATTTGCTTCAAAACAGCCTGCGCCGACCACAGTCTGTTGCCAGCTTGCTCAACGACTATTGATGATGGGCTGTCTAATACTTCGTCCGAAACTTTTAAATTACGGCGCACGGGCAGGCAGTGCATAAATTTACCGTTGTTGGTCAAAGCCATTTTTTCGGTTGTCATCGCCCAAGTGGGTTGCTGGGTCAGCACTTGGCCATATTGCTGATATGACGACCAATTTTTGCCATACACAAAGTCTGCCCCTGCCAATGCTTCGTCTTGATTAGTAACTACTGTGGCATTGCCCACAAACTCGGGTGCAAGTGTGTAGCCTTCGGGGTGTGTAACCACCAACTCTACGTCAATTTTGTTCATCCATTCACAAAACGAGTTGGCAACGGCTTGTGGTAGGGCCTTAAAATGAGGTAGCCAAGTCAGCACGACTTTGGGGCGAGGCACGGTTCGGTATTCTTCAATCGTAATACAGTCGGCCAATGACTGCAAAGGGTGGCGAGTAGCCGACTCTAAGTTTACAATCGGTACGCCAGCGTATTTTTTAAACTGATTGATGGTTATTTCGGCATAGTCTTTGGCACGGTCTTGTAGCCCAGCAAAAGCCCTAATGGCAATAATGTCGCAATATTTGCCCATCACGGCGGCAGCTTCTTTGACGTGTTCGGCATTGAGGCCGTCCATCATCACACCGTCTTCCATTTCAAGCCCCCAACTGTCTTGCCCAACGTTGAGCATCATTACTTTCATACCTAAGTTTTCGGCGGCTTTTTGGGTACTAAGGCGAGTACGAAGGCTCGAATTAAAAAACACAAGGCCAATGGTCTTGTGTTTGCCCAAATGCTCGTGAGCGTAAGGGTTTTGTTTGTGTTGCAGGGCTTCTTGAACTAAGGCCGAAATATCGGTAACGTCATGGACGGAAAGAAAGTGATTCATTGATATTGGTGTAAATGAATAAATGATTGGGTTTTGTTTGGTATTTTTAATTACAAACTAAGAACACAAAAATACAATTCAAAATATCGTTTACACACAAAAACTTTCAAAACTCCATAAGGCAACCAAATTTATGGGTGATTTATGGTAATTAAATTTTCAAATACCACCAATCACTCAAAAAGAAAAAAGCCACTATACCATGTTTTTCGGTATATAATAACTTCGGATCTCGTTTGTCTGAATATACTTTTTGAAAAACAGTATTGGCAATAAGCGTATCTTTGGATATAGTTACGTTGTCGTTGAAGAAGTCAGCGTATTCTTTTAGCTTGAGCTTCACATCGTTGCCTCTTGTTGATGTGACGACAGATATACCCCAACGGTCTGAGTTTGAATTGTTACTTATTTGTACGCCAAAAGCATCGTACAAAACTGTATCTGGTACTTGATAGGCATCGTAAGTTTGATAATTGTAGTGCATAGTTAGCGTACTGATTTGGTATTTGGCTTGATAGGTCAGATTGTAAGCTGGCGTACCTTCGTAGTAAGTATATTGGTTGCTTATTGGGGCTTTGGTACAAAGCGAACTAACAATGATGTGGTTGGGATATTGATTTTCTGAAACGTCATTGAATACCATCGTCTGGCCATATTTATTGATAAACGTAAAACTCTCACCACCTTTGAAAGGAAAGAAATTAGGGTTTTTCATTCTTACGTCTCCCAATTTAACATTGGGCGGGCAAGTACAGCTTTCGCAACCTGTGAGTAAAAGTGCCAATAAATAAGCAACACTCTGAACGATAAATGATTGTGTTTTCATGGCTATTTAATTTTATCTGACAGAATCCCAAGCCTGTCGAGTGGAAACACCCGACAGGCTACGATAAGAACATTTTTCGTTTTTCACTATTCACTGCTTAGTTACTTCACCGCCTCGTAGCAATAGACATTTAGCCCTGTACTGGCAAAAATACGGCCTTTTTTGCCGTTTTGGGCGGGTAGGCCAGCTACCATTCCCCAAAAGTACGCATCTGAGTTGGTTCTAAAATCGGGTGATTGTAGTTTCCAGAGATGTTTGCCTGTTTGGACATCTACGGCATGGAGCAGGCCATCGCCTCCGCCAGCATAATAGACCACACCGTCTTGATACACCAATCGAGTGCTTGTACCCGACGATTTTTCTTGCCAGCGTTCTGAGCCTGTGGCAGGGTCGAGGCCATAGATATAGGTATCTTCGCTGTTGGCTACAATTATACCATCGGCAATGATAAAACCCGAAAATAGAAAATTGCCCCCAAAAGCACGCTCCCAAACTTTGGCCCCCGTAGCCAAGTCATGACAAGTAAAATGACGGCCTACCGAATGATAAACTTTATCGTTGTAAATAACAGGTAGCCCATCAACCGTTGTGCCATAATTGGGAGCGGTAGTGGCTACATTATCATAGACCCACTTGCGTTTGGTAACATTGTACAACCCAAAAACGGACCGAATGATACCTTGATTGGCTGGCAGGCTTGGTGTATGGTGGTCAATAACGAGCATCGTATCACCTGCTTGCTCAAAAGCCAGCAACGAAGTAGCACCAGCACTAATACCACTACTACCATCAGGCAG
>JAYWHT010000040.1:0-4105 GCA_043777595.1 Spirosomataceae bacterium
CAATGTCGTTTAGTTAAGAAAATAAGTGGTTTGTGAAGACACAAACCACGGTAGCCAACCGAGTTTGGTGTCTTCACCGAACTCTTAACTAAACGACATTGATTATTCTATGGAAGTCTTCGCTCAGAGCGAAGACTTCCATTTGCTCCCATATAAATTAGAGAAAAGTCGTAGCAGAACTGCCTATTTTCCAAACCGATACAAAGCCCGCAACCTAACGCCCACCTGAGGGTCATTGTCTCGTTCGTCTTGGTTTGGCAACTGCATTTTGGCCATTTTGGTCTCAATATAAGGTTGCGCTTGCACAACAAAATACCTCCATCGTTTTTCGATTCCGACACCAGCAAAAATATTATTAAAAACTGGCAAATCTTGCTTTCTGTTGTAAGTTTCGGTGGCAAAGTCTTGACGATTGGGTCTAAAATTAAAACTAACATTTTCTCGTACACTCAAATCAAAAGCCGAGCCTACCGACAGCAATAATGTAAAGTTTTTGGGCAATAAATAACGATAACTCACAAAAACAGGCAACCGGACAAGCCGTAGCGACGAGTTGATGTTCAAGATGTCGGCCGTTGCAGGTACACGTTGTGGGGGTGCATACGAGCCTCTAAAATCTCTTTTATGTTTTTGGTTAAACTGCTCATCTGACAAAAACTGCTCTGCACCAATCCTGACGGCATCAATGCCAACATTTACGGACCAATGATTACCAATCAGTACCTCTGCCGACAGCCCTGCTCCCATCAAGCGGTTTTCTGACTGCCCACTTACTCCTATTTGCATACGCAACGGCGGCACATCAAGGCGCACAGGCTTGACATTTTTTGGCTGAGTTGGCCAAGTCATTTCATCGGGGGTTCGTACTCTTAGTTTTTTATTTTTTACACCATCGGCCAAATCTGTCTGTAAATCAGCGAGTTCGGTAGGTGCCAAGGGTTCAATGTTTATCGTAGAATTATTTTCGGTTGTATTTATCACAGAGCCGCCATTGTCAAATGTACCATCAATTCCAGAAATAGTTTGAGCCTTTGAGCCATTGTTTGCTTCCGTATATTTAGCCGTCTGCCCGCTTGCCACTTTTGCATTATTGGCCATCGAACCATTGGCATCAAACGGACTTTGAGGCTTCACACTTTTATTTGTACCAATTTGCTTGTTTATCGCTTTTGAGTTATCGGCCACATCACCACCAATATCACTCAAATTATGAGTCGCTTTGAGATTTGTTTGTTTTGGTACTTCAAGATTGTTTTGCTGCCCGTTATCAGTATCATAATTGGCACCGACCGATTTATCTAAATTTTGAGTAGTGGCTTTATTTTGTCTTGAAAATACACTATTTTTTACTTCAAAGGCCCGATTGACTATTGACTGATTGCGATATTGCACCACAAAAATAGTGTCTTTTTTGGGTATTGCTGCCGTTGCTATTTTCTGACTTCTGACTTCTTTTATTTCTGTAAGTAAACGTTTATTTTCATTGAGTTGTGTTAGGTTAATAATCAAAAGACCGACAATGGCTGCCATACCGCTGCCATACAAAATAGCTTGGCCGTACTGTTGCCAAAACGTAGGCGGGTGCTTAGACTGCATAAAGGCCGACATTCGCTCCCAGTCTGCTTCGTGGTAAGGTGGCGGTTCGGCTCCCAAGAGCTTACGCTTTATTATTTCTTCAAATTTATTAGTTTTCATTGTATCTGATAGTTGTTTCGTGTCCGTCTTGCGGAAACAAATACGGGTGTGATAGTCGAATCATTACTTGTAGTTTGGCTCTGGCACGAGAAAAATTTGACCGTACCGTTGCTTCGTTCAAACTGAGTGCATCGGCAATTTCTCGGTGGCTATACCCGTCCACAACATACATCACGAACGTAGTACGATAAATGGGTGGTAGTTGTTGAACTATTTGCAAAATTTCCTCTGCTGATATTTGTTCCAAAACACTGTCTTCAAAACCTATTTCGTGAATGTCGTCAATGTTTACGTTGGCTTGGTATTTTCTATTTTTTCGATAGTTACTAATGGCCGTATTGACCAAAATCGTTCTGAGCCATGCCTTAAAAGGTTGTAAGGTATCATATTTTTCTAAATTCTGAAAAACTTTTAAAAAACCTTCATTTAGTATTTCTTCGGCCTCAACGGCATCGGCGGTATAGCGCAAACATATACTTTTGCCATAACCATAAAACTGCTGAAACAACGATCGCTGCGCCCGAATATCGTTTGAGATACAAGCAGCGATGACGCTCTCTAAGTCATTTTCGTTAAAATATGGTTTCTGGCGTGTAAACAAGTCGTAGTGTGGTTGTGGCTTTCTTGTAGTCAATACGCAAACAATCGTTTATTTGTTGCAATCAGATAATTTATTTTATTTTTTTAATATTTTTTGCCACACTTTTATTACTTGGCTCGTAATGGTTATTATCAGTTACAACTAATGACAGTTTTTGAGTTAATTATCAATTTTTATATTACAAATCATAACAAAACCTACAATGAAAAAAACAATGATTTTTGGAGTCTTGGTAGCAGGTATTTACCTTGCTTCGTGCAACACCAGCGAAGTAACACCAACAGACAACGCAACCACAACGGCATCGGCTGCCCGTACTGCCGCCAAAGACTCAGCAGGTAAAGGCGGTTCTAAAGATGCCGTCGCTATCAAAGATTTGCCGACAATAATCACCGCTTACATCAAAGCAACATACCCAACGGCAGTAATCAAACACGCTGGCAAAACACCTGCGGGTGGTTATGTTGTTATTTCTCAGTGCCGTTGGGTGTTTCCACCCAACGGAGTAAAAGAAACATAACTTGCTTTTAGTCTTTCATGCTGTATAGAAAATCTCCGTGCCGTCGGGTGGAAATAAATAATATTTTGATTTTTTCCGTGCCGTTGGGTGTTTCCACCCGACGGAGTAGAAAAAACATTTTCCGTGCCGTTGGGTGTTTCCACCCGACGGATTTTCCGTGCCGTCGGGTGGAAATAAATAATATTTTGATTTTTTCCGTGCCGTTGGGTGGAAACACCCAACGGCACGGAAGTTAAGTATCTAATTATTAAATAATTGCAATATTTTCGTTATTCGTTTTTCACCATTCACTACTTACACTGACCTGTGTACAAATTTTAATTTTTCCATGCCGTTGGGTGTTTCCACCCGACGGATTTTCCGTGCCATCGGGTGGAAATAAATAATATTTTGATTTTTTCCGTGCCGTTGGGTGTTTCCACCCAACGGCACAGAAGTAAGTATCTAATTATTAAATAATTGCAATATTTTCGTTATTCGTTTTTCACCATTCACTACTTACACTGACCTGTGTACAAATTTTAATTTTCATTTTTTTAACATTCTTTGCCACACTTTTATTACTTCGCTCGTAATGGTTATTGTCGGTTGCAACCAATGACAGTTTTTGAGGTAAGTATCAATTTTAATATTTTGAATCATAAAAAAACAAAACATACAATGAAAAAAGCAATGATTTTTGGAGTCTTGATAGCAGGTGTTTATTTAGCATCATGCAACACCAGCGAAGTAACACCAACAGACAGCTTAACCACAGCGGCATCGGCAGCCCGCACTGCCGCCACAGACTCAGCAGGAAAAAGAAGTAGCAAAGACTCTATCGCCATTTCGGCACTGCCAGCAGTCGTTACAGGTTATATCAAAACAACCTACCCAACGGCCACCATTCACCGAGCAGCCAAGCGTAGCGACGGTACTTACACAGTCATTATCGACATTGCAGGGCTACACAAAGGGCTAAAATTTGACGCCAACGGTGTTTTTGTTTCAGAATTTACCAGAGGTAGCGGCGGCCATAAAGACAGCACACACGTAAAAGGCACACATACAGCCAAAGACAGCACCCATACAGGGGGTGGCAAAAAAAATAAAAAAGGAAAAGGATAGTTTTTGATTGCGTTTTTTTGGTTCGAGCGCAGATTCAAGTCATTGGGTCTGCGCTTTTTTGTGTTTTGGTAAAAAATTTTTTTTAATGTTCCAACTATTTTTCTGATTTTAGTGTCATAGAAAAAGAAACTTAAAAACGACTGCTATGAAAAAAACTATTATCGCCACTCTCCTACTCGTCA
>JAYWHT010000041.1:0-4071 GCA_043777595.1 Spirosomataceae bacterium
ACATGAAAAAGATAGGCATCCTTTTCGGGCAGGAAAACACCTTCCCGCAGGCATTCGTAGATCGCGTCAATGAGAAACAGTCGGAATTTGCCGCAGAATTTGTCTCGATTGACCGCGTTGAGCAAAGCGTGGCGACCGATTACGCCGTGATTATTGACCGTATCTCGCAGGATGTGCCGTTTTACCGGGCCTTCCTGAAAAACGCGGCTCTGTGCGGCACCGCCGTGATTAACAACCCGTTTTGGTGGAGTGCCGACGAGAAGTTTTTTAACAATGCGCTGGCCGTCAAGCTCGGTGTGCCTGTACCAAATACAGTGCTGATGCCCTCAAAAGTACGCCCCGACGACACTACCGAAACCTCATTTAGAAACCTAAAAATGCCAATGGCCTGGGGCGAAATGTTTGAATATGTGGGTTTTCCGGCCTATATGAAGCCGCACTCTGGTGGCGGCTGGAAAAGTGTTTATAAAATAGACGACATGGCAGATCTCTGGCAAAAACACTCCGAAACCGAGCAGTTGGTGATGATGCTTCAAAGCGAAGTGCATTTTGAAGATTATTTTAGGTGCTATTGTCTGGGCGGCAAACGGGTGCATATCATGCCTTACGAGCCTCGCAATCCGCACCATTTGCGCTATGCCACCCAACCAAAAACTCAGGGCGAAGCATACAAAAAACTCATGAAAACCATTACCGACTATGTGTTATTATTGAACAAAGCCCTTGGTTATGATTTCAACACCGTTGAGTTTGCCGTGCACGAGGGTATTCCTTACGCCATTGATTTTTGTAACCCCGCTCCCGATGCCGACATTCACTCAGTTGGGCAAGAAAACTTTGAATGGATTGTAGAAAATGCCGCCCTCATGGCCATCGAAAAAGCAACCGAACACCGAGACGGGCAAACAAACCTCACTTGGGGAACGTTCGTGCAGACATCGGCTCAAAACCTGCCGCTTGTTGCACCTGTTAAAACCAAAAAAGGAAAATAAACCCAAGCGCAGCGAAGCCATCGCTCCAAAGCGATGGCTTCGCTTATTACTGACCCAAAACAATGCCCCTACCCAAATTATTGTACGTTTGCATCAACGACGGCTCAGATACTCGTATCAACAAAGAAATCAAGACCTTAGCCGCATATTTTGAGGTTTACTATCTCGGAATTGGCCTCAACGAAAGTCAGTCGTTTGTCAAGCCGCTTTGTACTAAGTTTATTGTCGTCAAGGGTTCGCACAAACAAATCGGTACGCTGTTGCGCTATTTTTGGGCTTTTATTAAATTGCTTTTTGGTAATCGCTACGCCAGCGTACATGTCATTAACGAGCAACTGCTATTGATTTTTGCACCTTTTCTGTGGTTTGTACGGCACAAAGTGGTAGCCGATATTTTTGATTCTATATTTCTGAGAACGTCCAACAAAGTCATAGCAGCCTTACAGTCTTTTGTTTATAGTATTCCAAAAACAATAATTGTTACCGATGACAACCGTAAAACCTTAGTACCAACTCAGTTTTTGCCCAAAACGGTTGTCGTCGAAAACTATCCTTATGTTTTTCAAGATGTTCAGCCCAAAGCCGCAGCGACTGACGAACTGCTGATACTGTACAGCGGCTCGTTGGGTGTTACACGTGGTACGGGCCTGCTCGAAGACTTGATAAAATCGTCGCCCAAAGTAAAAATATGGCTTGTGGGCTGGCTCTATGACGAACCAACCAAAGCGTTGAGCAAACACACACAAGCAGAATATTTGGGCGTAAAAACCCAGCAAAAAACAATGGCTCTGGCCTCAAAATGTGACTATATTTTGTCGGTTTATGAGCCAATAAATGAAAACAACATCAACGCCAGCCCCAATAAAATCTACGATGCCATTCAGGCCCAAACGCCCGTCATTATCAATGCCGAGGTCAAGATTGCACAGTTTCTGAGCGATAATAACCTGGGTTTTGTGATGGATTCATTCTACGAAAAAGACATTGAAACATTACTAAAAAAACTGATTTTGACCAAAAAAAGCTATACTTTCGACAAAGCTCTTTTACAAAAATATTCTTGGGAGGCCATCGAAAATAAGTTAGTTGAGGCGCATAAGTAGTGAATAGCGATAAATGAATAGTGAAAAACTGTTGATTTGTTTCTTAGATTTATGAATAATCACCCATAAAAACACAAAGTAATAATTCAATTTTACTGAATAAGAATGTAATGATTTCACAACTTCGCCAGCAATTTAATTCTGATTTTACAGAAAATAAATACCACAAATTTATTACACAGATTCACACCGACTGGCCCAATCAGTTAGAGTTTAGAATAGCCGAAACGCCTGTATTTATTGATAAACTCCTCAAAGACAAACTCGTGGCAGCTTGCGAGTCGTTTGTAGATGTTATCGTCTCGCCCGATTTTAAGGCTCGAACCAATGCGGCTATTCCTGGCAACCAAAACGTACCTAATGAAAATGCTCATACTTCGTTTTTGGCTATTGATTTTGCAGTTTGTAAAGATGCAGATGGGCAGCTTTCGCCACAACTTATTGAACTACAAGGCTTTCCGTCTATTTTTGGTTTTCAGAGTTATATTACTGAGCTTTTTCGGCAGTCATATCAGATTGGGTCTGGGTTTGACAATTATTTTGGAATAAAAAACCAAGCCGAGTATATCCAGAAACTACGAGAGGTGATTGTGGGCAATGAAAACCCTGAAAACGTTATTTTGCTTGATATTTATCCAGAAAAACAAAAAACACGAGTCGATTTTGCCGTTACCGAAGCTATGCTGGGCATCAAGGTAGTTTGTTATACCAAAATTCAGAAAGTAGGGCGTAAGTTGTTTTATGACAATGGCTGCCAAAATATAGAGATAAAACGCATCTATAACCGACTGATATTTGATGACTTAACGAACTTTCCAGACCTCAAAACCGACTTTCATTTTACTGACGACGTGGACGTGGTCTGGGTTGGACACCCAAATTGGTTTTTTAGAATTAGTAAATACATTTTGCCATTCCTCAAAAGCCCCTACTCGCCCGAAACTCATTTTTTGAGCGACTATGACGGGGTTTTTCCTACCGATTTAGAGAATTATGTACTCAAACCGCTCTTTTCGTTTGCAGGAAGTGGTGTCATTATCAACATTAGGCCATCAGATTTGGTAAATATTACCGACCCTCAAAACTATATTCTACAACAAAAAGTAATCTATGAGCCAGTCGTGCAAGCCCCTGACGGATTGGTAAAATGTGAAATTAGAATGTTGTACGTTTGGCCAGATGGCGCAACTCGCCCGCAATTATTGACGAGCCTCAGCCGACTGAGCCGTGGCGAAATGATTGGCGTGCGCTACAACAAAGATTTTACGTGGGTAGGTGGTAGCACTTGTTTTTTTGAATTATGACCAACCGACAGCTTTTTTTCTCAAATCTCGCCCAGACCTCCGACTTTCCACTGGCTCTCGAAATAGAGCGAGCCGAGGGAGTATATTTGTACGACAAAAACGGCCAACGCTACACCGATTTTATTTCGGGCATCGCCGTCAGTAATGTAGGTCATCGACATCCAAAAGTATTGCAAGCCATTCAAAATCAGTTAGATAAATACCTGCATTTGATGGTTTATGGCGAATATATCGAAGCGCCGCAGGTACAACTTGCCGCAGCATTGGCCAAGACCGCACCGAGTTTAGACAATGTATATTTTACCAATTCAGGCACAGAGGCCATTGAGGGAGCCATGAAATTGGCCAAACGGTTTACGGGTCGTAGTGAATTTGTGTCTTGTTTTGATGCCTACCATGGGGCAAGTCAGGGAGCATTGAGTTTGGCAGGTGCTGAGTTTTTTAAACAAAATTTCAGGCCATTACTACCCAACATCAAGCACATTAAGCACGGGCTGATAAACGATTTAGACAAAATCAGTTGCCGCACGGCAGCCGTTGTTATTGAGGTCGTGGCGGGCGAGGCAGGTGTACGAGTGCCTACGGTAGCCTACCACCAAGCCCTACGGCAGCGTTGTAGCGAGGTGGGCGCATTGCTGATTTATGACGAAATCCAAACAGGTTTTGGGCGCA
>JAYWHT010000042.1:0-14606 GCA_043777595.1 Spirosomataceae bacterium
TGGTACATTCAAGGTAGCGATTGCACCCGAGGCTGTCCAGTTGGCATCGGCCAATGTCATACCTGCTGGCAACGAATCGGTCAGTGCTATTTTTGTAGCTGCTACATCACCCTCGTTTGTTACTGTCAATTTAAACGTAACCACGTCACCTGGCTTAACTGCACCAGTTGTTACCAGTGTTTTGGCCAATGCCAAATCAAAGTTGCCTGGCTGTGTAATAGTAACAGGTGCTTTACTTGCATCGTCTTCACCATTATTGAAGCCGTTGCCCGGTGTGCTGTTTACGTCTTTACGTGGCTTGCCTTTGTCGTCTTTCGCATCTTTTATTTGTGCGAAGTTCGTTAGCGATGTTCCCGTAAATGTGGCATCTATTTTTACCTTAATATCAACGCTTGCTGTGGCTTTCGGTGCCAATGGCCCTGCGATTGGTACATTCAAAGTAGCAATCTGACCAGCGGACGTCCAGTTAGGGTCGGCCAAACTCATACCTGCTGGTAGTGAATCGGTAAGTGCTATGGCTGTTGCGGTTTGTGAGCCTTTATTTGTTACCGTCAATTTAAACGTAACTACATCGCCTGGCTTAACTGCACCAGTTGTTACCAGTGTTTTGTTAAGTCCTAAGTTAAACAACGTAACGCCTGCATCTAAGGTGAGGTTATCTTTGAGAATACCACCCTTGATTGGATCGAGACTTACCAGTTGAGTAACCCCAGTAGCCGGGTCAGCATCGCTGTCCGAGTCATCTGAGCCTGTATTTGGCTTATTACTTAGATTTAATGAATCTGGCAATGTCAATGGATCGAACTGTATAAAATACTCCCCTTTGTCCAAACCGCTAAATAAGTATTCACCGTTCGGTCCAGTAAGCATACTCGTGATAATTGAACCTGGTTTACCACCGTTGTTTGTCCACAAAAATACTTTTACCCCTGGTACACCCACTTCACCCACATCTTGAATACCATTGTCGTTTGCATCTATCCATACAAAGTTTCCGATTGAACCAAGTGGTCTATCTTTGATTTCAATTGGCGCTTTGCTATCGTCATCTTGTCCTTTGTTGAAACCACTATTTGGCTGGCTATCTATGTCAGTTGGGTTTTTATTACCTTTATCGTCTTCGGTCGATTTTATCTGAGCAAAGTTAGTTAATGTAGTGCCTTTAAAATTAGCATCTATTTTAACCTTTATGTTTATTGAAATCTTTGCGCCTGCAACCAATGGCCCAGCGATAGCTGTATTCAATGTAGCTACACGACCTGTTGCGTCAGCCGTCCATGCTGCATCGGCGAGTGTCATACCTACTGGTAATGAATCTGACAATACAATATTTTTGGCTGTAACTGTGCCTTGGTTTTCTACTTCCAATTTAAAAGTAGCTGTATCGCCCGGCATTACTACCCCTGCACTTGTTAGGGTTTTGGTCAATGCCAAGTCAAAAGTCTGTTTAATTGTAACAGGTGCTTTGCTGTCATCGTCTTCGCCTTTATTGAAGCCATTGCCTGGTGTCGAGTCTTTGTCTTTTACAGTATTTCCTTTGTCGTCTTTGAAACCTTTGATTTGTGCGAAGTTCGTCAAAGTCGTTCCTGCAAAATTAGCATCTATCTTTACCTTAATAGTAACGCTTAGTGAATCGCCTGCTGCAAGTGGGCCAGCTATTGGTGTGTTCAATGTTGCTATCTGACCTGCGGCTGTCCACAATGGGTCGGCCAATGTCATACCTGCTGGCAATGAATCACTCAATGAAATGGCTGAAGTTGGAAACATTCCTTGATTCTTCACTTTCAAGTTAAACGTTACAACGTCGCCTGGTTTTACATCGCCTGTTGTTGCCAGTGTTTTGGTCAATGCCAAATCATAAACGATTACTGGCGCTGGTATAACGATTATTTCGCAGCAGCCTGTGGCGGGGCAAGTATTGACGCTTCCAGTAAACGCAAAACGACCTGTACCAGTTACGGTCAAGACACCGTTACTTACGGTTGCACTGTCTGATGGAATACCTGTAATTGCTTTTGCGCCAGTGGCCGATAATTTAGACCAAGTGATGTTGGTTATTCCTGTTAGGGGAAGACTAGCAATAAACTCATCGCCTACTTCCCAGAGTATTGGCACAGAAAAACAGGCCGTACCCATGTCAGCTTCACCAAGTTTGCCATTGCCAGAGTCGCCAGCAAGGTTATTAGTTGTGCTTCCAGCAATCGACATAATTTCTGAAATGTTAAAGTGAACACCATCAGAGATTACTTTTCCTGTCAGTGTCAATTTTACTGAACCGCCAGCAGGAATGCTTGGTATGACCCAGCTTCCAGCAACAGCATCAAAACTACCCGCTGATACAGAATTGTTGGTTAGAGCTGCACCAGTTGTTGGAAACGTGTTTTTGACTACCACGTTACTGACGGCAGTCATTCCGTTGTTTTTGACTGTTACATAATAATTGATCGTCCCGCCTATAATAGGCCTGGAGTTGTCCACGCTGTCTTTCAAGACAACGTCGACGAATGTCTGGGCTCGGGCAAAAGATGCCAACATCACAGCAAACATCATAACGAATGCTGCCGCCCACCTGATAGGGTTCAACGTATTGCCACGCATCTTGTCTGACGCTCTGATTGGCACTGTTGAGGATTCGGAAAACTGATACATAAATTTACTCTTTAACTTTGAAACTATTTTATATGGGGCATTCATTGTACTATCTAAGGTGTAATGTCGCCATTGAGGCGGCGGTGGCTCTATAACTGGAATTCCGTCATCGATGGCAATCATGGGCTTTGCTAAATGCTCACTCAATGGCGGCTTCTGAGCCACAAAACTATTTTTTATGAGCAAGTCAGTCTGTGCATTGTCAGACAAAAAGAAGCGCTTTATATTAAGGAGTGTATAATTGAGGAAAGAACCAAACAAAATATTTCGACCATCAGAAGGGTACCTTGCTGGCTTAATCAATACTGTTTTGTTGCAGTAAGACGTGTCTATAAGTGATGTTTTCATTTATTTTTTTTGTTTGATTTTAATCTTGTGTAACCGACTTGAACTATTGCCTGTAACTTGCATTTTTGATGAGACCTTTGGCGTCTGTTAAGCAGACCATTCCGAAGGCTCACAGACTTAGTCCTATACACTCAAAAAGCATCTAAAATTATGCCAAACTTCTTTTTTGTGTAAACATACTAAACAAAATATAAATAATTACCTGTTTATCAGTATTTTACGATATTTATGAGGAAAAAGACTACATTTGGTTTTATTGCACTTATACAATAAAACATTAAATTAAACATAGATTATGGCGTATTTTTGGTATCTACTAAAATCGTGCCAAATACTAAAACAATTTTATTTTTTGGTGTTTTTTTGCCTTATTTTTTGATGATATTTTAGATAGGTTTTGAGCTGACAGCAATTATGAGATAGAAATTACTCAAAAAAATATTGTTTTTATTGCAAAAAACGATACAGTTATGGGACTAATTTTTTATAAATTAGTCCCATAACTGTATCATAAATTTTTATACTATCTTACTAAAAGTCGTATCCTAATGTCAGGTAAGCAATGGGCTTCAAGACATCTCCATTGTCAAGCCCCCAAGCGTAGTCCAATTTGGCATAAGTACCAAATACCATTGTTCTGACACCAGCGCCGTAGCCTATCAAAAATGGATTACGGAAATTATTGACCGTTGCCGTAAAAAAATCTTCTCGCACAATTTCGGTATTAAGTGTATTCTTTTTATTGAACAACGGGTTCCTTCCAGACCATGCGGTTCCAATATCCGAGAAGGCTACAAATTGTAAATTGCGGAAAAAATTAGAGGTAATTGGTCCACGATAAAGGTATTTGATAAGTGGGATTCGTAACTCGGCATTGAACACTATATGGCTTGTACCCGACATACGATTGATATTAAAGCCACGCAAATTATGAGCAAATTCTACAAAGAAAACATCTTTGTTATCAATCGGCAAAAGTGATTGAATGTCCACCCCAAGCAACAATGGGTCATTGATCGAACGGCTATCTTTGGCAGATCCTAACCAGTTTTCCATACCACCAACTACACTTTTCTTAGGCGACTCCCCACCAGACTGTGCATAAGAAAGTCGAGTAGCGAAGATGATATCTCGGTGTATTTTTTGATAATGACGTAAATCTACCACTAATCTATTAAAGCCTTTTGTGCCATTGATTCCTTTATTAAAATCGTATCTGATTTTCATTCGTGAGCCTTCCATCATGTTCATGCCATTGATTTTAGAATTATCAAAAACAAACTCAGCTCTGGCACCCAAATAGTTGGCCGATGCGTCTGGCGATGATGACAAAGAATTGACATCATAAAACCGTGTACTGGCAAAAAACGGAGATACGGAGACTTTTGTTGATAACGAAAAAGGATAGGAAGCCGTGGCCGCCAAACGATTAAATTTATACTTTTGCCCTACATTAGACTCGTCAATATACAAACTTCGCCTGTCATAGCGTGCCGTAAAGTCTATGCGATGGGCGAGGTTACTGTATTCTGTCCAAATGTCTCTATTGCGTAAATCGGCAGACAAAAATACCCCTGCCTTGATGATATGGTTTTCGAGTAGGTCGTTGATGATAATTGACGGTGCAAAACCAAAACCCCTAACAGGGTCGCCTTTTACCTCTGTTCGTGAGTCGCTAATGATAAACAGCCCTTTGTAGTCGATTGGCCCTTTTACGTTAATGACATCTTTACGGCGACTTTTTAGATTACTGCTCGGTATTCTACTTACAGTAGAATTTGCGCTATTTCGCTTTACGGAGTTAGTTCGGCGGTTCTCAAAGTCCTTTACTACGTCGGCATCGAACTCATAATTGTCGGTATCTATCTCGCCCGAGTCTAACTTCATTCGATTTAGGTTAGCCATTTGATTTATCATTTTGGCATCGGCGGCAGGGTTGGCTCGTTGCTCTATTTTATAAACCGGGTTACCTGAAAGGCTTTGCGCCCGAGGCGAGAGCGGTAGTTCGGGTGTGGTCGAGAGTTGTTTTTGATAGGTTACAAATTCATTACCAGCCTCAATAGAAACCCCCGCAAACACACCCAAGCTTGGCAAATAATCAAAGTTTCTAATATTTTGGTTAGACCCCGATAGCTGAGTAGTTTGTTTGGTATTGCTGTCGTATCGGTACAGGTTGATGATTCCTTTTAAGTCTGACAAAAAATAAAAAGTATTTTCGTTGGCCATAAACGGACTCGTAACATGACCCAAGCCGTCTGCTACTCGCCTAATGACCTGACTACGAGGATTGCCATCGTGATAAAACAAATCTAACTTGCCAGTAATGGTTTTGTATGTTCCCTTACCTGCCACAGCTATTGAGTCATTTGTCCGATTTGAAGAAAACACCAATCTACTCGTTGAGCCGTTCACAAAGTGAGGGTATCGGTCATCATAAAAATCGTTGGTGAGAGCAGCCAGCGAGCCTCTGCCCACACTAAATACATACAAGTCGTTCCGCCCTTCACGTTCGCCACTCAGTGCAAGGGTTGTGCCGTCGTTAGAAATATCAAAATCGACTACTTGATTCAAATCTCTAATAATTCTTGTCAATCTTAGCTTCGACTCACCTTTGTCTGAAACATCAAAAATACGGAGTACGATTTCGTCTTTTTCGTCGGTAATTACCGCAAGGCCACCGTTACGTTGCCAAGCGATGAGAGGCGTGTGAGCTGAGTAGTTTTTGATTGTGGACTTGTATTTTCCTCTCAAAACCGTTTGATTATTACTGTTATCAGCGCTAACGATTTCGACTTCGTACCGATTTCCTTTTGTGCTGGCGATGGCCACAAATTTATTTTCAAGGCTAATTTTTACTCTACTGGCTTTGGGCGACAGGGCCGCCCCTGTTTTGGTTTTCCAGTCGCCAGATATATTTTTGTAAGATGTACTGGCGGTAGTGGCCATGTCTGCATAAAACGCCCGCCATTCTTTTTGAAAACGGCTGTAAGAAATTTGCAACGGACTGGCTACACTTGTTTGCTCGTTTTGAATGATGCGTGTGAGGTTGAGAATAACGGCAATGTTTTCTTTACCGTAATGTTCGGCAATATAGTTCCAAATCGATTGACCAACGACCGTAGCCTCGGGACCACTGAGTGTTGCTGGTTTTTTGATGTCTCCCCGCAATATGGCATCTCTCATGTAGTCGTCCATTTCTGGACTCCAGCCATCGGCAATGTAGGCGGCAATACCGTTCATAAACCAGTCGGGCAATGACAACAAGATAGAGTTTTTGATGGCCTCCTTGATGTTGCCGCCGTAGAGCATATCAAATACATATAGCCTTGTGATTTCACGCACAAGCTGCGAGCGAAAACTGACCTGGTCGCCAGTAAACGCTATTTCGATTCTTGATTTGGCCAAATTCATTTCGTTTTCATTCAGTACGCCCAAACTGGCCATACCAACATTGCTCTGTAACAACTCTTGGGGTGAATTATACAAAAATATTTTGATTTGATTGGGCGGTGTATAACTCAAAAGCTCTGTGATTCTATAAAACTCAGACTCGGCATACTGGGCAGTGAGCGTAGCGAGCGGAGTGCCTACGTCGTAGTGATAGACCTCAAAATTATTTGTTTTCAGCAATTTCCAAGCAAAACGGTGCGGCTGAACACGACTTGCACCAAACTGCTCTTGTGAGGGGGTATTTTGTGCCAAACCCAACAGAGGTAAAATAAAAAGTATGTACGGTATTAGTTTTTTCATTTTAAAAACAGATTCAGTCATTTCGAGCGAAAATATAACGAAAAATATCGTGATATATTAGCTTCGGGGTTGATTTCTTTTCCAAATTCTAAAAAATCAGAAAGTTGACTTGAAAAAAACGGAGCAAGCGTTACTCCTTTTGTACCAAGGCCGTTAAAAATCGCCACATTGTTATGCTCGGGGTGAACGCCCACAAATGGGCGGCGGTCGTCGGTTGCTGGCCGAACTCCCGCTTGTTGGTCAAGTATTTCGTAATTTTTTTTGAGTCTTTCTTCTAATTTTTCTTCTAAAAAAACACGGCCTTCGTCCGTAATTTCATCGTCCAATTTGTCCCAAGTATATGTCGAACCTACCTTACATAAGCCCGAATCGTTGAGCGGCAAAATCCAAATACCTTGATTGACGATTTCGGTCAGTGTGTAGTCATTGATTTGTATTGTGAGTGTTTGACCTTTGACAGGATTAAATGGCAACCAGTTAAAAAACGGATTTTGGATTGCCTGAAAACCATCACAAAATACTATTTTTCGATAATTTTTATTTTGATAAACAATCCCCTCAGAATTGACTGTGAGGGCATCGTAGTCAAAGTGTGTTTCTTGGTATTGTTCTAATTGAACAAAATGATTTTTGAGTACATTGAGCATCAGCGGCACGTCCACCCAACCCGACTGAACGATAGAAAGACCATCGAAAGGATTATTGATAAATACCGAAAATTGGGCGTGATTGACAGCCGTTTGGACATAACGACCTATGGCTGGTTCGGCGGTTTTGGCCAAATGAAAGTTCTGCTCTTCGATAGACACAAATGGCCGATAGATGTCGGTATTATGTAAAAAATCGGTACCTAATTTTGTTTGAATACCCGTGTAAAACTCTTGCATGAACGGAAACAACTCGTCCACGAGCCAGGTTCTGATGAGTTTTTTGCCCGCAAAGGGATTGAACATACCAGCCGCCGCCCGAGACGACGACGGCAGCGCAGCGTTGTTGATAATCTGAACCGAATGGCCCTGCTCTGTGAGTGTCCAAGCAAGCGTGGAGCCTGCTATCCCCTGCCCTACTATGAGGTAATCGGTCATTATGACAAACGGTTTGAGTACAATTAAACTGTTAAATAATGTCGTCAATTATAAAATTACAGACAATAAATATAAGTAAAGTTCTATACATTTCGTTCATTGACTTACGGTTAAATTTGTTTTGTGAACCATTACAGTTCAATAACTTTACGAGCCAACAGATTTGTTTAGTTACTTATGTTTGTTTATATACAAAAAAATCATTGAATTATACTACGATTGACTTCCAAAACCTAAAACCAATTTTGGACTGACCGAATACAGAACAACACTTACTCTAAAATAGGTCAAGACTTCTGTATGTTCCTTAATAATTACAATTAGTAGTTTTATGATTTAGGACGACTTTAATATTAAATATTCTACTTTTAGAGTAAAATGCGCCCCTTTTTTGCTTATCAAATCAATATTCAGCATAACCCATTAAAACTTCAAATGGAACAAAACGATAAAAACCCAGTAGTATCACGGCGCAATTTTATAAACAACAGTGCATTGGCCGTTGGTAGTTTCTTTTTAGTGCCTCGTCATGTACTTGGCAAAGGCTACATTGCCCCCAGCGACAGGCTCAACATTGCGGCAGTGGGTGGCGGCGGCAAAGGCATGAGCGATATTTTTAATGCCTCAAATGGCGGCAAAAATAACGTTGTAGCACTCTGTGATATAGATTTTGACAGAGCCGCCCAGAGTATCTCACGGTTTCCAAAAGCTACCAAATACCGTGATTTTAGGGTGATGCTCGAAAAAGAAGGTGCAAATATTGATGCGCTGACGATTTCGACACCCGACCACAACCATGCCGTGATTGCGATGGCGGCCATGCAGTTGGGCAAACACGTTTTTGTTCAGAAACCACTCACTCATAATATTTACGAAGCCCGAACCCTCACCGAGGCCGCTCGAAAATATAAGGCCGTTACCCAAATGGGTAATCATGGTGCATCGAACCCCGACCAAAAACAAATGGTGGAGTGGTTTGACAAAGGACTCATTGGCAATGTTCATACCGTTCAGATTTGGACAAACCGCCCTGTATGGCCACAAGGCATACCAGTACCAACCAGCAAACCAGCTATGCCCGACGGCTTGGCTTGGGACCAGTGGATTGGCCCAGCCCAAATGGTGGATTATCACCCTGGCTATCACCCTTTTAAGTGGCGAGGCTGGTGGAACTTCGGCACGGGTGCATTAGGCGATATCGGCTGCCATACCATTGATTCACCGTTTCGAGTACTTGGTCTAAACTACCCAACTGAAGTAGAATGTAGCGTAGGAGCGGTATTTATCAAAGACTGGACACCCGAATGGATACCCGAAGGCTGCCCGCCATCGTCGCAAGTCCAAATTAAATTTCCAGCTACGGCCAAAAATAAATCAGAAATGAACATGATTTGGATGGACGGCGGATTGCGACCATTTAGACATGAGTGGATACCTGCCGACGAGCCACTTAGCGATGACGGTGGCCAAAATGGAGTACTGATGATTGGCAAAAAAGGGATAATTAGCTGTGGAATGTACGGCCTCAATCCAAAGGTATTCTTAAAAAACGGCACAAAAATAGAACCACCCAAAGAAACTACACCAACCGCTCGCCCTGCCGAATGGAACCATCAAGTACTATGGACAGAAGCCTGTAAAGCAGGTTTTGATAGCGATTTACACAAAGCCCTCACGTCGTCGTTTGACTACTCAGGGCCGCTGACAGAAACAGTTTTGATGGGCAATTTGGCCATTCGTAGCTATATGCTCCGCAAAGCCAAAGGTAGTGGCTGGGACTATTTCGGTCGTAAAAAGCTAATCTGGAACGGTAACGATATGAAAATCACCAACTTTGAAGAAGCCAACCAATTTGTGTCAAGACAATATCGTGAGGGTTGGAAGTTGGGGTAGAGGCAACATTAGGAAGCTAATCTTTGTATCTATCCAACACACTCAAACTGACTCCAATCCAAGGAATAACGGTTTTGATAGGCTCAAAGTAAATCGGTGTTGCGCTCAATTTAAGCATATACGAGCCAGTAGGCCGCCCTACAAAATAGCCAATTCCTAACTGACAAAAAGGCATTTTAATGTCTTCGTTGTTGAGCGCTTGTTGTTCAAAAACATACGCCACGCCCCCACCAGCGTGCCAGTACCATGCCTTATTTGTGTCGTTTGGCTGGGGTTTACAAGGATTTTTGATTAGTTTGGGAAGTCGTTTATAAAACAAAAAACCAGTCATAGCACTCAGTCGAAAATCACCAAATATTGTACCTAAACCAAAAAAGGGCGTTAGGAAAGATTTGGCATTGAAGTGGTAGTATCGCTTGTATTGCAGCGACAAAATAGAGCTACCGCCACCGAGTTCAATATCAAAACTTCTTTTATCACTTTCGAGCGGGTAGGTGTATTGGGCTTGAGATTGAAGCGCAACAATAATTAACAAGCACAAAGGCCATTTCATAGCTTTATTTTTAAACATATTTTCCATTATTTTTTAGACTTTTTAACGATTAAAAGAAAGTAAAACGACAATCAATATCAGAGCGTAAATCAATAATATTCTTTCTACCCTCACAGGCGGCTTCGCAACTTGTACAAAAACTAATTTTATTATTTCCGTTTTTGTACAACATTAACCAATAACAGAAAGCACATTTAAGTTTTTAAATGTGCTTTCTGTTATTGGTCAAAATGCTAATTATTAGCTTACTGTCCAAAATTTTTATTACAGCTCGTTAGCCGTAAAAGTACGTCGAAATGGCAGATTTTTAACTTACTATTTTGATGTTAAAAGCACCATTATTTGTAGCTCCCCAAATGCGTAACCACAACGGCAAATACATTTCTGTACCTCTGGCGGTGCTGATATCACCAAGGTCCAAAATATTTTTCTCAAACCACCCAAAAGATTTTAAAATGTCTTTTACAATCGCTTTTGCATCTCCATCATCGCCACTAATAAAAGTAGAATGGTCTGCACCATTTATTAGTGCAGGATTTACCATTAAGCCACACCACATTGTGTTGAGTGCTTTTACTACCTTTGAATTTGGAAATTGTTGTTGAATTTGTTCGCCTAACGAGGTAGTATTTACCAATGACAATGTTGGTGGCATACCTGCCGAAAAATCAAGTGGGTTGGCGACATCTATAATTATTTTGTTGCTTAAATTATTTTCACCTGCAAGTTTCAATGCCGCTATTGAGGCAACGCCCGATGTGCAGTTAAAAATAAGCTCACCAAATGCCGCTGCTTCGTTAAAAGTTCCTGCTTTGGCTTTGCCATTGTGTTTACCCACAAATGCAATGGCTTTTTCGTTGTCCGAAGTTCTTGAACCAATCATTACGTCATGTCCAAGTTCTATGAGTTTTGAACCGATGCTGTCTCCAACCATTCCTGTTCCTAAAATTGCTACTTTCATTTTTTTGCTTTTTTAAATGTTATTATCAAAATTTGATGACACAAAAGTAGCGCATATCCGAAAGCCAGAATGGTAAATAACTTGGTTAGAATGGTCAATTATTTGGAAGTAACTTTTTTTCGGTATTCCATGGGCGTTAAGTCAGAATGTTTCTTAAAAAATTTGCCAAAATTGGCTGGGTCTGAGAAATTAAGTTGGTAGGCTATTTCAGCAATATCAGCGTCTGTAAATTGAATGATTGATTTTGCCTCCGTCATTATTCTTTCGTTGATATACGAGAGTGCATTTTTATTCGATACCAATTTTACAGTTTGTGATAGGTGATTTGATGTGATAAAAAGCATTTCAGCATATTCCTCAATCGTTCGTTTTTCTAAATAAAAACTGTTCACCAACTGAATAAATTTTTGAAATATAATTTGTTGCGGCGAAGTAAACCCTTCTTCCCACTGAGTAAATGCGGTTGTAAATTCTTTGAGTTGATAAAGTAACGACAACAATTTCACGGTCGCAATCGTATGCTGCTTGTCATTTGCACTTTCATAAGCGGTTAATACGTCTTTAAAGTGTGGTGCAAATTCTTTAAACTTAGCTTGGTTGAGTTTAAAGAAGTTGGTGTGTAAAATATTAAAGAAAGGAAATTCTTTTTCTAAATCAGGTTTAAAAAATGAGAAACATTCCTTTTTAAAATAAATTAGGTACCCATTTGCAGTGCTATCTCTAAAAAAACTATACAGCAAATTAGGCGATTGAAACACTAAAAAAGAATTAAGTTCGGTAACATTTGTGTTGTCATAAGTTATTTTAGTTTCTCCAGCATTTGTGATTAATGCCAAAAAATAAAAGTCTTTTTTAAATGGTGGTTTGTAATTAGCCATTGAACCCTCATTGGGGTTTAATTTAAAACAATAAAAGTTAGAATTATAAGTTCTTAAATCTGATGGGATAGATTTGAGAAAGTCATTTATTTCTTTGTAGAAAGGTATTTTAAACGGCTGTACCTGCATTTATATTATTGTTGATTTGGCAAATTTTGTTACTTATCCGTTACGCTTGCTAATATCCTATATATTGTAACGACAATACAAGACTGCCGCCACCGAACTCTATATTAAGATTTCTTTTGGCGAGAACAATTATTTGCGCTCAATACCCAACAAAATACGTCTAATTTCATTGGCTTTGGCCATAAATTGCTTGCTGGCGGCTGTGTCTTGATTGTCGATTATAGTTTTGAATTGTTGCAAAAACTCAATATAGTCGGCCAAAGCCTGAGATACATTGGCTCTATTTTGGTCAAATATCGGTCCCCACATAGCAGGTGAACTTTTGGCCAAGCGTACTGTTGAGCTAAAACCCGTACTGGCCATGTCAAATATATTTTGTTCGTCTTTTTCTTTTTCTAATACCGTAACCCCCAACGCAAAAGCACTTATGTGGCTCAAATGAGAGACATAAGCCAGATGTAGGTCATGCTCTGAGGGAGTCATGTAGTGTATTTTCATACCAATTTCTTTGAATAGTGCCTCTGTCAATGCCAAGGAGTTGGGGTGGCTACGCTCTCGGTCGCAGATTATTACGTTTTTATCGACCAATAACTCTTTGAAAGCTGCCGATGGCCCAGAGTTTTCGGTACCTGCCATGGGGTGTGCTGCCACAAAAGCTGCTCGGCGTGGATGTTGGTCGGCGAGGCTACAAATCTGCTCTTTGGTTGAGCCTAAGTCTAAAGCTGTGGCTTCGGCTGGCAATAAGTCCAAAACCGTTGGCAATATTTGTAATAATACATCGACAGGCACGGCCAGTACTACTAAGTCAGACTTTGGAACGGCTATTTCGAGCGTTGTGGCTTCATCAATGATACCCTTCGCCACTGCCAATTGTGCATGGGTCGGTGAGGCATCAACTCCCAAAAAGTACATTTTTGGGTATTTTTCACGCAGAGCCAGGGCATACGAGCCACCCAATAAGCCTACTCCTACTATCGTTATCGTCATTTGTTGAGGTGTCTATTTTTTTAAGTATAATATTATAACATTCAAACCGTTTGCGGCCTGCCGAAGTTAGGGAATTAAAATTCTATTAGTCCCTTTTTTGCCAATATTTTGTCGGGCATAGTATTTTTTTTGATATATTTATCGGTTAATATTTTATCAATTTTGTCAATTACTTTGTCCCCATTTTGATTGTTGAGTATTGCAATTCGATATTCTTTAAACAAATCTAAAATCTGATTTTCTGTTCGTTGATCAAGTAACCCCAAGTCAAGTATCATTCCTTTATTTAGGTCATTTGATTCAAACTTTTGAAGTCCGTTACTGTATTGTCGGCTGTTGTCCTCAAAAATTTGTTTGGCTGTGTCTGTCAATAGATAAGCAAAAAGTAAATCAATATCTATTCCAGAAAACAAACTTGTCTGTTTTGGATAAATACAATGATAAGAAGTTAAATTAGAAATATTTGCTTCATTTCTAATAAACCGTAAGCCCGTCCGATTAAAAACAGAAACCCAAATTGGTGCGGGTTTTCTACTTTCTAACGAATACCAAGGCGTTCTACTTGCAGTAAGAAATCGTTTGTTTATTTCTTCTTCTTCGCCTTTTTGTATATAAGATTTTATACTTTTTTCAATTGAGTTTTGAGCATTAAAAAGAAAAACAGGTTTGTCATTTTGCTTCAACTCTTCAAAATTTTGTGTGGTGAAAAAAGATGTTTTTGCATCTTTCGCACTACAAATACAAGGCAACAAATACTGTCCTTCAATTTTAAATTCTTTTGCTTTTGACGAATTAAAAGTAAAATATTCATTTGAACCTGTTGCTATTCCACGAACCACTTTTGCATAAGTCGAAAAAGGTACAAGATTTTTAAATTTAACACTATTTTGCTTTTGATAATATGCTTTCCATTTGATTTCTGGATTTAATTCAGAAAAATTATAGGTTTGGGCGGCACTCCGCTGTTCAGTTTCTGAAAAATTTGGATAATTTTCAATAATATCATCTATTTTACTCAAATCTTCCAACGATTGGATATTGCTAAACTGAACTCTGTCGGTTAAATTGTCATTAGCACAAAGGATTATTGATGCTGTTGTTAAAGCATCGTCAAATACATTTTCTTCAAAATCAATTACAATAATGTGCCTTAATGCTTTGCTTTTTATCAAATAGTTTTTAACTAATTTTCCATAGTCAGAATTTAAAAATTCAGAAGGAATAATATAGGCACAACGTCCATTTGGGCTTAATTGATGGATAGATTTTAATAGAAAAAACGGATTGTGCTAATTAAAAGATAAAGTTTTTGACCTGTAAAATGGGCATTTCGGCAATAAAATTTAAAAATATTGCGAATGTTAAAGCTGTTA
>JAYWHT010000043.1:0-52298 GCA_043777595.1 Spirosomataceae bacterium
AATGTTCCAACTATTTTTCTGATTTTAGTGTCATAGAAAAAGAAACTTAAAAACGACTGCTATGAAAAAAACTATTATCGCCACTCTCCTACTCGTCAGTTACCTACAAATAGCTTGTACTGACAAATGTGAACAAACTCGCAAATATAAAAGATACACGCCTGTTACGGTTACGGTTGCCGACATTCAGCAGAGCATTAAGACCATACCAGCCAAAGCCTTAGAGAACCCTGGCAAGATTTATACCGTCGGCAATTATTTGTTTATCAATGAAATAAAAAAGGGTATTCATATCATCGACAACAGTAATCCTTCTGCACCACGTACTGTTTCGTTTTTGAGTATCTTGGGCAATGGCGACATGGCCGTCAGAGGTAATATTTTGTATGCCGACAGTTATTCAGAATTAGTAGCCCTCAACATCGCCGACCCGCTCAATATCAAAGAAGTAGGCCGAGTGAGTGGTGTGTTTCAGTTAGGGCAGTTTGACGGAGTGTGGTGGAACTACAATGCCCAGTCGAACTTAATCAGCGACCAGCGTATGGACATCGTAACCGAAACCATCAAAACCAACTGCGAAGACGGCAATAGTAGTAGTGTATCGCCGTGGGGTTGGGGTATTCAGTCATTTGCCTTTGACTCAAAAACTGCCGCCCCAACAAGCGCCAATCCGTCGAGTGGGCAGGGCGGTTCTATGGCTCGTTTTACTCTCTACGACAATTTTTTATACACAGTCGGGCAAAGTAATTTACAACTATTTAACATCAAAAATACAAGTCAGCCCATAAAAGCAGCCAACATCAATCTGGGCTGGGGTATCGAAACTATTTTTCCATACAAAGACAAACTGTTTATTGGCTCAACGACTGGTATGTATATTTTTGACAATAAAAACCCCGAAAACCCAGTTCAAATGTCTGTTTTTCAGCATGCTATGGCTTGCGACCCTGTTGTTGTAGAAGGCAACAGAGCTTACGTTACCCTACGCTCTGGCACAACCTGCAACCGTGGTCTCAATCAGTTGGACGTGGTTGATATAGCCGACCTTCGCAACCCAAAACTACTCAAATCGTACCCAATGCAAAACCCGCATGGGTTAGGCATTGCTTTACCCAATTTGTTTTTGTGTGAAGGTAAATACGGCCTCAAATCGTTTGATGCCACTAATGATTTTGACATCAAACAAATGGAACACTTGACTGATATGGACGCTTATGACGTGATTCCGTTGAACAGCAAAACTTTGTTGATGATTGGCAAAGACGGTTTTTATCAGTTCGATTATTCTAATCCGAAACAATTAAAATTACTAAGTAAAATTCCAGTCAATAGAGTTAATATTTGAATGACTGAGTGATAGAATGATCGAATACAAGCCACTTTACCCCATCATTCTATCACTCAGTCATTCTATCACTCATTCATTATTTTAACAGCCATGAAAAAAATATTTTCTTTACTTTTAGTAGCCTTTTCTACATCGGTTTTTGCCCAACAAAAGCCCGCTTTCAAACCTCACTTTTTAAATATGACAGAGTTTGGTGGGCTTTTTGGGAGGGTTGTTTATGATGTCAATAACTGGAACGGTACATTTAGAGAAGAAGTAGCCAATCGGCTTAGTTTTACGCTTCAAACATTCAACGGCGTGCGGCTCAAACCACGGCTGGCAGTAGGAGCTACGGTTGGGGTAGATTGGTACAAAACCGCACTCATTATGCCAGTTGCCGCAGGTGTTCGGTACGATTTGGCCAAGAATAGTACTAAACAATCAGCTTTTTTTGCTTCGCTCGATGCTGGTTATGGCATTGGTTCGTTTCATGCCAACGCCACCGACTATACAACAAGCGGCGGCCTAATGGTTAGCCCTGGTGTGGGGTTTAGGATTGGCCTCAAAAGCGAGTCGGCTCTGCTCATATCGCTCAGTTACAAACATCAGCAAGTACAAGTTACAAAACCACTCGGCTGGGGCGAAATAGAAAAATACGAAAACCGTGTCTATAACCGCATGGCGTTTAGAATTGGGGTGAGTTTTTGAATTTTTACATCAAAAAGAACCCCATCGCACTGGTTTTAGTAGCCAATGGGTGTAAAAAACAAGCAAGAGCAACCAGAAGCAATATGTTTCTGAGTCGCTTTTGTTTTGTGTTTTGGCTCAAAAAAACCAAACACGGAAACAGTACCATATACGAAAACGCAGAGCTGCGGGTAGTATCATAAATAGTCATCGAAAGTACAAGATTGACAACCAAACACGCTACCAATATCAGTAACCGCAGGTAATCTTTGCACCAAGCCATAGCCACAAAAGCCAGTACAACTACCAACCAAAGTGCCTCCAAGCCCCAGCCGATTTTGAATCCCCAAACTCTTAGATTAGCTGGTAGATTTCTCCCAAATTCGCTATTGTCGTAAGTATCGTGTAGCCCTAAGTGTTTGGTGAGATAAAAATAGCGCACGAGCCAATAAAAAACCCATGAAGCAACGACGACCAACATTTGTACGTTGGGTGTCCAACTGATGGGTTTTTTGGCTTGCCATTGTGGCGCAAACCACCACCACAAAAACACAAAACCACCAGCCACAAAAGCCCGTTCATCGTTCCAGAAAGCGAGTTGAGTAAAAATAAAGATAAGTGCGGGCTGCCTAAAATAAATGGCCATGAACAAAAAGAAGTACGAATAAAAATCTTCGTAGCCCGAAAAATCTATCCAAAACGACATACCAACGTAAGTTGTAGCAATGGCAATGACTGCATAAAAAGCCGCTATCGGGTCGTTGAGTGTTTTACTAAAAAACTGAAATAGTAATTTAAAAAACACTATTCCCAACACCAACTGTATAAAATACAACCAAAACGAAGCTGGATATAAATGAAAGACTCTGACAAAAACCGCAGTCGTGAGCCGATACGTTCGGTTGGCCAAACTCGACCCAGCCTCATAGACGTGATTGACACTAAACTGGCGAGCTCTGTCGGTGGCAGTTGAGTAGGCGTAGTATTCTTGACCCGAATTGAGGGCTTCAAAGTACTTTTTGTACTGGTCGAGCGGAACAATATTACCAAAAATAGCAATTATAGATATAACTGCCGCCATAAATGCTACTTTCCAGTTTCCAAATCGTGATGTAGCCATGGTTTCTATTTTTTTTTCGAGGCTGGTCTGTATTTCTTTTATTGCGTCCATTCAGATTGTTGAGTAACATTATTTTTGCAAAACTACACAAAACGCCATTTTTTTCTGTTTCTTTTTTTAGTTAAGAATCATTACCTTAGCAACTTCAAAACCAACAACAGTATTTGAACTTTATTTATAATCAAATCATGGCCAGATTAACATTGGAAATTGAAGACAAACAACTCAGTTTTTTCAAAAAATTGATTCAAAATTTTAAGTTTGTACAAGTACAAGAAACGGCCGAACTGGACGGCGACACCGACGACGAAATCAGAGAAAACATACGCCGAGGCGTTGCCCAGATGCGGCTCGTTGAAGAAGGCAAAATGAAGACTACTCCACTTAAAGATTTTTTAAAAGAATTAGATGGCGTATAAGTTAGAGACTATTTAGTGTCTATTTATGACAAATCCGGACAGTCGGACATTGACGATAGCGAACTGAATAGGCTTTTAAAAATCATTGACCAAAACTAAACCCAACAAGTGGCACCATGTTAAGCAGAGTTGCAGATTCGATATACTGGATGAACCGCTACATAGAGCGAGCCGAAAACTATGCCCGTTTTATGGGTGTAAATTTCAATTTGGCCTTGGACTTACCGCCCAATGTCGATGAACAATGGGAGCCGTTGCTTATTGCAACTGCCGACCACTATGTTTTTTATCAGTTTTATGAAGAAGCCAGTCGTGAAAATGTCATTGATTTTATGACTTTCGACAAGCGAAATCCTAATTCGATTTATAACTGTATAGCTTCTGCCCGTGAAAATGCCCGCACTGTCAGAGAGACTATCTCAAAAGAAATGTGGGAAAACCTCAACCAGCTATATCTTTGGCTCAGAGATGCCAAGCCTGGCCGTGAACTGAATCTGATGCAAGATTTTTATACACAAATCAAAAACGGAACGCAACTTTATTATGGCGTTATAGACTCGACCATTACCCGAAACGAAGCCTGGCATTTTGGCCGACTGGGCCGATACTTGGAGCGTGCCGATAAGACATCACGGTTTTTGGACGTAAAATATTTTACGCTCTTGCCCGACACCGACAAGATGGGTTCGACCTTAGACTTGGTGATGTGGACGGCAGTTCTCAAATCGGTAAGTGCTTATAATATGTATCGGCAGCAGCACCAAGTGCTGACACCGACTCACATCGTTGAGTTTTTGATGTTGGACAAACTTTTTCCACGCTCAATGGCGCATAGCATCAGGCAAGCTGAATTGTCGTTATATACTATCTCAGGCACTCAAATTACAAACGGATTTACGAACCGTGCCGAAAAACTAACAAGTAAACTACGTGCCGAAATAGAATTTACAGAAATAGAAGATATTTTTAAGACTGGTCTGCATCAATATTTAGACCATTTTCAGACTCAAAACAACGAAGTCGGCTCGGTTGTGTTTGAAACTTATTTTGATAACAAATCTATAAATTGAGCCATTGAGTGTAAATTTGCAGTATGCTAAAACCAAAAAAACTACTAATTGTTGTTCCCTGTTACAACGAGCAAGAGGTATTATTCAAAACTCATGAAGTACTGAACGACTATCTCAGCCAGTGGAAATCAAAGGGCTTGATAGACGGGCATAGCCAAATATGCTTTGTCAATGACGGTAGCCGAGATAGTACATGGCCAATTATTACTGACCTTTGCTCCCAAAATGAGAGTATTATGGGAGTCAATCTGTCTCGTAACTTTGGTCATCAGAGTGCTATTTTGGCGGGCTTGATGCCGCATATCGAAGCCTTCGACTGCTTTGTAACGATTGACGCCGACCTGCAAGACGATGCCAGCGTGATAGAACAAATGATAGCGCAACATCAGTCTGGGGCAATGGTGGTATATGGTGTCAGAAACGACCGCCAGACCGATAGCTGGTTCAAACGCCAAACGGCTGAGTTTTTTTATAAACTTATGCTCAAAATGGGAGTACCGTTAGTGTTCAATCATGCCGATTTTAGATTGGTCGATAGGCGTGTGTTGCAAGAGTTTTCGGGTTTTAGAGAAGTCAATTTGTTTTTGCGAGGTCTTATTCCGCTCATTGGTTTTAGAAGCGAAAAGGTATTTTACAAACGACAAAAACGAGAGGCAGGCGAGTCCAAATATCCCCTTAGCAAAATGTTGGTTTTTGCTTGGAATGGCGTTACGTCGTTTAGCACCTTTCCCATGAAATTAGTTTTGTATTTTGGTTTCTTCAATTTTTTTATTGCCGTAGCTATTGCTGCCTATATTTTAGTGTCCTATTTGTCAGGCCATATAGTGCCTGGCTGGACTTCGATAGTGCTACCGATGACGTTTTTTAGTGGCTCAAATATGGTAGCCATAGGGCTTATTGGCGAATATGTTGGTAAAATTTATGAAGAAGTAAAGAGCCGTCCACGTTATATTGTCGATGAATTTGTAAATAGCCCCAATCAAAAATAGTAAATAATGACCTATTGTCTTGGAATAAAAGTACAGTCGGGCTTGGTAGCCATCGCCGACACACGCCTGACGGCAGGAACAGAAGTAACGACAGCAAAAAAAATATCTACCCATCAAATCGGTTCACATTCACTTTTTATAATGACTTCGGGCTTGCGCTCGGTCAGAGATAAGGCCATTATTTATTTTAATGAAACAATAGAAAAAGAAGGCCAAAGTTTTAGGCGGCTACACGAAGCTGCAACGGCCTTTGGCCAACAAATAAGACGAGTGGCTACCGAAGACAGGGAGTTTTTGGAAGATGCCGGGTTGGCTTTTAATCTTCATGCCATTATTGGTGGTAAATTAGAAGCCGACGACGACCACAAACTTTTTTTGCTATACCCACAAGGCAACTGGGTTGGCAAAGAGACTGACGAAACACACCCGTTTTTTGCAATCGGCAACTCAAATTATGGCAAACCGCTTATATTTAGAAGTTTACATTCAGAATCTTCGCTATCAGAAGCTCTCAAAATTGCCTTTTTGTCCTTTGACTCCACTCGTGTAAGTGCCAACGATGTGGACTATCCGCTCGACGTGGTGATGTACGATAACGAAACAAAAAAAATGATAGAACATCGCTTTGAAAAAGACGACCTCGCTCATTTGTCCTTGCAGTGGAGTATGTTGCTCAAAAATTCAGTTCAGCGGCTACCCAACGACTGGATGGCCGTGGTATTGAATCAGATTGAGTAAAAAATTGTTATCTCATAAAAATCATGCAAATACACGTTCGGCACGAGTTTCGTTATACTTACAGCAACTCTGTAAAATTAGGGCCACACATATTGCATTTGGCACCCAAAGCCTATCCACACCAGCGTATCATTGGTTACGACTTGGTTATTGAGCCGCAGCCTGTCAAGATTGTCAAAAATATGTCGGTAGAAAGCAACATTCAGCACGTGGTTTTTTTTGGCGACAACACCAGTTATCTCACTATCAAGACCAACGTCATAGTTCAGTCAGACGATTTTAATGTTTTTGATTTTTTGCTTTATCCCTTCGATACCCAACAGCTACCTTTCAACTATCCTGAAAACATCAGAACGCTGCTACACCCATACCTACAACGAGATGGTGTAACGATGGCCATAGATAATTTTGCACGGCAAATAGCCAACACAGCCAAATGGCAGACAGTTAATTTTTTGACTCACTTGTGCCAATATATCCATCAAAATTTTGTCTATGAACGCCGAGAAGAAGGCTTACCTTACCCACCCGAACACACCCTGACAACCAAAAAAGGTACTTGTCGAGACTTTGCACAGTTGTTTATAGCCACTTGCCGCAGTACGGGCTTGGCAGCTCGGTTTGTGAGTGGGTATTTGTATGGTAGCCAGCAACAAGCCCACGAACTACACGCTTGGGCAGAGGTATATTTGCCGGGTGCGGGTTGGCGGGGTTTTGACCCTACCGAAGGTGGGGCCGTTATCAACAACCATATTTATTTGGCCACATCGGTTGATGCCGCCCTTATTACCCCAGTAGCAGGTACATTTGGTGGCGATGGGCAGTCTTTGCTGTTGGCTGAGGTAGATGTGTGGGAGGTCTAAGTATCACAAAACAATTATACTACTAATAGTTGGCCAAAGTGTTGTAATATTACAAACCCATATAGTATCGTCAATCTTAAAATCACTGGCCGACGGTGTTACTATTATAATCGGTATATGATTCAAATCTTGTTGTGCAATTAAGTTGCCCTTTGTAAGTTTGGGAGTATTGCTGTATTTTATTTCAAAACCTAAAATAGCAATATCACCTCTGACCAATACTAAGTCAAGCTCAGTACCATCGGCAGTTCTATAAAAATAGGGTTTGATGTGATGAGGTAAATTAGCTATAATTTGTTGAATAACATAACCCTCCCACGAGTTGCCTACATACTGACTACCTGTAAGCATATCCATATTGCTTATTGCCGCCAAAGAGTGAAACGAGCCCGAGTCTCTAAAATAAAACTTGGGTGCTTTAACAATTCGTTTACTGATATTGATAAAAAAAGGATGCAAACGGCGTATTAAAAAAGCCGACTCAAAAAAATCTAAATAACGACTTATAGTAGGGCTTGACAGCCCCATAGAGCGGCATAAATTGTTGATGTTTAGTAAATTACCATGAACCCCTACCAATATTGTAAGTAAATTTCGGATAACAACAGGGGATGCACCAAGACCCAAAATTGGTAGCTCTCGCTCAACATAACCCATCACAAAGTCACCCAGACGACGATAGGCTGTTTTATCGGTATTTGCCAATAAAATATTTGGAAAGCCACCTCTCCACCAGTGTGTCTGATAAGTAATGTTGTGTTTTATTTCTTCAAAAAAAACAGGAGCGAGTTCGATATATGAAATACGCCCGGCCAATGATTCTGAACTTTTGACCAATAATTCGGGAGAAGCCGAACCTAACAAAACAAATCTACCAGCAACTCTATGTTTGTCTATCAACGACCGCAAAATCGGAAAAAGTTGTGGCATACGTTGTATTTCATCAATAATGATGAGTTCATCTTGCCTTTCATTAAGGTACAGTTCAGGGTTTTGCAAACGATTAGTGTCTTCAACAGATTCTAAATCTAAATAAATAGTTGGTTTTTGGAAATGCTTTTCTAAGGCTTTGGCTAATGTAGTTTTACCAACCTGCCGTGGCCCCAACAATGCCAATGCTGGCATATCTTCAATTAGTTCAAGTAGTTCGGCAGTTATTTTTCGCTCTATCATCATACCGTAAATGTAATATTTAATATTATATTTACGGTATTAAATATAATATTTTTCGAGTTAGTTTTCAAATTACAATATCACACAAATTTAAAAAACAAAAAATACAGTTAAATTACGCTTTCTTTTTGCTTATATATCAAACAGATAACAGGTTTTGGACGTTAAGTGATAGAACAAAACCGTGCCTCCAAAATCTTACAATCAAAGTCATTTATCAAATTCTTAATATATTTCTAAACTATGAACCGCAGAAACGCACTTAGTAGAGTTGCACTTTTGATGGGTGGTGCCATATCGGCACCCAGTTTGCTGGCATTTGGCGGCAACAACCCCAGTAACAAAGTTGCTGACTTTGGCCTAAACGATGCCCAACGCTCACTATTGGCCGAAATCACCGAACACATCATTCCTCGTACCAGTACGCCTGGTGCCAAAGATGCGGGTGTGAGTACATTTATTGAAAAAATGCTAAAAGACTGCTACAAAACGCAGGAGCAGCAAAACTTCATGGACGGCCTCACTGACCTTGAAACCAAAGCCATGGCCATGCACAGCAAAAGTTTTTTATCGACAACCAGCGACCAGCAAGTAGCCATACTAAAAGTGGTTGAAAAAGAAACGATAGAAATGATGAAAGCTGCCAATGTACAGCAAGTAAAAGTAGGCGACAATGTCGATAAAGAAGTGGTTACGTCCAAAAAAATCAAAGGTACTCCATTTTGGAGACTACTTAAAGAACTAACACTATTTGGGTATTTTACATCAGAGCAAGGTGCAACCAAAGCCCTCAATTATGTACCTATCCCAGGCCGCTATCAGGGGACTATTCCATATAAAAAAGGCGATAAGGCTTATGCGCTGTAAGCTAAATTAAGAATTAAGAGTGTAGAATTAAGAATATTTTTAATTCTACACTCGTCACTCATAACTCATAACTATTAAAATGTATTTAAACATAGATGCCAAAAAAGAAGCTACCTACGATGCCATCGTAGTAGGCTCAGGAATAAGCGGCGGCTGGGCGGCCAAAGAACTAACCCAGAAAGGCTTACGAGTAATATGCTTGGAGCGTGGCCGAGACGTAAAGCACGTTGAAGGCTACGAAACGGCCATGAAAGCACCGTGGGAATTTGACCACCGTGGTCGGCCAACTACCCAAGCACTTGAAGAGTATTGGGCGGGCGCGCGCACAGGCTATACTGCCAACGAAGAACACCGCTATTTGTTTGAAAATGACAAGCAAAATCCATACACCGAAACCCGTGGCTTTGACTGGATTCGGGCTTATCACGTGGGCGGTCGCTCGCTGCTGTGGGGCCGCCAGAGCTACCGTTGGAACGAAGAGGACTTTATGGCCAACGCCAAAGAGGGCATATCGGTCGATTGGCCAATTCGCTATGGAGACCTCGCCCCTTGGTATGACTATGTAGAGCGTTTTGCGGGCATCAGCGGCTCAAAAGATGGCTTGTCGGTACTGCCAGATGGGCAGTTTCAGCCAGCAATGGAACTCAATATCTTGGAAAAGCACGTTAAGGCCGAACTCCAGCGTAAAATGAGCCGTACCGTAACCATCGGTCGAGTGGCGCACCTCACTAAGCCTACTGCCGTACATAGTGCAGTGGGTCGTGCTTCGTGCCAATTGCGTAATATGTGCATGCGTGGTTGCCCTTATGGTGGTTATTTTAGCTCGCAAGCAGCTACTCTACCTGCCGCCATGAAAACAGGCAGATTTACACTGGCCCCCAACAAAATCGTTACCGAGGTGATTTATGACGAAAAATTGGGTAAAGCCACAGGCGTTAGGACATTAGACCAAAACACAATGGAAGTAAAAAAATATTATGCCAAAATAATATTCTTAAACGCCTCGGCAATAGCTTCAACCAGTATTTTGATGAACTCAAAATCAAATCGTTTTCAGAACGGCTTGGGCAATGACTCCGACCAATTAGGCCGCAATATCATGGACCACCACTTGGCAGTAGGTGCTTCGGGCGAATATGACGGTTTTCAAGATAGCTACTACTACGGCCGCCGCCCGAATGGCGTATATATTCCTCGCTATCGTAACTGGAACGGTGACAAACGAGACTATACCCGTGGCTTTGGCTACCAGGGTGGTGCAAGTCGTGGCTCGTGGGGCCGTGGTGTGGGTATGGAGGGCTTCGGTGCTGCTTTCAAAGACAGCCTCTCTGACCCAGGTGGCTGGTCGATGGGAATCGGTGGTTTTGGTGAGATGCTACCAAACGAAAAAAATAGATTTACACTCACTGACCAAAAAGACAAGTGGGGCTTGCCAATCGTCAATTTTGATGCCGCCTATGGTGAAAACGAACTCAAAATGCGTATCGATATGGAGAACGATGCCGTTGAAATGCTCCAAGCTGCTGGCCTCAAAAATGTACGTGGCTACAACGACAAAACCAAAAACCCGGGTATTGGTATTCACGAAATGGGAACGGCTCGCATGGGTAGAGACCCAAAAACGTCGGTACTAAACGCCAATAACCAGATTCATGCTTGCAAAAACGTCTTTATGACCGACGGCGCAGCCATGACTTCGGCCTCGTGCGTAAACCCATCGCTGACTTATATGGCTCTTACAGCCCGTGCGGCGGCATTTGCCGTGAGTGAAATTACCAAAAAGAATTTGTAAAACACCGTTTCGGTTGGCGGCATTGCCGCCAACCGAAATTTATTAAAAACAATACCGTGCTAACAACCATCGAAGGAACTTACGAAAATGGACGGGTGATTCTGAACGAAAACCCACCAAGCCAAGCCAAAACAAAAGTATTTATTACTTTTTTGGAAGATATAGAAAATCAATTTCTTCAAACAGTTGAACAACGTCAGAGAGTTTTAGGTACAATGAAAGGTACTATAAAAATGTCTGATGATTTCAATGATGCGATTGATGAACTCGAAAATTACGCTCAATGAGATATTTACTCGATACACATACTGTTTTATGGGCCTTAGACAATACTTCATGCCTATCCGAAAAAGCCAGCAATGTACTCAAAGACCCAAAAACATATTGTGTCGTTAGCGTTGTTTCATTATTTGAAATTGCAATCAAGAAGAAAATAAACAAGTTAGAACTTTCGCACAGTATCAAAAGCTACACAGACGAAATCCAAAAAACAGGATTTCATTTATTGCCAATTAGTAGTCTGCATTTGGATAGCTACGAACAAGTGCCATTTTACGAAAACCACAAAGACCCTTTTGACAGATTACTCGTTGCTACGGCTATTTCCGAAAACTTAGCTGTGGTTACGATTGACGAAAAATTTGATTTATACAAAGACATAATCACCATAATTTGGTGAGGATTACGCTTCTATACTCTTCATCGCTTTTTGACGGTACTGCCACCCGAAACGCTCTGGCGTATATCTGGGCTACCCACATAGAGCAAGCTACTCGCCCCCGAGGCTGTTACTCTGAGCGTTTTAGAGGCCGCCACTTGTGCGCTGCTCGCTCCCGACAAATCTAAGTCGGCATCTTCTATCAAATACTCATAAGCAGACAAGGCCGAAGCCCCAGATAATGAGCCTATTACCTTGACACCACTCCCAACCAAAATCAACTTCGATGCCCCCGATAAGTCGATTTGTGTGCGGTCGGAGGTACCAGTAAAAGTAGTTTTTGATGCACCCGACAATGAAATATCTATCGCCGACAAACCCCTAAAACCGTCAATGGTAGTATTGCTGGCCCCCGAAAGATTAACACCTTGCAAGTCGGGCATCGTAACGTCAAAATCCATTTTATAGCGACGGTTGCGGACGTTTTTGTAGCGTGCTACCAATGTACCGCCTCTGTCCACATATACATCTAAGTCGTTGATGTCGGTTTCGTCGCCACGAGCGAAGATACCAAACGGGCTACCCTTACGGACTTTGATAGCAAAAGCGTTCCCCATTTCTATTCGGGTAAAATTATTGAGTTTAAATTCTTGCTCGACTACATTACCAGATGGTGTAACGGTTGAGTCGTTAAGATATACATTACAAGAATTGAGTACGACGGTGGCAACAATACCAATAATGAGCAAGCGGGCATACGAAAAGGTAGTTTTCATGGCTGTTTTTTTTAGGTTTAATAAAATAACGTTTTCTGACATCAAGACAACTCAGTAATACAAATACCCCTATCTGAATATTTTTATTTTTTTCAATAGGGGTAAAAACGTCACCGATTGTCATAGTAACAGACAACGTAAAAATAAATTCATTACTAACATCAAATTGAGTGGTTGCACAAACTTATCTTTGGCAAAAAAAAGAAGCAAATCAAGTGCAGCTACCTGATACTGAAATACTAATGGCCATTCGGCAGGGCGATGAGCGTGTTTTTGAGCGTTTGTTCAAGCAACACTATGCCAGTTTGTGTCGTTATGCTGGCTCGATTGTCAAAGACTTGGACGATGCCGAAGAAATTGTACAGACGGTTTTTGTAACAATTTGGGAAAAACGACTGACCCTCGAAATCATGCAATCGCTCAAATCGTATTTGTATCGAGCCGTTCATAACCATTGCCTCAACAGACTGAAACATAACAAAATAAAAGAAGCGCATCAGGAATATGTTGGCTATTGGGGCGAGCAACATTACGAGGCCGTTACGGAGGTTATAGAACGAAACGAGTTAGAAATTAAAATCAAGGAAGCCATCGAAAAGCTACCCGAGCAGTGTAAAATTATTTTTAAACTAAGTCGATTTGAAGAACTAAAATACCAAGAAATAGCCAATCAAATGGGGCTTTCTATCAAAACCATTGAAAATCAGATTGGTAAAGCACTCAAAATAATGAGAATTGAGCTGGCTGATTTTTTGCCGACTTTGATCATTTTTTCACAAATATTATACTATTTATAAATTGGCAACGCCACAAAAAAATATCCCCCTCACCAACGACCTACTTGCCCGATATGTGGCAGGCACCGCTACACCCGACGAGCAGGTGCAGGTAGTGGCGTGGTTGGTTGAGTCGCCCCAAAACGAGCAAGAACTCGACCGCATAATGACCATTTGGGAAACATCTGGGGCATTTGACCACCAGCAAACGATTGACACCGATAGCGCATGGGTAAGCGTAAAAAACCGTTTGGGTAACTCATCACCGATTTCGACTGTACCAGTCAAATACATACAAACACCGATTATAGCCCTAAATATACTAAAAATAGCAGCCACTATAACGATACTTCTGGGTTTGGGTTGGGTTTTTTATAATAATTTTGTGGTATCAAATCAATCTAAAACACTGGCTCAATATTTTAAGGCGGGTGGCAATACACTCGAAAAAATACTGCCCGATGGTACAAAAGTATTTCTAAATCGCAATTCATCGCTGAGTTATGGTTCTGATTTTAACACAAACTTACGGCAAGTAAAACTAATCGGCGAGGCTTTTTTTGAAGTAAAACGCAACGAAAAACGTCCATTTGTGATTGATGCTGGCCAAGCCCAAGTGCGGGTTTTGGGTACATCGTTCAACATAAAAAGTACCAAAGATGAAGTACAAGTGGTAGTAGAAAGCGGAAAAGTACAGTTTTCAAACAAGACTAAAAAAATATTTTTGACCAAAGGCCAGCAAGCCGTTGCATCAGATACCGCACTCGAACGGGTCAATTACACACCCAATGCACTTGCCTACCGAACACAGATTTACAATTTTGACCAAACAAAACTAAGCGAAGTTGTGGCATCGCTCAATGAAGGCTACCACACACGGATTCAGTTTTCAAATCGAGTTTCAAATTGTCAATTATCTGCTCGTTTTGAACGAGAAACACTCAACACAACACTAACGGTAATTGCCGAAACGCTCAAACTCAAAGTAGTCCGCAAGGGCGATACTATCTGGCTCGAAGGGGCTGGGTGCAACTGAGTAGTCTTGTGTTTAGAGTCTGGTGTCATGAGTTTAGTATAATACTGCTCCGTGGAGACACAGACCACGAAATTGGCACATCGGCACACTGGCAAATTAGTACATTTACTTAATACCACCTAAAAATTAACAGCCATGAAAAACACCAACACAACCTTACTATTGTGGTTTATGCTTCTGTCGTTTTGTTTTGAGAGCGTTGCTCAAAAAACAATTCTTGACCAGCCAATCACTATCAAAATCGAAAACGAAAAACTGGAAGAAGCCCTCAAAATGATTGCCGCCAAAGCCGATTTTTCATTTTCGTACAACCCAACTCAGTTTGACATTGGCCAGACAGTCAATATCAATGTCCAAAATAAACCGATACGACTGGTCTTAGACGATATTTTTAGGGGTACGGCCAGTTACAAAGAAAAGCAAGGTTATGTTATTTTACAGAAAATTGAACAAAACAAAACTGTTATCGTCAATGGGTATATTTATGACCAACTGACAGGCGAAAAAATTACGCAGGCCAGTGTTTTTGAACGGCGTACGCTGATTTCGGCAATCAGCAACAGTTACGGATATTACAGAATAAAGTTACCAGTAGCCATGGCCAGCGCAAAACTTGAAGTCAGAAAAGAGCAATATACCAACAAAACGATAGCCATCAACGACCGCACTACAATTGATATAATTTTACAGCCCATCGAAGCCCCAAGATCTGTTTCAAAGGCTATTTCGTTAATCAAACCAAGTAGTCAGTTGGATACTATCAATAAAAGTACCAAAATTACAATTCCAGAAAAACTCGAAATAGCCCCATCTCAAAAAGATACCATTAAGCAAACCAAACTACAAATACCAGCCATTAGTCGGCGTAGTTTTGTAGATGTACTCACTTCGGCAAGGCAGCAGATCGTAATTGGCAACATCAGAGATACACTTTATCGGCCTTTTCAGGTTTCACTTTTGCCTTTTATTGGCACTAATCTCGAACTCAGCGGCAATGTCATCAACAATCTGTCTGTCAATGTTATAGGCGGATATGCGCTGGGTATAAATGGCTTTGAGGTGGGCAATGTTTTCAATGTCGTGAGGCGAGATGTATCTGGTTTTCAGGCGGCTGGGGTTTTCAATCTGGTTGGGCGAGATGTGTCTGGCGTGCAGTTGGCGGGGACGTTCAATGTAGCTGGGCAAAATGTATCGGGTTGGCAGGCGGCTGGTACCGTTAATGTTGTTGGGCAAGACGTAGCGGGTTTACAAACGGCGGTGGTCAATGTCGTAGGCCGTAATTTTAGTCGGGGTTTACAAGTAGCTGGTGTAGTCAATGTAGTGCTAAACACAGTATCAGGTACACAAATGGCGGGTATTTTAAATTATGCCCGTGTTCACAAAAAGGGGCTTCAATTAGGACTATTTAATTACGCCGACTCGTCGGGGGGAGTGCCGCTTGGGTTGGTGAGTTATGTTCGCAAAAATGGCTACCGCCGTTTAGAGTTTTCGACCGATGAGCTTAACTACGTCAATATCAGTCTCAAAACAGGTGTTAAGCGACTCTATAATATTTTTACGTTTGGGTATAGTTTCTTAGAAGCCGACAAACCTTATCTGAGCGCAGGCATCGGCTTAGGAACGGCATTTGAACTGGCCAAAAACTGGAGTGTCAATACAGATGCAGTGGCCAATGGCCCAATTATTAACGAAATTCAATCAAACAATTTTGCCCAACATTACAGACTTAGCTTGGCCGTTGAAAAAAAACTAAGTCCCCGAATTGCGCTATTTGCAGGAGCATCGGCCAACTGGCTCATTAGCAGAACAGACTTGATTAAAGCTGAACAGTCAAACGTTTACCAACTCTTTCCGACTCGTACCTTTGGTGATGTTGGCGTGTTGGCAGGCTGGTGGGGTTTTCAGGCAGGGCTTAGAGTTTGTAATAGAGTTTTGTAGTGATGTAGCTTTATTAAGTGAAATTTGTCCTCAAAACCCAATCTTGCCCTTGCGTTTGTTTGAGTTTTTATCGTCAAAATACACCCGTAAATCGGCCAATTCTTTCTCAAAACCACCCGACAAAATCGGGAAGCGGCACCAAGAGCGAGGGTCGAGATTGTGGTCGTCTAAATGAAAAGACGGAGCATACCGTTCTCGTTTCCATTGATTTCTGCCCCAGAGTTTAAAAAACCGCTCTGTCCACAGCAATAGCTTTTCTCTGTTGTGTGTTTCAGTAAATTGTATTTCAATGCGCTTAAAAACCTCCGTTGGGGATTTTTTATCTCTGATAGCCCAATTTTCTATGTGGTTCAGCACATCGTAAGGCATCAAGTCGTCTTCGTCGGTCTGGTGCTTGTCCATTGGCCTCAGTTCGGCAGTTGGTTGTAGGTTATTGACACCACTCAGCCCTGTAAGTTTGAGCTGGCTCGCAACGCCCTCCTGCTCTGCCCACAGTAACCAATGCCGCAGCCAATGCTTGTCAATACCCGCAATAGGGCTAATGCTCCCCGACGTGTCGCCGTCCATGGTAGCATAGCCAACGGCCGCCTCAGAGCGGTTTGAGGTCGAAAGTAGTAGCGCATTACTGATGTTGGTAAGTAGCCACGCACTCGGCGCACGCACCCGTGCCTGAATGTTTTGAAGGGCAATATCATCGGTTTCCCAACTCAACTTTCGCCCTATCTGGCTTTCAATCAGTTGTTTATATTGCTCTACCAAACCATCAATGTCAATATTATAAAAAGTAGCATTGATGTATGTAGCAAGCGTTTGAGCCGACTGATAGGTAGCATCTGAACTGTTTTGTGTACCTTGATAAATCGTAAAAATTATCTTTTTGGCCACGTCTTCAATCGTTTCGGCATCTTGAATAGCCTTGATGTAGCTCAGTTTGGCTTTGAATTTATCTAAACCTATACTCTCGTGAGCAAACCACGTGGCCAAATAGCACAAAGCTGCTATCGAGGACGAGTCGGCACCTCCCGAAAGCGAAATCACAAAACCATTGGAACGGCTTTTTCGCAAATAATCAAACAAAGCCAGCGATACGGCACGGGCAAATTCTTCTTCTTTCAAAAAACCATCTTTTTCCCAATATTCAAACATTGCTTTTTGATTTAGAACGGGTTTGATGTCTGGAAAATCAAACAGCACTGGTACTTTCCAGTTGCCTTGTGGTAGTGGCGCACGGTTTTGTACTTGGTTCAGACGGGTTTGGTCGGTATCTATCACAGCCACCACAATAAGCGAGTCGGCATAACTAAACCGTGGACCCGACACCAGCAGCGCACCGTCTGAGGCTATCATCGCATCACCATCATACACAACTCTACCCGCTTCGTTGCCGAGCAAATTGGTATAAAGATAGCTGCACCCAAAGGCACGAGAAGCATCAATCACAAAACGCTCACGGGTTTGGCTCTTAAAAAAACCAAAATGGCTCGCACTCGGGTTCAAGATTATATCAACACCTCGCTCGTACAGCACTCGGCCTGGTCGCTGTGCTACCCACGCATCTTCACAAATTTCGTAGCCTATACGCACGCCGTTGAGTTCAAAAACCAAGTCGCCAATAGGATAATTGAACTCACCGATTTTGATTTCGTCTCGCTGCCCTGCTGGCCACGCATGAAACCAGCGTGTTTCGTAATGAATCCCGTTGTTGGCCAGATTTTGTTTCAATACCAATCCCTGTATTCTTTTATTGACAATCAGGCAATGGGCATTGTATAGTTTGTGGTGGTGGTAAACTGGTAAACCAACCGAAACGGCTATATTTTCGGTATGTGGCACAATGTCCAACACGCTATCAAATGCCTGACTGACAATATCTTGGCCATAAAAAGCATCTTCGCAGCCATAGCCCGTTATACACAACTCAGGCAAGCACAACAGGCTTACGTCTTGGCGTTGGGCTTCAGCGATGGCTTCTATGATATGGTTGCGGTTGCTGACCCAAGCCATAGGCGTTTGGTTTACAACTCCTGCGGCAATTTTAATATTTGGCATAAATGAAAAAAAGTTTACTCAATCGTTCGGTTGAGTTGTTGCGTAAATTGCTCTACTGTTGGTAGGGCTTTTTTGATATTATCGGGTAGTTCGGTATAAGTAAATTCACTTACGCCAATGGTTTTATTCGTTTCGTGCAAAGCAAAATCGACCACTATGTCGTTTTTATTTTTACAAAGCAAAATGCCAATCGAAGAGTTATCATCGTCTGATTTCACTAAACGGTCGATTGCTGTCAAATAAAAACTAAGTTTACCAACATACTCAGGCTCAAACTCTGTTACTTTTAATTCAACAATAATATAACATTTGAGTTTGGTATGATAAAACAACAAATCGGTTTTAAATATTCTTCCGCCAACATTCTGTTTTCTATCGTTTGTTGAACGTAGAATATAGACACCTCAAATTTTGTTATTTTTTTCAATATCAACAGGTGATGCCCCCATGGAATCTTGAAAAGATTAGTGATATTGAATTTGGGAACAAGTTGTTCCCAAATTGATGTGGTGTTTTCATAGAACAAATAAAATGCTCTACATCTTCGCAAATTGTAAGCTGAAAACCCACTTACATTAGGAAATCCTGTTTTTAAATCGGCACTCAGTTGGTCAATAAAACCTGAACCCCATTTGGCTTTTTCTTGTTTTTCTACAATTTGTTTGCCCAAATCCCAGTACAATTCTATAAGTTGGCTATTGACGGCCAACGCAGCTTTAATTTGGCTTTGTTGAATTTTAGATTTGAGTTCAATCAACCACTTTTTGTATTCATTATCGTCCAATAGTTCGTTCATTTTCTTGTATTTTGAATCGTCCTTTTAATATTTGGCATAAATGAAAAGCAGCATTTTACCTATTTCAACAGTTGTGTTTCTAATATTTCTCTAAATTTTCGTAAAATGGCGATGATATGTAGCAAGTCGTCTCTGTCTGTGCAATCGTAGGTTTTTGAAACACAATAAGTGCGGTTTTCCATCGTAACAAACCGCCAGTAAGCCCCTACAATCTCACAACCATAGAGCGGAAAGTTGATATTGTCTTTCAAATTGGCCGTTTGTCCAATCAAAAAAGCCTCTAATAACTGCGCCATAGGGTCGCCTGTGGGGTTTCGATTGGGTTTGTATTGCGGAACGCCGCCCGCCTGAAAATGAAAATACGGCGTTTGTATGTAGTCCAATAAGCCATTACCCACCACAAAATCAGCTTTTACCGAAAGTCGGTAGCCATCGTACTCGCCTTCAAGTGATTTGTCAAAAAAAGAAACAAAATTGTCGCTATCTAAAATCTGTCCCAGTTCTAAAACGGGGCTAATGAACTGCATTTTTAGGTTTTCTTCGCTCCAATATTGTAGTTTTTTTAATTCTTTTTTATACGTTTTATCAAACATATATTGTTCCGAATCATTGAGTTCTGGGAGAGCTGCATCAAGCCATTCAGCCATTACTTTTGTATAAGGTCTGTCAGTTTTTTGTAGCTTAAAGGTCAAAATCATTTCACCCTCACGCCATTCTTTTTTCTTTGCCATTGTTTCGTTCGTTTAAAAACATTGTAAAGATAGTACAAAATCGTTGAAGACTGGTCTCAAAAAACTTGGTTTCGATAGGCCAAATTGAGCCTAAAACCAACAGAGGCAACCGTCGTGTTGGTATTGAGGGCTTTGACAGGGCTGTCTTGCTTACGAACCAAGAAGCGTGCATCTATAAAGAAGTTATGCCGCATCATATACGAAGCCCGAACATCTATAAAATTAGTTTTGACACTTGCGCCTTGCCCTATGACATTACCGTTTTCACTGATTCGGGTTATATAGGGTTTTAGAATATTACCCCCGTAGTTTTTACCGTCAGCGTCCACGCCTTTTTGAGAGTTCATAACCGTTGCATAAATCGTAAATTTAGGAAAGGGCTGATAGCGAGCCAAAAACACCGTTTCACTAAAATTTGCCCCCAGCGGGTGTGCCAATGGCTGGTTGTCATGCACATAGTTGGTGAAGCCCGACTTGTGGCTATAAGTGTATGGCCGTGCTACGTTATATTCGGCTTGCAAGTCCAGATTTCTAATCCCAAAAGCATTGATATACTTTAATCCTGTCTGAAAACCATATTTTTTTGCCCAGTTTCCGTCTTCACCAAAATACGACTGCGTTCTAAACTCGTCTAACATAAACTGCGAATACCAACTAAAATGTTTTAAAAAATTGTATTTAAAATCAATACCAAGCATGGCGTTGTCGCCGCTACCCAAGTAAGACTCTACATATCGATAAAAAATAATAGGGTTCAAGTAGTTCAAATCAAAGCCAGAGTTTACGTCTCTATTAAAAACCTCGGCCTCAAAAACACCTACATTTAAGTTGTCGGTCAGGTTGATACTGAGATTGTGAACGGCCATATATTTTTTTTCGGTTACTTTGTCGCCATTCGAGTCGAGCTGCCCATTGAGGGTATTGCAGAGTAATTGGGTATAGTTGAATTTGCCTAATTGAGCCGTCATTTTCAAAAATAAATAAGGCGCACTAAAATCGGACAGAAACATTGACCGCAGGCCGTTGCCATAAAAATTACGGTCATGCCCAAACTGAATATTGATTTGTTTGATTGGATTGAAGGTAATATAACCCCGTCCCGAAAAAAAATCAGAACCTCGAAGGCTTGTCAGTGCTTTTTTGTTGAGTGTCTCGCCAGGTGTATTCCACGATTGTATGGTGGGTCGTATGGCCAGCAGTTCGTTGGTATATGCCCCAACATAGTCGGCAAAAACAGCTTGATTGTCGGCAATAAACGAATAGAATCCTAATTTTTTGGCAATCGTTCCCCTCAGTTCTACACCACGAGTAGTGATACCAACAGTGTTATTGACTTCGCTACCAAAGCTAAGATCCATAACAGGGCTAAGGTGTAAGTCTAAATATTCGTTTTGGATATAATAAAAATCAGACGGTTTTTTATAGAAGTTTCTTAATAATGGCTTTCGGCTATCGGGCGTTTTATCAGCAGACCACTCCCAACTATCTTGACGGAGGTATTCTAAGTTATAAAAATCAACAAAATTAAGCGGAAAAGTACGGTCGGTCAATACGCTATCTACAAAACCCATAATGGCTCGGCGATTGTATGGCTTGACGTTGGTATGAAAGTCGTTTAGGAGTTTGCCTCTACTTATCTGATACCGCTCAATGAGATGATAATAGTCGTCGTTGAGTGGTGCATTAGGTGCTTGCGACTTTGCTACAAATCCTACAAACAACAACAAGAACTGTAATTTTACTGTTTTCATTATTTAGATGCTGTATATTTGAAGTATGATGTTTGATAATTGGTGCATGATGTTGTGCGTTGTCCGAAGTCCAATGTCCAAAACTACAAAATATATTTATCAAAAACCATACCCAAAAAAAGCGACACCTTTTTGGGGTGCCGCTTTTGTAGATAAAGGAGGGGGGTTAGGAAAGAAAGTCTTAGTTCAACAATTCGTCAAACGATATAGATACATAGTACATAGCACCAACCGTTGGGTTGCCAAACGCCTGAACGTATGGAGTACCCAAGATATTAGAACCACCTACTTTGATGATTGACTTCATTTTTGATAGCTTAAAGCTCACTTGTGCATCTAAGTTGTTGATTGCTGGCACCTTGGTATTTTGGTAAGGGGTTACATTTGCCTCAGATGGCTGTACAAAGCCCGACTCCCAAACAAATTCATCTTGGTGTTTGAAGCTAACATTGAAACCAATTTTAGAACCACCAACACTGCGATTAGACAAGCCCACATTCCAGCGGTAGCGTGGGGTGTTAAAGGCCGCCGTCTCTACCTCTGCCGATGGCGTAAAGTCATTAAGCTGGTTGTTGGCTATGTTACCGCTCAATACAAAATTTTTCTCTAAGCGGTAGTTTAAGCCAACTGCCCAACCAGAAGCTGTAATATCTTTGCTGCTGTTGGCTGGCATTGAAAATACTCTACGAGTACCACCACCTAACACACCTGTTACCTCTGGCAACACGCCTGGGGCAATAGAAGCCGTTGGTTGTATCAATACTACGCCACCAATAAAGTTTTTGTAAACACTGTAATAGTAATAAGCATCAACAAATAATCTTTTGTTGATAGTACCACGGTAGCCGATTTCGTAATTGGCTACGCTTTCTGGCTTAAATTCTTTTTCTTGGTATGGCTTCAGCGAAGCTAAGTTGGCCTGAATAGCCGCACCCTGTATAAAAGCCTGACCATTGGCAGCTACAACTTTGTCTAATTCGCCTGGGAGAGCAGCTGCTACTTGTTGCTGTATGACGGCTTGAGCATTAGCGGCTGGTATAATACCTGCAGCCACACCTGCCTGCACTTGGGTTGTAACGAAAGCGGTTACGCCAGCAGTTACTTGCGGGGTTACTTGGGCTCTAAGTGCCTGAATAGCTTGCTGCTGGAACGCTGGATTGGCTGCACTTGCAAGAACTGCACCACCAAAAGCGGCTACGTCTGCACGTAGGTACGAGTTGGCAAGGTTGTAGCGTTTGCTAAACTCAGGCAAACCACCAATGAGGCGAGCGTTGGGTACCAATAGGTCAATGTACTGGTTTTGAGTAGTCGGAATACGGAAGCCTGTCTGGTAACTCAAACGAATATTGTGCTGGCCAAAAGTAGTTACTGCCGACACACGTGGTGTAAACTGTCCCTCAAAGTTTTGGTTTTTGTCGTATCTGATTGATCCTGATAGTTTTAAGTGGTCGTTCAGTAAGCCTTTGGCAACTTGAACAAAACCGCCGTATTCATTTATTTTGATTTGGCCATTCCGTCCATCAACTTTGTCAGCAAAGAGTGTTCCGTCTGAGCCTAATTGATATTGGCGAATGTTAGCACCTACCAATACGTCAGCAAATTTGACTTGATTTTTGAAGTTATAGACACCTTCGAGGTGTAGCAGGTTAGAAATATCTGTAAAACCACCACCACCAAAACCTGGAATGATTGGTTTTGAGATAGAGCCATCACGAACTTTGTTTAGCAAGTCCGTATATGTCTGTGTGCCTGGCATAGGGCGGCCTTGGTCGGCTACACCACGAGCTGTGAGGTGGGCTTGGTCTTCTGTTTGGCCAGCACCACGTGCGCCTGCAAATGCTCCAATATATTGTGGATACCACAACTGGCTTGGTTTCCAGATTTCGTTCATCGTAATAGCCGCCAAACCTGCTGTGTACGACTGTCCTGAGTTTTCACGAGTTGTATATGCTCTGATGTTAAAATTATCGCCTTTTAGTTCTACCTTGGCTTGAGTCAAGAAAAAGTTACGAAGAGAATAACGACCATTACCCGTATAGACAGTAGTACCGTTACCGTAGTTCAGTTGGCCAATCAATTCTACTTTTTCGCTCAAACGATAGTGTAGCGCACCATTAAACTTAAAACTTCTTGTGTTGTAATCAACCAAATCTCTTTCGTTATAACCTGTGCGGCTTACGCTTCTGTTTGGTATGAGTCCAAAAGCTGCTGCTGGCAATACTTTGGCGTTAATCATGGCCGTGGCGATGGTCTGCATATTCTGCTGATTTTCGTCACCATATACGTTTTGGCCGTCATAGTTTGGTGCTGTGCCAGCGCCACGCATTGCGTCGGCAGTACCACCCAAGTTTTGGTTGGTATAGTTGGTAGCTTCCCAGTCTTTGGCGGTAATGTAGGCCAAGTTTATCTTAAATGCGAATTTGTTATTGAACGCTTTGGCATAACGAATCGAAGCATCATAAAAGCCCGTGGTAGCAACGGCACGGCTCGGCTCGCTCATTACACCAGTTTTGACGTTTGCGCTCAAACCTTGGTACAAAAACGGCGTTTTGCTATTCATCAGTATGAGTCCGTTAATAGCGTTAGGGCCGTAGAGTGCCGAGGCTGCCCCTGGCAAAATTTCTACCGACTCTACATCAAGTTCTGGCATACCTACTATGTTGTCGATAGGGAAGTTTAGACCCGGTGCAGAGTTGTCCATACCGTCAATCATCTGAACAGTACGGGGATTTCCTGTTGCGCCAAAGCCACGCATGTTCACTGACTTGAACAATAAACCTTGTGTGGCCATGTCCACGCCTTTGATGTTAGCTAAGGCATCGTAAAAACTCGGTGCAGCGGCCTCACGAATGGCACGAATATCCATTTTTTCGACAGATACTGGCGACTTCATTACAGTCTCCGACACACGAGATGCCGATACTACCACTTCTTCGCTCAAGGTTACTTGCTCTTTCATCACTATCGATAGTTTTGAAGAACTGCCATCAATCTTAATTTCTTGCGTGCTGTAGCCGACCGATGTTACCTCAACCATAAAGGGAGGCTTGGTGGCTGTCGTTACCGAAAAATTGCCTTTCAAGTCAGAGATTGTACCCGTTACAGTACCCTTAACTCGAACGCTCACACCGACAAGTGGCTCTTTGGTAGTGCCGTCGGTGATAGTTCCCGAAATTTGCGTTTGTGCCATGGTATTTAGCGTTATTGCTAAAAATAGGACTACAAAGCTCAATAATTTTGTAAATGATTTACTCATAGTTTAAGTTTGTTAGATTGATTGATTTGAACGTAACTTTACACAAAATTCAGACTTTTATCGTTATTTTACAATTTATTATACAATTCTTCATACATTTTTAACATTAAAAAAAACAACTATTTGATAATGAGACACTTAAAAACGTTTTTTTGTATATTTTTGCTTGCCTTATTTTCGTTTGGCTGCTCCAAAAAAGTAATATTGACCTCTGTTTTTGATACAACCAAGCTACCTGCTACCCCCGACTATGCAACCGCCGACCACTGGGCTGCCTTGCCAGACCGCATTGATGCTGCCGATAAGATTCCGAGTAATTGCACAGAACAAGATGGACAAGCAACGGCTCAGGCCGATGTTTTTTTTATTCACCCAACTACATTTACCCAAAAACCAGCCGAAGGTCAGTACGAATGGAACGCCGATGTGAACGATGTATCTATGAATGCTCGCACCGACGGATCTACGATTTTGAATCAAGCTACACCTTTTAATGGTACGTGTCGGATTTTTGCGCCACGCTATCGACAGGCACATCTATATGCTTTTTCTGACAAAGATGCGGGTACAAAAGCACTTTGGCTTGCCTACTCGGACGTAAAAGCCGCTTTTGAATATTATCTTAAATACTACAACAATGGCCGCCCAATCGTGATTGCCGCTCACAGCCAAGGTACGGTTCATGCCAAACAGTTATTGAAAGAACTATTTGATGGCAAGCCTCTCCAAAAACAATTAGTATTTGCTTATTTGATTGGAGTGAGGGTACAACCTACTGACTTCAAGACCATCAAAGCGGCCAATAGCCCCGAAGAAATCGGTGGTTATGCCAGTTGGAATACTTTTGCCAGAGACTATTACCCGCCTTACTATGCAGATGGCTATGCCACGGCCATCGTTACAAACCCACTCACATGGCGAACTGACGAAGTTTTTGCACCAAAAGAACTAAACAAAGGAGCGGTGGGCCGTAAGTTTGACTTTATACCACAAGCCATTGATGCTGAGGTGCATAAAGGTATGTTGTGGATAAACAGACCTTATATTAGAGGTAGTTTTTTGATTCGGACAAAGATTTGGCACGTGGCCGATATAAATTTCTTTTGGCAAAATATCCGTGAAAATGTAGCTTTGCGGACTAAAACATTTACAAAGTCGAAATGATAGAAAACAATTTTGTAGTCATTATGGCGGGAGGCGTTGGTACACGTTTCTGGCCATTTAGTAGAAACAACCACCCCAAGCAGTTTCATGACGTACTTGGCACAGGCCAAACCATGCTACAACAAACGGCTGACCGTTTTGAGGGTGTATGCCTACCCCAAAATATATTTGTGGCGACCAATGCCGAATATTATGACTTAGTAAAAACGCAGTTGCCTTTCTTGACCGATAGGCAGATTTTGTTGGAACCCTGCCGCCGCAACACTGCACCTTGCGTGGCTTATGCTTGCTACAAAATAACGGCACTTTGTCCAGATGCCAACATCATCATTGCCCCCGCCGACCACATTATACTCAAAGAAGTAACATTTAGAGAACGAATAGTAACGGCTTTGGAGGTTGCCCAAAATAATGATGTATTGGTTACGCTTGGTATCAAGCCCAGCCGCCCAGACACTGGTTACGGCTACATTCAGTTTGAAAATAGCGATAGCGAAGCCAAAAAAGTAAAAAAATTTACCGAAAAACCAATAGCAGCCCTCGCCCAGCAGTTTGTAGAGAGCGGCGAATATGTCTGGAACGCAGGTATTTTTGTATGGTCAGGAAAGTCAATTTGTAAGGCATTTAAGGCATATCTGCCAAAAATGGATTTGTTTTTTGCAAACCTAACACCCACGTACATCAACGATACAGAACAAAGTTTGATAGATGCCCATTACCAAGACATGGAGAGTATTTCGATTGACTTTGGTATAATGGAAAAAGCCAGTAACGTACACGTAATATTGAGTGAATTTGGCTGGTCTGACCTTGGTACTTGGAAATCGCTTTATGAAATATCGGCCAAAGACGATGCCCAAAATACAATAGACGGGCAGGTACTGGTGTATGAGAGCCAAAATTGTATTATTAAAACTCCCAAAGACAAACTTGTAGTAGTGCAGGGCTTGGACGGTTATATTGTAGCCGAAAACGATGGTGTACTCATGATTTGTAGGTTAGAAGAAGAGCAACGTGTCAAGAGTTTTGTGGCCGATGCCTCGAAGATTGGCACTCAATTTATTTGAGTTTGGACGTCAAAGCCCTATTTAGGCAATATATCGGCAAAGTTCATAACAATCTGACTATACGAACTGTTGGCAACTTATATGTAAATATATCGCTAACTGATCGGTGTCTAAAATATGCAAAGTACTGGCTTTTTTGAAAAATGGAAACGGATTGAGTTTGAAGGATTAGAACTTCCGCCGCATTATGAGGTTTCAAGTTTTGGGCGAATCAAAAGTTTTCAGACTGACCCCAAAAATGGAACTGTTATCAGAGGTTCGGTTATTCAAGGCTATCGGTCGCTCAATATCAGGGTCAATGGCGGCAAGTCTATCAATCGGTATGTACACAAATTGGTAGCTGAATTTTTTGTTGAAAAATCGTCAGAAGATACCAAATATGTGATACATAGGGACTTCGATAAGCAAAACAACCATTATGCCAACCTCAAATGGGCGACTCTCAGCGAAATGACCGTTCATAATTATAATAATCCAGGGGTTATCAATCGCCGAATACCCACCCGAACCAAAAACTACAAACTAACAGAGGCAAAAGTAAAGGTTATTAAGAAATTATTGAAAAGCGACAAACCTACCCGCCTCAAAATGATAGCCAAGCAGTTTGGCATCACGCACACCCAGCTCAACCGCATCAGAAGCGGCGAAAATTGGAAAAACGTAACTGCCGATTGACCGAGTTACCTTCGCCTTAGCCCTACAATGTTCTCAACGTGGTGTGTGTGCGGAAACATATCGACAGGCTGCACGGCGGTTACCTCATATATTTCGTCCAAAATAGCCAAATCTCGGGCTTGCGTGGCGGTATTACAACTTACATAGACAATACGCTCGGGGTTGATTTCTAACAACTTACGAGTAACAGGCTCGTCCATACCCGCACGTGGTGGGTCGGTAATGATTACGTCGGGTCGGCCATTGGTAGCTACAAAGTCATCGTTTAATATCAATTTCATGTCGCCCGCAAAAAAGCTGGTATTTTTGATGTTATTTATGTCTGAATTGACCTTGGCATCTTCAATAGCCGCCGCCACGTACTCCACTCCCACTACCTGTCGAGCTTGCTTGGCCACGTAGTTGGCTATTGTACCCGTACCAGTATAAAGATCATAAACCAGTTCGCTATCAGACAGTTGAGCCATGTTTCGGGTTGCTTTGTATAGCTCATAAGCCTGTGTTGAATTAGTCTGATAAAAAGACTTAGGGCCAATTCTAAACGTCAGGTCGTCCATGCTTTCTTCCATATAGTGTTTACCCCAAAAATGGAACACTTCTTTGTCATAATACGAATCGTTGCCTGTACCATTGACAATATAGTGCAGCGATGTAATGGCCGGAAAACTGTTTTTCAAAAATGCCATCACCAACTCAATATCCTCCTCTTCGTTTTGGCCAAATTGTACAATGACCATCAAGTCGTCTTTGTTTGAGTTTCTGACAATTAGATTTCTCATAAATCCCACATTTGCCCGTTGATTATAAAACGTCAGCTTGTGAGCCAACGCAAAGGCTCTGAGTGAGTTACGAATCTCGTTTGATGGGTCGGGTTGAAGATGACACTCGTCAATATCTAATATTTTATCAAACCGTTTGGGAATATGAAACCCCAGGGCATTGCGCTCAATGTTATCAAGATTGGCGGCCATGTCTTCGTTGGTTAGCCAGCGAGAGTCCGAAAAAGTAAATTCGAGTTTGTTGCGATAATGACGGGTTTGAGCCGACGGCAATATGGGCAATATTTCGGGAAGCTCAACCTTAGCGATGCGGTGCAAGTGGTCATAAACTTGTTGCCACTTAAATTTGAGCTGTTCGGTATAGTCAATGTGCTGCCATTTGCAACCTCCACAAATACCAAAATAGTCGCAAAAAGACTTCGCTCTTATGTCAGAAAAATGATGCGTTTTGAGGATTTTGGCTTCAAAAAAACGTTTTTTCTTATTAAAAATCTCAATATCGGCCACATCACCAGGTGCTACATCGCCCTGAATGAACACCACTGCGCCGTCATGGCGAGCTATGCACTTGCCCTCAGCGGCGAAGTCTTCGATGAGGACGTTTTGAAGTATAATTTTATTTTTTAGCATTGCTTGGGTAGTTTAATTGTCTAACAATTTTTGAGGGTTCTGTTTTCTACTACAAAAGTTCACAAAAAATAATGGCTTTTTATTACTTTTTTGGTTGAATAAATCACAAAAATTATATGTTTTTCTATTTCTAAAACCCACCTCGGTCATAAAAACTTTTGCGACGGCTTAGTTTTAGGTCTTTGAGCAGGGCCGATTTGACACGCAAATCGAACGAATAATTACTTGCACGGCCCGACCCTGCAGCGGCGAAGGGTGTCCACTGAAAAGACATTTCCCAGCAATGTAAGTCTCTCGTTATTTGTACATTAGTATAAGAAATAGACTTGGCCTCAAAGTCATAGCCTGTGTTATAGACAAATTTCCATTTGGGCGTAAGGCTAAAATCGCCTCTGGCACTTAGTGTCTGAACAGATAAACTTGGGGCTAATCCTTGCTGGCTGTAATTATAACTATAACTCAAGGCCAATGTCCACGGAATAGTAAAATCGACATAAGCATCTGGGTTGGCATTGATTTGTTTGAGTTGCTGGTCGTTGCCAAGTTTACTTTTTTTCTTTTTATCAGCCCCTTTTGGAGCAAAGCGGGTATTGACACTAAAATTTAGATTACTTAGTCTGCCAATGTTGTAATAGCTGTCTTGAAGTAGTAGCCTGTTTATTTTTTGGCCTGTTTCGCCATAACCATCGGCTCTGACGTATTTGTAGGGGTCAAATGTAGCGTTTAGGTTAAAGTCAATATTTTTGCTTAACTGGGCATTGGTACTAAACGAAATATCAGAAGCTCGCAGTGTGTCTCTGGTAAAGTCATACGAACCATTGAAGCTAAAGTTATTTAGTAAACTCTTTTTCTCAAATTCTTTGTCATCTTTGTTTGTACTGTCGGCTTTGGGTCTGAGTTTGGCTTCGAGCAAGTTATTGATACTCCACGACATAGTTTGCGACGACTTACCAATACCTCCCTGCGGCCCGCCGATGTTTCGATATTTATTCAAAAAACGCTTTTCACCTTTGGTATTGACCGTTACTTCTTGATAGAGATTCGACTGGTCGGGTACATAACTAAAATTAGCCGATGGAATAATAGTGTGCCTGATGGCTTCGAGGCGATTGCCCTTAATTTTGAAAGTGCCAAAAATACGGGTATTCAGTCCAGCATTAAACGACAGGCTATTGACCAAATAGGGCAGCCCTCTCACTGTTTCGACCTTTACATTACCGTCTTTATCGGCATCGGTATATTTGAACTGTTTATCAAAAACCTCACCCGATAGTGATATACCCGGCGTGATGTTGATATACTGCAAAACTGTTTTGTTGAACTTAATATTAGGCAACGAAATAGGAATGCTATAACGGCCTTGAAGTTGTCTGTTGTCGTACAATGTGTCGAAACCTGCCCCTTCGAGCCTAAATGTAGGTAAGTCTGTTGGCTTTCTGCTTACGGCAGTACCTGCACCCAAAATAACCTTAAAGCCCAGCCCCGAAGTGTCAGAGTATAGACGGGTGTTGTTGGCATTGATACCTCCGTTAAAATCCATACCAACCCTAAAACTTTCGTACCAGCGGCCTGTGCCGCCTTTGAGTGCAAAAGGCGAAATCTGATTGATACCGAAGTTCAAATCGACACCTGCATCGGTTGTACCTGGGTCTTTGATTTGGCCGATGCTGTTTCTTTCATTGCGATTGGCCGGAAAACGCTGATTGACTCGAAGGCTCGCTCCTCCACGGCCATATTGCCCAAACTGCTGATTATATTGCACCGACGACGTAGCCGTACTCTGAATATACTGCTGACTGTCGAACGAGTTGTTTTGGTTATAGCTATTGCTTCCCAGATTGACCGATGCACTAAAACTCGACTTACCTCTGGCCACAGGCGTATGGCTCCACGACAAACTAAAATCGTTTTTAGCTTTGTTATTGGCTTCTACTTCGTCCCCTGTTCGGTTTCTGTTGAAGTTAAGCATCAGATTGCCACTATACCGATAGCGTACTGCATAAGGCACAACGGCACCCAAGCCCCAGCTTCCCTTTGAATAAAGTTGGGTGGTAAGTGTCAGATTTATTTTGTCAGAAATAGCAAAATAATAGCCGCCACCTCGCAAATAATACCCGCGGCCAGTGGGTTCTTCGCCATATTGAGGCACAATAACCCCCGATGTGCCTTGTTCTTTTTGTTTTGGAAATGGAAAAAAGCCAAAGGGCAAACCAATAGGCGTAGGAATACCAGCTATCACCAAATTAAAAGGCCCAGACACTACCTGTTTGTTATTGACGAGTTTGAGGCGTTTGGACGAAATATGAAAATGCGGCTCGGGCATATCGCAGGTGGTATAAATCGAATTTCTGATATACATATTGTTGGCCGAATCTTTTTTGACGGCTTCGCCTCTAATATTTCCATCGCCTTGTTTGGTGATGAGTTTGGTGATGAGTCCTTTTTTGGTTTTGAAGTTATATCTAATCTGGTCGGTATCGTATTTTTCTTGCCCGTCCTGAAACACAGGGCGACCTACGAGTTTTTTGGAGGTGGTATCGTAAGTACCTTTGGCGAAGATTTCATTGGTTTTTCTGTTAATTTTAATGTATTCGGCAGTAAGAACTATTGCACCATAAACCACTTTGGCATCGCCCCAGAGTTCCATCTCGTCGCCTTCCAAACTCGACGAATCTTTGGAACTATACTCAACAGTACTTGTAAGGTCGCTGTCTATTTGTAAGCTATCTTTGGTGAGTGTGTCGGTCTTAATAACAGGTAGCTTGGCCTTGATGACGGGTTGTAAAACAGACTTTGGCGCAAGTGGTTCAATTTTTTTTTGCCCCTGCGCCATTGCACCTATCAAGCAAAAAATGCCTAACAGTGTCGTCTTTACAATAAAAACTATGTTTTTGAGTTTATTTTTAACCAAAATTCAGCGTAATTTGTACCAAATAAGTACGCAAAGTTAGTTTATTCAGTTGTTCCGATTATTGTAAATACTGTAAAATAATGTTAAAAACTCTTAAAGCCCTATTCTTTCTTAGTTTCGTTGTGCTTTTCGCCTTTACTTTCCGTAAGCAAGAGGGCGAAAAACTACGAACAGTTGTGATAGATGCTGGTCACGGTGGCAAAGACCCTGGGACACGAGGCCAAATTTCAAAAGAAAAAGATGTGGCGTTGCAATTGGCACTTAGATTGGCAAAAAAAATAAAATCAGAGATGCCCGATATAAAAGTAATTTTGACACGCCAGACAGACATTTTTATTGACCTCGACAAACGAGGCGGTATTGCCAATCGCCGCAAAGCTGATTTGTTTATTTCGATTCATTGCAACGCCAGCCCTACCGCCAAAAACGTACACGGCACAGAGACATTTGTGATGGGGTTGCATAAGTCGGACGAAAACTTTGACGTAGCCAAACGTGAAAACGGGGTAATATTGTTGGAAGACAACTATAAAGAAAAATACAAAGGCTTCGACCCCAAATCTCCGCTGGCATATATTATGCTTACCAACCGCCAAAATGCGTATATGGCCAGTAGTTTGAGTTTTGCCAACAAGATTGAAAAACAATTTAAAAGACACGCCAACCGCAGTAGTCGAGGTGTAAAACAAGCGGGTTTTATGGTATTGTGGCAGTCGGCTATGCCCAGTGTATTGATTGAAGCAGGTTTTTTGAGTAATATTGAAGAAGAAAAATACCTAAACTCGGACGAAGGCCAAGAAGCCATCACAGAGTCTATTTTTAAGGCATTTGAAAAATACAAAACAGAATTGGAGGAAGAATAAAATAACAGCAAGGGCAAAATTGCCTATTGAAAACTAAATAATAAATAAATATGAAATTTTCGAGAGAATACAAAATTGGATTGTTTGGGGCGGTTACGCTTTCAATGTTATACTTTGGGTTTAATTTTTTGAAAGGAAAAGACTTTTTGTCTAAAACCAAAACCTATTACGTGCTTTTTGATAATGTTGGTTCGCTACAGCCCGCCAATCCTGTCAAGCTCAATGGTGTCAAGATTGGAAGCATCAGGCGTACAGAAATTTTGCAAGACCGCAACAGTATGGTATTGGTAACGCTTGATGTGGACAGTAAGATTACGTTCAGAAAAGGAACAACGGCACTACTGACCTCTGAACTTTTGGGGGCGAGTACTATTATGGTAACAATTCCTAAAACTGGATCAGAAATGATAGACGGCGATACGCTCACTTCTAATAAAGAAAAGGGTATTCAGGCATTGATTCAAGAAAAAGCGTTGCCTGTGTTACGCAATGTCGATTCGTTGGCTATGTCGCTCAACAGAACTGTAAAGCAATTTGACGGCACGGCGGCCATACTAAACAAAATGCTCGCCACAGCCGACAAAGCCACTGGTGGAATCAATACACTGGTGAGCGATAATCAGGCCAGTATTTTACTTATTCTCAAAAATCTAAGTACACTATCAGCAGCACTCATCGAAACCGAAAAGGGCTTTAAACCGATTCTCGGAAACTTAAAAACAACAACCGACTCGATAAAAGCACTACAACTCGGCAAAACCCTCAACGAAGCCAATGAAGCCATAGCAAGTCTTCAAAAAACGCTATTGAACTTAGAAAATGGCAAAGGTACGGCTGGAAAATTACTAAAAGACGAGACATTATACAATAATCTAAATCGTACGATGATAAGTGTTAATCAGTTGATGACCAATTTTAGAGAATATCCAAAACGCTATGTAAATGTGTCGGTATTTGGCAAAAAAGACAAAGGCCCTTCGGTGTCGGTCTTAGACACAACCACAAAGTAAATATTGACAAAAAACAACACCATGACCCGTATAGACAGAATAGAAGCAGGAATATTGGCCTTACAACAAAGCCAATTAAAAACAGATATGCAGTTGGCCAAAACAGATGCACAGTTGGCTAAAACAGATGCACAGTTAGCCAAAACTGATGCACAGTTAGCCAAAACCGATGCACAGTTAGCCAAAACTGATATGAAACTTAAAGAAACGTCTCAGATTTTGAGTAATATTGGTATCAATTTGGGTTATGTGGCCGAAGAGTTTTTTTATTATGCCTTAGAAGAAAAAATGAAGTTTGGAAACATAAAATTTAATAACATTGACCTAAACGTAAAAGCCCGAAACAAAAAAATACAAGACGAGTTTGACATCGTGATGTACAACGGCAATAGCATTGCCATCATCGAAGTCAAGCACAAAGTACACCCCAACGACTTACAAAAACTCAAAACAAGTAAGATAGAAAATTTCAAATCGCTGTTTCCTGACTATGCTGGCTACAAATATTACTTGGGTATTGGCGGCATGAGTATTGCACAAGAAATCGCTGATATGGCCAGAGCCGAGGGCATAGCCGTGTTGAGACAGGTGGGCGAACTTGCCCAAGTAGAAGATACTGCGCTGGTGGCGTTTTGAGCGATTTTTCCGACAGAATTACCTATCATACATTTCTATAAATGTCTCTTTTTCAGCTTCAAAATATAACCAAAACCTTTGACAAAACAGTGTTACAAAACGTAACGCTGGTGGTTGGTAGGGGTGAGATATTTGGGTTATTGGGCGAGAGCGGTTCTGGCAAAAGTACGCTGTTACGCATTGCCGCTGGCTTGGTTGATGCAGACATAGGCCAGGTACTTCTCAAAAACAAAGCCATTGCACCTGCCTACGACAAACTCATACCAGGCCACGCCGACATCAAAATCGTGCATCAAGACTATGAACTATTTGCCCAACTCACTGTAAGAGAAAATATTAGCTACGCCCTACGGTTTTATGAAAAACAATACCAAAAAACCCGTACAGAAGAACTAATAGAACTCTGCCAACTCGAAAACGTAGCCACCAAACCTGCCAAATTACTCTCGGGTGGCGAAAAACAACGCACGGCCATTGCCAAGGCCATAGCCGAAAAACCCAAGGTACTACTTCTCGACGAACCTTTCGCTCACTTAGATTTACTAAATCGCAACCGGCTCAGTCAGAGTATTCAACGATTGGTGTCGCAGTTGGGGCTGGCCTGTATTTTTGTAACCCACGATGCCCCCAACGCACTGGCGCTATCTGACAAAATGGGTGTGTTACAAAACGGCATATTATTGCAAACAGACACACCCGAAAACATATACCATTCGCCCACAAATCGCTATATTGCCGAACTAACTGGCGAAGCTAACATACTAAAAACAAGTACAATAAATGGCATTTTTGATACTAATCTTACTTCTACTTTTGCTGATAAAACGGTTTTGATTCGCCCCGAAAATATTATCATAAACCACCAACATTTAATAGGCTCGGTCGAGGCTATCGTCAAGCAAGTGGTATTTGGTGGGAGTCATTACAAAGTTCAAGTACTGATTGATAAACAAAAAATATGGGGACAATCGACCACAAAGCCCGCTACAAATCAAATAGTTTTTGCTTCTTTACGGTAAATTAAACCCCTGCAACTCTTTGAGTCAGTACGAACACCTAAGCCATTTTTCATGTTAGTTTTAGATAAAACCACCTACCAAGGCCAACCTAAATGTTTGGTTGCACTCGATTCTATTATTTTTGGTTTCGACGGCCACGACCTCAGACTTTTGCTCGTACAGCGCAACACCGATACCAATCAAAACACTTGGTCGTTGATGGGTGGGTGGATTACCCCGGTCGAAAACTTAGAAGAAGCGGCCAACCGTATTTTGTACGATTGGACAGGCATAAAAAACGTGTATCTCGAACAGCTCTACGCATTTGGTGCTATCGACAGAGACCCCGTTGAGCGTACTATTTCGGTGGCGTATTTTGCACTTATAAACATCGAAGATTATAACTCACAAATTACCCCGACCCATCAAGCAAGCTGGTTTCCTGTCAGTAGTTTGCCGGCTGATATTTTGTACGACCACCCAAAAATGATACAATTGGCTTACGAAAAACTGCGCTACAAAGCCGCCCTACACCCCTTGGGCTTTGAGCTACTACCCGAAAAATTTACACTGCCGCAGCTACAAAAACTATACGAAGCGATATTTCAGACACAGTTTGACAAGCGGAATTTTAGCCGTAAAATACTCTCTACCAATCTGTTAATAAAAACAAAAGAGAAACAAAAGTCGTCTAAAAAGGGCGCATTTTTGTATCAGATTGACCAAGAAAAATATAAAACAACATTTGAGTCGTTTTTAAACTTCGTACCCAGTATATGACCTCAACACAGCATTTGGCACAAGTTAATATTTCAAAACTTTTGGCTCCATTAGACTCCGAACAACTATCGGGCTTTGTATCACAATTAGACAACATCAATGCTTTGGCCGAATGTAGCCAAGGTTTTGTATGGCGGCTCAAAGACGAGGGTGGCCAAAGTGCTACAGAATTTCGGCCTTTTGACGATGATATGATTATTGTCAATATGTCGGTTTGGACTGATGCTGAGTCGCTTAAAAATTACGTTTTCAAATCCGCTCATAGCCACGTGATGCGAAACAGGGCCGCCTGGTTTGAAAAACCAACAAACATTACAACCGTGCTTTGGTATATTGCGGCTGGCCACTTACCAACTCTCGAAGAAGCCAAAAAACGCCTCGCACACATCAACGAGCATGGTGAAACCGACTACGCTTTTTCGTTCAAACGATTTATGAAACCCTAACTTCAATGTGGGAAAGCTACTTAAAAGACTTCAAAGCCTATTTGCAAATTGAGCGAGGGCTAGCCGACAACTCAGTCGAAGCCTATGAACGAGATGCCACCAAGATTTATGAGTTTGTCTGCCTCACTTCTGCCAAGCCTGTTACCGAAATAGCCGATGCCGACATTCTGAATTTTCTGGAATATTTGACAGAGATGGGACTCTCGGCTACCTCACAGGCACGGATATTGTCGGGTATCAAGGCTTTTTTTAAGTATTTATTATTAGAAAATATCATAACCAACGACCCTACCGAGCTCATCGAAGCCCCACAACTCGGCGGGCGGCACCTGCCCGATACCCTTAACTTTCCAGAAATAGAACAACTGCTGGCGGCCATCGACCTATCAAGCGCACAGGGTGCGCGCAACCGTGCCATGATAGAGGTATTGTATAGCTGCGGCCTTCGAGTGTCTGAACTCATAGATTTGCAGATTTCCAACTGTTTTTTTGAAGACGGTTTCGTACAAGTTGTGGGAAAGGGTAGCAAAACTCGGTTAGTGCCCATTGGTCGAGATGCCGCTCGGTTTACCAAAATTTATATTGACGAAATCAGAAAAAACATTGACATACAAAACGGTTTTGAAGACATCGTATTCTTGAACCGCCGTGGCAAAAACCTGACCAGAGTCATGGTATTTTTGATTGTCAAAGACTTGGTGGCTGAGGTGGGTATTCAGAAAACCGTTAGTCCACATACATTTAGGCACTCGTTTGCTACACACTTGATAGAGGGCGGTGCCGACCTGCGAGCCGTACAAGAAATGCTCGGCCACGAGTCTATTACTACTACCGAAATCTACGCACATACCGACCGTGAATATTTGCGGCAAGTCGTAATGCAGTTTCACCCACGAGCGTAAATTTTAACAATACCATTTATTATGCTTAAAAAAACTAAACAATCAATATAAATATGTAGTTATTTGACAATAATCATACCGTAAGTTTTGCAAATAGACACATTTGCACTAAATTGCGAGTGGTTTTAACCTATATTTATCAAACAAACTAAATTATTAACAATGAGAAAAATCTCCCTCATGGTACTCATGTGCCTCTGCGCCGGCTTTACGTGGGCGCAATCTGCCCTCAAAGGCAAAGTGAAAGATGCCAACGGCGGTTTGCCAGGTGCATCGGTAACGGTGGCTGGTACTACAACTGGTACAGCGACAAACGGTAACGGTGAATATACCTTGCAACTCGCCAATGGTACTTATACTGTTAGCTACACCTCGGTAGGTTATACTACCCAAACCAAAACTGTTACCATTAGCGGTGCAGATGTAACATCAGACATAACGCTCGTACCAAGTGCTTTGCAGTTGGCTGAGGTTGTAGCAGTTGGTAGCCGTAGCTCACAGCGCACACTTGTAGACAACCCCCTACCTGTCGATATTATCGGTGCTGCCGATTTGAAATCAACTGGTCAAGCCTCTTTCGATAAGTCGTTGCAGTACCGTGTGCCATCGTTCAATACCGTAAACACACCTGTAAACGATGCAACTACGCTCTTAGACCCTTGGGAACTGCGTAACATGGGGCCGAGCCGTACTTTGATTTTGATAAACGGCAAGCGTAAAAACCTTAGCTCACTGCTATACGTGCAGTTTTCACCAGGTCGTGGTGAGACAGGTGTGGACTTGTCGGCCATTCCGCAGCAAGCCATCAAGCGTGTGGAAATCTTGCGTGACGGTGCCTCGGCACAGTACGGCTCAGATGCCATTGCTGGTGTAATGAACATTATCCTGAAAGACAAATACGACTTTACTTCGGTAAACGTAAACACTGGTATCACTTCAAAAGGCGACGGTGGTATGTACAATGTATCGTTTAATAGCGGTAGTAACTTGGGTGGTAAGGGCTTTGTAAACTATACAGTCGATATGCTCCAACAAAACTCTGCCGTGCGCTCGACCAACATTCACTTGCCAACCGAAATCGCTACCTTTGGTGGAGATGCAGCATCTAATGCACTAATTACTACTTACCTAAAAGACTACCCAACAGGTAACAACATCAACGGAACTGGTGCAACAACTGCTGGCCGCTTTTTGATAAACGCTGGTGTGGACATCAACGAAAAAAATCAACTTTACGGTAATGCCGCCTTGGTTGTAAAAAGAGTAACCAGTTTTGCCAACTATCGTACACCATATTGGAGACAAGACCGTGGCCTTTTGCATAGCCCAACCGACAATGGCGGCAAAAACTATATTACACAAGCTACACTTGCATTTCCGACCGAAGACAAAGTTGATTTGTACAAAGGCTACATTGGTTATGTACCAACTTTTGAGGGCGATTTGATTGATTATAACGGAACAATCGGCGTGAAGGGCGAAACAAACGGCTGGAGACATGATGCAAGTTTGACAACAGGTTTTAACTCACAAACGTACACTGTCGATAACACTGTAAACCGCTCGCAAGGAAAATCAAGCCCTACTCGCTTCAAGCCAGGTGGCTATGAGTTTGGACACTTAGTAGGAAACATCGATATTGCAAAACAAGTAAACTCAAAGCTCGGTATTGGCTTTGGTATGGAGGCTCGCTCTGAGGCTTATACCATCATAGCTGGCGACGAGGCTTCTTACGACAGACAAGGCTCTAACTCGTTTCCAGGTATCAACAAAATCAATGCTGGTACAAACAAGCGTTTTAACATTGGTGCGTATGCCGACATTAGCTACGACTTCACAAAAGATTTCTTGATAAATGCTACAGTTAGAAGTGAAAAATACAGCGATTTTGGTCCAGCTAACGTTGGTAAAATCTCAACTCGTTACAAGTTCATGGACGACAAAGTAGTGTTCAGAGGCTCGTTCTCAACAGGTTTCCGTGCGCCATCGCTACACCAAGTCTTCGCCCAGTCGGTACAGGCATCGTTTGTGGGTGGCACAATCCAGTCGTCAGGTTTGTTCAACAATCGTAGTGCGCAAGCACGTGCATTGGGTATTCCACAACTCAAGCCAGAGCAATCGACCAATATCTCTTTGGGTGTAGCGTACAATCCTACCAAAAACCTAAGTATATCAGTCGATTATTACAGTATAGCTGTAAAAGATCGCATCGTTTACAGTTCTTCTATCTCGACTGGCGACAAAGATTTGGCTGTACCAACCAGTGACTTAGGCCGTATTTTGAAAGGTACTGCTACGGGCGCAGGTAATTATGATTTATCAAGCGTTCAGTTTTTTGTGAATGGTATCGAAACCCTAAATACAGGTATTGACTATGTGGTTTCATACAGAAATATCGAATTGGGAACAGGTAAATTAGGTATAAACTTTGCTGGTAACATTACCTTGAAAAACGAAATCGTAGGTTTACCCAACGAGCCAGCCCCAATAAAAGCCGCAAGTTCAAGTATTTTGAATACTCAAATCAGGTCGTTATTGACAGAAAGCCGCCCACGCTACAAGTCAATCTTAGGATTAGACTATTCAATGGGTAAAATATTTATTAACTTAAATAACACACTCTTCGGCTCAACGTATTTCCAGGATTTAGATAATGGTGGCGGCGACATGGAAAACATCAAAGCGGTATTTTCACCAGCCGTTGTTACAGACCTAAGCGTAAGCTACTTGTTCAACGACAAAGTATCGTTTACCCTCAATGCAAACAACCTACTGAACGTGTTACCTAAGTGGGATTTAGTGGCTCAAAACGACAAAGGTGCCAAGGCAATCGCCAAGGCAGAAGACAAAGCGTTGTTGAGAGGTTTCTTAGGTTTCAGCGGTCGCTACGACATCACAGGCTACAACGGTTCACAGTTTAGCCAGTTGGGTACAATGCTCAATGCCAACCTAACAATAAAGTTTTAATATTCAAAACATTAAGTCATCGTTTTAGGTTTAACAAAGCAGCCGCTCTACTTGAGGCGGCTGTTTTGTTTTTGATTGAGATATTTGTAATATTGTAACAAAATATTTGACTAATACCATGCAACTCATTAAAAAATTAGGATTCTTGGTTGGATATACCTTTCCGGCTATTATCGTTTTGACTTATTACCTTGGCGGCCCAAACTGGACATTTGCGGGCTTTGTTTATGTCTATGCCATCACTCCATTTTTAGACGAACTCATCGGTAAAGACCCACACAACGTAGTCAGAACCGACTTTGAGAGCCTGACTGACGATGTCTATTTTGATATATTGGTTTATTCAAATGTTTATATTCAGCTTGGGCTACTGTTTTGGGGTAGTTATGTGTTGGTTTTCGACGGCCTTACTGTCGTTCAGAGTATCGGCTTGGTGCTTAGTTTGGGGGTATTTTCGGCGGGTATTATCAACGTTGCCCACGAACTTGGCCATCGCCAAAGCCCAATAGCGAAGTTTCATAGCAAAATGGCCCTGATGACGGTGAGTTATATGCACTTTTTTATTGAACACAATCGTGGCCACCACGTACACGTAGCCACCCCGCACGACCCCGCTACGTCTCGAAAAGGCCAAACAGTCTTTCAGTTTTGGATTCAGTCTGTCGTTGGTAGCTACCGCAGTGCTTGGCAAATAGAAGCCAAACGCCTCGCCCGTGAAAGTAAAGCGACATGGAGCAGGCACAACGAAATGATAAGATTTGCCATACTACCAGTATTGTTTTGCGGCATACTCGTAGCCTTTTGTTATTTATTACTCGCAACCAACAACCCAATACCCACCACTCTCTGGATTGTTCCGTTGTTTTTTGTGGTTCAGAGCGTAATTGCTTTTTTATCGTTAGAATGTGTCAATTATATTGAGCATTATGGCATTGTACGGAGAGAAGTGTCGGCAGGTAAATATGAGCGAGTAAACCCGCTCCACTCGTGGAACGCCAACCACTTGATAAGCAACCTGATGCTGTTTCAGCTACAACGCCACTCCGACCACCACGCTTTTGCGGCTCGGCCTTACCAAGTATTGCGTCATTTTGACGAAAGTCCACAACTACCTTTTGGCTATCCTGTTATGATACTGCTATCGCTGGTGCCGCCGCTATGGTTCAAGCTAATGGACAATCGGTTAGAAAGCTGGCAGACCAAATCTTATGATTCTGAGCATATCGCTCAGGTTGTTAAGCAGTTTGCTTGATTGTTTGAATGTATTTAAAATATTTTTTATACTTTCGTAATAAAAACCAACAAGCCAATGAATGCCTTACGACAAATAGTAGAGGCAGATAGCAATATCTTATCTATTACCCTTCCGACCGAATACCAGAAACAAACCTTAGAGGTTATCATTTTACCCTTTGATAGCCCACAAACAGGCGCTAAAAATAAAATAGCACGACAAGATGCTTTTGACATAATAGACAAAGGAGTAACTATTGAGAATCCAGATACTTTTTTGTCTGAATTTTCTCAAAGCCGCCAAGACCGAACCTTACCCTTTAGAAATTGAGTAATGCGTATTCTTGATAGCAATCTAATCATTTATTCTGCTCTACCTGAGTATGCCTACTTACGGGCATTGATTAAAGACCCTGAAAGCTGCATCTCTGGTATCTCAAAAGTGGAAGTATTGGGTTTTCATCGGTTAGACAGCCAAAGTAAACGATACTTTGAGAGCGTATTTTTTTGCTTGCACACATTAACTATTTCAGATTCTATAATTGAAACAGCTATTGCTTTACGACAAAAACGTAAACTGTCTCTGGGCGATACCATTATTGCGGCAACGGCTATCGAGTATGATTACGAACTTTATACACGTAACACCGCCGATTTTAGCGCATTTCCTCAAATAAAAATAGTAAACCCTATTGTTTAACTAAGAATATACAATGTTTTTTTCAAAACGCAACCTACAATTTAATTTATACCAACTACTAAACGTAGAGCAACTAAGCCAATATACTTATTTTCAAGACCACGACCGTGAGTCGTTTGATATGGTGATAGATGCCGCAGAGCAAATTGCTGATAAGATGTTGCTGCCGCTACTGACAGAAATGGACAGAAAAGAGCCACAACTTGTCGATGGAAAAATAAGAGTACACGAAGGTATGAGAGCTATCGTCAAGCGGTTTGGCGATGATGGCTGGATAAACGCCCCATTTAGCTACCAAGAAGGCGGCCAGCAGTTGCCCTCGGTGGTTCACAATGCAGCGGCTTTTGTTTTTCAGGCGGCCAACTATTCGGCAAGTGTGTTTCCGTTTTTGACTACTGGGGCAGCTAATCTGATTCGTAGTTTTGGGTCAAAATCACTCATAGACACTTACACGCCCCTCATGTACAGCGGCCTCTGGCAAGGTACAATGGCACTCACCGAACCCGATGCTGGTAGCTCACTGTCAGACATCAGCACCTCAGCCGAAGCCACTGACAAAGAGGGTGTTTATAAAATAAAAGGCCAAAAAATATATATTTCTTGCGGCGACCACGACGCATGTGAAAACGTAGTTCACCTGATGTTAGCCAAAATAAAAAGTGGCCCAGCAGGCGCAAAAGGTATTTCATTGTTTGTAGTACCTCAAAAGAGAATGAACCCAACAACCCAACAACTCGACAACTCATTAACTGGCAACGACGTGCTGACGGCTGGGGTTTATCATAAAATGGGCTACAAAGGCGCACCGATTGCCCACTTGATGGTAGGCTCAAACGACGATTGTTATGGTTATTTGGTTGGCGAGCCACACAAAGGGCTGAGTTACATGTTTCAGATGATGAACGAAGCCCGAATAGGTGTAGGCATGAACGCCGCCGCCATCGGTACGGCTGCCTACTATGCTTCGCTGCAATATGCCAAAGAACGCCCACAAGGCCGCCCCATTGCCGACAAAGACCCCTCAAAACCACAGGCGTTTATCGTTCGCCATGCCGACGTTAAGCGTATGTTGTTGTTTCAGAAATCAGTCGTTGAGGGTTCGTTGTCGTTGTTGTTGTATTGCGGGCTGCTGTCAGACTTGGTTCATGTATCGGAAGGCCAAACCAAAGAGCGGTATGAACTCTTACTCGATTTGCTGACACCTATCGCCAAAACCTATCCGTCTGAAATGTGCTGCCAAACCACAAGTGCCGCCGTTCAAATATTGGGAGGGGCTGGCTACACAACCGATTTTCCAGTTGAACAGTTTTACCGTGAAGCCCGTATCCACCCCATTCACGAAGGCACAACGGGTATTCATGGTATGGATTTGTTGGGTCGAAAAATTACAATCAAACAAGGCCGAAGCGTACAAATATTGATGGAAGAAATAACGGCAACTTTGACCGCAGCCAAAGCACATAAAAGTTTACAGAATCATTGCCTACAATTAGAAAAAGCATTGGCCAAAGTCCAACAAGTAACCGCACATTTATTGAGCCTTGCACCACAAAACGCAGAAATATACTTAGCCGATGCCACTCTCTACTTGGAAATGTTTGGCCTTGTAGTGTTGTCGTGGCAATGGCTCAGACAGGCAGCAGTAGCGCAAGAGGCTTTGAATGGTAATGTATCAGAAAGCGATAGCAATTTTTATAACAGCAAATTGGCCTGTACCCGCTATTTCTTTGAATACGAGCTGATTAAGGTCGAGTCGCTGTCTCGCAGACTATTGAGCAACGACCACATCACAGTCGAAATGCAGGAAGCGTGGTTTTAGGGCTGGTTGTTATTTTTGATCATATGGTTGTGGTCATTGGATTGAAAAAATGATTACCATCGAACGACCAACGCCCCAATATGAGGTACATATTGAGGCGTTGGTCGTTCGATAAATTGTTTGTTTTGTTAGGCAAATGCCTCGTTCAACATTCCTATTTCTTTGGCTTCGAGTAGCGACTCACCCATGAGGTATTCATCAACTTTGCGAGCAGCCTCACGGCCTTCTGAAATAGCCCAAACGACCAGCGATTGCCCACGGCGGCAGTCGCCAGCAGCAAATACCTTGGGGTTGGTTGTCGATTGATAATTAACAGCCTTTATGTTGCCTCGGTCGTCGTATTCTACACCCAGCAAGTCCAACAGTCCTTCATGTTTTGGGTGCAGAAATCCAGCCGCCAATAGTGCCAGTTCGCAGGGTATTTCACGCTCCGAGCCAGCTACTTCACGCATCGCCAGGCGGCCCGTATCAGCATCTTTTTGCCAGTCCAAGTCCACAACTTGCAGAGCTTTGAGATTTCCATTTTCGTCACCAACAAACTTTTTGGTATTGATAGACCACCTGCGCTCGCAGCCTTCCTCGTGTGAGGTACTGGTGCGGAGCATCATCGGCCAGTTCGGCCACGGTGTGCTACTGTCTCGCTCTTTGGGCGGCATAGCCAGCAATTCGATTTGTGTTACAGAAGCCGCACCATGACGGTTTGATGTACCTACACAGTCTGAGCCAGTATCGCCACCACCAATCACGACTACGTTTTTGTTTGTCGCAAAAATATCGCCATTGTAACTAACTCCACGGTGGTCTATTTGTACGTCAATGCCCGACACCCGTTTGTTTTGTTGGCTCAAAAACTCCATGGCATAATGAACGCCTTTGAGTTCTCTGCCTTCGATAGGTACATTGCGTGGCACTGTCGAGCCTGTACTCAACACAACGGCATCGTACTCGCTCAACAAAAACTCGGTCGTGATGTCCACACCTACATTTACGTTAGTTCTAAACTTCACGCCTTCGGCTTCCATGAGTTCTACACGGCGTTGAACTACTGTTTTTTCTAATTTAAAATCTGGTATTCCATAGCGCAACAAGCCCCCAATCTGGTCGGCACGCTCAAAGACCGTTACAGTATGGCCAGCATAATTGAGCTGTGCGGCAGTGGCCAAACCCGCTGGGCCAGAGCCAACGACTGCCACACGTTTGTCAGTCCGTTTGGCAGGAATACGTGGTTTGACATACCCTTTGGCATAAGCGGTTTCGATGATTGATTTTTCGATAAATTCAATCGCAACAGGCGGCTTGTTGATACCCAACACACACGATGACTCGCAAGGCGCAGGGCAGATTCGACCTGTAAATTCAGGAAAATTATTGGTGCTGCTCAGTATCTGATAAGCATATTCCCAGTTTTGTTCATAGACTGCATCGTTGAACTCAGGAATAATATTGCCCAGCGGGCAACCACTATGACAAAACGGAATACCGCAGTCCATACAACGAGCCGCTTGGCCTGTCGAGAGGGTTTCATCATGTGGTTGTTCTACTTCACGGTAGTCCAATCTACGTTCTGACACGCTCCGTTTTTTGGGTAGTGTTCTTTCTATTTCTAAAAATCCAGTTGGTTTTCCCATTGTTTAGTCGGTGAATGAGTGATTTCACCAATCATTTATTTGTTACAGACTGTATTCTATTTCAAAAACTTCTTCCCAGGTCAAGTTTTCGATATGTTTGATAGACATATCAGTTTCGATTTGGGCTTCTTTTTTAGCTTGTTTTAATGAATTTTCCCATATTTCTTCAATATGTGCCTTATTGAGCGATGGGCTATATTTTTGTTCCATTTCTATTTCAAAACGGGCGTTAGAAATTGTTAAAACCCAACTTCTTGATCGTTTTTGCGGTTGAATTTTCCATTTTAGAATGTGTACCATTAGCCTTATTAACTGGCTTCTTAATGCTCTTTTTTCGCCTCTGGCCATAACATCTAATAGTATTTCTAATCCTTCTTCGACATCATGAAGGTTTCCTTCGTCAAAAGATTTTTTGATTTCGACCGCAGCATGATGCTCAGATGTAGTGGCTATGTCTTCCCAGTTTTTCATGGTGATTTAATATTACGATGTGTTAAACGAGCATTAACTCTGCGTATTTTTTCTGTCGGATTGGTACTGTAATACCGTCGCTTTTGAGTTCGTCCAAATATATTTCTATGGCATCGTGTATGTTTATCCTACACTCTTCCATTGTTTCACCAAAAGACGTACATCCCTCTAAATCAGGTACATACGCAAAGTATCCACCATCTGTGCTTTCTTCAAAAATAACTAAATATTGCATCTTTATTTTGTTTTGTGGTTATTTCAATCCAGCTTGTTTCAAAATAGAATTTTCAGTTCCATCTGGCATATCTTTATTTAGTCCATGATGACTCATAACTACAATACCAGTTTTTAGCTTGTGCCGATAAACGGCGTGGCTTCCACGTTGTCTAACAAAAAACCAACCATCGGCCTCTATCAATTTAATGAGTTCTTTAGCTTTCATAATTTCAATAAAACAAAGTTAGCAAATCAATTACTGATTCACAACGTCCATCGTAATATCTTGATAGACAATGTTTTTATTGGCAATTTGCTCTGTTAGGCTGATATTACGGCTTTCGAGTGCTTTTTTAAAATCGTTTGGTAGTACTCGTACAAACTGGGCGGCATATTTTGGCCATTCTTGCATCATCTGAAAGGCCACGTTGCTGGTTGTGTTTTCAAAATGTTTTTCGATAAATTCAAACACAATCTGCTGGTCTTCATCGTTAAGTGCTGCGAGTGTTACCATTTCTTTATTGACTTTGGCGGCAAAATCTTGGTTTTTATCCCAAACATAAGCCACCCCACCCGACATTCCTGCGGCAAAGTTACGGCCAGTTTCGCCCAAAATTACTACTACTCCGCCAGTCATATATTCGAGTCCATGGTCGCCAATTCCTTCTACAACTACTTTTGCACCTGAATTTCTGACACAAAAACGCTCACCAGCCGTACCACGAATATACGATTCGCCCGATGTGGCTCCATAAAAAGCCACATTACCGACAATGATATTTTCTTCAGGTTTGAATGTGGCCCTACTGTCAGGATAAACTACCAAGTCTGCGCCACAAAGCCCTTTTCCAAAATAGTCGTTGGCATCACCTTCGAGTTCGAGCCTTATGCCAGCAGTGTTGAATGCTCCAAAACTCTGGCCAGCCGTTCCTTTAAATTTAAAATGAATAGTCCCCTTCGGCAGCCCCGGCCCGCCATACAGTTTAGATATTTCGTTTGAGAGCATATTGCCCACTGAACGGTCTAAGTTATTGATTGGATATTCGGCATATACCTCTTCGGCACTTTCGAGGGCTGGTTGTGCTTTTTTGATAAGTTCCCAGTCCAAGATGGCATCAATGCCGTGGTCTTGGTCTTCTTGTTTGAACTGCGCCACGTCCAAGCCCGTTGGTTCTTTGTAGAGCATCGGTGCAAAGTCAAGTCCTTTGTATTTCCAATGTTTAATGTCCTCACGCATTTCTAAATATTGCGACTGGCCTACCATTTCGTTTATGGTTCTAAAACCCAACTGCGCCATAATTTCACGCATTTCTTCGGCCATAAAAGTTATCATATTTACCACGTGCTCGGGTTTGCCTGTAAACAGCGCTCGTAGTTCTTTGTTTTGAGTAGCCACGCCCACGGGGCAAGTATTGAGGTGGCATTTTCGCATCATGATACACCCCACCGAAACCAATGCAGCCGTGGCTACACCAAATTCTTCCGCACCGAGCAGAGCCGCCACAACCAAATCTTTGCCTGTCCGCATCTGGCCATCGGCTTGTACAGTTACACGGCCTCTAAGTTTGTTTTTTACTAATGTTTGGTGGGTTTCGGCCAAGCCCAGTTCCCACGGCAAGCCTGCGTGGCGTACCGAACTAAGGGGCGATGCGCCCGTTCCGCCATCGTGGCCTGCTATCAAAATATGGTCGGCGTGGGCTTTGGCTACGCCTGCGGCTATTGTTCCTACACCTGCTTCCGACACTAATTTTACACTGATTCTGGCCGCCCGATTGGCATTTTTAAGGTCAAATATCAACTGCGCCAAGTCTTCGATTGAATATATGTCGTGGTGTGGTGGTGGCGAAATAAGCCCTACACCAGGTGTTGAGTGACGTGTGCGGCCTATCCAATCATCGACTTTGTGGCCTGGCAACTGCCCACCTTCGCCGGGCTTTGCACCTTGCGCCATTTTTATTTGAAGTTCTGCGGCATTGGTCAAATAGTGGCTTGTTACACCAAAACGGCCTGATGCTACCTGCTTAATGGCCGAGTTCATCCAGTCGCCGTTGGGCAATCTATCAAAACGCTGCTCATCTTCGCCACCTTCGCCAGAGTTGGACTTACCGCCTATGCGGTTCATGGCTATGGCCAGCGTTTTGTGTGCTTCCCACGATATTGACCCAAACGACATAGCACCCGTAGCAAAACGTTTGAAGATAGCCTCGACAGGCTCGACCTCGTTCAAGGGTACAGAGTTTCCTTTTTTGAACTTCAATAGACCCCTTAGCGTAAGGGCTTTGGTGGTTTGGTCGTCTATTAGTTTCGAGAATCGTTTAAAAGTCTGGTAGCCTTTTTCGGTGTCAGTATCTCTGGTCGATTGTTGTAATAAATGTATCGTTTGTGGATTGAAGATATGCACTTCGCCACGTTGCTTCCACTGATAAAAACCGCCTACTTCTAAGCGAGCATTTGGTAGTGGTGTTTCGGGGTACGCTACTCGGTGCCGAATCAGTACTTCTTTGGCGATTTCATTTAGACCCATGCCACCAATTCGTGATATTGTGCCTGTAAAATATTTATCGACTACGTCTTTATTTATTCCCAAACATTCAAAAATCTGTGCGCCTTGGTACGACTGCAAAGTAGATATTCCCATTTTCGAGAATATCTTTAACAGTTCTTTATTGACGGCCTTGATATAATTGGCCCCCAAACCCCCGATGGGGGCTTTCTTATTGGCTCCCCCATCGGGGGCGGGGGGGGCTATCATACCCTTGCGACTCATATAATCTATCGTTTCAAAGGCCATATACGGACAAACACCCGCTGCGCCATAGCCAATGAGTGTGGCCAAATGATGCGTTTCAAAGACATCACCTGCTTCGACCAAAATACCCACTTTACCACGCAAACCTTTACGAATTAGGTGGTGATGAATGGTTGATGTGGCCAATAACGACGGTATCGGTGCATGGTCAGTGTCGATGGCTCTGTCTGAGAGAATAATAATCTCGAATCCGTCTTCGATGGCATCTTCGGCATAGCGACAAATGCGCTCTAAGGCACGTTTGAGGCCATCGCCTTTTTGGTCTGCTCTGAAATAAGTGTTAATTGTTTTGGCCTGAAAATGCTCTTTATCCACCCAGCGTAGTTTGTCAAACTCTTCGATGGTCAGCACGGGCTGGTCGAGTTCTATTTGGCGGCAATGTTTGGGCGACTCAGTCAAAATATTTTCGCCGGCACCTACAAACGAAATCAGCGACATAATAGATCGCTCTCTGATGGAGTCTATTGGTGGGTTGGTTACTTGTGCAAAAAGTTGTTTGAAATAATTGGCCAAATGTTGGCTTTGGTCAGACAGCACCGCCAGCGGCACATCTGTTCCCATCGAGCCTACGGCCTCTACTCCGCTCTCGGCCATTGGCCCCAATACCATTCTGAGATCTTCGGACGTAAAGCCAAACGAGATTTGACGTTTCAATAAATTTTCGTCTGAATAATGTGTAAACGGGCGAGGCGAAGATGGCAACTCAGAAATTTTGATTTTATGCTCATCGAGCCACTTCTGATACGGCTGGCGAGCGCAAATTTCGGCTTTGAGTTCTTCGTCTGGTACAATTCGGCCTTTTTCCATATCCACCACAAACATACGCCCAGGCTGCAAACGCCCTTTGGATACTACTTTGGCCGGGTCAATATCAAGTACGCCTGCTTCTGAGGCCATGATAACGGTATCGTCGTCGAGTACCCAAAACCTTGAAGGTCTGAGGCCATTGCGGTCGAGGGTTGCACCGATTATTTTGCCATCTGTAAATGAAATCGATGCAGGGCCGTCCCAAGGTTCTTGAAACGACGCATGAAACTCATAAAATGCCTTACGGTCAGGGTCCATGGCCTCGTTGCCATCCCATGCTTCGGGTACGAGCATCATCATGACGTGTGGCAACGACCGCCCCGACAAATACAGCAACTCAATGGCGTTGTCTAAGTGGGCAGTGTCTGAATTGGTTGAGCCGCAAATTGGCAAAATCATATCAAGTTCTTCTTCTGAAAAATTTTCAGACCACATTGATTTTTCGGCAGCCCTTATCCAGTTTACATTACCTTTGACAGTGTTGATTTCGCCATTGTGGGCAATGTACCTAAACGGCTGTGCCAACTTCCAAGACGGAAAAGTATTGGTCGAAAAGCGAGAGTGGATAATGGCAAACGCCGATACAACCGACTGATTGTGAAGGTCAGGGAAATAGTATTTTAATTGGCCAGTTGTTAATTGACCTTTGTAAGAAATGGTTTGGCAAGACAGGGACGAAAAATAAAAGTTGTTCTTTGCGCCCTGTACGGTATTTCTGATAAGGCGAGTGGCATATTGCCGCAGCACATAGAGTTTACGTTCAAAGCCTAATTCGTCGGCTACATCATCTGGCCGTTTGATAAATACTTGCAAAATATGCGGCTCAACCGAGCCAGAGCCTTCGCCGAGCGTATCGTTTTGGGTTGGTACTTCTCTGTAACCCAGCAGAGTCATATCCAATTGTTCAATTTTGCGGTTTAAGATTTCTTTACAGTTTTGGCGAACGGTGGCATCTTCTGGAAAAAACACCATACCCACGCCATACTCGCCAGAGAGTGGCAAGATGATATTTTTTTTTGGTGAATTGTCTAATAAAATTTTCTTTTTGAGTCCTTCTTCAACAAAAAACTCGTGTGGAATTTGCATCAAAATACCTGCACCGTCGCCTGTGTTCGGGTCGCAGCCGCAAGCCCCACGGTGGTCCATACGTTCGAGCATGATGATGGCATCGGCAACGATTTGATGAGACTTATGGCCTTTCATATTGGCACGGAAACCTATGCCACAGGCATCATGTTCAAACTCTGGGCGATATAGCCCCTGCTGGTCAAATTCTAACATGGTTTTGTTGTAAAAAAAGTAAGTTAGTCCAAAAATCTATTCTAAACACAAGGCAATAAGTAAACCAAACTTTCGAGTAGTTTGTTTCAGTTTATTATTTAATAATATTGCAATATAGCAAAATTTTTATTTGGTATAATGGCACTAACACCAAATTTTATTGGCATTTTTTAAAAATTACAATTAAATCAAAGAATGTTTCTATTTCTACCTAAAAATACATCGAAGACTTCACTTAAAGCGATGTCTTCGATGTAAATAATACCAAATAATAAAAAACATTGCCTATATCCAAACAAAGTTTTACCTTAGTGTTTCAAAATTTACCTTACCATGAAAAACACAATTTTGTTTTTATTTGTTTTGACTTGCTCGGTTGTCGTTGGCCAAACTCAAAAACCGTTTGGCGATAAAGTTCCTAAAAAAGCCCCCACTCCACTCCCAGCCATATTGAGAGATGCAGAAACGATTGATGGAGGAAAAAAAATAGATAAACTACCCATAGCCAATAATCAATTATTGAAAGCACAAATTGTCAGAGACTCTATTGGTGATGTAATTTGGGTAGATTTCAAGCAGCCGTTTACGTTGGCCAACAACGGACGAGTTTCGATGACATTGGCGGTATTGGACTACATGAAGATTCTGAAACCGATACTAAAACTCAACGACCCGACCCAAGAAATTGAAGTAG
>JAYWHT010000044.1:0-139011 GCA_043777595.1 Spirosomataceae bacterium
AGCCGCAATAATGCCCTTCGGCAATGCTGGCGATGTGGCCATTGTAAACTTTATCTTTGAGGTTTTGACGAAACGGATACTGGTGTTGTTGCTGGTATCGGGCAATGGTATAAGAACTACCAATACCAGTTGGACCATACCAAATCATATCTTCGTGCCAAGTGCGAGCCAAAAATTCGGGCGGGCAACTATCAAAACCCGACACGTTGAGTTCGTTGAGATCGCTTACCATTTTGGCTACTAACTCACGGGTCTTCAAGGTTTGGACAGGGTCTTGTACCCCAAAAAGTAGCCCGTCATGCGTGCAAGGGCCTGCGTACAGCATCTCTGCACCCGTCATTGGAGGCAACGGATAATGCCCTGCTTGGTGCATTACGCTCAGAATATCACAAAAAAAAGCAGTTTCGGCAATTTTACCATCGTTGGTTACTCGGTGAAATTCTGCATAACGAATAAAAATCATCTTGCCTGTTGATGGAATCCCCAACCAATTATTATCAAACAGTCCCAGCAAGTTTCCCATACTAACAACCCAAGCCGACTGGCCGTTATCACAACTATTTGCCCCTGCAAAAAAGACATCTTCTCGCCGCTGAATAGGCGAAAAGGCAGCTCTAAGTGGTTTCCAAAACGTTTCGACGACGGCTTCTGCACCATATTGTTCATAAAAAGGGTGCATTCCACGCCAATGATAGTCAGGCGTTGTGTATTGTTTGAGCGTATCGGTTAGGTCTTGACCAGGTGCTTTATCAAATGCCAAAGTAAAAGCACGAACAACTTGTTTTATTTCTTGAAAATCAGTCATTTACTAATAAAAATTACGTTTTATAAAAGTGGCCGCCCTCCATCAACTGGAAAAATGCAACCTGTCGAAAAAGTAAAAGTTTCGGCAATGGCAAGAACAGCTTTCGCCACGTCCTGGGCTTCTGCCAAGCGATTGAGCGGTGTTTTATTTTTTTGTTCTTGTATGTTAATTGCTGGAGAACGGGCTGCGTACTCGCCCATTACCCAGCCTGGCGAAAGTGAAACTACCCGAATTTGGGGAGCCAAAGCCCGCCCCAACGACCGTGTCATAGAGTCTATGGCGGCCTTTGAGGCACAGTAAGCCACATTGCTACCTACGCCCGTTTGGCCTGCTATTGACGAAATATTGATAACAATGGGCTGACTACCAAGTAACAACAACGACTTGAACGCCCGAACCATCGCAAAAGAACCTCGCACGTTAGTTTGCATAATTCTGTCAAACCATTCGTCCTCCAAAGCATCTAAATCGGCGTGGGGAACGGGTTTTGTGATGCCCGCATTATTAACCAAAATATCTAAACGTCCGTATTTTGATTTGACGAACTCAGCCATCTCTCCCAATGATTCACTATCGGTTACACTCGCTTTAAACAACGAATGCCCCTCGCCTGCGAGGCTATCAAGCGTGGCTTTGGCTTTTTGCTCATTACTCTGATAATTTACAACTACCTGATAACCAGCACTTGCCAACGCCCGACAAATCTCTGAGCCAATACCACCACCGCCGCCAGTAACAAGGGCTATTTTTTGATATGTCATGCGCCTATAACCAAGTTTGTAAACCCAATAAAAATAAAATAGTCAGTACAAAAAAGGCTAATAGGTAATAAAGTGGTGGGTCTATTTTGCCAGGTACTAAATACCAACCACCATCTTTTTCGGGTAAACCTTTGTCTTTAAACATTTTTTTCTGTCCTGGAATCGAGTATTGAGACCATTCAGGCTGGTAGCCCGTCCAATAAATACTAAGCGGAACGGCTACCAAAACATTGACCGTTGAACCAATCAGACAATACCACGGCCAGGCAATGGTTGTGGTGGCAGCCACCACCCAAACTGTAACCATACCCAATACCACGCCCACCATCAAGCCTTTTTCGGTAGTGTGTTTAGAGAAAAAACCGAGGCCGTACATACTCAACTTTGCCCCCACAAAAAACGAACCTATTTTGGTCAATAGTTCCAAAATAGAAGTATTGTCGAGTGTAGAATACAAAATGGCTGGTATAATAATAAAAGCCGCCCACGAAGCCGTAAATAGCCGAGAGAGTTTTAGGTTGTAAGCTGGTGTTTGAGATGTCTTACTTATTTTTTGGTAAAAATCAATAAGTGTAATGGTCGAAAGTGCATTATAGGCCGAAGCCAAACTCGACATACTGGCCGACATAACGGCAGCGGCCACAATGCCCATCAACCCTGGCAAGCCGTAATTGGCCGCAAATTGCAGGATAATCATGTTGTCATTGTCAAATTTTTTGCCGCCATAATATTGATAAAAAAGCGCACCCAACGACACAAACAAAAAGTAGATAAAGAAGCCTGCAAAGCCAATAATTAAAAAGGATTTTTTGGCATCGCCAATACTTTTGGCCGTAAGTGTTCGCTGAACCATCATTTGGTTGGTACCGCAAACGGTAATATGGTAGAGCGTCATGGCCACTACACCCGCCCAAACCGAGGTAGTGTCGCTAAAATCTAAACCCCATTTAATCGGATTGAGTTTTCCCATGGTTTTGAGTTCGGCAATAGTGTCGGCAAGCGGCAAAGGCAGTTTGGTGAGTAGGGTGTACATGATAATTCCTGCCCCTGTTACAAAAATAACTGCCTGTACCAACTCTATCCAGATTACAGCCGAAATACCCCCCATAATGGTATAAGTGAGGGCCATCATGGTAACAATAAAAATACAGTAAATGACATCAAGCCCTGTAATAAAACCAATAACCAACGACGTACCATACAATACCGCCGCCGAAGACAAGGCTTGTGTAAGCAGAAAAATACCCGAAATAGTGATGCGAGAGGTGCTACCAAATCGTTTTTCTAAATAATCATAGATAGAAATAACTCCGCTATTATAAAAAAACGGAAAGAAATAAGCAACCACCACAAAAATCACAATCGGGTAATTGATATGAATAATAATAACCGAAAGCCCCGCTTTGTAGGCCCAAGCAGGCGCACCCAAAAAAGTCATGGCGCTCACATAAGCAGCCACTACCGATATGCCAATAACCCACCACGGGATGGCCTCATGGCCTTTATAAAAATCTTCGGCAGTGCTTACTTTGCGACTAATGATATAGCCCATGGTAAGAAAAATGGCGAACAACACCAGTACAATCGTCCAGTTGAGTAATCCAAATTCGACCATGTTATGTGTTTATTTAGGGTATAGTTAAGGGCAATATAGTTATTTTTTTAATCTTCGCACTCTAATATCGGCTTGTTCTTGGTGGCCAGCAAAATGTTCTAAGGCACACAAACGAGAGCAATATTCTCCAATCATCACACTCGCCTCATCGGTCAAGATGCGTTGGTAGCTGTGGGTTTTTATAAACTTGCCAACCCAAAGTCCGCCCGTATAACGTCCTGCGGTTTTGGTAGGTAGCGTATGATTTGTGCCAATTACTTTGTCGCCATAGCTTACATTGGTGCGTGCGCCCAAAAACAAAGCACCGTAATTGGTCATGTTCTTGAAAAAATAATCGTCATCGTCGGTCATTACTTGCACGTGTTCGCTACAAATTCGCTCTGATTCTTGCAACATTTCTTCTTTGGTATCGCACAATATAATCTCACCATAGTCTTGCCACGCCACTCTGGCTATGTCTCGGGTGTTGAGACGTTCCAGTACGCTTTCTATTTGAGCGGGTAGTTCAGTAGCTATTTTTTTACTATTGGTAATACAAACTACGGGCGAATTAAGGCCATGTTCGGCTTGCCCCAATAAATCTACGGCTACCAATTCGGCATCTACTGTATCATCGCAAATCACCATAGTCTCAGTTGGCCCAGCCAGTAGGTCAATGCCCACACGACCAAAAAGCTGACGTTTGGCTTCGGCCACATAAGCGTTGCCCGGGCCTACGAGCATATCTACGGCCTGAACGGCGTCGTTTTGGCCATCGGCAGGTGCGCCCAATGCCATCAACGCCACAGCCTGAATGCCACCTAATACATAAATTTCATCTGCCCCTGCCATAGCTTGAGCAGCTACAATAGCGGCAGCGGGTTTGCCCTCGTAGGGTGGCGCACAAGCTATTACGTGCTTTACGCCAGCTACTTTGGCCGTCAAAATACCCATGTGAGCCGAAGCCAAAAGCGGATATTTGCCCCCTGGCACATAAGCCCCCACTTTGTTTATTGGAATATTTTTATGGCCTAATATCACACCCGGTAGAGTTTCTACTTCTACATCTCTCAAACCAAGCATCTGAATTTGTGCAAAACGTCTAATTTGCGTTTGTGCAAACGTTATATCTTCAATGTCCTGTGGCGAAAGGCTATCGATACAGGCTTGGATTTCGGCCTTAGTAAGTTTGAAAGCCGATGGATTCCAGTTGTCGAACTTTTGGCTATATTCTCTGATAGCCACCCAACCACGGGTCTCAATGTCGGTCAAAATGGTTTCGACAGTTTGGTTTACTTTGCGGTCTATGTCTCGTTTTTCTGCTGCGGCTTTACCTGCCTTGATATATTGAATTGCCATTTTTTTTATTTTTTATTTTATAATTAACTCTTAATTTCTGGGGCATCGGGATAGTCGCCACCTACTACAAAATACGCAAAGCCTTCTCCCAAAGGCTGGATACGACGACTTGACCCTTTTGGAAACGAAATAATATCACCGTCTTTGAGCGTAGTATAAAGGGTCTGGCCTTCATACTCACAACTAACTTCAAACTGTCCACGATTGACGAGCATCACTTCTACTTCGTCTCGGCTGTACGTGCCTGTGTCGCCTTTGGCTTTGGCTTTTAGACCATATACATTAAATTGATCGCCATTATGGTCGCCAGGTTTTACTTGAAAACGATGCCCTTCGCTATCGGCGGGGCCAATTACGTCCACCCAAAAAATAGTTTCGGGCGTTTGGTTGGCAAATTTTGTATAAGGCGATGGTACATAGTCTGAGAGCTTTCCCACGTGTTTGGCCATGGCTTCGGGGGTATATTGGTCAAAAGTGGCCAACTCTTCGGCAGTAAGTACGGCTTTGGGTTTTATGCCTTCGGGGATTTTCTCACCGATGGTCGTGTCCACCAATTTACCGTTTTCGAGCAAAATGAGGCCATATCCTTGCGCTTCTTCAATCACACGGGGCAACCACTCTACGCCACCGCCTGCATCGTCATGGCCCAAAATAGAAAAAATTATTCCGTCTTCCTCGCCAATATTTTCAAATCCTCTAAACATATTGGTAGGCAACGAAATAATATCACCGGGCTCTACCACTACCTCTGCTTGACAGTCGTTGTTCCAATAAAAACGCCATTTGCCACTATAAACCATAAATACCTCGGCAGTAAAATGCGAATGTGGCGAGTTTTTGATATGCGGCGGCTGACCTGCTGCCCCAATACAAAAACCGTGTTTTTCGGTAAGGTTTACCCGCTGGTGCTTACTTTCTGATACGCCCCCACCAATGATGCTATAATTGTCTTTGAGGTGGCTACCTGGGGTTTTGGCATCGATAAATGCCGCTTTGCAGGGCATAAGTTGCTCAAACTTAATGAGCCGTTCTGTCAAGGTTGTGGTGTTCATAAGTACTAATGTTGGATTGCGAATGACTGAATGACGGTTCGCCATTGCGATTAAATAAATATCTGATTTACAATAACTTAGTAATGCTTAAATAATAAAATGCGTAAATGTTAAGAAGATAACTGCTCCGTGACCTGTGCCTCCAAAGAAAATGGTATTATATTGGCAGTTAGTTATGCTCAATCATATTCCGTGGCCTGTGTCTCCACAGGACATTGCTCTGGTCTGTGAGACACAGACCACGGAATGGTTATACTCAATCATTCAGTAACTCAATCATACTCATTGGGCATACACTTGGCACAGCACATCGAAGCCATCAAAAACCGTCCATTCTTCTATAATTTTACCATCTTGTATCACAAAATGACTAATTCCCAGCATAGAAACATCTTTACCAGTGGCTGGGCCAAAAAAGCCTTTGTGAGCGTGCGTGGCAAGGACTTTCCAACGTGCGGCGACTTCATAAGTTCCCTCTTTTTCGTTAGACGATACTCTTTCTAAATGAAAATCAATATTACCAAAACATTCAAGAAACTGATTTAGATAGGTTTCGATAGCTTTTGGGCCTGTCAAGTCATTTTCACAAATAGCGTGAAGCGTAGCCGAGGCATCATAGTAGCGGTCAAGATTTGCGAAGTGCTTTTTTTTCCAAGTATTTTCAAAAAGTGAAATTATTAGATCTGTGGCTTGGTTAGGCGTAATTGGCCGTGTGTTAAATTCTTTACGAACAGCCCCATTTTTCATAAAGTTGGGTTGCAGCCCTTTATAGCGTTTGTCGAGTCTGGCCATGGCGATAGGGTCAAAACCCAACTGCTGCACCAAGTGTAGATTATCTCGCACAAGCCATTCTTCAATAATCTTATTTTCGGCCACTACGCAGTCGGCAATGGTTCTAAAAAACAGTTTTTTGCCAGTAGCTTTTCCGAAGGCTGTATCGCCCAAGTTGGTAGCCGTTGAGCCAATTCGGTGCGAAGAATAAAAAGTGAGGTCGTCAATTTGCGACCAAATCACGGCTTCTCCCCCCATTTTTCGGTCAGGAAAAGAAGACAACGTTTTGAGTGTCCCCTTTACTATTTCGTCTATTCCGTAGATAGTACCTGCCCCCACATGAACAGGAATGTCGTCAGCGTAAGTGTCATAAATAACCCAGACGGCTCGTTGTTCCCAAATTTCTTCGGTGATTTTAAGTATATAATCAACAATATTCAAATATTTACTATCAAATCCTGGCAAATCTTGTTGGCCTTCGTTAAGCTGGTAGGTGGTAGTTTCGGTAAAAATCATGGCTATCTGTCTATAATTGTTTTAATTCTTGTACGGTTTTGCCCACATATTCAATGAGCATCATACTGTCAGATTTGAGGGCAATGAACCGAAAACCCTGTTCTTTGCGTTTTTTGGCATCATCAAGCGTGGCGCACCATATACCTGGAATGGTGTTGTTTTTTTGGCAATTTACCAAAACATTGGCTACTGCATCTTCAAATTCTTCTGATTGCCCCGAGTGGGTAGCTTGGCCAGTGTAAGCCAATTTCAAGTCGCCAGAGCCAATAAAAATACCATCTAAGCCCGCCACGGTATTTATCTCGTCAATATTTTGTACTGATTCTTGGGTTTCTACCATTGCAAAGGTCAGTATTTCTTCATTTGCATATTGACCGTAGTCAGCACCTGCATATACCCTTGCACGAGTAGGCCCCAGACTTCGATAACCAACTGGTGGGTATCGGCAAGCCCCCACAAAAGCCTCACACTCAGCACGATTATTGACCATTGGGCAAATAATGCCATAGGCGCCGCTGTCTAAAAGCCGCATAATACCGCTGGGTTCGTTCCAGAGCGAGCGGGCAAAAGGCACAGTATCAGTAGTCGAAATGGCCTGCATGATTTGCATAGCTGTTTCGAGGCTGTGCAAGCCGTGCTGCATATCCACCGTGAGACAGTCCCAACCTGCATTGGCCATTATTTCGGCAGTCCAAGTATTAGGAATATGCAACCAACCGCTCAAAACCGTTCCGCCATCGGCCAATATTTGCTTTATTTTGTTTTTACGCATTTTATTCTTGGTTCAACCACCATTTTCTAATCAACTGGTTTACTATTTCGGGTTGTTCTAAGGTACTCAAATGTCCGCACTCTTCAATGATTTGTAGTGTGGCGTTGGGTATAAGATTAGCCATTTCTTGGTGAATTTCGGGGGTACATACTTTATCTTCTCGGCCTGTTATTACCAACACTGGGCAAGTAATATGAGGTAAGTCGGGTGTACTATCTGGCCGATTGAGCTGGGCTTTGATTTGTTTAAAAAACGAATCTGTACCCGTATTCATTGCCATTTTCAATACTATTTCTCGAAAATAAGGCATTGCGGCGTGTTTGGGGTGCAGCATTACATCTTTCAAAAAATCGGTCGTAATGTGACGAAACTCGCCCAATGCCGACATTCCCAAAAAACGTTGTTGCGTAGCCCGAGTTTGGTCAGAAGGCAAGCGGTGGTTGGTATTGAGCAATATCATTTTGGTGATACGTTGGGGTGCTTGCCGCCATAGCTCAAAAGCGATTATTCCACCATACGACAACCCCATGACTGCAAAACTACCCTCGACCTCCGATAAAATACGCTGCCCCACTGCCGACAATTCATCGGAGACGCTGTGATTGACCACTTGACAGTGAGCTAAATCGCTGAGAGCAGCAATTTGAGGCTCAAAAAGTGTTTTATCGCAAAGCGTGCCGGGAATCATCAACAGCGGGGCGCACATTTTTTCAATCAAAATTTAGTTCTGGTACCAGTGCTTGGCCGTAATGATGTCGCCACCAATGCTGGCTGCCGCAGCTTTGTAATTTGTACCATTAATAGACTGTTCGAGTGTTGGATAAAACGCCCGAGTTGGTATTTTTCCACCCGTAATGGTTGTAGCAAGTGGGCCAGGCACTAAGGCTGGTAGCCCAGTTCTTTTTTGCTCACCCCAAGCCTCCAAGGTATTGACCAAGTAATACGAAATCCATTTTTGGTCCATTAACCGTGCCATTGTACCATCGAAAGCTACACTTGGCTGCATCATAAACCCCATTGGCATCGTTATTTTCCAGTAGTCAAAGTTACCAATCACACCATTGTCATAGTAGCCTTTTACTGTACCAGTCATTATCCAGTTTTTCATACGGGCTTCTGCCAATATAAACTGCACCTCTGAGTAGGTAATAAAAGCATAGTCGAGCAGACCACGATTGACAGTAAAACGCTGTGTCAGGGTAGAAGTGTTGCGGTCAGAGTTTCCATTGGTAGATTGTGCCGCCTCACGGGTTGTACCACTCGACACGCCTTCATGTTTTGGATAAGCCACTGCATCAACTGGCTTTACCATGAAATAGTCAAGACGTGGGTCGTTTGCTGGTTGAAGCAAGTTTACAAATCTTTTTGACGGGCTTACACCTGTCAATGACGTTGCTACCAATGTAGAAACCGAAGAGGCATCTGGAATGACACCACTAAAATCATAAACGGCTGCATCGGCATTGCTCGTAATGATAGGGTAAGTAGCAGGGCTATCAATCATTTTTTTGATTTCAGCCGCTGCACTTGCATCTTTGTTAGATACCCGCAACAAGTAGCGTAGTCTCAATGAATTGGCCATTTTTTTCCACTTCGAGATATCGCCTTTGAACAATACATCGCCACCCAAGGTAAACGAAGCCGAGCTTGTGAGCAACGTATTTGCTGCATCTAAGTCTTTCAGTACACCTGCATAAATAGCCTGTTGGTTGCTGTATGTAGGCGAGATATTGTCTGCGCCTTTGCCTGCATCGGCATAAGGTGCATCAATAAACAACTCTGTGATGCTCGCCATATAATAGGCTTTCATAATTAGTCCAGCGGCCACATAAGCAGGTAGCTTTTGTGTCTCACCAGCGGCAATCATATCGTTGGCATTGCGAACGGCAGCGTAGTTTGCTTGCCAGATACCACTGAAATAAACCTGACCAGTGGCAAAGTCATAAGCATCTAACTGATTGTCGTTGCGGCGTACAGTATATTGCATCACTTGGTCGGTGAGCCACGTTTGTAGCAAAAAGTGCGGGTTGATTGGCTCAAAAATAACACTTGGCAATAGCGAACCTACATTGGTTTGTGTCGGTGCATTGTTATTTTTGTTAATCGTTTCAAAATTGTCGGTGCAGCCAAGGGTCAGTCCGACCATCAGCACGAGCGAGTATATTAGGGTATTTTTTTTCATTATCGTAGGTAGGTTTAAAATCCAACAGTAAGGTTAAAGCCATAAGTACGTGTAGTTGGCAACTGACCAGCCTCAAAGCCTGGTACAAGCGCACCGCTATTGAAAGCAAACGACTCTGGGTTGAAGTGGCGAAGAGCATCGGTAGATTTTACAAACAAATTACGTCCAAAAATCGATACATTGGCACTCGCTACTGGCAATTTACGCAGGTAATTTTTGAGGTTAATACCCAACGAAACTTCACGTACTTTCAAGAAAGTAGCATCGTAGGTATTGGCCTCTACGTTTTCGACTGCGTAGTATGAGCGGTAATAATCTTGGCCAGTGGTTGTAATATTATTGGCAGTAAATGTACCGTCAGTGTTTTGTAATACTCCTACTGGTGTAAGTGGGGTTTCACGACCTACCAATGTTTCAGTTATTACGCCCGAACGGTACAATAATGCACCTGTTTGAGTGTATATTGAGCCACCTTTGCGGTAGTCTAAGAAAACACGCAAGTTGATGTTTTTGTAGTTGAAGTTATTGATAAAGCCCATTGTCCATTCTGGATTGTAGTTACCAGTTTTGATGATAGCCGAACCAACTCTTGGCCGAACGATGGTAGTACCACCAACGGCTACTTTGTCATAAATAATATCGCCTTGTGGTGAGCGTGCAAAACCACGGCCATAAATATCACCCATTTGGCCACCGACACGTGCCTCAACTGTACCACCCGACGGGCCTTGACCAATTACATAAGACGTTACACCTGGTGCCAGTTCTTCGACCATACCACGGTTGCGAGCCCAAGCAAGTGTCATATCCCAGTTGAAATCATTGAGCGCAACTGGCTTTAATTTTAATAATACCTCTACACCAGAGTTGCGAACTTTACCTGCATTTATTAGACTACTTGTTGCACCTGATGCCTGACTTACTGGTACTTGTAAAATCTGGTCAGTCGTCATGTTATTATAATAGTTGGCTTCGATACCAATTCTGTCCGACAAAAAGCGTAGCTCTGTACCAATCTCAAAAGCGGCAGTGCGCTCTGGGCGTAAGCCTGCATTGGTCAATAGTGGAGTATTACCTACCGAACTTGGCAATGTACCAAATGCAAATACTCTTTCTGTAAGTAATGGGTCGGTATCGTTACCAGTTGCAGCCCAGCTTGTACGAATTTGTGCATACGATATTGCTTTTGGCAGTTTAATCATATCTGACAGAATCGCACTTAAACCAACCGATGGATAGAAAAATGAATTATTGTCGAGTGGCAATGTCGAAGACCAGTCATTACGACCTGTTACGTCTAAGTAAATTTTGTTTTGGTAGTCAAAACGAGCCGAGCCATAAATACTGTTAATGCGTTTTGTGGCATCAGTTTGGCGCAATGTAGGGCGGTCGGCGGCATTACCAAGATTGTAAACACCTCTAATACCGAGTGCGTTGGTTTGAGCTACACCATTGAACGTGGCTTGGTTCATCTGGTTGGCACCTGCATCTATCTTTACGCCAATCTTATCATTTATTTTGTTGTTATAACTCAACAAAAAGTCAGCGTTGGTTTCCTGAAAGCGTACATTCTGCTCACGGTACATTCCGAGGGCGAAACCATTTTGGCCTGATGGGCGGCGTGAACGACGACGGTCGTCATAACCATCTGTACCGATACGAGCAAAGAACGAGAAGTGATCGTCGATTTTGTATGTTGCCTTAATGTTTCCAAAAACACGGTTACGAGCAAATCCATTTAGGTTTTCGTTTACAATCAAGAAAGGATTGTTTGCCCACGACAAGAAATAGTTTTGTTGAACGCCCTCTTTGCCCGGTGCCCAATAGTTAGTGTAGTCATTGTAGTCGTAGTTGCCCATACCCCAAATCATACTATTGATAATACCCTGTCCACCTGCTCCCAAAACTGGCAAGTTTTTAGAACCACTCTTAGAATAGTTTGCCGATACGTCCACACTTAGTTTTTCGGTAAGTGTTGCACCCATTCTTAGGCCAACGTTGGTTTTGTTATAGTCTGTGTTTGGTACAAAGCCTTTGTTGTTCAAGTAACCGATTGATACCCGAGCATACATTTTTTCGTTTGAACTCGAAATCGCTATATTGTTGTTTGTACTTAGTCCTTGGTCAAAAAAACCAGTTCTGTCCAATTTAAAGTTAAAAGGTGCGGCTTCTGGATTTGGCAACAAGTAAGTTACCTGCGAAACTGCCTGTCCGTTGGTTGGTGCGCCATAGTTGCCACCCCAGTCTGTTCTGAAAACATTATCAAAGCCGCCACCGTATTGTTTTTGTACGTCCCAAAAGCGACTTACTTCTTCAACAGCCGCTCCCGTTGTAAATGTAACACCTACGCCACCTTTTTCTTGACCCGATTTGGTACGAATCACTAATGCACCGTTGGCGGCACGAGTGCCGTACAATGCAGCAGCTTTTGCTCCTTTCAAAACCGACACGTCCAAAATATCGTCTGGGTTGATGTCTGTCAAGCCATTGCCATAGTCAATCGGAATTTCTCCTTGGCCTGTTGCATCTAAGTTATTAGAAATAACCACACCGTCCAGCACAATTAGCGGCTGGTTTTTGGTAATGTTCAACGACGACTCACCACGTAGCGTGATGCGAGACGATGACACACCCGAACTGCTGTTTGTACCAATAGACAAGCCTGGTACTTGACCAGATAGCTGTTGAGCAAGGTCGCCATTGCGAGACATATTAAGGTCTTTTGCGCTCAGTCTCTGAGTTGCATAAGACAACTGCGATTTTTTGCCTTCGATACCGAGGGCTGTTACCACCACTTCTGCCAACTGAGCGGCATCTTGGTCAAGCACGATGTCAATTTTGGTTTTGTTGCCAATCGACACTGTTTTTTTGACATAACCAATGTAGCTAACTGTAATGGTAGCGGCATCGTTTGGTGATTTTAGTGAAAATGTACCATCGGCTTGGGTACTCGTGCCCGTGGTAGTACCTGTTACCAACACTGTAACGCCTGCGAGGGCTTCTTGTGTTTTGGCATCTTTTACGCTTCCTGTAATGGTCTTCTGTGCCATAGCACCTAAACTTACCATTACCAAAAGCAACGAAAGTAGTCTTTGTTTCATAAGAAAAATTTGGTTAAGAATAATTGATTTTAGTGTAAACTGGCTCTGTTACAAGGCCAGCTCTCGAACTTTGTACTTTTGGACAACAACATTGACTATGTCTTTGTTTAAAATATTACTTATTTATGACCCCAAAGTTAATAAAATGTTTTATTATGTGTGTTATCAGGACTATAATTTTCAATAAAAAAATTATTATTTGTCAAAAATCAAAACGCAATTATATTGTTTGGCATTATCAGATGAATATGGCGTTAATATTTGGTCAAACCATTATTCTTGAAAACCATACACGCTGCGGCTCTGGAACTAAAATAGCGGCCCAAATCTGATACTTCTATTTGGCAGTTGGTCAATGACTCGATAAGAGCCGTTTTTTTTAGACCCATCTTAAAGGCATCTATAAAAAAGTCTTTAATCATCACAATCTCTCCTCCTATTACAATCAAATCTGGATTGAGTAGATTGACCATATTGCCTAATGCTTGGCCGAGTTTGTCGGCTTGGTCTTGAATAAGCCTAAGCGACAGTGCATCGCCTTGAAGTACTGCCGCCATCAGGTCGTGGTAGCGGTAGGTATCGGCTTTTGATGTTTCAAAATAATACGATGTTTCGCCTTTGAGCAAGGCTTCTTTGAGGTCGGTTTGTAGGGCATTGCCCGATACTTCTGTTTCGAGGCAACCTTTTTTGCCACAACTACATATTCGATTTAGTTTGCCAATCTGCAAATGCCCCAGTTCACCTGCCAGCCCTTTGCCTCCAAAAACTATTTGACCGTTTAAGACAATACTCATACCAAGGCTACGGCTCATCTTGACTATCAGGGCATTGGCCACTCCCTGCGCTTTGCCTTGTACTTGTTCGGCTATACATATAGCTCTGGTGTCGGTGTCTATCAGTACAGGTACTTTGAACTTTGTTTCTAAATATTTTCGGAACGTCTCCCGTGCAAAGTTAAAATACTGGGTGATGTCCCCATTATGGCTATTGACAGCACCTACAAGTCCAATTCCGATACCCACTATTTGGTCAGTTTCGATTTGGGTTTGGATTATGGCCGCTTTGATATAGCCTACTATGTATGCCAAGCCCTCGTCAGTATTTTCCAAAACAAACTGGCTATTTCCTTTTTCGTACATCACTTCGCCGTCTATACGCACTACACTGACATGAATAAATTTGAGTAATATTTCTACCCCAATCACATAAAAGCGATTGACATTGAGCGAGTACGTTTCGGGTCTGCGACCGTTATCTGTTTCTTTTTTTCCGTCTTCGACTACATATTTTTTTTCAAGTAGTTCTTTGACCAATTTTGTGCAGGTGGGTATGCTTATTTTGAGCAACTCAGCTACTTCTGGAATAGTCTGAGCTGTATTTGACTTGGCCAAACAACGTACTATGCCTCGCAACTGTTTTTGCTGGCGGTTTTCGTGATGGCCACTGTGTTCTTTGGTAGAAGCGTGGAGTATGTTCATAAAGGGGGTGGATTCGGTAAGTAGCCAGCAAAGTAAATACTTAGAATTGAATGAGAAGTATTTTTATTGCGCTTTTTACTTTGTTTTAAAATTTTAAGAATTACAAAAAAATGAAAAAAATATTACTATCCCTACTCTGCGGAATGTTTGCTTTAATGGCTTTTGGTCAGCAACAAACCACTCCTCGCCGCTTAGAAGTTTTGTTTTTGGGCGACAACGGCCACCACCGCCCCATCGAGCGAGTACCTGCGCTGATGTCGGCTTTGGGTGTCAGGGGCTATAACTTTACATACAGCGACCAACTCGAAGACCTCAATACCAGCAACTTAGCCAAATTTGATGCACTGATGCTCTACGCCAACTGGGACAGTATTGGCAAACCCGAGGAAAAAGCGCTACTTGATTTTGTGGCCTCTGGAAAGGGCTTTGTGGCCGTTCATTGCGCCACTTATTGTTTCCGAAATTCGGACGAGTTGGTCAAAATGATGGGTGGGCAGTTTCAAAAACATACTTGGGATACCATTCAGCCCGTTTGGACTCGACCTACTCACCCTGCCATGATGGGCGTACAGCAGTTTAAAACCCTTGACGAAACCTACTTACATACCAAACTACAAGCCGATAACTTGGTTTTGACAGAGCGAACTATCGGACCAGACCAAGCCAAAGACCGACCTAACCAAAAAACAGAGCCTTATACTTGGGTACGAAACTACGGCAAAGGGCGGGTGTTTTACACGGCTTATGGCCATGACGAAAACACTTGGAACAAGCCCGAGTTTATTGATTTATTAGAAAAAGGAATCCGCTGGGCAGTAGGGGACAACGCAATAAAAAACTTAGAATCCCTTGATTTAAAGATGCTTAACTTTGCCGAAGCCAAACTGCCCAACTACGAACAACGCCCTGGCCCGCAACTGCGCCAAGCACCGCTCTCGCCCGAAGAGTCTCGCAAGTATATTCAAGTGCCGCCCGATTTTACCTTAGAAACCTTTGCTCACGAACCAGACGTAATGCACCCTATTGCGATGGCTTGGGACGAGCGTGGGCGGCTTTTTGTACTCATCACCAAAGACTACCCCAACGAGCGCAAAACCTCAGGCGGCAGCGACTATATTTTGATTTGCGAAGACACCAACGCCGATGGCAAAGCCGATAAATTTACCCGTTTTGCCGAAGGATTGAGTATTCCGACAGGTATGGTGTTTGCCAATGGCGGCCTAATCGTCAGTCAAGCACCTGATATGCTGTTTTTGAAAGACACCAACAACGACGACAAAGCCGATGAGCGCAGCGTACTTTTTAGCGGCTTTGGCACAGGCGACACTCACGCTGGGCCAAGCAACTTGCACTATGGTTTCGACAACTGGATTTGGGGTTGTGTTGGTTACTCAGGTTATAAAGGCAAACTCAAAAACGATGCCGATACGCTTAGTTTTGGCCAAGCACTGTTTAAATTTAGACCCGATGGCTCAAAAATGGAATGGATAACCAGCACCTCAAACAATACTTGGGGCATGGGTTTCAACGAAGCGGGTGATATTTTTGGCTCTACTGCCAACAGCGCACATGGCTGGTATGTGGCTATTCCGCATCGGTATTTTAGTGGTACTTTGGGTATGGGGCAAGATAATGGCGGTCATGGAACTGACAGCCACAAAGACATGAAAACCATTACGCCACGAGTGCGGCAGGTGGACGTTTTTGGTGGCTACACGGCAGCAGCGGGGCAAAATTTTTATACGGCTCGGGCTTTCCCAAAAAAATACTGGAACCAGATAGCCTTTGTCTCTGAGCCTACTGGCCACGTACTGCACCAAAACTTGATGGTCAAAAACGGTACAGACTACCAAGACAAAGAAGCCTTTAACCTATTGGCTGGTGCCGACGAGTGGGTTGCACCTGTGTTTGCCGAAGTAGGCCCTGATGGTGCTGTTTGGGTGGCCGACTGGTACAGTTTTATTATTCAACACAACCCCAAACCCGACGGCTTTGAGATGGGTGTGGGTAATGCTTATGAGACTGACTTACGAGACTATACACATGGCCGATTGTATCGAATTGCATACAAGCAAGCACCTGTTTATAAGCCAATTACGCTATCAAAAAACAATCCAGACGAACTTTTATTGACACTCAAAAACGATAATTTATTTTGGCGGAATCATGCTCAAAGGCTATTGGTAGAGCGTGGGCAGACAGATGTACGAGCCAAACTAATAGAGATGGTGTTGAATCGGTCGGTGGACGAACTGGGGCTAAATGTAGCGGCTATTCATGCGCTTTGGACGTTGCAAGGCTTGGGACTTGTCGAAACTGATGCCATTGTGCAGGGCGCAGTGGTGGGCGCACTCAGCCACCCCAGCGCAGCCGTCCGCAAGACAGCCGTTCAGATTTTACCCAATAATTTAAAAAACAATTCTGAACTTTTGACAGAATCACTCAACGACAAAGAGCCGTTGGTGGCGATGAATGCCCTGCTAAAATTGACCGAAATAAAAAACCTAAACCCCGAAATAGAAAAAGTAATATTGGGCCATTTAAACAAAAACACAAACATAAATGACCGCTGGCTGCCCGATGCTTTTTCGGTAGCACTAACTGCCCACGGAGGTAAATTATTGAAACAATACATCACTCAAAAAAAACCAAATCACTCAATAACTGAAAACCACTTAGTAACTCAATCGCACAATCATTCAGCAACCCCCAATCACCCAGCAACTCAACAACTCAATAACTCAATAACTAAAAACCGTTCAGTCGGTACAGACCTTGCCATTACCAACATTAGCATTGAGCCAACGACTGTTTCAGTCAGAGAATATGCCCGTATTACATTAGAAATCAACAATTTAGGCAATACAGATTTTCCCAAAGGCAAATCGCCGTTGGTTAATATCTGGATTGAAGGCGCAGGACTCAAAACCGCTTTTGTGAGCCGAAAACTAACTAATGGCATAGGCTCGGGCCAAACCGTCAAACTGACCGAAGGCAATAACGGGCCCTGGAACTCGCCTTTTGGGTTTAGTTCAGAACAGGGTGGTGAAATAACAATCAAGGCCACAATAGATGCTGGCAATGAGTTTGTGGAAGCAGACGAAGTAAAAAACAATACGCTAAGTCAGAAATTTGAAGTAAAAAAACCAGCTACTTTTTCAGATTTTGTGTTGGAACGTGCCGCTCGAAGCTATGCCTCAAATGCCGCTGCCGACTCAGTACTGTCGTTGATTCGTTTGGTCAATGGATTAGGAACAGACAGCAGAGTTTCGGCTTTAAAAGGAATAGCAAACGGCTGGAACACCAAACGCAGAGCCTTGGCCACAGCCGCTGACAAAACGCTGCTGGCAAGTATCAAAAATGGTTTATCTGGTAATTTGAAAACAAAATTTGGAGGCTTGGCCGAATCGTTTGGGGTAATGGCCGAAGCCAACCCCGACCTGCAACGCATCAAAATCAAGTCTGTCCGAGAAATGATGCAGTATGATGTCAAAGAGTTTGTGGTAAAAGCAGGCGAGCCAGTCGAGCTGACGTTTGAAAACCCCGATGCGATGCAGCATAACTTGTTGATTATTAAGCCCAAATCGCTGGAACTGATTGGCAAGGCTTCGGACAAAATGATAACACAACGAGATGCTGCCGAGCGCAATTATATTCCCAATTTGCCTCAATACATCGTAGCCAGTACGCCGCTCGTCAATCCAGACCAAAGCTATACGCTCACATTTACAGCCCCAACCGAAGCCGGCGCCTATCCGTTTGTGTGTACGTTTCCTGGCCACTGGCGGCTGATGAAAGGCGTGATGAAGGTGGTGAGGTGATTTGTTACGAATTTAGTTTCTTCTTATCTTTGAGAAAACATAAAACTACTCCCAAACGTTTTTTAATACAATGCAAATCCAAACCTCTCAAAATGTATCGCTCGACTATGAAGTGGCCAGTGTTGGCGACCGTATCTTAGCCAATCTCGTGGACTATGCCGTTTATTTGGGTTGGGGTATTTTTGTTGTGTTGCTCATCTCTACATTTGTTGGCTTTGAGAAAGCACATTCTACCTTTATCATCATCGGTTTTGTGTATTTGCCTATTGTTTTTTATCCGTTACTGACAGAATATTTTTTGAACGGACAAACCTTCGGCAAAAGAGCATTAAACATCAGAGTCGTGCGATTGGACGGTAGCAAACCTACACTGGGAGGCTATGTCATTCGTTGGATATTGATGACAGCCGATTTTTTGTTTTATTATTTTGTAGCCATTATCACCATCGCCATCAACGGCAAAGGCCAGCGTTTAGGTGATATTGCGGCTGGCACGACGGTTGTCAAAACCAAAAGACAAATATCGCTCAACGAGGTTGTAGCACACGACATTCCAGAAAATTATAAAGTTAGTTTTCCAGAAGTTAGCCAACTCACAGACCGAGACATCGAAACTATTAGACTTGTAATTAAAAAAAATAATTTGGAACTAACAGACACAACCGCCCTAAAAATTAGTGAGTTACTTTCCGTCAATTACTCTACTGAAGCAATACGATTTTTGAAAACTATAGTAAACGACTACACTTTTACCGCCCTACAAACAGATAATGAAATAAAATTTTAATTTTATTTGAAAAATAGATATTTATAACATTTAGACACATACACCTAATAATCAGTGATTTAGACAAAAAATAAAAAAAAATATATCTTAAATTGTAAAAAAGACACTTTTTATTTTGCAATTTATTCTATAAAAAGTACATTTGGGAGTTAATCTTTCCAAACCCCTTATAACATATTTTACACCATGGCTAAGTTTACGCTCACTACTCACCAAGAAGTAACGCTCTGGAATCAATTTCGGCAAGACGATGAAGACGCCTTTGCAAAATTGTACCAGGCTTTTGTACAATTATTGTACAACTACTGCACGCAATTTTCGACCGATAGGCCGCTCATCAAGGACTGTATTCATGATTTATTTGTAGAACTTTGGCAACACAGAGCCACCCTCGGCGACACAACTTCGGTACGCTATTATTTGATGGCCTCTATCAAGCGTAAGTTGGTGAGGCACCTCAACGCCCAGCAAAAACACACAAGCAACGAAGAGGTGCCGCTGGAATACCATCGTATTTTTACGCCCTCGCCCGAAAGCTATATTGTGGCTCGTGAAGAGTACATCGAAAGTAGCCAGCACCTCAATACAGCCATAGAGCAGCTACCTCGCCGTCAGCGTGAGGCTATTTTCTTAAAGTTTTATGTCAATATGACTAACGAAGAGATTTCGACATTCATGAAAATAAATATACAGTCAGTATATAACTTGGTGTTTGGGGCATTGGCCAATATGAAAAACCAACTGACGGGTGCTATTTTGCCATAAACCCACCACAAACCCAACAAAAAGAGGTTGAATCGTGAGAGCGGTTCAACCTCTTTTTGTTTTTGAAGATTTGACAGCTTTTCACGCAAAAATCATTTTTTTGCATAAATCTTTGGCAAGAGGATTACAACTCTGTTCTAAGAACAAAGTATTTTTTTAAAATATAAAAGGTATTTTTTGTGGATTTTGCATAAGTGCCATTTCAATTAACTCACTTCTCAAAACAAACTGATTCAAAGTTGTTTTAAGGCAATATTTTATTTTCTTAACAATTTGGTAACAATTTCTTAACAAGAATGTTACTACTTTTGTGGCAAAGTTAAGAAATTGTTAAATTATCAATCAAATCCCAAATTACTTTATGAAACTAAAACATCTACTTATTCTTGTTATTTTCTTAACAGGTTCAACATTAACAATGGCTCAGGTAACTACCGCCTCAATGACAGGTTCTGTGAACGATGCCAAAAACGCCTCACTTGTAGGAGCTACTATTTTGGCCAAACACTTGCCGTCTGGCACGCAGTATGGTATATCGACCAATGCCGATGGCCGTTTTACGATTCCGAACATGAGAGTTGGTGGGCCTTACGAAGTCTTGGTTTCTTACATCGGCTTCAAAGGCGAAAAATTCAGTGGTATTACCTTACAACTCGGCCAGAAGTTTACGCTAAATGCCCAACTCAAAGCCGAAGACGCTACACTACAAGAGGTAGTAATAAAGGCAGACCCTATCTTGAACAGTACTCGCACAGGTGCAGCGCTTAACATTGACAACGCCCAACTACAAACACTACCAACCATCAGTCGCTCTGCTTCTGACTACACCCGACTCACGCCGATGGCTGCCGAGGGTGGCTCTTTTGGTGGCCGCAATAGCCAGTACAACAACTATTCGTTAGACGGTGCAATTTTTAACAATCCATTTGGCCTCGATGCCGCCACACCAGGTGGTCAGACCGATGCACAGGCAGTTTCGCTCGATGCCATTGACCAGATTCAGGTAGCTATTGCCCCCTATGACGTTACACAAGCGGGTTTTACGGGCGCATCTATCAATGCCGTTACCAAGTCGGGTACAAATACTTTTACGGGAACAGCCTTTGGTTTTTTTCGTAACAAAAGTATGATTGGTGTAAAGGTAAAAGACACCGAAGTATTTCGTGGCGACTTAAACGCATCGCAGTTTGGTTTTGCTTTGGGCGGGCCGATTATCAAAGACAAATTGTTCTTTTTTGTAAACTACGAAATGGAACGCCGCTCAGACTTAGGGGCAAACTTCGTAGCCAGCCGTGGTGCTGCTGGCGCAAACGTATCTCGAGTTTTGGCTGCTGACTTAGACAATGTTTCAAACTTGTTGCGCCAAACTTTTGGCTACGAAACAGGTGCTTACGAAAACTACAAACACAATGCCAACAACTCAAAAGGTTTGTTTAAATTAGACTGGAACATCAACCAAAATCATAAACTATCGGCTACGGTCAATTTCTTAGATGCTTTCAAAGACAAACCAGCCAACCCAACGGCTATCGGTCGTCGTGGGCCAGATGCCATTACGTTACAGTTTTATAACTCTGGTTACCGCATCAATAACAAAATATTGAGTGGTATCGTGGACTTGAAGTCGCAGTTTGGTAGCCGTTATTCAAACAAATTGCAAGTTGGTTTTTCTAAATTTACCGACACCCGTGACCCATTCTCGCAGCCGTTTCCTGTCTTGAATTTTAGCAAAGGTGGCCAACGCTACATAGTGGCTGGCCATGAGCCGTTTTCTATCAATAACTCATTGGGACAAACGGCGTTGCAATTTACCAACAACTTTAATATTTATGCAGGTAAGCACACCATCACACTCGGTTTGAGTTTCGAGAAGTTTAGCTTCGACAATTCATTTAACCTAACTGGCTATGGCCCTCGGGTGTTCTTTGGCCCAGGCGAGCCAATCGAGACGGCGTCGGCGTTTATAAAATCAAAGGGATTTGCTGACGAAGTGGCTGGTGCAAGAGCAGCCTTTACCAACAATAACGCCAAAGGTACGTGGGCATTGGCCGAAACAAACGTAGGGCAAGTAGCACTATACGCCCAAGACGAATTGGCCGTAAACGACAAGCTCACGCTCACTTATGGTTTAAGAATCGACCGTCCGTTGTATTTTGACACTCAAACTAAAATGGACGAAAACATCGCCCGTAACGGCGGCCTAATCGACAAAGGGGGCGTATATGCACCCGACATCCAGTACTATAATGGTAGTGGTACGCCAACAAAATTAGACAGCCGCACATTACCAAAACAGACTCCGTTGTTCTCGCCACGAGTAGGCTTTAACTACGACATAAAAGGCGACCGTACACAACAGCTACGTGGCGGGTCGGGCTTGTTTACGGGTCGTTTTCCGTTTGTTTGGATAGGCAACCAAGTAGCCAACCCAGCATTTTTCTTTTATTGTGTAACCGACCCTGACTTTAAATTTCCGCAGGTATGGCGTACCAACTTAGGCTACGACCACAAGTTTAGCAGCGGCTGGTTGGTATCGGCAGACGTAATTTATACCAAAGACGTAAATGCAGTGATGGTTCAGAACTGGGGCCTCAAAACACCAACTGGTAAATTGGTGGGTGCTGACAACCGTCCAATTTACACAAATGCCGACAGAGCGCAGATTTTCGGTGGCTCAACCAACGCTTATGTTTTTACAAACAATAACTTAGGTAGTACTTTTAACCTACAACTACAAGCTGAAAAAACATGGGCCAGCGGCCTCTATGTAAAAGGTGGTTACAACTTCTTAGACTCAAAAGATGGTGCTTCGACTACGGTAGAAATCTCGTCGGACGTGTATGACCTCAACCCAGCCTCTACCCAAAACTCAAATACACCAATATTGGGGCCATCGCCGTTTGGTAATCGCCACCGCTTTGTGGGTGTGGTGGCCAAGAAGTTTGTGTATGGTGGTGGTAAATATGCCACTAACTTTGCACTATTTGGTGAGTTTGTACAAGGCAATCGCTATAGCTTTACTTACTCTGGTAGCATCAACAACGACGGCGGCGACAACAACGACCTGATGTTTATACCGACCGATGCCCAGATTGACCTTATGAAGTTTGTAGGTACATCGCCTGAGCAGTCGTCGCAAAAAGCTGGCTTAAAGTCGTACATTGCACAAGATAGCTATTTGAGCAGTCGCCGTGGGCAATATGCAGAGAAGTTCGCCTCATTGAATCCCGCTTATACAAAACTCGACTTGCGTATTTTGCAAGACTATATTTTGCCAAACAAAAATGTGATACAGGTAAGTTTGGACGTATTGAACTTAGGAAACTTGATTAACTCAAACTGGGGTACTCGCCAAATAGCATCGACAACTCGCTTGGTACAGCCGCTTGGTATCGACAACGTAAGTGCGGCTGGCGTACCTACTTATAGTTTTGATACGGCTCAAAAATCGACTTACTACAACGATTTTTCACTTAACTCTCGCTGGCAAATACAGTTAGGTTTGCGCTATCGGTTTTAAGAATTGACGATAGTAATTTTAAAGACGGTATCGCTCATTGTGGTACCGTCTTTTTTCGTTTTTATGTATAGAGAACGACAGAGAACATATTAGAGATTATTACGATGTGAATACACACAGATTAGCCAACTTTTTGAAAGTTGGCTAATCTAATTTTAGTGTGTCATGTCGCAGTCTTTACCAGACAACCTTGAAAAAGCATCTGATAATAGATGCTTTTTCAAGGTTAATTGACTTATGGAAGTCTTCGCTCCAAGCGAAGACTTCCATTTACAGTAACTCTCGCTACTTCTTATAAAAAAACTTACTCGGTGCAATTTCAGCCTTTACTGAGTCAATGAGCGTGCCATTGGTCTGGTATCTAAACACAAAACCCGCTTGCTTATAGGACGGAATGAGACCCGCATAAATAGTACCCGTCTGAGCATCTACACTTAGACCACCGCCAAAGAGCCGCTTTACAAACGGCTTGTCGGCTACTATACTTGTGGCATCTATCGCAAAGCTATACGTTTCGCCCTTTTGTTTGAAGCCATCTTTGGCGTCATAAAAAGAACTTGTAAAATAAAAAGTACGCTTGTCGGCACTCAACGTAAAAGCACTTGGAGATACTTCGGGGTTAGGTGATGTTACTTTCAGACGGGTTTCGATGGCTTTGGTCGAAGTATTAAAACGCAGTAGTTCTTTGTTGGCATAAATCCAAAGTTTGCCATTGGCATCAACATCAAGTACCGATGGATTTGTACCAATCATCACTGTTTGTTTGACGGTTTCGGTGGCTATGTCTATCACGCTCAACAGCGTTTTGCCAGAGCCTGTGCTACCCACAAAAGCCTCCGAGCCTACAACGATAATACTCTCTGCACCATTTTGGACAGGTATTTTTTTGGTGAGTTTATTAGTAACTAAGTCAATGACAGCTACATAGCCTGGGTTTTTGTAAAAATTAGAAAAGTCGCCAGTTACGTCCCAGCAAGTAATGTACGCCTTGGTGTCGCTCACTTTGACAACCGTTCTGGGGTTTTCGATGTCAGTCGATGGAATGGTAGCGATGGCTTTGAAAGTACGAGCATTAACAATCTCAACCACGTCTTTGCCCGCCGTAGAGTTATCGACCAATATCAACCCTTTGTCGTTTACTTCGGCATAGCCCTGTACACCACCAGCCAGCGAGCGGTTGTTTTCTTTCATAAATACATCGAGTGCAATCGTCTTACTGTCTCGGCTCAACAGTGATATTGTACCGTTATTGTCCGAAAAATTGCCCGAGTTCAACACCAACACACCCTTATCATAAGGCTGGTCTGGTTCTGGGTCGGTAGTTTGGCAGGCTGTAAATGAGGCTGTTAAGGCTGTCAATAATACTAATTTAGTGTTCATCTTGATTTGGTTTTGACCGAATTATACCCATTGGCATATCGGCACATTGATTTAATTAAAAGTGAAATACGACATTGAGCGATGCAGTACGAAGTGGCATCACATTTTTTTTGACATTTGGGTACAGTGTATTGGTCAAGTTATTACCTTGAATGGCTATATTGGTTTTGGTTTTAGTAGTTTTAAATTCATAATTCAAAATCATATTTAACAAATAATAAGGAGGGAAAGGCCGCCCCGAATGGTCAAAAGTAACATACCGAGCAGACGTAAATTGCTGCTGGGTAGTGATCGATAAATTTTTTTTTGAAACCGAAAGTGTGCTACTCAATGTATGGCGAGGCACATAAATCAGTTGTCGGCCAATGATGTCGGCAGTGTATGGCCCAAATAGTTTTTGCTGCGACGAATTGGTCATCGCATAGCGCAAGTCTGCCACAATCAAATATTTATTAGTCAGCGACTTAACATTAAAATCAATCTCTAAACCCTTAGCCAAAACTTGTTGCAGGTTTTCTACTCGGTAGCCAGTATTGGGGTTCCAATAAGTCCAGTTATCAATCAAGTTATGAAAAGCCGTAACCGAAACCTTGCTTTGGGTTTGTGCCGAATGTTTGTGCTGCCAAGTTAGTCCAATTTCTTTATTTAGGCCATTTTCTGGTTTAATGTCGGGATTGCCCAGATTGAGCCAGTAGCGTTCGTTGAGCGTTGGTACTCTGTAACTGACCGATGCGTTTGCTGAAAGTGTAAGCTGTGATTTTATTGACCCAAAAGCAACATATTCAACACCGACAGAGGGCGTTAAAGGCGGGTCATAGCCCGACACGAAGGCTTGCCTGACGTTGAGCGAAGTGGTGAGTTTACTACTAAACTGATGTCTGAAAAGTGCGTATAAATCCAATCGGTTTTCTTGTTTGACACCTACGCCATAGCCATCTACTTGGCCACTGAAATGCACGGCCTCAATTCCTATTTTAAGATTTGTAGCTTTATCGGTGCTTTTTGTCCATAAAAAATCATGCTCTACTCGACCAATCAAGCGGTCGATTTCAGTACGACTTGGGTTGAGATTTTCGCCTTTGCCGTAGTCGGTTATGTCTCTCACAAAAGCCGTTCTGAACAACGTAGAGCCGATTTGGGCTGCGGCTACTGTACGGTATGCCTGCGAGCGGATAATTTCTCGAAGCGGTAGCTGGTCGGGCTGGACAACGGCATTATTATCTGACAACCAGATATTTACAGAATATAAATTACCGTTTTTGTATTGCCAATACAAATCCTGAATAAGCCCCTGCTGGTTGGTACGGCTTGGCTCAAAATTGTAGGTTTGCCCTTTTGAATTGGAGCGAGACTCTGCACCAAAATTGTTATTAAAAATACTCCCATACAAAAGCGTTTTGGTGGCAAACTGCCAATTTTTTCCTAATCGTTGATTGAGCCGTAAACTCAACTGACCTGTGTAGTTTTGGGAACTTTCGAGCCTTAAAGCTGCCATACCTTGCAAACCTTTTTGTTGAAACTGAGGCGCAGACCGTAGCTGAATACTCCCACCGACAGCATCTGTGCCGACAGTACTCGCCGCTGCCCCATACTGAATCGTCACGAGGTCGAAACCCACCAATGGTACAGTCGAAAAGTCGGTTTGAGCCAACGATGGAAAGTTGATATTAACGCCATTCCAGAGTACTGCCGTATGGCTGGCCGATGTGCCTCTGAGCGAAATAGTAGTGAGCTGCCCTGCACCATAGCTCTTGAAAGCTGCCGAACTATTGAACTGCAAAAAATCAGCTAAGGTACTAAATCGAAACCGAGCCAAATTGACAGAGTCTATCTCTTGTACCTTTTGGCCAACCATAAACCGCTCAGGACGAATGGCTTTGATGGTTATTTCGCCGAGGTTTATTTGCTTTTGAGCAAAGGCAGAAGTGAAAAATGAAAAATGAAAAACGAAAAATACCATGATCAATACCGGACACGGCAGTCGCCAGTTTATCTTGAATGATAAACAATAGACAGTAAATGATACATAACGCACCACCCATTGATGAATGGTAATTGATAACTGATAAATGATAACTGATAACTAATAACTGATTGAACAACATTCTGTCGCTTGGTTGCGCCCATCGTCCGTAGGCAATCAACTAAGAATGGTTTGTGGCAGGTCTCCTGACTTGTTTCTAACTTCCAGACCTTCCCAGACCGATGTGATTGAATAACTGGATGATTGAATGATTGGGTAGAATAAAAATCTATACAGTCATTCGGTCATTCTATCATTCAAACATTATCTTTCCAGTGGTATTGAGTAGTGGAAGTATTTTTGATGAAACTTTACAGTTGCGGGGACAGTCTCGGCTTTGTACCGAAGTTCCCTATTAAGCTACGAACTTGTATAGAAACAAGTCCAAAGCACCATAAACTAAGGCAAAGGTAACAGAAAATATGTTATTTTACATTCAACTTCATTGAGGAACTGATAAAATTAAAGTATTTTTGCAGAAAACCATTGACATGACCCCAGAAAAATATATCAACCCATTTACAGACTTTGGTTTCAAAAAAATCTTTGGTGAAGAGGCCAACAAAGATTTATTGATTGACTTCTTGAACAGTTTTTTTGAAGAGCATCAACAAATTGAATCTTTAGAGTATATCAAATCTGAAAAATTAGGTAACTCCTTAGCCGACCGTAAGGCCATTTATGATTTATACTGTAAAACCAAAAACGAAGAACGGTTTATAGTTGAAATACAAAAAGCCAAACAAGATTATTTCAAGGATAGAAGTATTTATTATGCTTCGTTTCCAATTCAAGAACAGGCTCAAAAAGGCGATTGGGATTATAAACTGATGCCTATATATACAGTAGGTATCCTAAATTTTGTTTTTGCAGACCATAGGCAAGAGATCGATAGATTATTTCATAAAGTACAACTAAAAGATCAGGCGGGTATGGTTTTTTATGACAAACTGACTTTTATTTATTTAGAATTACCCAAATTCAAGAAAAGTATTGACGAATTAGAAACGCAGTTCGACAAGTGGCTATACCTTTTCAAATACCTACCGTTATTAGATGAATTACCAGATAAGTTCAAGGATAAAATTTTTCAAAAGTTATTTAAAGTAGCCGAGATAGCTAAGTTTAGTGGTGAAGAACGTAATGCTTATGAGGATAGTTTGAAATATTTGAGAGATTTGGGAAACGTTATTGACACAGCCAAACGTGAAGGCGAGCGGATAGGACTTGAAAAAGGCGAGCAGATAGCCAAAAAGAAAGCTATCTTACAAGCATTAAAAATAAATTTATTGACGATTGAACAAATTGCCGAAATATTTGATGTGAAAGTCGAAGAAATCCATCAAATAGCTATTAAATAAATGAAAAACTACCAATTATTACTTCCCAAATTGTTTGAAGATTGGGCAGGCGAAAGCTCTGACCAAATGGACCAACTGGCGCAAGCTGGCAGCGACCGCCGCTATTTTAGGTTGCGAGGCGCCACCAAACAGGCTATTGGCACATACAATGCCGACTTCAAAGAAAACAAAGCGTTCATACGATTTACGCAACATTTCTGGAATAAAGGCTTGCCTGTACCCGAAATCTATGGCGAAAACTTGCTAAATGGTGTTTATTTACAACAAGACTTAGGCGACGTTCAGTTGTTTGGTCTGTTGCCGCCAGTTGGCGAGCCGTGGAACGTTGAACTGGTAAACCTGTACAAAAAAACGATTGAATCCTTGGCCGATTTACAGATTGTGGGCGGTCAAGATTTAGATTACTCGGTGTGCTACCCACGTGCAGCTTTCGACAAGCAAAGTATGATGTGGGACTTGAATTATTTTAAACATTATTTCTTAAAATTAGCCAAAATACCGTTTGACGAGCAAGCACTCGAAGACGATTTTCAGAAATTTACCAACTACCTGCTGCTGGCCGACTGTAACTATTTTTTGTTTAGAGATTTTCAGTCTCGGAACATTATGATAAAAGACAACAAGCCGTATTTTATTGATTATCAAGGTGGTAGAAAAGGGGCATTACAATACGACGTAGCCTCGCTGCTCTACCAAGCCAAGGGAGGAGTACCCGATAAAAGCAAAATCGACATCTTTGAACATTACATGAACAAAGTCGAAAGCCTGGTTTCGATAGACAGAGATTTCTTTACTGATATGTACTATGGCTATGTGCTAATTAGGTGTTTACAGACATTGGGGGCTTATGGTTTTAGAGGTTTGTACGAGCGGCGTGAGCATTTTTTGACCAGTATTCCCTTTGCTATCAATCAGATTGAGCAAATTTTGGGAATGATAAAAATGCCCGTCAAGTTGCCCGAATTATTTAGATGTCTGGAGTTGATTGTTCAGAGCGAGCAGTTTGAAGGTTTTGATAAAAAGAAATACAGTAACAGCCCACTGACGGTAAAAATCAGCTCGTTTTCATACAAAAAAACGGGTTATCCTGACGATGAAACCGACAATGGCGGTGGCTTTGTGTTTGACTGCCGATTTATAGAAAACCCAGGCCGCTACTATGAATACAAAAAACTCACAGGCCGAGACAAACCAGTCATTGAGTTTTTGAAAGCTGGTGGCGAAATGGACGGCTTTCTACAAAATGTGTTCGGAATCGTTGACAAGGCCGTCGAAAACTATTTAGAGCGTAGCTTCGAGAGTATCATGGTCAATTTTGGGTGTACGGGCGGCCAGCACCGCTCTGTCTATGCTGCCGACCAGCTCGCCAAACACCTCAAAGACAAATATGGAATCAATATCGCTCTAACGCACATTGAGCAAGAAAAGAAGGACTGGGTGAATTGATTTTTTTATTTTCCACAATATTTTTGAATAACAGAATAGGCAATAGGCATACCAAACTCACCTGCACGACTGAGGTCAAAACAGGCTTCGTTTTTGTCGACAAGTATGTGCTTGATGATACCTCTCAAAAAATAAGCCTCAGCGTGCTTGTTGTTTAGCTTTATGGCATTGCTACAATCCAAGAGTGAGCCACGCTGGTCGCCCAACGACGACTTGACTACTGCCCTCACAAAATAACTATCGGCATTGGTTGGCTCTATTTCTATGGCACGGTCTAAGTCTAAAATAGCGTCTTTGCCATCACCAGTAGCATTTTTGGCAATTCCCCGAGACAAATATACCTCTGGACGACCCGCCGACAAGTCAGAGGGTTGTGTATATTTTTGAACGATTCCGTCTAAGAGTACAATGGTGTTTTCGGTAATAAACATATTGTAGTAGGGCTTGGTGGTTGCTGCTGCCCCGTTTATTTCAATCGCTTTGTTATAATCTTCAATGGCGTCTTTGACAAACCCTAATTTACTTTTGCAAACTCCACGTCCATAGTAAGCCGTAAAATTACGGGCATTGAGTGCTATGGCTTGGTTATAATCATCGAGGGCATCGCTGTACTTACTCATTTTGCTGCGGGCGAGCCCTCTATAATAAAACGACTCTGAGTCATTGGGGTTGAGTTGCACAGCCTGTGTCAAGTCTGTGATAGCACCAGCAAAGTCATTTAGTTGTGTGCGGGCGTTGCCTCTTCCAGCATAGCCTAATTTGTAGCCCAGGTCAATGGCCTTTGTAAAATCGCTAAGGCTTCCTTTTGTATCGTTGAGTGCTACTTTACATTGCCCCCGCCCATACCAGACCAGGGCATTGGTCGGCTCGTAGTTAGTGGCTCTGTCAAAATCTTGTAATGCTCGTTTATAGTCTTCGGCTACGAGCCAGATGGTCGCTCTCTGAAAATACACCTGTCCCTCGTTTGGATTTACTTGTGTGGCCTGATTGAAGTCTTGTAAGGCCGACTCGTATTCTTTGAGGGTTATTTTGCATATTCCTCTGTACAAAAATGGCTTTGAGTCTCTGTCATTGATTTCGATGGCTTGGTCGTAGTCGTTCATAGCACCTCTAAAATCTTTGAGCGATACTTTAAGCACGCCTCGCTCATAGTAGCTGGGGGCATAGTCGGGGTCTGTTTCGATGGCACTCGTGTAGGCGAGCATTGCACCGGCAATATCCCCACTTCGTTTTTTTAGTGCGCCCTCCTCTACATAATCAACAACCGTTTTTTGTGCCTGCGACACACAAACGACAAATATATTTAGCAAAAGTAAGATAAGGTATTTGTTGTTCATGATAAATTGAGTAATAGAATAACAGTTTTTATTCAAAGACAAAGAAATAAAAAAAAATGGACTTTTAAACACTTACTACTCGACAACTTTATAAAAATATTATATTTGCCGAATATAGTTTAAAAACAAAATACGAAAACATGAAAAAAATCTTGGTAATAGGCATTGGTAAAGTTGGATCTTTGGTCGCTACTTTGTTGTCCAAACAATTTGATGTTACTGGTTTAGACAAACAAAAACCGCTCCAAAGATACTCATTCTCAACGATTGAGGGCGATGTTACTGACAAATTGTTTCTCGAAAATACCATCGAAAACTACGATGCCGTGGTGTCGTGTATGCCTTACAATCTGAATTTACCAATAGCACGGGTCGCACACAAGTTAGGGAAGCACTATTTTGACCTAACCGAAGACGTACCCACTACGACGGCTATCAGAGAGATGGCCAAAACAAGTAAAGGACTGATGGCCCCACAATGTGGCTTGGCACCTGGCTTGATTGGCATTGTGGGAGCAGACTTGACTAAGCGTTTTAGTAAACTAAGAGACATTGAGCTTCGGGTTGGGGCTTTGCCTCGCTATCCAAATGGGCTGTTGGGTTACTCTTTTACGTGGTCGCCGGCGGGGGTTATCAACGAATATATCAACGACTCGGAGGTGATTCATAATGGCGAGTGCAAGATGGTACCGTCGCTTGATGGCATTGAACTTATCAATATCGAAGGCCAAGAGTTTGAAGCGTTTAGTACGTCGGGGGGCTTAGGTACAATGTGTGAAACTTATTTGGGGCAGGTGGACACACTCAACTACAAAACCATTCGCTACCCAGGTCATGCCAAACTGATGAAATTTTTGTTGTATGAATTGGTAATGAAAGAAGACCGCCAACAAATCGAAGATATTTTGACCAATGCAAAGCCACCCGTTCAGCAAGATGTAGTGTATGTATATGCTGTTGTCGAGGGTTGGAAAAATGACAAAATAGAGCGAGAAGAGTTTTACAAAGCCTATCACCCCATCACGATTGACGGCCAACATTGGCGGGCTATATCATGGACGACGGCCTGCTCTATTGCCGCCGTTGTTGAGATGGTAGCCAATGGTACACTACCCAATCAAGGATTTTTGAAACAAGAAGAAATACCGTTTGAGGCATTTTTGGCTACTCAAAACGGCGCTTACTTTACTGATCAGCAGTAGTTTACTGTTTTTTAAAGGTTACAAACATATTTATCCAAATCAGCCGAGACAGCCTAAACGATACAGGCATAAGCACAACGATAAGCGATATAAGCACGCCCAAAACCAAATAGATAGACAGGCCAAGCCCTATCACTAAACCAAAAAAACACAAAGCCGTTAATGCCACCGAAATAGCATAACTTACATACATAGCCCCAACATAAAACCCAGGCTCTTGTGTAAACGACTCTCCACAGCAACTACAATCTGAGTTCATTTTGTAAAATTGACTCAGATTGTAGGGGTTATTGACTTCAAAAAACCGCCCCTCGTGGCAGCGAGGGCATTTGTTGAAAACAATGCTATATATTTTTGACTTCTTCATTTGTTTTGTTTTTTTTTGGCAGTGCTGACTTGCCTTTTTTGTACGCCTCAAAGACGTACCTGATAGAACTAAACGAATTGACGAGTAGTTTTTTGGCTTGCTCGTCTGTTACCCATTCCAACTTGTCGATGCCCTCGGTTTTTTGTGGTTGCAGCTTCGTATCATCAACACAACGCATCAAATACCATTTAGTTCGCTTTAAGATTTGTTTGTCGTTTTCGAGGTAAGTATGCCACGTTACACAGATTTTTTCCAATAATTCAGCTCTCACACCTGTTTCTTCTTCGACTTCTCTGATGGCCGCTCGCTTAGATTTTTCGCCCCCGTCGAGCTTCCCTTTTGGCAAATCCCACACACCTCGGCGGTGCATGAGTAATATTTGACCATCTTTGACAACAACACCCCCAGCGGCCTTTACAATCGTAAACATTTTTTCGATTCGTTCTTGGACACTATTCTGCAACTTAGCAACTACTGTAACCGACTGTAATTCAGACAAATCAAGCTTGTTGAGCAGGTTAAAAAGTTTTTCGGTCGAGATAGCCGTTGCATTCAAAATCAATACATGACCTATGAGTTCGGTCGCTTTTAGTAAGTCCAATCGTACATCGAGTACAGTATCGAAAGTACTGCTCTCGGCGAGAGACTCTCTGTTTTTTTGACTTACTATGTGTATTGGTCGGTCTTTGATGAAAATTATCATTGGTAGGTTTTATAAATATTTCGTAAAATTAGTGATTGCTTTTATCTTAGTTGGCAAATAGTTTTATATTTTTGCAATTAGTATCAACCAAACCTTCCCACGTGGAAATTTTTGTCATTGTTTTTCTTGTTATTTTAAACGGTGTTTTTTCGATGTCCGAAATAGCACTCGTGTCATCTCGCAAGTCAAAATTAGAAGCCGCCGCCCGCAACGGCGACCGCAAAGCCGAGCGAGTACTCGAATTGGCCAACCACCCCAATCGTTTTCTTTCTACTGTTCAGATTGGTATTACGCTCATTAGTATCTTGAACGGTATTTTTAGCGGCGCCAGCCTCACCAACCAGTTACAAATTTATTTTGAACAATTCGAGGCCATAAAGCCTTACGCCCACTCTGCCGCTGTTGGTCTGGTTGTTTTGTTTGTTACTTATTTATCATTGGTTTTGGGCGAATTGGTACCCAAGCGCATCGGTATGTCCAACCCCGAGGGTATTGCCAAATTTATGGCCGCACCCATGGAATGGCTCAGTAACCTGACCTCACCCTTTATTTGGCTCTTGGCCAAATCAAGCGACTTGATTATGAAATTGTTAAGAATAACACCTCAAAATCAAGCCATTACCGAAGAAGAAATAAAAAATATCATTCAAGAAGGAACAACGGGTGGAGTAATTGACGAAATAGAACAAGAAATTGTAGAAAACGTTTTTCATCTGGGCGACCGTAAAATTACATCTCTGATGACCAACCGCCAAGATGTAACCTGGTTGGACAGTGGCGATGAGCCTGCCGTCAACAAACAAAAAATCATTGACAGTAAACATTCAATTTATCCACTTTGCCATGATAGCCTCGACAACGTAACGGGTATTGTCTATGTCAAAGATCTACTCGGTGGCGACCTTGACGAACAGTTATTAGACTTAGAAAAATATGCCCGAGAACCCCTCTACATAGCCGAAAACAACAAAGCCTACGAAGTACTCGAAAAATTTAAAGAAAAACGTGTTCATTTTGGAGTAATTGTCGATGAATACGGTGCCATGCAAGGAATCGCAACACTAAACGATATTTTGGACGCTCTGGTGGGCGATTTGTCTGAAACTGATGAGTTTAATTATGACATCATTGAGCGTGCCGATGGTAGCTTCTTGATTGATGCCCAACTCCCTTGGGAAGATTTCCTTTCGCATTTTGATATTACGAGCCACAACAAAAAAGACCTCACTGGCTTTAATACCCTCGGTGGCTTTGCGCTGCACATTCTCAAAGATATTCCCAAAACAGGCGAAACTTTTACTTGGGAAGACCACCGATTTGAAATTATTGATATGGACAAAAGCCGAATTGACAAAATGTTAGTTCAAAAAATAGACGAAGACAGTGAATAAAAAATCACCTCTTAGCACCCGTTCGTTGTTCCATATTCCCCAACACAACGGGCAACCTCAGATATATTTGTGCGGCAACTCGCTGGGGCTTCAACCCAAATCTGTAACCCGATTTATCGAAAAAGAAATCAATATCTGGCAACAAAAAGGCGTAGAAGGCTGGTTTGATGGCGAAGATTCATGGCTTGGGTACCACAAACATTGTCAGCAAATGTTGAGCCAAATAATTGGCTCGACACCCGAAGAAGTATGTCCGATGAACAATCTGACAGTCAATTTGCATCTCATGCTAACTTCTTTTTATAGACCCACGCCCGCACGTTTTAAGATTCTGACGATAGCTTCCGACTTTCCTTCTGACCAATACGCACTCGAAACACACTTGCAGTCAAGAGGCTATGACCCATCTACAACACTCATCGAAGTCTGTCCCAGAGTTGGCGAATATATCGTCAGAGATGAAGACATTATAGCCGCAATCAAAGAAAACGCCAACTCACTGGCGTTGGTCTGTATGAGCGGGCTGCATTATTACACAGGTCAGTATTTTGATATTGAGCGCATCACCAAGGCCGCCCACGAAGCTGGCGCATTGGTGGGTTTTGATTTGGCTCATGCCATTGGTAACGTACCCTTGCAACTGCACAACTGGCAGGTGGACTTTGCCGTTTGGTGTTCGTACAAATACCTCAACTCTGGGCCGGGGGCGGTTGGCGGGCTTTTTGTGCATAAACAGCATCACAACGCAAACCCTTCTCGTTTGGCAGGCTGGTGGGGCTACGACGAAGAACGGCGTTTTGAGATGACCAAGGGCTTCGTGCCTATGGCTGGGGCGGCTGGCTGGCAACTAAGCACACCTAATATTGTAGCGTTGGCCATGCACCGAGCGGCCTTGCAGATTTTTGAACAAACAAATATAGCTGCGCTCAGGCTCAAAAGTATCGAAATGACTGGACTGTTAGAACAACTTATCCGAGACATCAATCAGCAACTTGACAAGCCGTTTATTACTATCATCACCCCCAGCAGTTCTGCACAGCGGGGCTGCCAACTATCGCTATTGGTTCAAAACAACGGCAGAGGGTTGTTTGACTATCTGACCCAAAACAACGTCGTATGCGACTGGCGAGAACCCAACTGTATTCGTCTCTCCCCTACCCCACTCTACAACACTATCGAAGAACTCGAACAAGTGGGAGCGATAATACGCCGTTTTATAGCCCTTTGAGTTTGTCTAAGTCAATGTCTTTGAGTGTTGCTTTGATTTTGTCTATACCTACGCCACGTCCCTTTACCTCAACGATATAACGATTGGCTACCATGACAGATATTTCACCGTCTTTGTTTTTGGTGTCGTACTTTTCATACGCTTTGTAGCCTTCATATTCGGTTGTTTTTTCGTAACCATTGTCTGTTTCTTTGTCCACTGAGGCCATTGTCCAAGCCGCCATACCCATCATGGCCAAGCCTGTACCTGCTGCGTCAATGATGTTGATGTCAATATTTTGGTCTTTGTCGTCCGAATATCGCCCATAAGCTGTCGAAATACCAAAACCCATGGTAGCAGTTTTTTCGCTTGATGATTCTTTTCTATCAAGGCCATCAGCGTCAGTCGGTAAGAGTTCTTTTAGCTTTTTGGGGTCGATGGTTTCTTTGGGGCCGTCTTTGGCCGTTTTCTCCATATCTTTTGTCAGTTTTTCAACACCCTCCAAAAAATTTTGTGGTGCTTCTTTCGCTTCTTCCTCGGCAGATTTACCGCCACAATTAAACGATAGTATGCTGACTGTCAGTAGTGATGCAAAAAATTGAGTAGTTTTCATTTGGAAAAAGGGTTTAAGTGATGAGTAAAAAATGATTGCAGTTGCTCGGTTCTATTGAAGTAATGAATTATAAAATGGTGTCGGCCAGAGGCCGCCTAATGGTCGTCACTCGGTAGAACCAAACGACTGCTTAAAAATGGTGCCGGCCAGAGGCCGCCTAATAGTCATCACTCGGTAGAACCTAGCGACTGCTTGAAAACCGAAGGACTACCAGAGATTTTTATTTTGAGAAATAGATTTAGTAGAATAAAGTTTAAGATTGAAATTTCTGAAAACGGATTAAAATTAGGTATTTTTGTGATCTTTATTCCAACAACTTAGTAAACGGTCAAAGCCTCTTGCATCTTTATCTACATATTCCTTTTTGTAAACAAGCCTGTCATTATTGCGACTTTCATTTTAGTACCAATCTATCAGCCAAGTCTGAAATGGTAGCTACTATATGCAAAGAAATTGAACTCCAACAAAACTACTTACCATCGCCACACCTCGATAGTATTTATTTTGGTGGCGGCACACCTTCACTGTTGTCAGAGAGCGAGTTAGACCATATATTTGAGACCATTCACCGTACTTTTGTAGTCAGTCCACAGGCCGAAATAACACTCGAAGCCAACCCTGACGACCTCACAACCGAAAAACTAAGATTGTTCAAAAACTACGCCAATCGGTTGAGTATCGGTATTCAGTCTTTTTATGGGCCTTATCTTGAATTTATGAACCGAGCGCACTCAGCCAACGAAGCCGAAGATTGCGTAAAAAAAGCACAAGACGTAGGCTTTGAAAGTATGAGCATTGACTTGATATATGGAATAAATTTAAACAAAAACATAAATGCTAACGACATTTGGCAGACTGATTTAGACAAAGCCACAGCCTTATCTGTACCTCATATTTCGTCTTATTGCTTGACTATCGAACCCAAAACAGTGTTTGGTAAGTGGCTCAAAAACAAAAAAATAGCTAATTTAGACGACGAACTCTCGGCGCAGCAGTTTGAAATAATGGTAAAACACCTCACCAAAAATGGCTACCAGCATTATGAAATTTCTAACTTTGCCAAACCAAACCAATACGCCCAACACAACAGCAGCTATTGGCAACAAAAACCTTATTTGGGCGTTGGGCCAAGCGCACACTCGTTCAATGGTACAAGTCGTCAATATAATGTTTCAAACAATGCCCTGTATATCAAGTCATTAAACAAAAAAGTACTCAACTTTGAAGTAGAACAACTTAGCCCAAACGACCAAGCCAACGACTATTTGCTGACAGGTCTCCGCACCATCTGGGGCTGTCGACTGGCGACACTAAATGGTATTTTAGAAATCAATTTTTATGAAATACAAAAACAATACATTCGGTCGTTTATAGAAAAACAATGGCTAACCATTGACGATGGCGTAATGTACCTCACTCCGAGCGGTAAACTCTTTGCTGACCGAATCGTATCAGATTTATTTGTTGTTTGATGAATGTTATCACGAATAGCACTAAGTTATGCAAATTGAAATACACGTATGCCCGAAGATTATATCAATACCAATTCACCAGAACAAAATTTGTAAATTTGAACTATGAAACAAAATTTGACAACAGAGAATGTCATCATTAAAGCGAAGACATTTTGTATTGCTCAATCAAAGACACCAAACACAGAACTTTATAGCGCAACTGACGGCAAAGCTGCCGGAACTCATATTGAACATAAATTTTAACAGCATCATGCCAACACATAAGAACTAAAAATGTTTATGGCCATGCGCTAACAAGTGAAAGGTTACGCTTTTCTGCTGGTATCAATAATATCTTTGATGTCCGAAACACCTATCTTTTTGGTTCTTCCGATAACTTTCGTCAAGTACAAACCATCAATCGTTTACCACGTTTGCTTACGATTGGACTCATTTTTTGTATCGAAAAATGGAATAAATCCTAACATTACTTGCAACATAGCAAGAAGCCAATTACTTTTGTCAAAAAATAGTATGCGTGCATAACAATTATAGAATGATTGAGTTTTGAATGATAGAATAATTTTCTAACTACAATCCAATCATTCAAAACCCAATCATTCAAAACTAAAACAAATGTCCGAAGCATTTATTTACGATGCCGTTCGTACCCCACGGGGGCGAGGCAAGTCAGACGGTAGCCTTCACGAAGTGCAGCCGATTCAACTCTTAACGAGCGTACTCACGGCTCTCAAAGACCGTAACAACCTCGATACCACGCTCGTCGATGACGTAATCATGGGTTGCGTTACGCCCGTAGGCGAGCAAGGTGCAGACATTGCCCGCACGGCAGTACTCGAAGCTGGCTATTCTGAAACTGTAGCTGGCGTACAGCTCAATCGCTTTTGTTCGTCAGGCTTAGAGGCCATCAACCAAGCTGCCGCTTACGTCATGTCTGGTCAAGTCGATATGATTGTGGCTGGAGGCGTAGAGTCAATGAGCCGTGTGCCGATGGGTACAGACGGTGGTGCGCTGATGTTTAACCCAAGTGTAGTGGCTCGCCACCGAATCGTTCCACAGGGAATTTCTGCCGACTTGATTGCCACTCGCCAAGGCTATTCTCGTGCCGATGTAGATGGTTATGCCGCCGAGTCGTACCGCCGTGCGGTAGCTGCTCAAGCGGCTAATCGTTTTGAAAAATCGCTTGTGCCATATACCGACGAGCTGGGCATTGTTATCTTAGGCCGAGACGAAGGTGTGCGCCCAGGCACTACCATAGAATCTTTGAGTAGCCTCAAACCCGCTTTTGAGATGATGGGTAGCATGGGCCTTGATGCACTGGCATTGATGAAATATGCCGATTTATTAAAAATTAACCACGTGCACCATGCTGGCAACTCGTCTCAAATTGTGGACGGTGCGGCTGGCTTGTTGATTGGTTCAAAAGAAGCGGGCATCAAAAGTGGTATGAAAGCCCGTGCCAAAATCAAAGCCTTTGCCATTGTGGGTTCAGAGCCTACTATCATGCTAACTGGCCCAGTGCCAGCGGCTGAAAAAGTACTGAGAAAAGCTGGAATGAGTATATCGGACATTGATTTGTTTGAAGTAAACGAAGCCTTTGCAGCCGTGCCAATGTATTTTATGGAAAAATTGGGGGTAGATATTTCAAAAGTAAACGTAAACGGTGGGGCTATTGCACTTGGCCACCCGCTCGGTGCAACTGGCGCAATAATTTCGGCTACTTTGATTGACGAAATGGAGCGTACTGGCAAGCAATTTGGCCTTTCGACGCTCTGTATTGGCGGTGGAATGGGTATTGCTACTATTTTTGAGTTGGTGTAAGGATTTCTACGAATGTAGCGAAAGTGATTATCTGAGTTCGACCATATTGTTTAAGTACAAGCAAATCTTTATCGCCTGTTACCAAATAATTTGCTCGAACTCGTTTAGACAAAGCCAGTAAATAATCATCGTTGGTATCTCTACTGATGGCTATAATTTGTTTGATTTTTGCCCAAGTTGTGAAGTTCTTAATGAGTTCGATAGTTTCTATGGTTCTCTCTGGTGATAGATATTTTTGTAACGATGACTTGTGTGAAGTTTCAGCAAATTCGGTCAATAATTCATCACAACAATATACAGTGATGTCTTTCTGTTTTAAAATATCTTTCAAAACAGAAAGACGTTTGCCAATGGCAAAGCTAACCCATATATTCACGTCAAAAATTACTTTCATCGGCTTCGTTTAGTTCGACGATTTTCGGTTATCAACTCCGAAATTTCATCTTCTGAAATGGGCACATTTATTGGCGAATTTTTAATATAGTTATCAAGTTGTTGTTGTTGCGTTTCTATTTCTACAAATTCAAGCATTGATAACATTTGTAAAAATGGTTTTTTCTTTCGTTTATCCACGTAGAGCGTTACTCGTTCTCTTAAAGCAGTCATAGTTTTTTGTATTTTTAGTAAATTTATCAAAAATACAAACATTTTAATTATCAATTTTATATTATCAATTATTCATTAGATAAATATGGCAATCAACTATTCAATCAATAACGGCGTAGCCACCGTTAGCTGGAACGTAACCAGCTCACCCATGAACGTCCTAAACGACGAATCAATACCAGCTTTTGCTGAAGCTCTCGAAAAAGCCTACGCCGATGCCGACGTAAAGGGCATTATCGTAACGTCCGAAAAACCTGAATTTGTGGCTGGTGCTGACCTCAAAATGCTACTTCGCAATCAGCAGCTACCCAAGTCTGAGATGTATAAGGTTTCGATGGGTCTCAATACCATTTTTCGTAAAATGGAAACCAACGGCAAACCCATCGTAGCGGCCATCAACGGTACGGCTTTGGGCGGCGGTCTGGAAATCTGTTTAGCTTCGCATTATAGAGTAGCATTAGACAATCCCAAAACCAAACTCGGCTTGCCAGAAGTAAAGGTCGGCCTCTTACCAGGTGCAGGTGGTACGCAGCGACTGCCCCGTATGATTGGTATGCAGGCGGCCTTGCCGTTGATATTAGAAGGCAAAGAACTTAGCCCCAAAGATGCACTTGGCATGGGTATTGTCGATGCCATAGCTGCCACACCAGCCGAAATGATAGAAAAAGCATTGGCATACATTGCCGCCAATCCAAGCCCTGTAAAACCTTGGGACGAGATAAACAAAAAAACAGGTAAGATTCAGGCCCGTGAAAATTTTAAAGTACCCAACGGTAACGTACTCACACCCGTAGGCGCACAGACTTTTGTGGTTGGTACGGCCATGATGATGGACAAATCAAAGGGCAACTACCCTGCTACACAGCACATTATGGCCTGTGTTTATGAAGGGCTATTGGTCAATATCGACAAAGGCTTAGGCATAGAATCTCGGCATTTTGTGGCGGTGGCTACTTCAAAAGAAGCAGGAAACCTTATCAGAACTATGTTTTTGGGTATGAATGAAGCCAACAAAGGTGCAAGCCGTCCCAAAGACGTTCCAAAAACCGATGTCAAGAAAGTCGGAATTTTGGGTGCAGGTATGATGGGTGCAGGTATAGCTTATGTGAGTGCGGTAGCGGGTATTGAAGTTGTGTTGAAAGATGTAACAGCCGAAAGTGCAGAAAAAGGCAAAGACTACGCCCGTGGCATACTCGAAAAAGCCATCAGTCGTGGCAAAATGGACAGACTCAAGGCCGATGGCATTTTGAGTTTAATCAAAACCACTGGTGATGCCGCTGACTTGAAAGGTTCAGATTTAATTATAGAAGCCGTATTTGAAAACCGTGAACTCAAAGCCACCGTTACCACAGAAGCCGAGCCGATGTTGGCCGAAAATACTGGCGTTTTTGGGTCAAATACTTCAACGCTGCCTATCACTGGCTTGGCGCAGGCATCGGCCAATCCTAAGAATTTTGTAGGCATTCACTTTTTTAGTCCTGTCGATAAAATGATGCTCGTTGAGATGATTGTGGGTAAAGAAACCTCTGACTATGCTCTTGCCGTAGCGATTGACTTTACTCGTAAAATCCGTAAAACGCCTATCGTTGTCAATGACTCACGTGGTTTTTATACTTCTCGTTGTTTTGGAACATATACATCAGAAGGCATTGAATTGTTGAAAGATGGCGTAAACCCTATTTTGATAGAAAATGCTGGCAAAATAATGGGAATGCCCGTAGGTGCGCTGGCTGTAGCCGACGAAGTAGCCATAGATTTGGCCTATAAAATATCGGGGGCAGCCGTGCGTGATGGTGTATTGTCAGAACACGACACGACCTACCAAGTGTCAAAACGATTTACAGAAATGGGTCGTTTGGGCAAAAAAGCCAAAGCTGGTTTTTATGAATATCCCGAAGGTGGTACTAAACATTTGTGGGCAGGACTAACCGAAATGTTCCCATTAGCGGCCGAGCAACCCAATTTAGAAGAAGTCAAAACACGGTTGTTTTACCGCCAAGCCCTCGAAACGGTACGCTGCTATGAAGAAGGCGTAATCCGTACTAAACTTGATGCTGACTTAGGCTCGATTTTGGCTTGGGGCTTCCCGCCATACACAGGCGGCACGCTGTCGTTCGTGAACTTTGTAGGCATTGAAAAGTTCGTTTCAGAGTGCGACAGATTGGCCGATACTTACGGCGAGCGATTTAGACCAACGGCCAAACTCAAAGAAATGGCTGCGGCTGGGACGGGTTTTTAGTCTCGCAGAGGGGCTGAGTTCGCTGAGGTTTTTTTACGTTGGCAATCTTCTTTGAAGGTTGCCAACGTTTTTTATTGTTGGTCATGCCGTCTATCACTGGGGGCTAAAATGTACCAAAAGCGTAGGCTAAATGACTTTTATGATGTTTAAAAAATCTTCTAATTTATATGCACCATCAACTGTTCGTCTTTCATAAACCATGAAATAACGATAATTATTACCTGCTTTACTCGCCCAAAGTCCGCCAAGCCTTATTTTTTGTTCGGCGTCCAAATGGTCACCTTTTGTTTCTAATATTATGGTCTTTCCGCTTTTTGTCTGAATGATAAAATCTGGATAATGATTGATGAAACCGTTAATTCTAAATCCTTTACGTTCTATGTTCCTTGTCCAAAAAGCAATATTTGGCATATTTGCTATTTCATTTATGATTCGTTCTTCGTAAGAATTTATTTTCCCCTCCTTTTCATAAAGTGTTTTAGGCATATCTTTTGCCGTTTCGCCTGGTGAAATCTTATTTGGCAAAACAAAAGATGGTTTAATAAATATAGTGTCGGTATCTAATCGGTCTTTAAATTTCTTCTCGGCAAATGTTTCTGAAAGTGATTTGATTTTTTGCTTAATCTTATCAGTGTAAGTATATTCGTTTGCTGCCAAGTCGCCAAACTGTTCGTCTTTTAAGTCTTCTAAAATTCGGGTAATATATTTTTCAATTTCCTTCTCAGGAATTGGAGACATATTTCCAATTAAATCCATCAAGCGTTTTGTAAAGTTTTTAACTCTTTTGTCTTTTCGTGATGGGTCAAGAATATAAGCCATTATACCTTCTTTTACGTCGCCGTCAAGCCTTACAAACATTGGGGTATGCTCTTTTTTGGTTTCGTCCAAATCAATCTTGTATAGTTCAGACGTTATATTACCAAAAGTTATATTGGTGTCGGCTTTGCTTAATGCAAAACCAGCTAAAAGGTTTTCTTTTTCCAACAGCAATTCTGCTTCCACTTCTTTCGTTCCGAAAAAATCGTTTGCGGGAACTTTTAAATAAAATTGTGGCAAATTGATTTTTCCTGCTTGTTCCTGAAAAATGTCTTTTATGCTATATGTTTTCACAAGTTGTTGTATTTCGTTTGGTAAAACTGTTGTGTTGTTGGCTTCCATTTCGGAAACTGTTTTTTCAAAGGCTTCATTTTGTTCTATTGCTGATTGTTCAATTTCCGAAAGAATATTGTCTGAACCTTGATTTATTTGATTTTCCTGATTAGCTTGATTTTCTAAGTTCCAATTTGAAATCCTACTTATATCTATGTCATCAGCAATATTTTCTACAGAATTATTTGAACCTTCAAAAGCAATTTCTAAAACACTTTCTGTTGCTTTTTCATTCATAACTCCTAACTCATCATTCATAACTCGGTAATCTTTATCGCTAAAACCTGCTTTGTTTAAGCCCTTTACAACATTTTGTAAAGTTTCTGTAAATTTTGATGTGGCTGTAGAAGTCAAAACATAGCTCAAATTGAGCAACGGAAAATTGTGTTTCATCACATAAGGCTGACGTAAAACCCTACCCAAGATTTGCTCAACATCTACTACCGAACTTTTGTCTGCCAACGATGCCAAAATATAAGCAAACGGACAGTCCCAGCCTTCTTTTAGTGCATTTATGGTTATGATATAACGTACCTCACAGTCTTTGCTCATCAAGTCAATGCCTTTTATTTCGTTGATGTTTGCCGTTTTTATTTTGATTTGTTCGGCTGGTATTTTCAACTCAATTAGTTTTTCTTTCAGTTTCTGAACATTTGATTTTTCTTCTTCTGCATTCAAAAAATCTTTACCGTTTTTGGGTTGTGCCTGAAACAACACAATAGGCCGAATGTACTTACCTCCCTTTTTTTCTTCTTCAATGGCTTGCAATTCCAAACGTTTTTGTAACTGTAAACTTGAATTGATTACCTCTGTTTTGTCTTGATGATTGTAAACGATAACAGGTAGTTTTACCATGTTTTCTTTTTTCAATTCCAAGGCATCAATAAAACTGATAATGTTACTGTTTTTGCGTGGCGTGGCCGTTAGGTCAAGTATAAAACAAGGATTAAATTCTTTGAGCATATCTACGCTTAAATCCGTTTCGGCGTTGTGGCTCTCGTCCACCACTACCATTGGGTTTAAGTATTGCATTACTTTCATCAACGATATTTCTTCGTCTTTGCCCAATAGCGTTTCAAAAGATTGTAATGAACCGTTTTGCTCAAATACTTTTCTTCCTTCTTTGTTGGCCGTTCTGATGCTATCAAAACTCAATACAAAAATATTTAATTGTTCTTTTACCGAAGTAGCGTTAAAGCCACTTCCTTGCAATAGTGTGGCTTTGTCAAAGACTTCAACTTTGTTGCCAAAATGAGAGTTTATTTTTTGACGATATGGGTGGCTTGTGTCTTTTAAGTTTTTGATGGTTTGGTCCAAAATGGTAATAGACGGCACCAACCAAACAACCGCCTTTGGCTTGTCGTAAGCAAAGGCACCAAAAATGGTTTTGATGGCATTGCACGCAATAAACGTCTTGCCACCTGCCGTTGGCACTTTTACACAAATATGCGGTACTCTTGCCACATTGTTTTTGTATGGTTCTATGGCTGTGCCAGCAAACGGAAACAATGGTGTTTTTGGGTGCTTTGCCCAAAAATTATAAAATGCTTCTTTTATATCTTTGGTCTCTTGTATATGTTCCAAAAACAATGAAAGGTCGTTTATTACTTGCTGTTGATATGGTTTTAGTTCCATTGTTTGCTTATTTATTTACGACAAGTGAATTGGGTAACATTTGAAAAAAAGGAAGTCCTCTTTCATACTTCAACTCTTCATAGAAAAGCCCTACTCTTGCTAAATTATTGTAGTAACTTGTTAGGTGTTGATAATAATAATTTTCACTGGCTATAAACCATGCTTTTTCTCCAAGTTTTGTCGCTAAAAACCATTTTTCAAGAAGCCTTCCTGTTCTGCCGTTACCGTCGTTGAAAGGATGAATTTTTACAAAAACTAAATGAATCAATGATGCAAAATAAAATATTTCTTCAATGTTCAAATTTTTATTTATCAGTTTTGAAAGCTCTTGCCAAAACAATTCATACTCTTTTTTTACAATACTTGCAGAGGCTGCTTCATATTTAATCCGATTGGTTTGTTGTTCCATAATTAACATATTGCCAGTTCTTACTTTTCCTCTTTGCGTTTCAGAAAGTAAATGAGTAGTAGCTATTGAATGGGCTTCTAAAAAATTATTGGTCGATAATTTATTGTCTCTTGCAAATTCGTATGCTTTGTATAAATCATTTGGCTTTTCTGTTAAATTTGGCAGGTATTCTATATCCAAAATTTTGTGCTTTACATAACTATCGACTTCCATTTGTTCTCCTTCAATTTTTGAAGACGACATTACTGAAACAGCTGTGAAAAATTTAAAATTAGCTGCATTCCATTCACTTTCTTTCACTTCATTAAATAGTTTCAGAATATCTACATCTATTAAAGATAAATAGGTACCGAAATATTTACTTGTTAGTTTTTCCATTTGTCTTTTTGTATTGGCTTGTAACTCAAAATCTTGTAATATCTCTTGGTATTTTTTTGAAAACAATATAATATTTCGTCATAAACTCTCGGGTTAGCAAACAGTTGTCGGCATAGACTACATATTGCTCGGCTTTGGTGTGCATGGTGGCCAAAAAATCATAGTCCAGCGTAGTTATTTGGTCTTGCACATAGTTGAAGTAATACGCCGTATCGTTGTGAGTTCCGAGATAGGTGTTAGCCGATGTATTTTCATTCATAACTGCTTTGGTTTCGGTATAATAAACGTATTGGCGTATTTTCTCAACGCCTATTGCTTCATTTAGATTGCCGTCTTCCAAAAACATAGCTTGCCCCAATTCATAAAAATCAAAAGCCCCACCTGTACCTTCTGTTTTTTCATAGCCTTTTATCACTCGTTTTACTCTTTCGGCAGTTATGGTTTCGGCATAGTCTTCCATTTCTATGCAAATAAACTTGCGATTGCCGCCGTCTGCTTTGTTTAGGTTTAGTACGGCGTGGGCCGTTGTGCCTGAGCCTGCAAAACTGTCGAGAATTATTGAGTTTTTGTCTGTTGAAATTTGTAAAATTTTGTCAAGTAAACGTACAGGTTTTGGAGTTTGAAATGGAGTAGATGAATCTGAAAATATTTTCTTCAATTCTTGTTTACCTTCTTGATTATCACCTACTTCGTCCCTCAGCCAAAGTGTAACAGGAACAGTGCCGTTTTGGACATCCAATATAAATTTCTTTACAGACGGAACATTACTGCCATTTTTGCCAAACCAAATTCTATCTTCTGAAACAAGAATATTAAAATTTTCAGGCGAAGTTGCCCAACATCTTCCATCGGGAGGGTTTACAATTTTACCCGATGGGGTTGTAATTGGGTAGTCATAATTTTTGGAATAAGATTTTACGGAAAAATCTACTGCTTTCCATACTCCTCTTTTGTCATTATCAGGGTTTTTATAGCGTGAATTTTGCAAATCACTTCTTGCTGCTAAATTTCTATTCCAGTTGGGTTTTTGTTTTGTATAGCAGATGATAAAATCGTGCATATCGGAAAAGTAGCGAGCATCATTTTGAGGGCTATATTTTTTTTGCCAAATGATATTATTAATGAAATTCCCCCCTCCAAAAATCTCATCACAAATCAGCTTCAAATTAGCTTGTTCGTTGTCGTCAATCGAAATAAAAATTGCTCCATCGTCTGCCAGTAGTTTGTGCAGTAGTTTTAGGCGAGGGTACATCATACAGAGCCATTTGTCGTGTCTTGTGAGGTCTTCGGCTTCTTTGCCTACCACTTGGCCCAGCCATTTTTTTATTTTGGGGTCGTTTACGTTGTCGTTATATACCCAGCTTTCGTTGCCTGTGTTGTAGGGTGGGTCTATATAAATGCACTTTATGCGTCCTTCGTATTGGGGCAATAGTGCTTTGAGGGCTTCGAGGTTGTCGCCATGTATTATCGCTCCGCTCGAATTAGGGCTTATAAGTGATGAGTGATGAGTTATGGCCGATTTATCGTTCATCACTCCCAATTCATAACTATATTTCCGTTCCAGTACTTTAAATGGTACATCTAAGTGGTGATTGATAACTTTGTCTTTTCCTATCCAATGTAATGTTGGCATATTTTAATGTTTCAAATTATTATTGAGTTCACAAATTTACAATTTTTAAATGGCTTGTTTGTTACGATGTTATTTCAAAAACTTCCATTGCGTTTCTTTAAGTTTTTTTGTTAGTAATCTTGCCGTCTGTCAATCAATTATAAGGCAAATGACTAACAAAACACCAGTCTTAATAAAACCTAACAAACTGCCGTTTTGTGTTGTAAATTTACGTTATCATCTTAAACAATTAAAACTATGTTACTTGTTGTACTCGGTATTTTTATTGTCATAGCAGGTTTTGCTATCAATACCCCAGCCATGCAGTTTGCCCGTTATTCTCGTCCGTTCAAGGTCGTGGGTTTTGTAATGATGGCCTTGGGTTTTTTGTCGTCTTGTATCAAGCAAATCGATGCTGGTATGGTAGGAGTGTCGTCGTTGTTTGGTAATGTCAATAACCAGACATTGAGTAGTGGCCTAAACTTTGTCAATCCATTGGTCAATATTACAGAGTTTGATGCCAAAACCCAGAGCTACACAATGTCGGCAGTGCATGACGAGGGTGAAAAATCAGGCGACGATGCCATCAGAATCTTGACGGCCGATGGTCTGGAAGTAATCATTGACTTGACGGTTTTGTATAGAATTATACCTTCGGAAGCCCCCAAAATTTTGAAAGAGATTGGGGTGAGTTACCAAGAAAAAATCGTTCGGCCTGTGTCTCGTACTCGCATCAGAGACAATGCCGTCAATTATGATGCCGTTGCGCTATATTCGAGTCGCCGAAATGAATTTCAGGATAAAATTTTCAAACAAATCGAAAAAGATTTTAAGGCTCGAGGTATATTATTGGAGTCTGTTTTGATTAGAAATATTAACTTGCCTGAGTCTGTCAAAAAAGCCATTGAGTCAAAAATCAACGCCGAGCAAGACTCACAAAAAATGCAGTTTGTATTGACCAAAGAAAAACAAGAAGCCGACCGCAAGCGTGCCGAAGCGCAAGGCATAGCTGACTATCAGCGCATCATTGCCACTGGCCTCACAGACAAACAGCTACAATATGAAGCCATCAAAGCGCAAAAAGAGATTGCGACTTCGCCCAACACCAAAGTAATAATTATGGGTGGCAAAGGTAGTTCTCCTGTTATTATTGGGCAGTAAGTAGTAATGCAGAATTATGACTGACTGAATGAATGCTGCCTTTGTTGGTGAAAACACCAACAGGCTACCGTCCGAGTTGTTGCAGGGTCGCCTGTGCGGTAAAAACACCAACAAAGGCGCAAATATGGTTCTTAGTTGATTTATACGGGTTTACCGAAGCCATCGCTTGGAGCGATGGCTTCGGTTCGGCTTCAAGCAGCATCTCCGTAGAAATCATAGTAGAACCAAAAATATTTAATAATTTGCGCCTTTGTTGGTGAAAACACCAACAAAGGCGCAAATTAAAATGCAGTTGGGTATTTCTACCCGACTGCATTTTAATTTAACACACGACTATTTTAAAACCCTGCCGAGTGGCCATCTTTTCGGCTTTCAGATGCGCCATGATATACCTTGTTTTTGGTGTCGTACATAATGGCTTGGTAGCCGCCATAGCCGCCCAGCCCAAAGCCTACTTTGTGGCCTTTTCGCATGAGGTCTCTGATGGTTTCGTAGCTGTAGCCACTTTCGAGTGTTATGTTGCCACTGTCTTCCATGCGCTCGCCAGTGGGTTCTGAGCTGCCCTGATGGTCTATGCGTGGGGCATCACCTGCTTCTTGGGGGTTCATACCAAAGTCAATCATGTTCATCACTATCTGGGCATGGCCCAATGGCTGAAAGCTACCGCCCATTACCCCAAAACTCATAAACGGCTGGCCATCTTTGGTAATAAAAGCTGGAATGATGGTATGAAAAGGCCGTTTGTGAGGTGCATAAGTGTTGTTTTGACCCTCAATTAAACTATATAATTCGCCACGGTCTTGAAACTGAAACCCCAGCCCATCGGCACACATACCCGACCCGAATCCACGATAATTGCTCTGAATCAACGACACCATATTGCCCTCACCGTCGGCTATGGTCAAATATATCGTGTCGCCATCTTTTAGAGCTGGGCTGCCTGCATCGATTTTTGATAATGCTCTATTTGGGTTAATCAACTTGCGCCGCTCGGTAGCATATTCTTTTGAAATCAACGACTTGACAGGAATTTTAGCAAACTCGGGGTCGGCATAATATTTGGCACGGTCTTCAAAAACTAATTTTTTGGCCTCTACAAACAAATGAATATGCTCGGCACTACCCCAAGCTATTTTTGAAAAATCGTAGCCTTCCAGTATATTCAACATCTGCAAAACTGCAATACCTTGCCCATTTGGCGGCAGTTCCCAGACATCATAACCACGATAATTGGTCGAAACAGGGTCAATCCATGTTGAGGTATGGTCGGTAAGGTCTTTGGCGGTCAGAAACCCTCCTACTTTCTTAAAAAACACATCTATCGTTTGGGCAATTTCACCTTTGTAAAACGCATCACGGCCACCTTTTGCTATTTTTTCGAGGGTATTGGCCAATGCAGGATTCTTAAATATTTCGCCACGCTTAGGTGCAGCCCCATTGGGTGCATATACTTCTTTGATGTTGGGGTATTTGCCAAACCGAGCCACCATACCAGCCCAGCCGCCAGCGGCTTCGTCATGCACGGGGTAGCCTTCACGGGCATACTTAATGGCGTGGCTCAGGATTTTGTCCATGGGTGTTTTACCAAATTTTTTGTGTAGTTCAAACCAGCCATCTACACAGCCAGGTACGCTCACGGGTAGTGGGCCGTCGGCGGGTATGTGTGTGAGGCCACGTTTTTTGAGTTCGTCCAACGTCAGGCTATATGGTGAGCGGCCTGAGGCGTTGAGGCCGTAGAGTTTTTTGGTTTTTGCGTCCCAGACAATGGCAAACAAATCGCCCCCTATACCGTTTACGTGTGGCTCTACTACTCCTTCCATGGCATTGGCCGCTATGGCTGCATCAATGGCATTACCACCTGCTCTCAGTACGTCAATAGCCGCTTGTGTGCTGAGTGGGTGCGAGGTGCAGGCCATACCGTTTTGTGCCATCACCACCGACCGTGTAGCGAACGCCCGACCTGATAGGCGGTCTTGGGAATGTAGAATACAGAATGTAGAGTGTAGAATGATAGCTACACAACAGGTAATCAATTTAGAGATATTGAATAATGAGCGCATTGAGGTAGGTGTTAGGTTTATAAAAATCAGTAAGCACGTAGCAATATTAACAACACAAATATAAAGCAAAAAGCACCTTAGAAACTAATCTAAGGTGCTTTTTAAGTCTTCACACAAGGCCAAAAGGCCGCTTCGTGACCCCTAGGGGAATCCAAAACTATGTCGTAAAATATTGATAATCAGTTGGTTAAAAAAATATTTTTAACCAACATACTACAAAACGTGCTATTTTTTTGAACTAATGAAAATGCAGAAAAAATATAACTATTTGATTATTAAATAGTTATACTAAATAGTACGCTCTTAAAAACGTACTACAAAACGTACTATTAAAATGCCTCATTCATAAATTTGTTCTCCTTCTCACAACTTCAAAAGCTAATTAGCCGTAAATCTTCGATTTGCTTGAAATGCTTTGTATTAAAAGTAGCCAGCGGATAGTTGTATTGCATGGCAGTAGCTCCAATAAAAATGTCTGGTACTTCGATTAGTCTATTTTTTGTTTTGAGGCTCTTATAAATGCCAACCGCTATTTTACGAGTTTCACTATCAAACGGCAAAATCGTTATATTCTCAAAAAAGTCCTCCCAAAATATATTTTGTTCGTCTGTGCTACCAACATATATTTCATACTCTGTAATGACTGACACTACAAAAGAATCGTAGTTTTTTGAGAGTTTATAAAGTACAGAGTTTTCTTTTCGCTTTTTTCTAAAAAAGTCAATCAGTATAGACGTATCTAAACAAATTACAGAACTCTCCATTTACTGAAATGTTTACGGGTTTCCAAAAACACTTTATACTGTTCGTCTGTCATGGTAGGTGCAGACAATAGCTTTTTTTGGAACGCACTCCGCTCCGTTGCTAATTTTGGTTTTTCTAATAATTTTTCAGTATCAAAAAGCAATTTTTGTATTTGACTTTCGGGTAGCTGTTTCACAATGTCAAGTACTTGATTGTACCCTATTTTCAATCGTAATTCCATGATTTGTGTTTTGTTATGTTTTAGAACTCTGTCAAGTTTTCGGATAGCCTTAAAAAATCTCTGATATGAAAAACCTCATCACAGTCAAAGATATTGAGAGCCTTACCGTTATTGATAATAGTAAAGTTATTTCGTTGCGACAATGATAGTTTTTCGATAGATGGAAAGTTAGTAAGCGGCACGACCAACGTTCTGCCGTCCCGCAAATGAAGTTCAATTTTACCCGTTACAAACACCACTTTTTTGATGCGTGGCACAGTCGTTTTGTAGCCTTGTATTGTGTTTGGTGTTTGTAACTATTTAGGCACTAAATTAAGAACAAAAGCTATATTATCTGAAAATAATCGAAATATTATTTTTTCATTAAAGTTGAGTCGAAAAAATTGACAACATTTTATTCTGTTTTATGCTTATTTGTAGAATAAAATTCTAAAATAGTTCTATTTTCAAACTATAATGCTCCTTTGGTATCTGAGTGATAACAAAAATAGCACGTTTTGTAGTATGTTTTGGTCATCTAAAAAACAAAAAACCCACTCTACATTAAATAGAGCGGGTTTTTACGCACTTTCGTGACCCCTAGGGGAATCGAACCCCTGTTTAATCCGTGAAAGGGACTTGTCCTAACCGCTAGACGAAGGGGCCGACTGGTCCTACATTTCGTTTGCTGTTACAAATCGTGGTGCAAAAGTACGAGTATTTTTTTTCAAAACAAATTTCAAAACCATTTTTTCATAAAACTATTCCAAATCTTTTGCTCAACTCCTCCAAACTCTCAACAACTGGCTCTAACAGCTCAATACCCGACACTGTTCTTAGTTGCTCCATCGCTCGCTCGGGGTCGCCCGGGATTAGTACTCGCTGGCCTTCTACGGCACGGGCGTTTCTGAAAGTCCGTATCCAGTTATCCATATCGTTCTTAAAATCTTGTGCTGGTCTGAAACCGTCAATGCTCATGGCTCCAAAAAAATGTCCTGTACCCTTACCGACCAACTGCGCCGAGGCGTTCATAAAACCAGCCGTGGCAAAGGGCGGCACCCATGGCCCATAATTTGCACCTGACAATACCCCCGAGAATATATCGACAATAGCCCCCAGCCCGTAGCCTTTGTGGCTGCCATGCTCACGGTCAGAGCCAAGGGGCAGTAGGCCTCCACCGTTTTTGATGGCATTTGAGTCGGTCGTAACATTGCCGTTGGCATCTTGCGCCCAACCTGTTGGTGCTGGTTGGTTTTTGCGTTGCAATATTTCGAGTTTGCCATAAGCTACGGCCGTACTGGCAAAATCGGCTACGAAGGGTGGTTCTTCGTGGGCTGGTACTGCTACGGCTATTGGGTTGGTGCCAAGCAGATTGTCTAACGAAAAAGTGGGGGCTACGAGTGGTGCGGCGTTGGTCATGGCCATTCCTATCATGTCGTGTGGTAGGGCGAGCATGGCGTGGTAGCCCGCAATGCCAAAATGGTTTGAGTTCTGAACCGAAATCCAGCCAGAGCCTACATTTTTAGCTTTTTCGATAGCAATCGCCATTGTTTTGGGACCAACTACTAAGCCTACGCCACGGTCGCCATCGACAACGGCAGTACTTGGTGTTTGGTGAACGATTTTTATGTCAGGCGTTGGGTTGAGCCGTCCATTGTCAAAAAGCCGCACATAGCCAGCCAGTCGAGCTATGCCGTGAGAGTCCACGCCCCGTAAGTCGGCACTTATCAATACATTGGCAGCCAGTTGTGCATCAGATTCAGAAAAACCGATACTTAGAAAAATATTTTCAGTAAATTTGCGTAACGCCGCCGCTTGAAAAATAGCCATAAGCAGTGAATAACGAAAAATGAATAGTGAACAACTTTGTAACTATTTAATAATCAAATATTTGAAAATAAGTCGAGTGCCGTTTGTTTCTAAAAAAATCGCTTAAAAAATTTGGTAAAATAGACCAGACACAAAGTTACTGATTTTTAAAATCACTCAATCACTAATCTAAAAATCACTTAATAAACCATGCGAATTGACTCCCACCAACATTTTTGGATTTATGACCCACAACGCCATGATTGGATTACGAACAACATGGACGTGATAAGACAAAACTTTTTGCCCGATGATATACTGCCCATTCTCAAACTCAACAACATAGCTGGTTGTGTAGCCGTTCAGACTGACCAAACGGAGGCCGAAACTGTGTTTTTGCTGGCTCTGGCCGACAAATATGAGTCTGTCATCAAAGCCGTAGTAGGTTGGACAGACCTGACGGCCAATGATTTGTACGATAAATTAGAGTTTTTTTCGCAGTACGAAACCCTCAAAGGATTTAGGCACATTGCCCAGACCGAAGCCAAAGACTTTTTAGCCCAACCCAATATCATCATGGGCGTGCGGCAGTTGGCGGCCTTTGATTTTACGTTCGACCTTTTGATTGAACCTCCACAACTCAAAGCCGCTTTGCAGTTGGTCAGAGCTTGCCCCGATGTCAAATTTGTGATTGATCATTTGGCCAAACCCTACATCAGAGAGCAAAAACTCAATACATGGTCTAACTATATGAAACAACTGTCTGAAAACCCAAATGTGTACTGTAAAATTTCGGGTATGGTAACAGAATCTGACTGGCTGAACTGGAGGAAAGAGCAATTCTATCCATACTTAGATGTAGTTTTTGAAACCTTTGGCACAGACCGATTGCTGTTTGGGTCTGACTGGCCTGTATGTTTGGTCGCTGCCGAGTACGAACAGGTAATTGGGGCAGTCGAAAACTACATGGATTTGGTCGGGTTTTCGGAAACAGACAAAGCAAAAGTATTTGGACAAAATGCAATGAATTTTTATGGAATAGACAGATAAAATCCTTTGAGATTTGACAACTTTTTCAAAGAATCAAACAAACAATAAACCCAAAACCAATGAAACAACCCCCTTTTAAACTGACATTATCTGCAATGATTGTGGCCTTTCAGTTTGTTTTTGTCAATAGTTTATTTGCCCAAGAGCCGTTTGTGTATGGCGATGCCTTGCCAGATGCCCCCGAACTGGCTGCCCGTGGCGAGTACAAGGTTGGCGTTCGTACCATTAACTTTGTAAATAAAAACCAGACAAACGTACTCAAATCAAAAGCGGGTATTGACCCAACTTACGACCGACCGCTGACAGTCGAAGTTTGGTATCCTGCCAGTTTATTGACCGATACAAAACAAACAATAGTCTATAACGAAGTGATGGGAATGGCCAACGATGCCAAACGGCCATTGATTCCGTTTACGTTCGTGGGTAGGGCTGTGCGAGATGCCGCTCCCAAAACAACCGATGGAGCGTTTCCTCTTGTTATTGTGTCGCATGGTTATGTGGGTTCGAGATTTTTGATGACTTATTTGACCGAAAACTTGGCCTCGAAGGGCTATATCGTGGTGGCCATTGACCATACCGAATCTACATTTAGAGATGCAGCCCCGTTTCCGAGTACGCTACTCAATCGGTCGAAAGACGTGATTTTTGTACTCAATCAAATGGCTGAATTGAATAAATCTAAAAATATCAATTTGTTGTCTGGACTGATTGATACTGACAATACAGCACTCATTGGCTACTCGATGGGTGGTTATGGCGTGCTGAATGTAGCGGGGGCGGGTTATAGTGAGCAGGCAGGCAAGTTTTTTAGTACCATCACAGGCGGTAGCAAAGCACTCGACACTCGGCTTAATAACAATGCCGACTACAAGGCCAGTTTCGATGCCCGCATCAAGGCCGTAGTTGCTTTTGCACCTTGGGGCATGGAGCGGAGCGTGTGGGACGCTGAGGGTTTGAAAGGGCTAAAAGTACCTACGTTTTTTGTGGCAGGTAGCCAAGACGATATTTCGGGCTACGAAAAAGGCATCAAGGCCATTTATACAGGTGCTACAAATGCCAATCGGTATTTGCTTACCTACCAAAATGCCCGTCATAACATTGCCCCCAATCCACCACCCGTAGAATCGCTTAAACCTGGGCTACATTTTGACGAATATTACAGATATGCCGAACCATCGTGGAACGAACGCCGCATCAACAACATCAATCAGCACTTTGTAACGGCTTTTTTGGGAGTACATTTAAAGAAAAAAGATTTTGGTAAATTTTTAGATTTAACCCCCAATTCCAACGAAAAAACGTGGACGGGCTTCAAACTGCGTTCTTCGACAGGTTTGGAGTTGTTGCAAGCCACTGCCGAAAAGTAAGATTTAGTATATATTTAGCGAAGTCATCGCTACTACCTTCTCTCTTCTATTAACAAATGAAAGCAATGATTTTTGCGGCGGGGCTTGGCACTCGCCTTCGGCCCCTGACCGACGACCGCCCCAAAGCGTTGGTAGAGGTAGGTGGCGTGTCGCTTCTGGAAATTAACATCAGGCGATTGGTCTATTTTGGGGTCAATGAAATTGTAATTAACACCCATCATTTTGCCGAAAAAATAGAATCGTTTTTGAAGTCTAACAATAATTTTGGAATCAGAATAGCGCTATCGCACGAAGCCGAAAAACCACTCGAAACGGGCGGTGGATTGAAAAAAGCAGCTTGGTTTTTTGATGACGGCCAGCCGTTTTTGGTCTGTAATGCCGATATTTTATGTAACATTGACCTGCTAAAATTATATACAACTCACTGTAAGTCAGATGCTCTGGCTACTTACGCCGTTCAGCAACGAGACACTAATCGCTATATGCTACACGATGCAGGCCTGCGGCTTTGTGGCTGGGCCAATGTCAAAACTAAGGCCATCAAAATAGCCAGACCAGCAGCCGAGTTGCAGATGTATTCGTTTAGTTGTTTTCATGTCGTTAGTCCCCAAATTTTTGAAACGGCACCAGAAATAGATTATTTTTCGATGATAGACTGGTACTTGGCCATTGCCGATAGCCACAAAATAATGGGCGTGCGGCACGATGCTGACGTATGGTGTGATGTAGGAAAAATCGAGACACTGCCCGAAGCCGAAGCCATAGCCAGACAGTTACTATTGCAAAACTAACTGCTATTCGTTGGACAGTCGGGTGGAAACACCCGACTGCACGGTGAAGCCAGACAGTTACTATTGCAAAACTAACTGCTATTCGTTGGACAGTCGGGTGGAAACACCCGACTGCACGGTGAAGCCAGACAGTTGCTATTGCAAAACTAACTAGTATTCGTTGGACAGTCGGGTAGAAACACCCGACTGCACGGTAAACTAACTGCTATTCGTTGGACAGTCGGGTAGAAACACCCGACTGCACGGTAACCAACAAAGGCGCAACACCCGACTGCACGGTAACTGATAACTGGTTACTGATAATTGACATTAAGTAGCCATTTTGGATTTGTTGGACTGAGTAAATGAATATCGCTCTGGGTCAATAGTTTTGTTGGAGAATAGTTTTTATTGGTAATATTGGTTTTAATTTTGTCAAAAATAACACTCTCCCAAACACCAATAAGTGGCTCTGGCAGGTGGCTTTCTGGATTTTGAAATATTGTACCTGCTTTGGTTGGGTTACGGTTTTTGATTAAAAAATCAATACAGTCGCCATCAACAAAAGGCATATCGCAAGCCACAACGAGCCACGCCGACGAACTGTCGGACTCAAAAGCGGTCAGTATTGCTCCCAACGGCCCCATGTCTGTATATTTGTCGGGCAAAGTGTCGAAGTTGGTTAGTTCGGGTAGTTGGTCGGCTCGGCATGACAAAAAAACGGTTTTGCAGCGAGTTTTGAGTAGGTTATATAAGTATTGTCGTTGAGGCAAATTGTCGTTATAAACTAACTTACTTTTGTCTGTACCCATGCGAGAACTCCGCCCGCCAACAAGAATTAGTGCTTTCAATTTGATTTTGATTTAAAAACTTACAAAATTAGCAGCGAATTTCTACCAATCACCATGCAACTTCTCATTCGTGCCGCTCGTGTTATCGACAATTATTCGCCCTATAACGGTCAAATTAAAGATATTTTAATTAAAAATAGTATAATTATTGAAATTGGTGATGGCTTAACCGCTGCCGATATACCTGTTTATGAAGCCAATAATTTACATATTTCGGCTGGTTGGGTCGATATACGAGTGTCGGCACATGATCCAGGCTCGGAACACAAAGAAGACCTGCACACGGCCAGTCGGGCGGCGGCGGCGGGCGGTTTTACCGAAATAGCGATATTGCCCAACACCAACCCTGCCTTGGACTCAAAAGATACCATTGGTTATGTGCAACGAATTGGTCAAGGGGCGTTAGTCAAAATTCATGCCGTGGGGGCCGTTACCAAAAAATGTCTGGGAGTCGATTTTACCGAAATGATTGACCTTAGCCATGCGGGAGCAGTGGCGTTTTCGGACGGTACGCAGCCCATTCAGAACACCCATATATTACTCAAAACCCTCCAATATTTACAACCGCTCAACCGAGTGCTGATGAACAGAGCCGAAGATGCTCAGTTGGCCGTTTTTGGGCAAATCAATGAAGGTATCACCAGTACCATGCTTGGTTTGCGTGGTTTGCCGACTATTGCCGAAGAGTTGGCCATCATGCGAGACTTGAAGCTATTGGAATATGTTGATGCCAAAACTGACCGACCGTTACTACATTTTTCAACGATTTCGACAGCCGAGTCTGTGGCCTTGATTCGAGAAGCCAAGCGCAAAGGGCTGCCAGTGTCGTGCGATGTGGCCGCTCACCAGATGGCTTTTGACGACAGTATTATGACAGGTTTTGATACTAACTACAAAGTCATTCCGCCGTTTAGAAGCCAAACCGATATAGCCGCACTCTGGAATGGCCTTGCCGATGGCACGATTGATGCCGTGGTGTCTGACCATTTGCCACAAGACGAAGAAGCCAAAAACTTAGAATTTGACTTAGCTGAGTTTGGAATCATTGGCCTCGAAACTGTTTTTTGTTTATTGCTTAATAATGACAATCAACTGACTTTGAACCAAATAATAGAAAAACTCACCCATGCCCCTCGCCATATTTTGAGACTACCTGCACTTACCATCAAAGAAGGTGCAGTGGCCAATCTTACCCTTTTTGACCCAACTTTAAGCTGGCAGTACGACCGCACCAATTCCAAATCTAAAAACTCGCCATTCTTAAATAAAACGCTGACAGGCAAGGTGTTGGGAGTGGTCAATAACGGGCATACGAATCTGGATTGATTGGAATTTATAGCCCTTGTTGGTGTTATCACCAACAAGCTACCGTCCGAGTTGTTGCAGGGTCGCCTGTGCGGTAAGAACACCAACAAAGGCGCAAAAGTTTTTTTATCCTTCGGTCGGGTGGAAGCACCCGACCGAAGGATAAAAAACTACTACACGAACCTACTCTGAATCAATCCAAATAATCGGGTTGTTCTTTGGTGATGCGTTGTAGCAGAGGCTGAAACTGAAAATAACCAGCAATCATTGAGCCTACTTGCCCATGGGTGAGCAGGGCGTTTTGGTGGTCAATCTCGATTGGTTTGTAGCCAGTGGCTTCGGCCAATAGTTGCGCTTGGCAGCTTCTGTCCATAGTTATAAACCACCAAACGGCTTCTTCGACGGTATGCCCAACGGTAAGTAAGCCGTGATTTTGTAAAATACACGCCTTACTTTTGCCCAAAGCGGCAGCTATTCGTTGGCCTTCGTCAGTATCGCTGACTACTCCCCTAAAATCATTGAAAAGGCCGTGGTCTTCATAAAAAGCGCAAGCGTCTTGGGTAATAGGTGCCAGCCGCCGCCCTAGTGTAGCAAAGGCTTTGCCGTGCATGGCGTGCGAGTGTGCTGCGGCCACAACGTCAGGCCGGGCAGCGTGTACCTGCGAATGTATAGCAAAAGCGGCTCGATTGACCGAGTAACGCCCCTCAATAACTTCGCCTTTATGATTGACGCATATCAGGTCGGAGGTCTTGATGCTGCCAAAATCTATACCAAACGGATTGACCCAAAAGCAATCTGTCTGCTCGGGGTCTCGGGCGGTGATGTGGCCTGCCACGCCTTCGTCGTAGCCAAATTTAGAAAACAGTCGAAACGAAGCCGCCAGCATTTGCTTGCGGTGCAGACGAGCTTCGGCTGGTGTAGCAAACTGCATTTTGATAGGAATACCTTTCGGAATGTCCAACCCCGTAGGTAATTGTAAAGTGGGTGATGTATCGCTCATGGTTTTTATTGTTTTGGGGTGTGAATTTACTCAAATTCACACCATTTTTTGCAGTCTTCGCACCACTTTTTAATATGATGCTACTTTATGATTTATTTTTGGTCTAAAATTATACCCAAAAAACTTATTGATAGCTGTAATTATTGTCATAAATTTATTGAAAAGGCTATTTTGCTTGGCAATTATTACAAAAAATGTTAAAAACAAAACTCTCAATCGCTGATTAAGTGCGGCTCTATTTGTAATTTTGTCGTTTGCAAAAAAATAGTAAAATTATAGATGACGATAAACCAAATTTTTGAAGAATTTAACAACTTGCGTGTGCTGATTGTGGGCGACGTAATGATTGACTCCTACATTTGGGGTAAAGTAGAGCGTATATCACCCGAGGCTCCCGTGCCAGTTCTGAACGTCAAGAGTCGAGAAGTGCGGCTCGGCGGTGCAGGCAATGTTGTACTCAATGTTCAGTCGCTTGGTGCAGAGCCTGTTATATGTTCGGTTATTGGCCAAGATGCTACTGCCAAAACACTTTTGGCCGAACTCACCAAACGCAATCTCCGTACCGATGGCCTGATTCAGAGCCACGACCGCATCACGACCATCAAAGAACGGATATTGGCAGGAAGCCAACAAATAGTGCGGATTGATACCGAAACCGATAAAATGATTTCGGACGATGAACAAACGCAACTCATAGAAAAAGTCAAAAGCCTGATTCCAGACTGCGATGTGGTGCTATTTGAAGACTACGACAAAGGTGTGCTTGGCCAAAGAGTTATTGCCGAGATAGTGGCTTGCGCTCGCAAATATGAGATACCAACGGTGGTAGATCCCAAAAAACGAAACTTTATGGACTACAATCACGTAAGTCTATTTAAACCCAATCTGAAAGAACTCAAAGAAGGCTTAAAGATAGATTTTGATGTGGATAGTCCAGCAGAGTTACAGGCTGTGGTAGCCCAACTTAGGACGCAGCTACAAGCCAATGGCGTTTTTGTAACACTCTCAGAGAAAGGCGTTTACATTGACTCTATTGATGAGCAGCACCATTTGCCAGCGCACATTCGTACCATTGCCGACGTGTCGGGAGCAGGCGATACGGTCATTAGTATTGCGGCTTGCTGTATGGCGTTGGGGCTTGAGCCGAGGCTCGTAGCGGCACTCTCAAACTTAGGTGGTGGCTTGGTGTGTGAGCAAGTGGGCGTGGTGCCAATAGACAAAGAATTACTTAAAAAAGAAGCGATTGCTCAGTTTGAACAATGATAAAAATAGGAACTCGTGGTAGTAAACTTGCACTATGGCAAGCATATTACGTTCAAAATTTATTGAATGAAGGCGGCCTAACGACCGAAGTAGTATTGATAGACACCAAAGGCGACCAGATTTTGGATCGCTCACTGGCCAAGATTGGCAGTAAGGGCGTTTTTACACAAGAGCTCGAAGACCAATTACGAGATGGACGGATTGATATTGCCGTTCATTCGGCCAAAGATTTACAGTCGGACATTGCCGCCGATTTAGAAATTATTGCCTTTACCGAGCGTGAGCGAGTAAACGATGTGCTGGTGAGTTTCAACAAAAACCTGTCTGTCGATAGCGGTGAGCCTTTTGTGATTGGTACGTCTTCGACTCGAAGAATTGCCCTACTAAAACACTACTACCCTCATATTCAGACAGTTGATATGCGTGGAAACTTACAAACCCGACTTCGTAAATTGGAAGAAGGCCAGTGTGATGCCCTACTATTGGCTTTTGCGGGGGTACACAGAATGGAATATGACGATTTGATTGCCCAATACCTACCCATTGAGCATTTTACGCCAGCAGTTGGGCAGGGTACGGTCGCTATTGAATGTTGTGTAAGTTTGGCCCAATCAAAAAAAGAACAAATCAAGACCTTGCTCAACCACCCCGAAACCGAAAAATGCCTACTGGCCGAGCGGGCTTTTCTGAACGAATTGCAGGGCGGGTGTAGTGTGCCAGTTTTTGGATTGGCCACAATACAAAACAACCAACTGACGATGACGGGCGGAGTGGTGTCTTTGGACGGTAAGCAATTATTAAGGGAAATCAAGATTACAGAACTCTCTGACTACGAAGCATTTGGAAGAAACGTGGCACAGACTTTAAGCGAAAAAGGTGCAAAACAAATTTTAGCAGATATTAAGAAAGGCTAACCTGATATTTTAGATGCTTCTGTCTCAGTATGGCAAAATAGCCGAATTTGAGTATTTCTGTGTATTATTGTGATACATTTTATTTTTAAAGATATGAAAGAAATATTTTTTATTGTTGAAGAAGATCAAGAAAGTGGTTACACGGCAAGGGCGGTAGGTCAGTCTATTTTTACAGAGGCAGAAACTATACCAGAACTTAAAATAAATATCAAAGAAGTATTAGAATGTCATTTTGAAAATACTACTGATATGCCTCAAATAGCTCATTTACACTTTGTTAAAGACGAAATTTTAGCACTTGTTTAAAGTTCGCAATGAGAATACCAAGAGATAAATGGCCTATTATTGAGGAATTACAAATACCCACATCTCACATCTCGCATCTACTTAATTCATGCGCCTCCTTACCTTTATCTTCGCTTTTCTTGTCCTTCAAACAAGTATATTAGCCCAAAAAACTATTGATACCACCAAACCGTGGGCGTATTGGTGGTGGTTGGGTAGTGCAGTTAGCAAAGAAGGTATTAGTCAAAATCTACAAGAATATGCCGCAGCAGGCTTTGGTGGGCTGCACGTTATTCCTATTTATGGTGTCAAAAATAACCAACAAAACAACATACCGTTTTTGAGCGACAACTGGCTCGCCATGCTCACCCATACGCTCACAGAAGCACGGCGGTTGGGCCTTGGTATTGACATGAGCCTCGGCACGGGCTGGCCGTATGGTGGTAGCCACGTAACGCCAGCAGATGCCGCTAAGTCATTTCAGATTATGGCAAAAGACAGTGTTTTTCGGTTAGAAATCTTACCTACCAATCAAAAAGTAAAACGTGCCGCACCAGGTGGCGAGGGTTTGGTATTAGACCATTTTAGTAAGTCAGCACTCGACAATTATCTCAAACCGTTTGAGGCTGTTTTTGAGTCTGGCAAATATCCTGTTAGGGCTTTTTATAATGATTCTTACGAGGTATATGGCGCAAACTGGACGACTGATTTCTTGGCTGAATTTAAAAATAGACGAGGGTATGACTTAGAAAAACATTTGTCGGTATTGTCAAAAACAGAAGCCGAAACCGATATTGAAAGACGCATCTGGGGCGACTATAACGCCACAATTTCAGATTTGTTATTAGACAATTTTACAAAACCTTGGTCGGCTTGGATTAGAACTCTCGGCAAAATATCCAGAAACGAAGCCCACGGCTCGCCAGCCAATATCTTGGACTTGTATGCCGCCGCCGATATTCCCGAAACTGAATATTTTGGTAGCAAGTCGTTTGATATTCCCTACCACCGCCTCGACCCCGACTATGAAGAAAACCGCTTCGGTACGCCCAGTACGTTAATTCTTAAATTTGCATCGTCGGCAGCGCACGTTACTGGTAAGCGGTTGGTGTCGTCCGAAACTGCTACTTGGTTGGGCAATCATTTCAAGGTGTCGTTGTCGCAAATCAAGCCTATAATTGACGAGTCTTTTGTGGCTGGGGTCAATCATGTTTTTTATCATGGCATCACTTACTCACCGCCCAATGAGCCGTACCCAAGTTGGTTGTTTTATGCTTCTACGAATTTCAATCAGCAAAGTCATTTTTGGAAAACACTACCACTTCTGAATAGCTATGTAGCTCGTTGTCAAGCACTTTTGCAAAAATCAACGTCCGACAATGACGTATTACTCTACTTCCCGATTAACGATTTGTGGCACTCGGCTGGGGGCAAACAACACATCAAACTATTGGACGTACACGCCAATGCCAAGGACTGGCTTTTTGGTACGCCCTTCGGCAAAATAGCCCAACAGCTACAAGATTGGGGCGTGGGCTTTGACTATATTTCTGATTTGCAATTAGCCAAAAATAATACAACTAAAATCATCATCGTTCCTCCGTCTGAATATTTGCCGCTCCAAACAGTTCAGATTTTAGATGATTTTAGAAAAAAAGGTGTTCAAATTTATTTTATTGACAAACTCCCCAACAAAGTAAACGGCTTTGGTAATTGGCAAAGCCGACAGCGGCAATTTGAGCAAATCGTTGGCTCATTTTTGGTTATTGATTCTAAAAAATTAAAAGAAAAACTACAATCTAAGATAGAGCCAATGGCTGACTTAGGGTTGAGTTTTATCCGTAAAAAAAACAAACTCGGTACGCTCTATTTTATCGTCAATCAACATCAAAAATTTAGCGCAGGAACGATTCAACTTAACACCAAAGCCCAAGCCATTCAAGTTTTTGACCCACTACACGAGCGCAAAGGATTTGTTGATTTTAGAAAAACAAAAAACAATAGGATTGAATTTTCACTTAATTTGCAAGCTGGTGAAAGTGTTTTTGTACAGATTTTTGATAAAATGCAGTCAAAAAAAATTAGGATAAAAATTATTGAAAATCAAATAGACACGCTCAAAAAAAGCTGGTCTGTAACGTTTGTGGAGGGGCAACCGTTTTTGCCAAAACCGTACCAAACCAATACGCTACAATCGTGGACAAACTCAGCAGACTCTGCCACTCATTATTTTGGTGGGACGGCTCGCTACTCAACAATTTTTGAATATCAGCCAAATGCCAAAATGGCTTGGCTCGGTTTGGGTAACGTCCGAGAAACAGCCAAAGTCTGGCTCAATGATCAGTACGTTGGTACGGCTTGGTGCTTGCCATTTAGATTGCCGATTGCCCCTAAACTCTTGAAAACCATAAATAAACTCGACATTGAGGTAACTAATTTATCGGCCAACCGAATGAGGTTTTTAGACAAAACAGGTGTAAACTGGAAAAAGTTTGAGGACATAAATATTGTGGACATTCAATATAAACCATTTGATGCCTCCAAATGGTTGCCCGAAACGTCGGGGTTGTTGGGGCCTGTTACTATTTCAAAATAATTTGTTAAGACCGTGCGTAAATATTTGTGTGCTTTATTGTTGGCCGCTTGCTGCCTAACAAGCTATGGCCAACAGTCAGAGAATGACTCATTACAAAACAACAACGCTCAAAGCGACTCAACTCAAAGCGACGACCAAGATCCTGACTTTTTGGTGGCAGACACTGACCAAGATTCAGCCCATAAATTTCGTGTAAGAGCATCGCTTGATGGCATGGCCTCGACTGGTAACATTGAGCGAGTATTGTTGCAGTTTGCTTCTGGCTTTGACTGGAAAACAGCTCGATTTTTGAAACTATCCAGTAGCCCGTCTTTTGTTTATGGTCAGCAAAATAAGCTGCTTTATGAGCGAGAACTATTTGCTGACCTGCGTGCTACGATTGGTTATCAAAAACCTTTTTATGGACTGGCTCTCGTGTCGTGGGAACGCAGTAATTTGCGACAAATCAATAATCGTTGGGTACAAGCGGCTGGTGTAGGCTATAAAGTTATTCAACGTAAGCAGGCTTTTTTGTCAATCACTAATTTGATTTTGCACGAGACCACCGATTACTTAGAGCGTACAGATATAGATTTGTGGCGAAACTCGACACGGCTTTTGGGTGAGTTTGTGCTGGGCAGCAAGGTAGTATCTCGAATGGTCGTGATGTACCAGCCGTCTATTTCACAAAAAAATAATGTACGTTGGAGTGGCACATTTTCGGTACAATACCAGCTCAATAAATCGCTGAGTTTGCGTACCAAGTTTGAAAACACCTACGAAAGTTATGTGGTAAGCGACCGCCAAAATAATGATTTTAGATGGACAATGGGCATTGCTTACGAGTTGTAGCGGCCATCAACAATGTATGACGATGATGTCCGATAGCTTAGTGGTGTATTTTGGCGATAGCCGTTGTTGTTTCATTTTCCAGAGTCGCTTCATGTCCTGAGATGCCAATCTGATTTTTTGCTGGCCATAGTTTTTGTTCAGTAAGTCCATGGCTTTCATGAGCGGTATGTGGCGCTCGTCTCGTTGTTCAAATAGCGTTGTTTGGTGTGCGTCTTCTTCTGTAAAATCTTGCACGATAACCCCCGCTTTTTTGTATTGATAGCCTTTCTTAAAGATTTTTTCTAAGGCCATATTTGCAAACTTAGATAACTCAATACTGGAATTGGTCGCAAAAGGTAACTGCACAACGATATTTCGACTGTACTGTGGTAGGTCTTTTCTGTGCCTGTTTGTCTGAATAAAAACCATCAAGGAGTTACAACAAGTGTGTTGCTTTCGTAGTTTTTCGGCACAAAAAGCGGCAAAAGTCGTGATGCGCTCCTGTAATTGTTCCAGTTCTGTGTAGTTAGTCTCGAAAGAGCGTGTGGTAGCAATGTTTTTTTTGGTCTGTATTTCTTCCAAATCTAACGTCGGAATACCCTGCAAATCTTGTTTTAGTCTTAGTCCTACAATAGCCATATTTTGTTTTACCCAAGCATCGTCAAGATTAACGAAGTCGTGTGCGGTCTTTATGTTTATTGCATTTAATTTTTTGGCGTGCTGTCTGCCAATACCCCAAATATCTTCAACTTTTAGCCATTTGAGTGCTTTGTTTTTTTTGTCCTCGCTATCTATGGCATATATACCGCTGGTCTGCTTTGGAAATTTTTTTGCAATACGATTGGCTACTTTGGCCAATGCCTTGGTGGGTGCAAAGCCGATGCTTATCGGTATTCCAGTCCATTTTTGGACTTTGTGGCGTATCTCTGTTGCATATTTTTGCAAATCATAGTTTTCAAAACCAGTTAATTTCAAAAATGCCTCATCGATACTATAAATCTCAATATCGGGGCTGTAGTCGCTCAAAATGGTCATTACTCGCTGGCTCATGTCGCCATACAATGCAAAATTTGCCGAAAAGACATTGACATTGTGGAGTTCAAATAATTTTTGGTACTCAAACACTGCCGCTCCCATCGGAACACCGAGCGTTTTGGCTTCGTTGCTTCGAGCAATAACACACCCATCGTTGTTGGACAGCACAACGACAGGCTTCCCCTCCAAGTCTGGTCTAAAAACCCGCTCGCAAGAGGCATAAAAGTTATTGCAATCTATTAAAGCAAACATCAGAGGGGCTTTTTGATTATGTACGTAACAATACCCCAAATCTGAATATTGTTATGTTCTTCGATTTTTATTGGTTTAAATTTTTCATTTTCGGGCATTAACCAAACGGCTTTTCCCTCAATTTTAATTCTTTTGAGTGTAAATTCTCCATCAAGATAACAAACAGCGATTTTACTATCTGCGGGTTCTATACTTTTATCAATAACCAACAAATCACCACTGTTAATGCCCGCATCACGCATAGATTCGCCTTGTACCCGCCCGTAAAAAGTAGCTGAAGGGTGTTCAATCAAATGTCTATTAAGGTCGATTTCAATATCTACAAAGTCCAAAGCAGGCGAAGGAAACCCCGCACTGATACTAAACGGAAACAAGGGTATGTCGAGTATGGTTTCTGTGTTTGCAGAAAAAATTTCTAATACAGGGCTGCTATGTAGTTTTAATAATGACATTGTTGTTTGTTAAAATGACCAAAAAGCCAGCAACTGAATTATTGAATAAATAAGCGAGGCAGGCAAGTAATAATTGATTGAGAAACAAATATAAAACAATTTTATGCCGTTACCGATTAGTTAGGTACAGACCACATAAATTTCTTGTGAGATTAGTTTATTTTTAAAAATATAAAATGCCTTCTGGTAAATTATCAACTACCAAAAACAGATTATGGTATGTATATCTTAACTAAATTACAACTATTCATAGTCTGTATTTGTCTTTTTGTTTAGTCTTTATTTTAACAACTATCCGTATCTTTGTACTCAAAAAACAAATCTATTAAATGTCTATTAAATATTACCATCTCAAAGTAAAAGAAGTTGTGCGTGAAACCCCCGAAACCATTACGATAGCGTTTTGGCACCCACTCAACGAAATGATAAAATACAAAGCAGGGCAGTTTTTGACGTTAATTCCTGTGATTGATGGCCAAAAAGTACGGCGGTCGTACTCTATGAGTAGCTCGCCACATACTGATACGGCACCTGCTATTAGCATCAAACGAGTAGTGGGAGGTTTGGTGTCTAACTGGCTGAACGACAACATAAAAGAAGGCGATTTTATCGAAATCATGGAACCGATGGGGCATTTTGTGGTTGAGCCAGATGCCCGAAATAGCCGTACCATAGTGCTGATTGGTGCAGGAAGTGGCATTACGCCGCTGATGTCTATTGCCAAGTCTGTTCTCAAAATAGAAGCCGAGAGTAAAGTTGTGGTATTGTACGGTAGTCGAGACCAGAATAATATTATTTTTAAAGATAAATTTGACCAACTACAAGCCCAATTTGGCGAGCGATTGGTCCTCAAACATACCCTCAGCCAACCGCTCGACGGCTGGAACGGGCATACTGGCCGGCTAAACAAAACACAGATTATTAGACTATTGGAAGAGGTAAAAGATGCCGACTTTGCCTCGGGGCAATATTACCTCTGTGGCCCAGACGACATGATGGAAGAAGCCAAGCGTGCATTGGCCATTCTGAACGTACCTACTGACAGTATCCACAAAGAGAGTTTTGTGTCGCACACGTCCGTTGGCGAAGTGTCTGAAACGGACGAAGATACCTCGCTCAAAGCCCAAGAAATTACGGTATTGTACGAAGGCTCTGAATATAAATTTGCCGTTGCGCCCCACCAAACTATTCTCGAAGCCGCTCTCGATTTAGACATTGACCTGCCTTACTCGTGCCAAGCGGGTATGTGTACGGCCTGTTTGGGCAAATGTACGTCTGGCACAATTAAACTCGACGAAGAAGACGGCCTCACCGCCGCCGAACTCAAAGCGGGTTATATTCTGACTTGCGTAGCCCACCCCATCGGTGCAGATGTGGTGATTGAGATTGAGTAGCTTGATTTATCTACCCTGTACCCGCTCAACCCAAGCATGAGCCACAAACAAAAAGCCTTTGCTGGTTTTTTGTTCGGTACATACTATTCGAGTACGGCGGGTCTCGCCTTTTAGATAAATTTTATTATTAAATCTAAACAACTCACCTTTGGCTATGTCATTTACCGTCAGTAGGTTAGAGTTTACAGTAGGCTTGTCGATGGCTCTAAATGCCAGCATGAGCGGAATGTGCGATGATGACGATGCCCGTGGGTTTTTGGCGTAGTCTAATAGTGGTATGAGTACTGTTTCTGGAAAAACGTTTGGCTGCATGACGGGCAATAATAAAGCCTGAAAGTGCGATTTCCAAGCTTTGCCGTGTGCAGATTGTCTGCGTTTGTAGCCACGATGTACTTCCAAATGAGCGATTTCGTGGAGATATGTTACCAAAAAATTATAGGGATTGAGGTTGCCATTGACCGTAATTTTCTCACGCTTGCCCATTGCCCATCTAAAATCGCCGAGTTTAGAACTTCGGGCTTTGGTAACTATAAAGTCGAATTGCCAGCGTTGCCAAAGTTCAAAACAATAGGCTACTGCATCGGCAGGCACATGACGGTCTAAGATTTCTTTCATTGAGCAAATATAATGGTATTGAAAAAAAAACGTCTTATTTTGTGCCAATAATGACAAAACTACCTTTTGATACTGACCAAGAATTATTGACTGACATTGCCAACGGCGACGGTCGGGCTTTTGAAATATTATATCGGCGGTATTTTTCAAAATTATATGGCTCGGCCTATAAACGGCTTCAGAATAAAGAACAATCTGAAGAGGTTGTTCAAGAGTTGTTTGTTTCGCTGTGGGAACGCCGTAAAAATCTACCAATCGAAAACATCGAAAGCTACCTTTATACTTCTGTCAAATACCTTGTCTTGGCCCAGTTCAAAAGTAATAATCATTTGCAAAAATATATCGCTACAATTTCTCAAAATGAAAATGGAGGTAATTTTACAGAAGAAACTGTGGTTTTTAACGAGCTAAATGCCGCCTATCAGCAAGCCCTACTGACGATTCCTGAACGCTGCCGTGAAGTTTTTTTATTGAAACGAAGTGGGCTTTCCCAAAAAGCCATCTCAGAAAAATTGGATATTTCAGAAAAAACAGTCGAAAATCAAATATCCAAAGCCCTCAAAATATTACGAAACAGTTTGACAAACTACACCACTTTGAGTACTGTAATATTGACTTTGTTTTTTGGGGAGTAGTGTATCCAAAAAAATATTTTTGCTGACATAGGGGATAGTCGCCACTCAATACACTTAGTCTTTGAAGCACTACAAAAATGATACTTAACCAAGAAATAATTAAACGATTTTTGAAAAACGAATCTACCCACCAAGAAAGTGAGGCAGTAGAGAGTTGGTATTTTTCATTTGAAAAAAATCTTGACGGCATCGGTCAAATGCTTGATGCAGAACAAATTGAATTAGAAAACGAGGTTTATTTAAAAATAAAACGTAGGATTCAATCTTCTGAGGTTATCTCAAAAACGCCAATCTTCTGGCATTCTTATGTTTGGCGTGCAGCGGCGGTTTTGCTGGTGTTCTTTGGTATTTTGGTTTATTATAAAACTCAAAAATATACCCAAACCAATGCTGAACTGTCGGGGTGGGTAAAATTTGAAAATATATCAGCAAAAGACTTGAAAATAATATTGCCCGATGGCAGCAGGGTGGTGATGAAGCCAGAAACACAACTAACCTATAATCAGTTAGATAAATATATCAGAGAAGTGAACTTAACAGGCGAGGCGTTCTTTGATGTGAGGCGAGATGAGTCTCGGCCATTTTTTGTTTATACTGGCAAATTAACCACAAAAGTACTTGGCACAAGTTTTAGTATTAAGTCATATCCTGATGTAAAAAGGGCAGAAGTTGCGGTTTTGTCGGGTAAGGTAACGGTTTATGAAAAAGATGTTGAAGGGCAAAAAGACAATGGTGTGGTTTTGACTCCCAACCTTAAAGTTACCTATTTTGAGAAAGAGGCTCACTTTGTGAGTGGAATTGTCGAAAAGCCAGAGGTGATACAAACCATCAAAAAAGAGTCGTTCAGTTTTAATTTTCAAAATACACCATTGGCCGATGTTCTCAAAATACTTGAAAAAACGTATGGTATTGAAATGGTCTTAGACCACGAAACCCTTGGAAGATGCACCCTGACGGGGCATTTGGAGGAAATGCCACTTTTCGATAAATTAGACATAATTGCTCGCTCGCTCAACGCAACATACGAAATAAAAGGTACAAGTATTTTGGTATCTGGCAAGGGTTGTGAGTAGTCGCTTTTTAATACAAAATTTTCAAAATAAACCCTTAAAAACCATGCAAAAATCACTACGCCATCAAGCATTATTGCTTAAAATCATGAAAACTACGCTGACACAATCTGTTCTTGCACTTGTGCTTGTGTTGCAGTCGTTTGCCAATGAGGGCAAAGCCCAAGATTTGCTCGAAAAAACTATTTCGATTGACCTACAAAATGTGAGTATGCAAAATGCACTCTTGACAATAGGGAAAGTAGCCAATGCTGAATTTTTTTACAGCTCAAAAATTATTCGGACCGAGCGAAAAGTAAATTTACAAGCACAAAATCTGAAATTTTCAGCCGTTTTGAATAGCCTTTTCTTGCCAATGAATGTTTCGTACAAGGTATATGGCAATCAGATTGTATTGACCCAAAATGAGGAAAGCAATACGGAAAAAACAGCTGACACTGTTACAGGGTTGGTACTGGACGAAAACAAAATGCCTGTTGTGGGTGCATCAATTATGGTCAAAAGCTCAAAGACGGGTAAAATAACCGATACAGCAGGTAAATTTAGTATTGAAGCCAACAAAGGCGATATATTGCTTGTCAGTTTTGTGGGCTATAACACGGCAGAAGTGGCAGTGGGCGATGACCGAAACCTGACGATTACTTTAACATTAGACATCAAAGGACTCGAAACGGTAACGGTAATCGGTAGCCGCTCGAGTGTGGCTCGTACCAAAACCGAAACGCCAACGCCAATAGACGTGATTTCGAGTAAAGAATTGGCCGCTACTGGTCAAACTGACCTGACTCAGATGGTCAATTTTGTTGCACCATCGTTCAACTCTGCCCGTCAGACCATTGCCAATGGTACCGACCACATTGACCCCGCTACCTTGCGAGGCTTGGGGCCTGACCAAGTTTTGGTGTTGATAAATGGTAAACGCCGCTACACAACTGCACTCGTAAACGTAAACTCAACCGTGGGGCGTGGGTCGGTTGGGACCGACCTCAACGCCATACCACAAGGTGCGATTGAGCGGGTAGAAATATTGAGAGATGGCGCCGCCGCTCAATATGGCTCTGATGCCATTGCGGGGGTTATCAATATTGTGTTGAAAAAAAATATCAATCAGCTCAATGTCAGCAGCCAAGCTGGGGAAACTTACTCAGGCGATGGCCAAACGTATTTGACCAATTTGAATTATGGTTTGGGATTGGGTAAAAAAGGTGGTTACTTAAATCTCACTGCCAATTATTCGTTTCGTAACCCAACAGACAGGTCTGGCGAATACAACAATACGGTTTACAGAGCCGCCCTGCCTGCCACTCGTTTTGAGGGTTTTCCGTTTTCAGTGCCGCTGACGGCCGCTCAAATAACAAACAAAACTGCCGATGATGGACTGGTGGCTACCAATAACTTTGACCGATATAACATGATTGTCGGTAACTCTAAGTCGGTCAATTTTGGTGGTTTTTATAACATGAGTTTGCCCATCAACGACAAATGGTCGGTGTATTCGTTTGGAGGTCAGAGCCAGCGATATGGCCGAGCAGCAGGTTTTTATCGGTATCCCAACAACGTGAGAGCCAGTAACTTGGCTCAATTTCCGAATGGTTATTTGCCATTTATCGAAACCAACATCAAAGACAAGTCTATTGCGGCGGGTATTCAGCGAACCGATAAAAACGGTTGGAATTTTGATTTGAGCAGCATCTATGGCGGCAACTCTATTGCTTTCGATGTCGATAATTCTATCAATGCCTCGATGCCAGGCACGAGTTCGCCCACTCATTTTTATGCGGGCAAATTGACCTTCAACCAAAGTACAACCAACGTCAATGTGTCCAAACCGTTTTATAATTTAGGCTTTGCCAAATTCTTGAACATCGCTTTTGGTTCTGAATTTAGAATTGACAATTACCAAATACAAGACGGCCAAGAAGAATCTTGGAAAGACTATAATCCTGTGGGTACTTCGGCGGCCAATCTCAAAGGGGCTGGTGTTCAGGTTTTTGGTGGTTTTCGGCCTTCTAATGTCGTAAATGTCAATCGGTCTAACATTGGGTTATATACAGACATAGAGTCAGATTTGACAGAAAAACTATTGGTAGGAGTGGCGGCACGTTACGAAAATTACAGCGATTTTGGCTCAAATCTATCTGGCAAACTGACGGCTCGTTATAAATTCTCTGATCTGTTTTCATTACGTGGTAGTGTCAATCGAGGTTTTAGAGCGCCATCTTTGCACCAAAAACATTTTAGCTCGGTTTCTACACAGTTCATTACCGTAGCAGGAGTCAACCAGCAACGAGAGGTAGTAACAGTCAGAAACGACGACCCTATTACCAAAAACTTAGGTATTCCGACGCTCACGCCCGAAACATCGTTGAGTTATAGCGTTGGTTTTACATCTAATATTGCCAAAAAACTCATCTTAACGGTTGATGCCTACCAAATAGACATCAAAGACAGGGTAGTTATCTCAGGCCGTTTTTCGAGTACTGTTCCGCAGTTGGCTTCTTATTTTGTGGGAACTGGCGTAACCGAAGCCCAGTTTTTTACCAATGCCATTGATACCCAAACCAAAGGCTTAGATGCCATTTTGACCTACACCGAAAAAATGGGTACAAACCAAGACTTGACATTTAATGCGGCCTTGAACCTAAACAAAACAACGATTTTGGGCGGTGCCACGGGCATACGGACACCTACCCAACTACAAGGACTTGGCGAAACATTGCTGAACAGAGAAGAGCGAGGGCGGTATGAGGTGAACCAGCCCAAAAGTAAAATTATTTTATCGGGCAATTATAGAATCAATAAATTCAATGTGCGTATTCAGGCCACTCGTTTTGGTGAAATAGCCACTATTGCGCCCGCAGATGCAGCCCAAGACCAAGTTTTTGCGGCCAAATGGATTACCGACGTATTGGCGGGCTACCAGATTTCTAAAAATGTTAAATTATCGGTTGGGGCCAATAACCTGTTTGATGTTTATCCTGACAAAGTATATGACCCCCGCCTGACCAATGACGGTACAGTGGTTTATAGTCGTTTTGCTACTCAGTTTGGGTTCAATGGGGGCTATTATTTTACTAACCTAAATTTTACGTTTTAAACCGATGAAGTCAAGACACAAAGCACTGTTGTTGCTCATCAGTTTATCGACCATTACATACATCGACCGAACTTGTATTTCGTTGGTAGCGACCGATATTAAGGCAGACCTAAAAATAGGAAATGATACTTGGGGCTGGATATTGAGTGCTTTTGCGCTGGCTTATGCCTTGTTTGAGCTACCAACGGGCGTGATGGGCGACCGAATTGGCCCCCGCAAAACCCTTACTCGGGTGGTGGCTTGGTGGTCGGCTTTTACGTTTGCAACAGGTCTTGCCTTTAACTGGCTTTCGATGCTAATTATCAGATTTTTGTTTGGTGCAGGCGAAGCAGGAGCATATCCCAACGCTTCAATCGTTGTTTCTCGGTGGTTTCCCAAACAAGAAACGGGTCGTGTGCAAGCCTATATTTGGGGTGCTGGTCGAGTTGGTGGCGTGCTGGCCCCGTGGATAGTGATTCCGATTGCCGCACACTATGGTTGGCGAATGTCGTTTTATGTGCTGTCTGTCATTGGCATTGCTTGGGCTGTTGTCTGGCATTATTGGTTCAGAGATTTTCCGAATTTAAAGACCGACATCTCAAAAGACGAATTGGCTTATATCGAATCCAATCGCCAATTTAAAGTTCATTCGCACCACATTCCCTGGAAACAAATATTGAGAAGCCGCAATATGTGGGCTTTGATGCTGATGTTTCATTTTTTTATGTACGGGGCGTACTTTTTTACGGCTTGGCTACCTATTTATTTGAAAGAAGGCCGAGGGTTTTCGACAACTCAAATGCAACTATTTGCTACGTTACCATTTGTATTTGGGGCAATCGGCTGTTTGGTAGGTGGTTATCTGAGCGATTGGCTTATCTCTATTTTTGGGCTAAAAATCGGGCGCAGGAGTGTTGGCATTATGGGAATGGGCGTGTCGAGTATTATTATTTTGGCCGCCGCCACCACTACCGACAACCAAATGGCGGCCTATTTACTGGCAATCGGCATGGGTTTCAAAGATTTGACATTGCCCGTAGCTTTTGCCGTGTGTGTTGATATTGGGCGCGATAAAGCTGGTACGGTTTCGGGCGCAATGAACATGGTGGGGCAACTCGGGGCGGTGTTTTTGAGTTTGTTGTTTGGCTATATCGTACAACTAACGGGCGACTTCAACAAACCGCTGTACTTGATTGCTACTTTGCTAATGTGCGGCTGTGGGCTATGGTTTTTGATTGACCCAACCAAACCTGTTTATCAAGAAGAAGTAGGCACAATATAAAAACGAGTTGCGTTTCAATTTTATGGCTTCATCACCTCCGCCAGTTTGGCTTCGAGGGCGTCGCCTCTTAGGTTTTTGGCAATGACTTTGCCGTCTTTATCAAGCAAGAAAGCGGCTGGAATACCATTTACCCCATAAGTTTGTGCCACAACAGAGTTCCATTTTTTGAGTTCCGACACGTGGCTCCACGTTAGGCCGTCTTTGGCAATGGCTTTGAGCCAACTTGCTTTGTTGTCGTCTAATGACACACTCAATATCGTAAAACCTCGGTCTTTGTATTTGTTATAAACCTGTACCACGTTGGGGTTTTCTTGGCGGCACGGCCCGCACCAACTTGCCCAAAAGTCTATCAAAACATATTTGCCTTTCAGCGACGACAATTTGAGTTCTTTGCCAACTGTGTCGGGAATGGCTATTTCTGGGGCTGTATCGCCTATTTGTACGCCTCTCATACGCCTCACGTTGCCTACAAAAACCTGCCCTTGTTTCATATTGGGGCGTTCTTTTTCAAACTTACGAGCCAGTGTATCGAGGGTCTTGAAGTCGGTTTGGGGGTCTATAAAATTGGTGGCAAACAGTGCAGCCATCGATGTTCCCAAACTCGGTATGAGTGCTTTTATTTTTGTACTAAACGCCGCTCCGCTTGTTTCGTAGCCAGCCATGATTTCGGCCAATTTTTTTTGGTCTTTTTTCTTTTCGGCTTCGGCATACTCGTTTTGGCGTTTTTGGTTTTCGGCTACCATACCCTGATACAATTTCATCAGATTTTGATAATCGTCATTGGCTTTCGACCCTCTGACAGTCATGTCGGGCTGTAGTACCAAGGTCTCGCCACCTTCGGCCAAAAACATCACTCGCTGGCGTTTGGCAATATTCAACTGATAAATACTGCCCTGATCGGCTTCTTGTCGTTTGAAACTAAAACCGTTTTTAGCATCGACCAATACCGAATCAACGACTTTGGCTGGCTGACCGGCAAGCTCTAAATAGATTTTTTCGCCAGCGGTAGCAATTTTAGTAGTACCCGAAATCGTAAATTCTTGTGCCTGAACGCAGGCAGCCGTACTGATTAGTAATGCAGTTATTATTCTTTTCATTTTGTTTTATTTTTACTTACAACGTAAAATTATTGTCGAACTATGAATATTCAAAGTACAAATGTTCAGTCCTGTACTGTTGCCAAATAAAATTCTAAATGCTTAACAACTTCCGCCTATCCACATTTTGACAATACTACGTTGTGTGGTGTGTTTTTTTCGGTTAGTAGTTTATAGTCCGATTTTGATACAAATAGGTCACCCTCAATAGTGTCCAATTTTGCAATAATTGCTTTTATTGCTTCGTCAGACTGGTCAATTCCTATCCATTGTCTGCCATTGGCTTGTGCAGCTTTGAGCGTTGTTCCTGAACCTGCAAAACAATCTAATACAATACTGTTTTTATTTGACGACGTTTTTACGATTAGGTCTAATAAGTCTGCATTTTTTTCGGTTGGATAAACTGGATATTGGGGGTCTTTAAACTCCCAAATATCTTGCATACGTTTACCTTCTTGTTCGTCAAAGTATATTTTTTTTCTTGGGTTTCCTTTGTCGCTCCACTCAATAAGTCCGTCATTGTCTAATTGTTCTAAAACTGAAGATTCGCTTCGCCAATGTCTACCTTTAGGGGGTAAAATACCTTTGAATGCTTGTGAGGTTTTTCCATTTTGAGTTTCCCCTGGGGCGTGTAAAGGAATGGTTGTATAGCGTCTGCCGTTTTTATCTAATTTAGGAAAAAGTTTTAATTTATCTTCTTCGGTGTAAGGTGTTTTGGGTTCATTCCAAATTAAGTTTTCAGACTTAGAATAAAACAAAATTAAGTCTTTCATATTACCATAACCTTTGCGTGCAAAATTTTTGGGATTACATTTTACCCTTGTAATGTCGTTTCGGAAGTTTTCAATTCCAAAGACTTCATCCATTAAAATTTTTACATAATGGCCAATTTTGTAGTCAATATGCAAGTAAATAGAGCCTTTATCTGAAAGTAACATATTTAAAAGAATCAATCGCTCTCTTATGAATTCAATAAAATCAGCCCCTTTTAGCTTAACTGTTCTACAAATTCACTTTCCTTTCAACAATTTTGATATAATTTGATAACGTCGTGGCATCAACCCCTGTTCGATAATACCACAATTCTTTATAAGTCTTCCACCCAGTTCGATTTCCATCTTCATTATAAATATCAAATTCTTCTTTCATTAGTAAAACATTTCTTTTCCCATCGTTATTAAGCTCCATCTTTACTTCAAATATTAGGTGGGTGTAATTTTCAACTAATATTTTTATCAAGTCTGCGAAGCGTTGAGACAAAGGAATTGAATTTTTTATAGAGGGAGTGGCTATTTTTACACTAATTTTACTGCGGTCAATAAATTGGGAATTGGACTCATCTAATTTTCCTCCAATAAGGGTGAATAATAAGCACGCCTTATAAAACTCAATAACATAAAATTCTGTGGAATTTATTCGTTTTAAAACTTGTTTGCAAATCTTTTCTATTGTTAAAGTATCGGTGTTTTCAAATGAAAAGATTGCTAATTTATTTTTCTGAGAATCTTTATCATTGTTTTGATATTGATATGCTTTTTTTGCACGCTCGATGGTACCAATTCCTATTTTACAGACATCTTTTATTTTATGTTCGTGAACATATAAAATTTGTTTCTCATTGTGTGTATTCATTTTATCAGGTTATAATTGATATAAAAACTCCCTCAAAACTAATACACTTATAACGTTAAAATCTTTATATAACTCAGAATAATCTTCGTACATTCTACCATAACTTGATGAACATAAATAACCATCAAGTATTAAGACTTTTTCAACTTCTACACCCTTGGTTTCAACTGCACTAATCGCATCATTAAATTGAGCGTTTTGGTGTACCCCAATATCTGTAATAAACTTGGCTTCACCCAACACATATTTACCGTTGAAGCGTGCGATGAAATCCAGCCCTCTTTCTTTGTTATATCCAAAATGAACATTTGCAAATTCTAACAAAACAGCATCGTTTCCACCCAAAATGGCATTGTCGCTATTGCTCAGAAAAGTTTCAAGATTTACGGGCTTAATTCCAAGCGATTTGTTTTGTAACCAACGGCTAAACATCGGCCCCATTTGGGTATTAGTCTCTTTGGGTTCTATACATTTTTCATATAATTTGTCTAAACCCATTTGATACATTGTACCAGCCAATCTGTTTATAGTCTGAGGGTTGCGCACCAAACTTGTACTATCTTTTCTCAAAAACGACACATAACTGTTTTTGATAGGAAATTTTTGAAGTTTAAGAAGCCCTGTAATCAATTCTAAATTATCTTGATTGGCAAAAGCCGTCTCAATTTTTTGCCATTGATTTTGGTCAATATCTCGCATTCCTTCTGGAATTGTTGGATAGACTTGGAAAAGGTCATCTAAATATGATCTTTGGTTTGCGTATTCTATGCTTAGTTCTGTCCAATAGTTCATGTCACAAAGATAGACAAATTGTTATAATTGTTCTACTCTCAAGGAATTTTGTGAGATGCTTTGGCATAGTACACAACAAACGAACAGGCAGGTATTTTGTTGTAAGTAAACTTTCTATTTTAGATTTCTGGGAAGAAAACCAAATTTTAAAATCAGTTATAAAAGGTCATTATGTAGTCAGAAACTAATCTATTTTTTTATCTCAAAGCCCGTAACCATGCTCTGAAAGTTGTTCCAGCCTGCTTTGATTACCTGTACGACATGAATGGTAAAAAACAAAACGTAGCCAATCGTAAGCGCAAAGTGAATGATACGAGCCGTTTCGTAGCCACCCATCAGCCAGCATAAAGTACCAAACTGAATTGGTTTGTAAATCGCTACGCCCGTCAGCAACGAACCCAGCCCCATCACAACCACCATTGAGTAAGCTATCTGTTGGGCGGCGTTATATTTTTTGATTGGGAGAGGCGTTTTACTCAACCCAAGGTCGTGTAGTATCACTTGCTTTGCTTCTTTGAGTGCATTTTTGGTTGGAACCAAGTACCGCCACTCGCCCGACAGCCACGTATAAAGCACATACAAAGCACCATTGACGGCAAAGAGCCACATCAAAACGAAGTGCGTAGCCATGCCATCGGCCAGCTTCGATTTGAGAGCCAATGCTTCATAAAAAGATTTTGGAAAAAACTTAAGAACTGTTACATCACCCCAACCGATTCTATACACTCCGTTGGCCCAATATATCATCAGACCGCTCCAAATCATCAAGCCCAAAATAGGAAAATTGAGCCAGTGAAACCAGCGAATTGCCAAGGGGTGTTTTTTGGTGATTTGTTTCATAGTTAAAGCCGATTAGAGCGAAGACTTCCCTTTGGAGGAAGTCTTCGGTACTTTTTTAAACATACTCTTCGACAGGCGTACAGGCACAAATCAGATTTCGGTCGCCGTAGGCACTATCGATGCGGCTCACTGTTGGCCAAAACTTATTAGCACGCACATAAGGAAGCGGAAAAGATGCTTTTTCTCGGCTATATGGCCTATCCCAGTTCTCGGTCAATACCACGTTTGCCGTATGCGGAGCGTGTTTGAGTACATTATTGGCTTTGTCGGCTGTGCCGTTTTCTATTTCTCTGATTTCGTTACGAATCCCTATCATGGCATCACAAAAGCGGTCGAGTTCGGTTTTAGATTCAGACTCGGTAGGCTCAATCATCAATGTACCAGCCACCGGAAACGACAACGTTGGTGCATGAAAACAATAGTCCATCAGTCGTTTGGCTACGTCTTCGGCCTCAACTCCAACAGCCTTAAACGGACGACAGTCTATAATCATCTCGTGTGCGCTACGGCCATTTTTACCCAGATATAGTACTTCATAATGACCTTCCAGACGCTCCTTTATGTAGTTGGCGTTCAAGATAGCCATCTTGGTAGCGTTGGTTATGCCATCGCCACCCATCATGGCTATGTAAGCGTAAGAAATTGTGAGAATACTTGCCGAACCGAAAGGAGCAGCTGAAACTGCCCCAGCCCCCCCCGCCCCCAATGGGGGAGCTGAGATTGCTATATGGCCTGGCAAAAATGGTACTAACTGGCTTGCTACGCCGATAGGGCCCATGCCCGGCCCACCTCCACCGTGTGGAATACAGAACGTTTTGTGTAGGTTTAAGTGGCAAACGTCTGCACCAATGCTGGCAGGGCTTGTAAGACCCACTTGGGCATTCATGTTGGCACCGTCCATATAAACTTGCCCGCCATGCTGGTGAATGAGCGCACAAATATCAATAATTGACTCTTCAAAAACTCCGTGTGTCGAGGGGTATGTTACCATCAGGCACGACAGATTATTGCTGTGCAGCTCGGCTTTGGCTTTGAGGTCATCGAGGTCAATGTTACCTTGGTCATCGCATTTGGTAACGACCACTTTCATACCAGCCATTACTGCCGAAGCAGGATTTGTACCATGCGCCGACGATGGAATAAGTGCTATGTTACGGTGTGAGTCGCCTCGGGCTTCGTGGTATGCTCTGATGGTCATTAGTCCTGCATATTCGCCTTGTGCGCCTGAGTTGGGTTGTAAAGACATAGCTGCAAAGCCCGTAATTTCGCAAAGCCAATCGTTCAAGTCTTTAAATAATTGTTGGTAGCCACGGGTTTGCCAAAGTGGTGCAAATGGGTGCATTTTGCCAAATTCTGGCCACGTAACGGGTATCATTTCGGCAGTAGCATTGAGTTTCATCGTACAACTTCCCAACGCAATCATTGAATGTACGAGCGATAAATCTTTGCTTTCTAATGATTTTAAATAGCGCAGCATTTCGTGTTCGGTATGGTAGCTATTAAAAACAGGGTGCGTAAGGTAGTCGGACGTTCTGTTTAATTTTTCTGGAAAACTAATTTCTACATCGCTCTTAATGGTCATTTCGCCCGCCAATCCTGCAAAGTCCGCAAATAGATTGACCAACTGAATCATATCGCCAAATTGCTTTGTTTCATCAAACGACACTCCTACTGTTCCCTGAGCATTATTATATCTAAAATTAAGCCCCTGCTGCTCGGCTGCTTCACGTAGTTTTTCTGGGTTTTCTATTTTAATTGTAACAGTATCAAAATAGTTTTTGGTCAAAATCTCGTAGCCTAATTCTGTCAAAACGGTAGCAAAACTTTTTGTTAGTCCGTGTGTTTTGGCAGCAATTTGTTTGAGTCCTTTTGGTCCATGATAAATTGAGTAAGCCGCCGCCATAACCGAAAGCAACACTTGTGCCGTACAGATGTTTGAGGTGGCTTTTTCACGGCGAATGTGCTGTTCACGGGTTTGTAGTGCCATTCTCAATGCCCGATTGCCCTGTGCATCGACCGAAACGCCAATGATACGGCCCGGAATCTGGCGTTTGAATGTGTCTTTGGTAGCAAAAAAAGCGGCGTGTGGGCCACCAAAGCCCATCGGCACACCAAAACGCTGCGCCGAACCTACCACAACGTCTGCCCCCATTTCACCTGGTGGTCTGAGTAGCGTAAGGCTCAATAAGTCGGCGGCCACGGCTACAAACAAGTCGAGTTCGTGGGCTGTAGCTATCAGATCGGTGTAGTCATATACTTCGCCGTTGGTGGCGGGATATTGCAAAAACACTCCATACAAGTCCTCAGCGGTCAAATCAACCGTTTCGTGATTACCTATTTGAACTTTAATGTCCAACGGTGTAGCACGGGTAATGATGAGGTCAATCGTTTGGGGGTGGCATAGTTCCGAAACAAAAATAGTATTGGCATTTTTCTTGGCCGCAGGGCGCAAGCTATGCAACATCGTAACGGCTTCGGCGGCAGCGGTAGCTTCGTCCAAGAGTGAAGCGTTACAAATTTCCATTCCTGTCAAGTCAATAACAATGGTCTGAAAATTGAGTAGCATTTCGAGTCGCCCCTGTGCTATTTCGGCTTGGTAAGGCGTATAAGCTGTGTACCAAGACGGATTTTCGAGGATATTTCTCAAAACTACGTTGGGTACAATAGTATCGTGGTAGCCTTGACCAATAAACGATTTGAAAACAATATTTTGTTGTGCCAACCGCTTGAAGTCAGCCAAAAACTGAGCTTCAGATTTGGCCGCTGGCAAGTTGAGCGGTTGCGCCAGTCTGATAACGGCTGGTATTGTCTGCTCTATTAGTTCGTCAAGCGAGCTGGCTTTAACGGCTTTGAGCATGGCTGCTAGTTCGTTTTCGCTTTTGCCGTGGTGTCGGCTTTCAAATGATTCTTGTTGATGCAAGTTTACTTTCATTTTTCTAAAAGATAGTGTTGTTTGTGCTGTCCTTTTAACTGGTTTAAGATGTTTTTTGTTTTGAGGAAGTTACCGCTCAAAGCGAAGATTTCTTTACCCTTCGGCATCATACACCTGTACACGCTCCCAAAGATGGGCGCAAGTGGTGATAAATTCAAGATGTATTGGGTGGTCTTGGTAAATATCTTGGTGGGCAGCGGTGGCAAATACAAAAGTAATAGACCAGTCGTAGCTTGAGTCAATTACAGGGCGACGAGTGGCTGCTGGTGCACCGATGTAGGCCGCACTGATGTTGGGAATGGCTTTTAGAGTGTCAAGACCAGCACGCAATGCTTGGCGGTCGGCTGAACTATCAGGATTTTTGAGCCAGAAAAAAACGGTGTGTACGAGCATAAGTAGTGAATAGTGAAAAACGTGTAACGAAAAGTATGGTAATTGTTTAATGATCAAATATTTAAAATAAATCAAAACCTTGTTTATTTCTGTGAAACTATTTAAAAAATGTATGATTTATTGAAACACCGACTAAAAGTCGACGCCGTTTGGCTAAACATGAAATGGGCAAATTGATTTAGGTATTTAGACAAAAATAATACGGTATTTCTATTTTTATGACCCACTGATTTGCAATATTATACTTAACTCACGACACAAGACTACTCTATTTATTTTTCAGTTTTTGAAAAAGTCCGCCAAGCCAAAAGAACGCTAATAATAGTCAGCACAGACCCCATCATAAAAGCGGCACCTGGAAAGTATATTGGAGCGGCTTTGCTTGTAAAATATCCAAACAAATTGCTCATCATCAATGGCCCGATAATAGTTGTGATACTAACCAAACTTGTAAGCGAACCTTGCAACTCCCCTTGCTCGTTGGCAGGTACTTGCCCCGAAATAATACCCTGCAAAGCTGGCCCTGCCAAACCACCCAACGCATACGGAACCAAGATGGCGTACATCATCCAGCCCTCGTTGGCAAAAGCAAAGAGCATAAAACCCAGTGCATAAAAGCACAATCCAAAATAAACTGAGTTTTGTGGGCCTAATTTTGGAATCAATACCCGTGTCAGTCCACCTTGTACGATAGCGACCATCAGACCCACAAAGGCAAGCGAATAACCGACTTGTTTGGGATTCCAGCCAAAACGCTCGATTGTAAAATACGACCAAGTGCCTTGTGTAGCGTGGCCTGCAATATAAATCAGTATCAACGAAGCCACTAAGCCCATAATAACAGGGTAGCGTTTGAGATTGAGCAATGACCCGATTGGATTGGCTCGTTTCCAGTCAAAGGGGCGGCGGTTTTCTTTTGACAATGACTCGGGTAAAATAAAATAGCCATAAAGCCAGTTGGCCAAACTAAGCCCTGCGGCTACAAAAAATGGTAATCGAGGGTCTTGTTCACCTAAAATTCCACCCAAAACAGGACCAATAATAAAGCCCAAACCAAAGGCGGCACCAATTAGCCCAAAATTTTGCGCTCGGTTTTCGGGCGTGCTGATGTCGGCAATATAAGCACTACCCGTTGTAAAACTCGCCCCAGCAATACCTGCCAAAAGTCGCCCCAAAAACAGCCAGCCAATCGTGGGCGCAAAAGCCAAGAAAAGATAGTCGATACCAAAACCTAAAAGTGAGATCAGTAACACAGGACGGCGGCCATATTGATCGCTCAGGCCACCCAAAATAGGTGAAAACAAAAACTGCATGGCAGCGTAAGCAAACATCAACAAACCACCATAGCGAGAAGCCGTACTGACAGTACCGTCGGTCATACCTCTAATGAGTTGTGGAATAACCGGAACAATGATACCGAGGCCAATTACATCGACCAAGAGCGTAATAAATATAAAAACAAGTGCGGGTGTTTGTCGTTTGGACATTATGTTTGGGAGAAGTCGTTGAATGATATACGCTAATTATTTTCGTATTTGCTGTCAAAAAAGATTGAATGCAAAGTTACAAAAAAACTCTGAACTAAACGAAATAGGTACTTTGGCTACGATAAATGTTAAATTTCAATAAAAACGACCTAAAAATCTTGAAATAACGTTTTTGTTGTACTAATTCGCATAAAAATAAATTGATTCTAAACAATGAAATACCTAAATCTTGGTACACTCCTTATTTCTTTTGTGCTTGTATTGGGTTGTGAAAGTACCGACAGCCAACCCGATAACCTGATTTCTGAACAAGAAATGGCCAAAATATTGGTTGATATTCATGTCATTGAGGCACGTGTAAACAAAATGGCTTTGTCTAACTTAGACACTTCGACTTTGGTAAATGAACGCCTGAAACTGTCGCTTTTCAAACAGTACAAGACCGACAGCTTGACCTTTAACCGTAGTTATCAGTTTTATTCTACCCACCCCGACTACTTTGAGCGTATTTACGAAGACGTGATTAAGCAGTTGTCTGTACGTGAAAAAAAGAAAAATTATAAGAATCTTAGGTAAATAATTGTTTGATTTGATTCATTACTTGCTCATATTACACAACTAAAAAACAACACCGTAGGTATGCACTGTTAGCAGTTAAAATGGGTAGATAAAAAGCCCCATCGGGGCGACCTATTTGTAGATAAAAAGCCCCATCGGGGCGACCTGTTTGTAGACAAGAAGCCCCATCGGGGCGACCTGTTGGTAAATAGGTTATGGCTGACACATTTTAGACAAACAACCTCAATCAACGATGGGTCGATGGCTAATACATATCTTCGATTCTGAATAAATGAAAAGGCATGACCTGTGGATCGAGCGATACAAAATTACTGTCGCCTTTCCAATAATAAACTGCTCCCGTTATGAGGTCATGTACTCGATAGCTTTCCCAAGCCGATTTACCGATTTTATTGAGCGGTATCTTGACCATGCCGCTCTGTGTGTTGTGTACGTCTAAGTTGGCAATACACAAAATACGATTGCCGTTTGAGTGCGTTTTCAGGTATGCCAGTAGCTGGTCGTTATTGATTTCGCAAAAAACAATATTATTGGTTTCTTGTAGTGCCGAGTTTTCTTTGCGGGCTTGGTTTACTTTTGATATAATCTCAATCAAATTGTTAGATTTATCCCAATCCCAATGCCCAATTTCATACTTTTCAGAGTTCCAATATTCTTCTTTCTTGGGAAATGGCGTACCTTCCATCAGCTCAAAAGTAGGGCCAAAAATACCATAATTTGACGACAGCGTGGCCGCCATAAAAAACTTTAAGATATAGGCAGGCTCATAGCCATACTGCAAGGCAGGCACGAGAATATCGTGGGTGTTGGGCCAAAAGTTGGGTCTAAAATAATACTTCATTTCGCTCTGAGTCAGTTCGTTCATGTAGTCAATGAGTTCAGACTTAGAGTTGCGCCAACTATAATAAGTATAAGATTGCGTGTAGCCGCTCTTGGCGAGTTGCTGCATGACCTTGGGACGGGTAAAGGCTTCGGCCAAGAAAATCATATCTGGATATACTTTGTGCGTTTCGGCAATGACCCACTCCCAAAACCCAAAGGCTTTGGTGTGCGGGTTATCGACTCTGATGATTTTAACGCCCCATTCGCCCCACAACAAAATAATACGTTTTAGTTCGTTCCAGAGGCTTTCCCAGGCTTCGGTTTCAAAGTTGATTGGGTAAATATCTTGGTATTTTTTAGGTGGATTTTCGGCATACAGAATCGTGCCATCTGGCCTAATCTTAAACCACTCGGGGTGTTGCTTGGCCCAAGGGTGGTCTGGTGAGCATTGAATGGCCAAATCTAAGGCTATTTCAATGCCATGCTTTTTTGACTCTGACACCAAACTTTTAAAGTCCGCCAACGTACCCAGTTCGGGGTGAATGGCATCGTGCCCACCCAACTCAGAGCCAATGCCATAGGGTACGCCTGGCTCGTTGGGCAGGCAAACGGTATTGTTGTTTTTTCCTTTTCTAAACTGCATACCAATAGGGTGAATCGGTGGCAAGTACAGCACATCAAACCCCATGCGCTCGATGCGAGGCAACAGCTTTTCGACATCTCTGAACGTACCATGCTGCCCAGCCACAGCCGAAGCCGACCGAGGAAACATTGAGTACCAAGCCGAAAACCCAGCCGCAGGTCTATCGACCCATACTCGCAGAGCCGTTGAGCGGGTGGCGTTGTCTATTTCAGGATATTTATGTAGCCAGTTTTTGACGCTTTCGCTTGTAGCAAGGCGTATGGCTTGGTCATATTGGGCTGGAGTTTCAAAAACTTTGATAGCCGTCTTGATGGCTTCTTTGTCGGTTTTGTCGGCACGTTTGGCCATGCGTATCAGTAGTTTTGAGCCAACCAACAACTCGCTACTGATGTGCTGCCCATCTGCTATTTTGAGATGTATTTCGTGTTCCCAAGAAAGCAAATGGTCTAACCAACCCTCAACAACGTAACTATAAAACCCTTCTTTTATTACCTCAAAGCTGCCAGCCCAGCGGTCGTTACCGATGCTATTAAAAGTACCAACTTGCCAGTCTTTATCGGTATCGTGTTTGTACAGCAACCTTGCCGATACGTGGTCATGGCCGTCGGCCAGTACGTCGGCCTCTACCTCTATTTTTTGTTTTGGTATAGCTTTGATAAAATAACGACCGCCATCAATTTGTGGCGTAATGTGTTCTATAATTACTCTCTGTTGTCCTGTCATGGGGTTGGTTAAATATGGTGGATATTCGACTGTGGGGTATCTGATAAATGTTGTGTAGCGTTATTTTAAATCTGTTTGCTAACTCTAAACTTCGATTTTAATGTCTAAAACGACACAAACATAAGTAAAAAAAAATATTTCAATATCTTTATTTTTGACTAAATTGCGCCCAAATTCATAAAACGTATATTTTCAGATGGAACAAACATCACAAACAAAAGACATTCATTGGAGTTGGATATTGGCTTTTTTCCTGCTCATTATGGTTTTATTGATTATTTTTGGCGACCTACTTACCTTCATAGTAGGTCTCATAGTCGAATCGTTGGTTTTTGTGGGCTACTACCACGACAAAAATCAGCACATCTAAAAAATATTTTACCACAAAATACTGTACGTCAAGCAAGGCAAGGTATTTTTATCAAACTATCAAATGAGCGTATTAGTAAACAAAGACTCACGAGTTATTGTGCAAGGTTTTACAGGCACAGAAGGTACATTCCATGCCCAACAAATGATTGAGTATGGAACAAACGTTGTAGGTGGCGTAACCCCAGGCAAAGGTGGGCAGGTTCATTTGGAGCGGCCAGTTTTCAATACAGTCGAAGATGCCGTTCAGCAAGCGGCTGCCAATGTCTCTATAATTTTTGTACCACCAGCGTTTGCCGCCGATGCCATCATGGAGGCTGCCGATGCAGGTATTGGAGTCATTATTTGTATTACGGAGGGAATCCCGACCAAAGACATGATGATTGCCAAAGAATATATTAGTACCAAAAACTGCCGTCTAATAGGTCCCAACTGCCCAGGCGTAATGACAGCCGAAGTATGCAAAGTTGGCATTATGCCAGGTTTTATTTTCAAAAAAGGAACAGTAGGTATTGTCTCAAAATCTGGTACATTGACCTACGAAGCCGTTGACCAACTGACCAGAGTAGGGCTTGGCCAGACTACTGCCATAGGCATTGGTGGCGACCCGATTATTGGCACAACAACCAAAGAAGCCGTAGAATTGTTGATGAACGACCCCGAGACAGAAGCCATCGTGATGATAGGCGAGATAGGCGGCGGCATGGAAGCCGAAGCCGCTCACTGGATAAAAGCCGATGGCAACCGCAAGCCTGTTGTAGGCTTTATAGCAGGCCAGACGGCACCAAAGGGTCGTCGTATGGGTCATGCTGGCGCAATAGTTGGAGGCTCAGACGACACCGCTGCCGCCAAAATGCGCATCATGGCCGAGTGTGGTATTTATGTTGTAGAGTCGCCAGCACTCATTGGCGAAACCATGCTAAAAGCACTTGGCAAAGCATAAAAACGAAATGACCGTTAATGTTAATATCGAGACAAAAGCACAAGGCTCTTTTTCAATCCGAAAAAGAGCCTTGTGCTTTTGTCTTTTTATTTACTACTGTTCGCTACAAGTCGTTCATGCTCAAATAGATTTCAAAAAAGACTACTTTACTGTTTATGACTTCAAAAACGACTGGCTGATTTATGACCAAAGTTACAAAGACTATGTGCCATTTGTAGCTCAAAACAGCGTAAACGAGTCTGCTTTGAGTATATTGATAGACATTGAGAGCAATCGGAAATATGACTTGCTGATTTATGTAAAAAAAGATAGTTATTTGTTTTTGGACGCATCACTCAACCAACGCCTCAAACCCGAAACTTGGACTCGGATACCAATAGACAGCCTGTTTCGGACATACAAAAAACCACAAATACTCGTTACTTTTTATGGTACTTCGGGTATTGACGATAAGACTGTACTGATTGGCCATAGAAAAGCAAACCGAGATGAAAAACTTATCAACATTGCCGATGAGTCATTTTTGAGTCTTAGACCACGTAATATCTCGCCACTCAACGATTTTTTTGTAGTATCTCTGTTCTTTATTATTTGCATAGGAGCATTTCTCTTTGGTAGTTTTGGTCGAGCGTTTGGTCGCTTTATTGATGTCCGAGACTTATTTACTACCAACGTCAAAGATGAGTTTTTGGTTGGCCGTCCACTGAGTAGAGTCAATCTGTTTTTTATTTTGCTGCTCTCAATCGAAGTATCGTTCATTTATTTTTTGGTTAGAAGCAAAAACTATTATCTTTTTTCTGGAAATAATTTCTTGGCAAACGAACAAATACTAATTCAAAATTTATGGAATTTTCTAAAAATAATTTTTATTGTTTTTGGCCTGTATATCATCAAATATTTTGCGCTCTACTTATTTTCGTCCCTTTATCGATTAGACTCGATTGTTAATGTCCACTATTTCAAAGTGATTCAATCGTCATTGATTTTTTTTACAATTATGCTCTCAGGAATTTCGATAGTTTCTTTTTATGTAGTTGATTGGCAGTTAATAATCACAAGTACTATCGTTTATCCAGCTATTGTATTTTATGTTCTAAGGCTTCTATTGCTTTATATAACAATTAAGAACAGTGCGCCGACTAAAAATTTATATTTAATTTCGTACCTTTGTATCGCCGAACTCGTACCTCTCATAATCGGCATAAAATATGCACTTTGACGAGTAAACGTTTATATAATTTAAAAGCGTCTAATTTTCGATGAGCCAAACACACCTAATGCAAGAAGACAGACTGAACAAAGTTGAGAGCATTCTCGTAACTCAACCCTATCCTACTGACGAAAAGTCGCCTTATTTTGAACTGGCCGAAAGATATGGTCTAAAAATAGATTTTCGACCCTTTATCGAAATCCAAGGAATTGCTTTCAGAGACTTCAGAAAGCAAAAAGTAAATATTTTGGAACATACGGCTATTATTTTTACAAGCCGCAATGCCGTAGATCACTTTTTTAGGCTCTGCAAAGAAGCCCGAATAGAAATGCCAGCCGAAATGAAATACTTTTGTGTGTCCGAGCAAACTTCGCACTATCTCCAAAAATACATTCAAATCAGAAAGCGTAAAATATTTACAGGCAAAAAAACCTCAGCCGATTTATTGGAACTCATTAACAAACACAAAACCGAAAAATTTTTGTTTCCATGTTCGGACAAACGGCGCAGGGATATTCCAGAATTTATGGATACCAACGACCTACAACTGACCGAGGCCATGATTTATGAAACGGTATCGGCTGATCTATCTGACCTGACCGATGTGTTTTATGACATTATTTGTTTTTATAGCCCATCAGGAATCAAGTCATTGATGGACAATTTTCCTGGGTATGAGCAAAACAACACCCGTATGGCGGCTTTCGGCCCAACCACCGCCCGAGCCGTAATTGAAGCAGGTTTGGTGCTGGACATAGAAGCCCCAATGCCCAATGCACCGTCGATGACGGGCGCAATCGAAATTTATATCAAGAAGGCAAATACCATTTAGTACTTGTTTTTCGTTCTAAAAATGGACTGTTTCTGGCAGTCCATTTTTTTTGTTTAAAATTTTTGTTTTAATTGTGTCTCGTTTCGGTTTTACCTTACTATTCATATGTTTTTTATGAAATATTCAGTTATATTTTTGTTGGTATTGGTCTTGTTTGCAACCACAACGCAAGCACAACAAGATGCACAGTTTAGTCTTTTTCCGTACAATCAACTATACTGGAACCCTGCCGCTACTGCCAACGATGGACAAACTCGGCTACAATTACACAACCGCTGGCAATGGTCTGGCTATCAGGGTACATTTGACGATGGCGGCGCACCCAATACACTCGTAGCCTCAGCACAAATACCGCTCAATTTTATCAAGAGTGCCGTAGGCGTGCATTATGTAAGCGATAAGCTCGGGGCAATGAACAGCCAAGAAGTACAGCTATCGTATGCCTATAAACTCAAACTCGGCGACAATACCTTGGCCATTGGCGCACGGGCTGGCATATACAGCCGAGCCATCGACTATACTATTCTCAGAGCCAGAGATGCCGGCGACCCGCTGATTGGTACTGGGCGAGTGGCACAGTCAAAACCAGACTTGGCACTGGGGCTTTGGTACGATGCAGCAGCCTATTATGTGGGCGTAAGCGTCAATCACCTCAATCAGTCGCAGTTTTCGCTTGGCTCAGACAAAGCTACCAATACCCTCAAACCCAATATGTACGTCACGGCAGGTTATAGATTTGAGCCATTGTACGCACTCGAAGTACAGCCAGTGGTGATGCTCAAAACGGGTACTGATTTTAATCTGAAAGCCGCCTCTGTCGAAGCTGGGTTTATTGCTACCTATGACGAGCGTTTTTTTGGAGGCATCACTTACCGTCTGTCGGACTCGGTGGTGGGTATTTTGGGGGCAAATTTAGTATCAAATCGACTTAGAATAGCCTTGGCGTTTGATGCCACGGTGATTTTTCAGGAAACCAAAAGCCCGCAGTCTTACGAGATATTACTGTCTTACGCTCTGCCTGCACCCAACTTGGGCGGCAAAAAAACAATCGTCCGAACGCCCCGATTTAGGTATTGATTGGAAGGCAAACTTTAATCCAAAACGAAGAAATATACCCCCAAAAGTATAGCCAGTGTACTGACAAGGATCAATATAAATCTTATTTCAAACTCTCTGTGGGCATGGTAATAGTCGAACACCAATGAAGCAGACAGTGCCGATAACATCATAAAACCACAGCCAAAAGCAACTTCTTGCCGATAAAAAGCGTATCGACTAAGTAGCGAGCTTCCCATCAAAATATAAAGTAGCCAAAGTCCAAATCCAGTTTTGTATAAATATTGGCTAAGGCGGCGATCGTTTTTTATATCAAAAATATTGTCTGCCATGGCTTTATTGGTATTGTTTTGATGTGAATTTACCTATTTTTGTACTCAATAACAACGTCTTGTAAACAAACAGGCTTATGTCGCTCAAAGTTCTTATCATACGGTTTTCTTCGATTGGCGACATCGTTCTGACAACGCCTGTGGTGCGGTGTCTCAAACAACAACGCCCCGATGTAGAAATACACTATTTGACCAAAAGCACTTTTCGGTTTTTGATTGAAAACAATCCCTACATTGACCAAATCCATACCCTTGACGGCAGTCTTTGGCAGACGATTGGACGGCTAAAAAAAGAAAATTTCGATATTATCATTGACCTTCACAACAACCTCAGAACGTTACAAATTAGAATTGCGCTGGGGGTTCAGTCGTATAGTTTTAATAAACTAAACTGGGAAAAATGGCTACTCGTCAATATGCGAATGAACGTACTGCCCAACATACACATTGTGGACAGGTACATGGAAACCGTCAGAACGCTATCAGTCAAAAACGACCACGTTGGGCTTGACTATTTTGTGCCATACAGAGACGTTATAGAACGAGACTGGCTACCCGAAACGCACCAGCGCAGCTATGTGGCCTTTGCGATTGGTGGCCAACACAATACCAAAAAATTACCCAAAGCTCGAATCGTAGAACTTTGTAATAAAATCAACTATCCGATTGTACTATTGGGTGGCAAAGAAGACACCGCCGATGGTGATTTTGTGGAGCAGGCAGTAGGCAAACATCTGGTATTTAATGCTTGTGGTAAATATAATTTCAATCAGTCGGCTTCGGTCATTGAGCAGTCGAAGGTGGTTTTTTCGCACGATACTGGACTGATGCACGTGGCGGCGGCTTTTAAGAAAAAAGTGTATTCTATCTGGGGCAATACCGTCCCCGAGTTTGGAATGTACCCGTATCAAACTCATTTTTCAATTATCGAAAACCGCTCGTTGGCTTGCCGCCCTTGCTCAAAAATTGGTCATAACAAATGTCCTCATGGCCATTTTAAGTGTATGAACGAAGTACCTTTTGATTTTGAAATTAAAGAATTGAATAAAATTTTTAAATGAATACCCCTACATATAAAAACTCCCCCTCTGGGAGTTTGGGGGCTGTTATTACTATGAAAATAATTTGTATTGGCCGCAACTATGCCGACCACATTGCCGAACTCAACAACGAACGCCCCGATGCTCCCGTTATATTTACAAAACCCGACACGGCTATATTACGAAATGGCGACCCGTTTTTTTACCCAGAGTTTTCGTCAGATATTCACCACGAAGTTGAAATTGTACTGAAAATTTGTAAAGCTGGTAAGAATATCGAAGAACGCTTTGCCCATAAATATTATGACCAGATCGGAATCGGTATTGACTTCACAGCCAGAGACGTACAAGCCAAACTCAAAGCCAAAGGATTGCCTTGGGAACTTGCCAAGGCTTTTGATGGCTCTGCACCAGTGTCAGAATTTGTACCAAAAACTGACTTTGCAGATTTACAAAACTTGAATTTTAGATTAGACATAAACAACCAAACCCGACAGAGCGGCAACACGGCCATGATGCTCTTCAAGATGGACTATATCATTGCTTTTGTGTCGCAGTATTTTACACTCAAAACAGGCGACTTGATTTTTACAGGCACACCCAGCGGCGTAGGGCCCGTTCAAATCAACGACCGACTGACGGCATACATCGAAGACCGTAAAATGTTGGAGTTTGAAGTGAAGTGAAGATTTTAAATTATCAGGACGTTACTCTTGTCTGAAATAATGCAGGCTTTAGACGAGCTGGCAGCCAAATACAATAATCCAAAATAAATTAAACAAATAATACACTCCCTCTGGGGATTTAGGGGCTATGCACAAAAATTTTAAAGCAATAGAAAAGACCGTTTATGGTCGTGGAAGTTTCAATCAGTTGGGTGATATTCTCGCCCCAGTTCGGTCAGAAAATAACCAGTATATGGTGTTTTTTGTCGATAACTATTTCAAAGGCAAGGACTTAGCCAATCGACTATCTGTACAGGCCGAAGACGTGGTTTATTTTATAGACGTGGACCCACATGAGCCAACAACCGAGCAAATTGATGAACTACGTGATGATATTTTGGCAAAAAAAGGCTTGCCCTCGGGTGTGATTGGCATTGGCGGAGGAGCAATTATGGACATTGCCAAATGTGTATCGTTGATGCTTACCAACGAAGGCTCATCTACGTTGTATCAGGGTCTAAATCTTATCAAAAACCCAGGTGTTTATCATGTTGGCGTACCGACTATTTCGGGAACTGGTGCAGAAGTATCAATGACTGCCGTACTGACTGGCCCCGAAAAAAAGCTGGGACTTAAATGCGAATGGACGGTTTTTAACCAAGTAATTCTCGACCCCGATTTGATAGCCACTGTACCCCGAGACTGGTGGTTTTATGTGGGCATGGACACGTATATTCATTGTGTCGAATCTGAAAATGGACATTTAAACAACGCCTATTCACACGCCTACGCCGAGCAGTCGATGAAACTCTGCCGTGAGATATACTTGGGCGAAAACAGCGGCCAAACCGCTGCCAATGACGATAAACTGATGGTGGCTTCGCTAATGGGTGGTTTGAGTTTGACGTACTCAGAGGTTGGCGTTTGCCATGCGTTGAGCTATGGCCTGTCTAAGATTTTGGGTATGCGGCATTGCTATGCCAACTGCGTTGCTTTCAATCATTTACAAGATTTTTATCCCGAAGGCGTAGCAGAATTTAGGGCAATGGTCGCACAGCATGACATTACGTTACCTCAAAATCTATCAAAAGACTGGACAGACGAGCAGGTAAATGCCATGGCGCATGTAGCCTACAAACTCGACCATATGTGGAAGCACGCCGTGGGCTTAGACTGGGCCGATAGCATTACGATTGAGCGGATTGAAGAATTATTTAGAAGACTATAATAATGAAAAAAGGCTTAGTAATTCGCTCGACAGGCTCATGGTATGATGTACGCTCGGAAGGTGGAAGTTTGTGGCATTGTCGGCTACGAGGTAAATTCAAAATTCAGGGACTGAAAGTAACCAACCCTATTGCAGTTGGCGACAGAGTGCTGTGGAACATTGAAGATGAAAACGAACAACGGGGCATCATCAGCGGTATCGAGCCACGCGATAATTATATTGTTCGAGCATCTGTTCATAAAACGGCTCACGCACATATTTTGGCAGCCAATATTGACCAAGTAATTGTTATAGCCACGCTCACTTTTCCACGCACTTCGCTGGGGTTTATCGACCGTGTGTTGATTACTGCCGAATCGTTCAGAATACCTGCCGTTATTATTTTTAATAAACAAGACTTGTTCGACGACGAGACAAAACAATACCAGCAACAGATTATTGATTTGTATCAACGTATTGGTTACAAGTGCTTTACGACTTCGGCAGTAACAGGCGAGGGCATGGTCGAATTTGAAGAACTATTGACCCAGAAAACATCGCTACTGGCTGGTCATTCGGGCGTGGGCAAGTCGTCATTAGTCAATGTTATTGCGCCAGAGCTGGACTTACGCACCAAAGAAGTTTCGACATTTGCCAACAAAGGCGTACATACCACAACTTTTGCCGAGATGTTTGAAATTGCCGATGGTAGTTATATCATCGACTCGCCAGGAATCAAAGAATTGGGCTTGTCGGACACTTCCAAAGAAGAAATTCCGCATTATTTTCCTGAAATACGTGGGTTATTAAATCAATGTAAGTTCCATAACTGTCTGCACATAGATGAGCCAAAGTGTGCCATCAAAGATGCCGTTGAGGCTGGAACAATAGCCATGAGCCGCTACGAAAGCTACCTCAGTATGGCAGGCGGGCATGACAACAGGCGGTAGAGATATTCTAATTTCACAAATTCCGAAGAGAAATATCGTTGACCTTATAATTTTTATACAAGTCAGAACTCTTGCGTTTCTGTTGCAACAATATCAAAGTTTATCTAATAATTCATACGCATCTTGGAGTTTTATTTCACCTCTTAGGTGTTGTTTTATTTGCTGGACAGAGCGTTCTACACCTTCCAAAACTCTTTTTTAGTAGTTGGCTTGTAGTCATTATCATCTTCGGTGTAAGCCACTTTGAGACGTTGGGCGAGGCTTACAAATAGTTGATAGTCAGCTTTATTTGTTGGATTTATCGTTATTGTTCCCATTTTTTTTAATATTTATATCAAAAATAATAACTCTTTTTTGATTTTGAGTAATAAAGTGGTTTTTTAAATGAAAGCCAGTATCCGATTCTTATTTCATAAATTTGTAAAAAAAATGGCGAGACTATGCAAAAAAGTAATTTTAGAGAATGGACATTAGATAAAATTGACGATACCTTTGGCTTACAACAAGTAAGACGACTACCGATTTTGGAAGAACTACTGGCCTACCAGTACCAAGCAGACGACTACGAAACACGGTATTTGTTGCACCTGAGCGAAAGTTATCTTCTTTTTGGAGGCGACGACTGGAACGAAGTGGAACTTGAAAACAAGTTTATTAGTCCTCTCATTATCTTTTCTGACATTGTCAATCAAAAATACTCTTATTTTTTGGAAAGAGAATTGGCTATAACCATTGATGACTATGAACTGAGCGGTAGAGTCGATGGTATGATTGCGACAGGCTACCGCAATCCTAAAAAGCCCTATTTTTGTTTAAATGAATATAAAAGACAAACTGACCCCGACGGCGACCCAAGAGGCCAAGCACTGATAGCCATGCTTGCCGCACAACGGCTGAATGATAACACAAATCTGAACACCGGCCGACCTATTTTTGGGAGTTACATCATCGGTAGAGACTGGTATTTTATGGCATTGGTAGGTAAAGAATATGCCATCAGTAAGGATTTTTCGTGTGTTGCTAACGAAGTTTTTGATATTTATCGAATACTAAAAGGGCTAAAAATACAAATAGACAAACTGATTTGAGATAACCCCATTCGCTTAAACCCCCACATAATTAAAAGGCGAAATAGCTCTTAGTTCTGCCTTGATTTTATCGCTAACTGTCAGATTATCAATAAACTCTGCAATAGAGTTGGCCGTTATTTTTTCATTTTTTCGGGTCAATGCTTTGAGAGCCTCGTAGGGTTGTGGATAGGCTTCTCGGCGCAAGATAGTCTGAATAGCCTCCGCCACCACTGCCCAGTTGTTTTCTAAGTCTTCGGCAAAAGCCGCTTCGTTGAGTTCTAGTTTACCTAAGCCACGCAACAGCGATTTGAGCGCAATTACGGTATGCGCCAGTGGTACTCCCAAGTTTCTGAGAACAGTCGAATCGGTCAGATCTCGTTGGAGGCGAGAGATGGGCAGTTTGGCCGACAGGTGTTCAAAAATAGCATTGGCAAAGCCTAAGTTTCCTTCTGAGTTTTCAAAATCAATGGGATTGACCTTGTGAGGCATCGCCGACGAACCTACCTCACCAGCTTTGATGCGTTGCTTAAAATAATTCATCGAAATATACGTCCACACATCACGGTCGAGGTCTATCAGTATGGTATTCAGCCGTTTGAGTGTGTCCATGATGGCCGCCATCATATCATAATGCTCGATTTGGGTTGTAAACTGGCTACGACTAAGCCCGAGCGTATGGTTCACAAACTGATTGCCAAAAATCACCCAATCAATATGAGGATAGGCCACATGATGGGCATTAAAGTTGCCAGTAGCACCGCCAAACTTAGCTGCAAATGGCACGGCTTTGAGCATTTCGAGTTGCTTTTCGAGGCGCTCTACAAATACCAATATTTCTTTGCCGAGGCGGGTTGGCGAGGCAGGTTGGCCGTGAGTTCGGGCAAGCATGGCAATGTCTTTCCAGTCGATAGCTAATTTTTTGAGTGTGTCAATTACGGTTTGGTAAGCTGGTACGACCTCATCGGCAAGTGCATCTCTGAGCGATAGCGGAATAGAAGTATTATTGACATCTTGCGAAGTAAGGCCAAAGTGAATAAACTCCAGAAACTGGTCTAACTGCTTGTCTTTCAGTTGTTCTTTTATAAAATATTCAATCGCCTTAACGTCATGATTTGTTACAGATTCAATTTCTTTTACTCGTAGCGCATCGGTTTCGGTTAGGTTTTTGTATAAATTTCGGAGCGAATCGTACTGCGTTTTGTCAAAATGGGCGAGTTGTGGCAGCGGCAGTTCGCAGAGTGCTATAAAGTACTCGACCTCAACCAAAATACGATAGCGAATTAGCCCAAATTCTGAAAAATAAGGGGCCAGTGCTTCGACTTGGCGGCGATAGCGGCCATCAACAGGCGAGAGGGCAGTAAGGGAGTTGAGTTGCATATAAGAAAATGAAACCGCAAAAGTACAAACTTAACCAATCACGAACGCCGATTGATTGGTTTTTAATTGTGTACTGAAAAGTAGTAATAACTAATTACTTGATTTATGATGATTTGCCGTAGCGATTACGAATAAAACAAATATATAAATAAGTTATGTAGTCTAAATTTGTAGAGTTACTTATTTGAAAATCAATAGCAAAAAGTGTATTATTGTAAAAAAAAACAGAAATGAAAAATAATAGATTAGAATTTAATACTATCAAGCGACAATATCCAAATGAATGGGTATTGATTGGTAATCCTACCATAAAAAATGCTCGTGTCTTGAAAGGTGAAGTGATTTATCATACTTTCGACAAAAGAGATATTTTTGAATTTGCAAAAAAGGTAATCAATGATTACGAGATGATAAAAATTGTATATACGGGCTTAGTACCAAAAATTTCACAGCTTGGTATTTTTAAAGTATCTGAAAACTAATGAGATATACCTTTGACTTAGTTCACGAAGATGACTTAATTATGGTTACAGCCTATATAAAATTACGGGACAAAGAACGGTATTATCCTTTGTCGCTCGTTCTGGATACAGGAGCAAGTCATACCGTAATTGATTTTAATATGCTTTTATTGGCTGGATATGATAGAGATTTACGCCTAAAAAAGAACGTAAAAGTCCAAACTGCCAGTAAGATTATCGAGGCTGATAAATTTAAACTGGACGAAATAAAAGTACTTGACAGAGTGATAAAAACATTTGAAATAACAACGTATGATTTTTTGGAACAGGAGGGTTTATTGGCCTACGATGGTGTCTTGGGCTTGGATTTTTTGAAAAATACTCAATTATGTATTGATTTCAAAAAATCAGAAATTACAATAATACAATAATTCTTTCACTTCTTTACAACCTAAACCTACAATTTATCTTTATGCAAAACTCTGCTTTTTTGGGCGAAATGCTCGGTACACTTGTACTGATTTTATTGGGCGATGGCGTAGTGGCCAACGTAGTGCTTAAACAGACCAAAGGTGAAAACGCAGGCTGGATAGTCATCACCGCTGGTTGGGCGTTTGCCGTTACGATGGGTATTTTTACGGCCAAAGCCTTTGGTAGCGATGCCGCCCACCTAAACCCTGCCGTTACGCTGGCCTTTGCCGTTGGCTCTGGTGACTATTCAAATATGTTTTCGTTTATGTCGGCGCAAATGATTGGGGCTTTTATTGGTGCAGTCTTAGTTTGGCTACATTATCAGCCACACTTTGGCAAAACTCAAGACCAAGGCTCGATATTAGCTACTTTTGCCACAGGGCCAGCTATCAGAGACACTAAGTCTAACTTTTTGGGCGAAGTCATTGGCACGCTCGTGTTGCTGGTGGGTATCAAGGGCATTGGAGTGGTTAGTACTGGGCTGGGCCCGTTTGCGGTTGGCATCTTGATTTGGGCTATTGGCCTGTCGTTGGGTGGTACAACTGGCTATTGCCTCAATCCTGCCCGAGACCTTGCCCCACGTATTGCTCATGCACTATTGCCGATTGCCAACAAAGGCACGTCTGACTGGAGCTACGCTTGGCTGCCCGTAGCGGGGCCACTTGCGGCTGGTGTCATTGCGGGCTTGTTGTTTTTGTAGAATATAAACAGAGTAGCGGTGGGTGAAAGCCTGCCGCTTAACCAAATCAAAATTATTAGTACGTTTTTAGACTGGGTCGAATCGGCAACTCTTACTGAAACATCAGTCGTTGCCGAACTACGTCTCGGTTACGAAAATAGATGGCTTGGCGTAAATGGGTGTCAGATTTAATCAGAATACCAGCACCAATACCAGCAACGACCGCTCCACCAAAATACGGGAGCTTCCAGCCTTCTGTATTTCCAGCTTTCTGTACAGATATTGAACTAAGCATAGCTACAAGCCCTAATGTGTAAAGTGCCACGCCACCTAATTTGCTTCGCTGGTATTTTTGGTATGAATCTAAACCCTGAACTGAGCCTTGAAATGCGTTTTGACCAGCAACTCCCAAAAAACCCAAACGGTAAGGTTGCCCGTTTTTGATGTATTCATACGGTTGCCAAGTACTTCGGTCATATAAATAAATAGCTTCTTGCTCATAAATTTGTTTGAACTGAGGCTGGACTGTGGCTGGCAAATCGGCCATGATGGCCTCTTGATTTCTGAGCCAAAGGGCTTTTTCAAAGTTGTTATTGGCGTTTTTGGTATATGAAACAGAAATTGATGACAATGCCGCTGCACCTATGTACATACCTAAACCGATACCAAGGTGCGTATCGAAGTTGTTAGGAGTAAAGAGCGTATTTTGCAAACCCGATATTAGAAAAGCGGTACCAGACAAATAAGCACCAAGTCCTCCCAGAGCCAACCCTAAGCCAGTTTGGCCTTGTTTTCGAGCCATGAGGTAGGTTTCTTTTGCTTCTGGCGAGATGTCAAACTCTGAGGCTACTCGCCGCCAGTGTGTGCCGATAGGTTGGCGACCAGTGCCACTCGTCCAAGTGCGAAGCGATACAAAAGCACAGGATTTATCATAGGCTCGGTTAAATGATTGGTCTGTGAGCGTATCGGTTTGGGCATTTGCAAAACTAACCAACAACAAAAGCAAGGCTGTACATAATGTTTTCATATCGTTAAGGGTTTGATGGAATGTAAATTTCAAATAATCAACGAATTAACTATTTTATTTATTGTCTTACACTACTTTCAGTTTCCATTTGCCACGTCTAAACACCACAACCGCCATCAGAGCCAGCAACGACTCGCTTATGGCTACCGACCAATATACACCCTGCGGCCCCCAATTGAGGGTTTTGGCGAGGTAGTAAGCCAGCGGAATTTCGATAGCCCAAAAAGCAACGAGGTTGATAATGGTCGGCGTAAGCGTGTCGCCAGCACCGTTGAAGGCTTGCCCCAACACCATGCCATAGGCAAAAAACAAGTAACCCGCACAGATAATTCGCAGACACAGTACGCCTTCTTCAATGACCCGAGGTTGGTCGGTCAGAGAAGAAATAATTTGAGGTGCAAAAATGGCAAACACAATACTAACCACCAGCAAAAAAACCATGTTCAAAAAAGCAGCTCGCCATGCCGACGTAGCGGCTCGTTCGGGTTGTTTGGCTCCCAAATTTTGACCAACCAAAGCGGCTGCAGCATTGGCCAAACCCCAAGCTGGCAATATTGTAAAAATAATAATTCGGATAGCAATCGTATAGCCAGCCACTACTTCACTACCAAAACTCGACAGAATACGGGTCAAAAATATCCAACTTGCCGACTGAATAATAAACTGGACGGTTGCGCCAGAGGCGAGTTCTACAAATTGTTTGATGAGCGTCCAGTCGGGTAATAGGTGGCGATTTTCTACTTTGATGGCCATATCGCCGTCGGTCATTTTGCGTAATTGATACAAAACCCCCAACGTGCGGCCTGTCGAAGTAGCCACGGCAGCACCCACTACACCCAAGACAGGAAAAGCGAGCAGACCAAATATAAAAAATGGGTCGAGCAAAATATTTGTACCATTGGCTATACCCAACGACCGCATGGCATACGAAGCATTGCCCGCCCCACGCAACACACCGCTCAGGGTGTAGAGCAAAATAATGGCTGGACTACTGGCAAACATAATGCGGGTATAGTTGAGGCCATGCGCTATGAGCGAGTCGTCGGCACCCATGATGCGTAAGATGTCTTCGGCAAAAATAAACCCTGGAATACCAATAATAGCCGCCAAGGCCAATGAAATCAAAATAACCTGTCCTGCGGCGTGGCTGGCGGCTTCGGGATTTTGCTCACCAATGCGGCGAGACACAATAGCCGAGGCTGCCGTACTAAAACCCCAGGCAATAGAGTAAACAATCGTCAGTACCGATTCTGTCAGACCGACTGTGGCCACAGCTTCTGTACCAACTCTCGACACAAAAGCTACGTCAGTAATGGCAAAAAGGGCTTCTAAACTCATTTCCAAAACGGCAGGTACGGCCAACATAAAAATAGCAAGGTTAATGCTGCCCTTAGTAAAGTCATGCTCGTCGCCTCTGAAAGCCGCCCAAAATGTGTCTAATAGTTTTTTCATAAAATTTCGTTTCAGACCACAATAATAAGGCCATTAAATATTGAAACAAATTAAGAGAATGAAAAAATGAAGATAATGAAAAAAATGAAAGTAACCTTGAGTTTAATCAGTTTCTTTGGCTGACTTAAACTTAAATAAAATTAAGCGGGTTATCGCTGTAATTAGAATACAAGATAGTTGTTTTAGTGTACAAGTATCTTATTATCAAATAATTAAAAAATATTCGCATCTTACATCTCACATCTCGCATCTATTTTTTGAGTTTTGGTTTTATATTTGGCTAAAAAATCAATCAATTTGTCCACTCCTCTCACATTCAGCCTTGCTGACCAGGCTTTTGTTCAGGCCCATCTCAACGATGATGCTACCAAACTGCTCCTCAAACTACCACCTGCCCAACGCTGGCTGGCCGAGCAGATTATAACTCGCCAAAAAGTCAAAAACAAACTACCTACTTGGTGCCACAACCCAGCCGTTTTGTTCCCTGTTTCGTTGTCGGTCGAGCAGAGTTCGTCTGAAATTACTGCCCAACACAAAGCCTCGTTGGTTTCGGGTCGGTTACTGATTGATGCCACGGGCGGTATGGGCGTTGATGCTTTTTATATGGCCAAACGATTTGAAAAAGTAATTTATATTGAACAAAAGCCAGAATTAGTACAGCTCGCTTGCTATAATTTTCAACAACTGGGTGCTACTAATATTGACTGCGTTTGTGGTGAAGCGATGCAGTTTTTGAACGATTTTACAGACCCAATCGACTGGCTTTATCTCGACCCCGCTCGCCGCTCAGTTACTCAAAAAAAAGTACATCAATTAGCCGATTGTGAGCCTGATGTCGTTAAAAATTTAAAATTACTATTTCAAAAAACAAACAATATCCTCATCAAAACCTCGCCATTACTCGACATCAAACAGGCTATTGAAGATTTGCAGTTGGTCAATAAAATTTGTGTCGTAGCCGTCGAAAATGAATGTAAAGAGGTACTATTCAAACTAAAAAAAGATAAAACGGACTTGGTTGAAATTGGCCGAAATATTGATATTCAGACAGTAAACTACGCTAAAAATCAAACCCAGTTTTTTGATTTTGATTTTCAATCAGAACAGCAAACGGTTGCTACTTTTAGCAATCCGCTCAAATATTTGTACGAACCCAATGTAGCCGTTCTCAAAGCAGGGGCTTTCAGGTGTTTGGGCAATCGGTTTGAGTTAATGAAAATCAGCCCACATAGCCATTTATATACTTCGACAGAATTACGAGCTGATTTTTCGGGACGAATATTTGAAATAATAGCTACCGTAAAAGTCAATAGTCAAGACATTGAACCCTATTTGACAGACCGAAAAGCAAACTTGACTGTAAGGAATTTTCCGATTGGGGTAGAAGAATTGCGTAAAAAACTAAAACTGAAAGACGGCGGCAACGTATATTTATTTGCCACAACGCTACACAACAACGACAAACAGATTGTGATTTGTCGAAAATTATGATAAAATATTATAAATATGCCCATTGGTTGAGTTTGGACGTAGTGCTGGGTGCAGTGCTGTGTCATTGTATGGCCGCTCGGTTGGCTGGTGCGCTCATTAACTGGTCGGTAATTATTGTTTTGGCAATAACTGTTTTTTGTATTTACTTGACAGACAGAATTTTAGACAATCAAAAGGCCATTCAAACCACCGCCCGACACCAGTTTCAGAGTCAGCATCAAGATTTGCTAATCAAAATTGTCATTGGCTTAGTAATTATTTCTTTTGTACTACTTTTTTGGTTGCCGAAAGCAGTTTTATGGTTTGGTTTTGGGTTGAGTGCGGCAGTTGGCTTATATTTGTTGGCGGTTTTTAAAACAAAGCTCACAAGTAGTTTTGGAGTTTATAAAGATGTTTTTGTGCCGATTATTTACAGTTTGGGAGTGTGGGGAACGGCACTGGTTTTACGACCCAAAATAGAGTGGGAAAGCTATGTGCTGGGAGCGGCATTTTGGCTTGTTGTGCAGCAAAGTTTGTTATCAAATGCTTATTTTGAATCATTCACAGTCGAAGAGGGCGAGTCGTTTCCTATTATTTGGGGCGAATCTAAAACACAACGATTACTCAAAATTATTTTTTGGGTTATCGTTGTTATTTGTGTTACTTCGATCATTATTACCAATAATCGCTTTGCATTGCGAACGGCCTTTGTTTTGATTTTGATGGCTGGCATCAATCAATGGCTCACAACAAACCCCAGGCAATGGTTAAATAATGACCGTTATCGTTTTGTATTAGAGGCGATTTTTTTGATGCCACTTATGATATTATAAATTCAATTTTGTATGCAACTATCAAATGCTGTTTCCGATGCCCTTGTGGCCGTGATGAGTATCGCTGTGTTCTTTCATTTTTTTGCCCGTATGTCGTTCAATGATAAAATTGTATGGGGCTTGTTTTTTTCAATCGTTGCCAGTGCGGCCGTGGCTGGTACTTGTCGATTTTTGGGAATGGCCGAAGTCGTGCCACTCCACCAGAGCCTGACATCATTAGGCGGAACGCTGGGCGTAGTGGCGCTCATGGCCGGTATTTGGACATTAGTAAACCAACAAACGGCCTCCCGTGGGCTTTTGATTGCTATCGTTGTGGCTGGGCTGGCCTTATTTGTGTTGTTTTTAGATGTTCGTTTCAAGCCTTTTGAGCAGGTCGTTCAGTCGTTGGGTATGCTGGTTGGTATGTGTTTTGCGGTTTGGGGAATGACAAAAAAATACCAAAAATCAATCTGGATTGTGGCAGGTATTATGGTCATTGCACTTGGCACACAGGTTCTAAATCGGCTTTTACCATTCAATCCAACAGATGTTTATCACTACTCGTTGGTGGCCATGATGTACTGTTTTGGGCGAGCGGTTTGAGTTATTTACCAATCAATCGTTTCAAAAAATCGTAGGCGTATGTGGCTACGAGCCAGCTTTTTCTTTTCAGATTGTCAGCCATAATTTTAAAGCGAGTATCAAATCTGAGCGTAGTGGTATAGTCGTAGCTTTTGGTCAAATAATCAAGTGCATTCTGCTCGCTCAGTTTATAATTGTCGGCCTTTGAATATGCCTGAATACCCTGCCCCACACTATTAAAAGGCGAGTGAGTAGCGTATTGTTCCAACGACAAATGTTTGAACTCATAACCGTCATTGACCATCTGATAAAACCACGTTGTACCCAAATCTGCTCCGCCCCATACTCCACCAAAACACCGTTTAGAGCCTTCTGGCAGGGTATTTTTTCTGTAAACAGCGGTATCAATCATACAGGTATATTCGTTGAGGCGGCACTCAGGTAATGGAAAATAGCGACCCGATTCAATGATTTCGATGTCTAATTTTTTTCTGGGCGTATTTTGTAAATAATACAACTCTAAGGCTTCGGACTGAGAAAACGTGGTTTTATATTGCACAAATCCGTTGCATTTATTGGCAAACGAAGGCCCTGCAGGGCAAGACCAACATTGTCCGATTGAGCCTAAACCAGCGTATTTGCCATTACTTTCAGCATAGTTTTCTAACATCTGGCCAGCCATATCGTTGTGATAAAGCATATCGTTGTGCATAATAAGCACAAATGGCTTATCGCTTTTTTCTAAGGCATATTGATACGGAATGCTCCAACGTAAATCTTGATTGTTTTTAACTTCCAAGTCATCGAGCGGCCCCAGTGCATAAAAATACTGGGGGTGGTAAGTTTTTACTTTTACTTTATTTTTGAGTGCATCTAAGACAACATAAATACCAGAATGAGTATCAAAAGGTTGCTTTTTTTCGACAGTAATATAAACAGTATCAATGTGATTGTGGCTGTATTTGAGGAGAGACAATATCGAAACAATGGTCTGATAGGGCTTGCCATAGTAAACAATACTGACATCAATGTTTTTGGGCATAAAAAAACTACTTTGTTTGAAATTTTCACAAATATCAAACAAAGTAGCCATAAAATCAAGATATAAAGGCGGTTATTAGTACTTAAAGACCTTTCCGCCAGCCATAACTTCCTGTGTTTTTTCGTCAAATGTTACCCTCATACCTGTACGATAGGCAGCGTTGGCCATGATGGTAGCGATGGAGTGCTGGTAGCCTGCTTCGATGGGCGCATTTGGTGTTTTGCGGTTACGCACACATTCCATCCAGTTTTTGACGTGGTTGTAGGTCAGTGGGTCGCCGCCTGTGTTTGCACCAGACTCTACCTTGACACCTTCCAATTTTAGAGGTGGCAGTAAATTGGCTTTGAGTCCCATTGCGCCTGCCTCACGCTCACGCAAGCCGCCCGTAGCACTTATTTCGTTGGTGTCTAAGTTTATCATACCGCCATTAGAATAGTATAATTCTTTGGTTTCGCCAGCCGAGTTTGAAAAGCGACTTGTAAACTGCACCTGAAAGCCAGTAGTTGGGTCGTTGAGAGGGCCATAGTCAAACACCACTGTCAGTGTATCGGGGTTTGTTCGGCCATCTTTCCATTGATAAATACCCCCATTGGCTACTGCCGACCGTGGGTGTGCCAAGCCACTAAACCAGTGTACGGTATCAATCTGGTGGCTCATCCATTGGCCAGGAATACCTGATGAATAAGGCCAAAATAGCCTATATTCCAAGTACTTACGAGGGTCGAATGCTACTTTTGGGCGGTTAATCTGGTAGCGCAACCAGTCCACATCGCTTTCTTTGAGTGTACTCGTTAGCTCGGGTCTGCGCCAGCGGCCGGGCTGGTTTACGTTCCACATCAACTCTACCATGACGATTGGCCCAAACTTACCCGATTTGATGTATTCGTCGGCTGCCCAATAGTTAGTGCCGCTTCTTCTTTGAGACCCGATTTGTACAATTTTTCCTGATGCTTTCACAGCTTTCAACACGGCACGGTTGTCTTCCATGGTTTCGGCCAATGGTTTTTCGCAATATACATCACAACCTGCCCTGACGGCCTCAATGGCATGAACGGCGTGCTGGAAGTCGGCGGTGCTGATAAACACTGCGTCCACCATTTTGGAGTCGTAGAGTTCGTCGTTGTTTCTAAATATTTTTACGTCGTTGCCAAGTTGTTTTTCAAGATAGGCTTTGCCTTCGTCTCGGCGGCGGTTCCAGATGTCTGACAGAGCCACCATTTCAAAATTCATACTTTTTGATAAATCTCTGAAAGGCTGCACGTGCGAATAGCGGTGTCTATCGGCAAAACCTACGCAGGCCACTCGCACACGGTCGTTTGAGCCAATGATTTTGGCATAGCTTTTGGCCGAAAAAGCTGATGCTGCCCCCGCCAATATTGATTGTCTAATAAAATCTCGTCTTTGCATATTTTTAGTTTGGTTATGATTATTGTTTGGTTCATACTTCTTTTTCTCTATGAATTCCATGCCTTTGCGGTCTATAATTTTTAAACATGGAGGCACAGATTACATAGAGAAAAATTATTCTTTTGGCAATTTAGCAAAGTCCGCTGTAACAAGCGATACCATTTGACTTCTTATATTTTCACAATTAAAATTTATCAATAAACCTTTGGCTTTTTGGCTTAATTTGAGGTATGAAAGTAATTGTGCTTTAAAAAGTGGAATCATCGTTTCAACCGCTTTGAGTTCGACAACTATTATATTATTTACCACAATATCCAATCGTAACTCATGCGACAATTCTTTGCCTCGCCATATTATTGGTACACGTTGTTGGCTCGTAACAGTAAACTCATTCTGTCGTAATTCTTCAATAAAACAAGCTTCGTAAACAGATTTTAATAAACCAGGTCATAATTCTTTATGAACATTGATAGCACAGCCAATGATTTTATAAGAAACGTCATTGATATATTTCTGCGTAATTTCCATTTTTCTAAATACTTTTTCGTGAACCTCCATGACTTTCGTGCCTCTGTGGTAAAGAAATCAAGCACGGAGGCACAGAGAACACAAATATTTTTCCCTCCTTGAATCTTTATATTCTTCGTGCCTCTGTGGTAAAGAAATCAGACACGGAGGCACAGAGAATATAGAGAAAAATTACTTCAATTCACGAATTTTAATATTCTTAAAAAATACATTATCACCATGGTCTTGAATCAAAATATGTCCTTTTGCGGCCATTCCAAAACCCTCCCAGTCTTTGTATTTGCTACGGGCAACGAGAGCCTGATAAATCTTGTCGCCACGGGTGTATTCTACTACTTTAAAACCATTCAAAAAATGCACTACTCGGTTGTCTGGATAAACCACTACACGGCCTTTGTTCCAATCCCCAATTTTTTTGACGGCACGGCTACGGTGGCCTTCTTTGTCGGCAGGAATCAGGTCATAGAGCGAGCCAACTGTTCGGTTGCCCACCACGCCGAGTTTTGCGTCGGGGTGTTTGGCATCGTCTAAGACTTGAAACTCTAAACCAATACCCGACTTGCCGCCTGTGTCATATTTTTCAGACACAAAATATTTTATTCCTGAGTTTGCGCCATCTGTTAGCTTAAAATCAAAAGCGAGTTCAAACGCAGCAAACTGCCCTGTCGAAACAATGTCGTTACCAGTTTCGCCGCCATCTGAGCTACTGACTGAAAGCACACCATCGGTTATTTTCCAACGTTTTTCAGGCATTTTATCTTTGTAAATTGCTCGCCATCCATCAAAGTTTTGGCCATTAAATAACGGTTTCCAGCCCTGTGTTTTTTCATTTTCTGATATATTGTTCAATAAAAAATTTTCCACCCGAATACCCGTTTGTGGGCTTGATTTAAGGTTTTCGGTCTGGATTCTGACATTGCGCCAGCGTACTTGCTTACCTTCGTCAGTTTTGGCAATGAGTGCGTGTACTTGTAGTGAAATAAACCCTCGGGTTGTTACATCGTCAATGACGTTGGCCACTTCTACACCATTTATAAAAGTTCTTAGACTTGTGCCGATGGCTTCGATTCTGTACTTATTCCATTGATTATTTCGTTTAAAAGCCTTCATGCCATCGGGGTTTATTTCTGGTACATACAACCACCCACGGCGGGCTTCGTCGTATATTCCACCCGAATAGCTACGGTCTGAGGCATCGATTTCCATCTGATAGCCATGCACACGGCCATTTTCAAAATCAGGTTTTGATAGGCTACGAAACTGAATACCCGAGTTGAGCCCTTCGTCCACATTGACCTCGCACTCTAAAATAAAGTCGCCGTAGTCTTGTTCGGTACTCAAAAAAGTGTTGGGGCTGTTTGCCACAGCCGTACCTATTATTACGCCATCTTTTATTTCGTACCTGGCAGTGCCGTTCAGAATCTTCCAGCCTTTGAGTGTTTTACCGTCAAAAAGCGATTTCCAAGGGCTTTTTTGAGCAGTTGATTGACTGACTAATTGACTAATTAAGAGAATTAAAATTAAATACTTTTTCATTTTAAATTTTTCTGTTTGTTTAAATACGGTAGTTCAATGTGTTCAAGATATAGTCTCGATTGGTGGTGGCACATGATATTGGCGTTTTGTCTTTGTCAGGCACGCCGTCGAGTTCTATTATTCCCCAACCGTCGAATTTTATTTTTTTTAATGATTCAAAAACGGCTTTTATGTCCACATTTCCACGACCAAGTTCTACAAATTTATAGGCTTTGGGGTCGTCGGGCTTATTGGGTAGTGGCGACATTGTATCTTTGAGGTGTAGCGAGTGTAGTATGTCTCGGTATTGTAAAATGGCTTTTTCGGGTTGTCCGCCACCCTGTTTGTAGTGGGCAATGTCAAGCAGTAGTTTTACATATTTTGGATTCATACCCTGAACGAGCGCATCGACTTCGTCGGGTGTTTCGCCGATTTGTGCCATGTGATTGTGGTAAACGGCTTGCACGCCCAAATCGGCTGTTTGCTGGCCAATTTTATTCATCACTTCCGAGAGTCTTTTGAGTTCTTCGGCAGCAGGCAATCTATTGGCTTGCCGTAGCATATTGGTCATCTGAATAGCCGAGCCACCCAATGCTTTGACAAAACTGGCGTGTGCCACGTGCATATCGATCGTGCTTAGTTCTTTGGCGGGATCTATTTCGACATTACCACTCGAAAACATGGCTAATTGCAGGTTTTGAGCGGTAATCATGTCTCGTAATTCACTCATTTTATTACGAAACGGCCCAAAGGTATTGGCCCGAAGTTGAATACCCCTAAAACCCAGCGAAGCGATTTCTTTGATGGCCACGTTGTCTCGTCCGCCCCAAGTTATGGCCGAGTAAGCTATCTGTAAATTCGTTTCTTTTAGTTTGCCAGCCAAGGCACTCGCCGAAAGTGTCGAGGCAGCCAACAGACCAGCTTGTTGCATAAAATGACGACGAGACAGAAAATCCATAATTGTTTGACGTTATTGATTATCAAGCAATCGACAGCTTTTTTCTACTGTATTTTTAGTTTGGTTTTCCAAAAAGTAAATATTGCTCTTGATTGTGGCTTAGATTTTTTTATTTTCGTAGATTTCTAAAAAAATCTTGCATCAACATCTGTATCTCGCTCTCTAAGATACCTTTGGTGAGTTTGGTTTTGGGATGTAATATTTTTTGGTTAAGTGTGCAGTATCCCCGTTTGTTGTCAGATGCACCAAAGACGACACGCCCTATTTGCGACCAATATAGTGCGCCAGCGCACATCACACAAGGCTCAAGCGTAACGTAGAGTGTGCAATCTTTGAGGTATTTGCTACCTAAATATTGGGTAGCGGCTGTGATGGCTAATATTTCTGCATGAGCCGTAACGTCGTTGAGTTTTTCGGTTTGGTTGTGGGTTTTGGCTATCACAATGTCGTTGCAGACTACAATCGCCCCAACAGGAATCTCGCCATTTTGAGCTGCCATTTTAGCTTCTTGAATGGCCATTTGCATAAAATAAACATCTGAAAACAAGGTATTTATAGCCATTTTTTACGCTTGAACCACTGATAAATCACCAACGACGTTATCACTACCACTACCCAAACCATTGGGTAGCCATATTGCCACTTAAACTCGGGTATATGCTCGAAGTTCATACCATATACACCAACCAAAAATGTAGCAGGCATAAAAAACACTGAAAATATCGTCAGAATCTTCATTACTTCGTTGGTTTTTTGTGCCGAAATAGACAGATAAATACCAAGTAGGTTATTTACATCGTCGTGGGTTTGTTCATAAATCATCGAAATTTTCAAATGTTGGTCTCGCAATTCTTGAATATACGGGTTGGTAGGTTGGTTGGCATATATTTGATTTATTACGTCATACATCAAAATAAAAATTCGTTTGCTGATACTGGTCTGGTGTTTGATAAAATACAACTTTTTTTGAAAGGACGGAATTGCATTCTTCAAAAACACCAATCGCTCGTACTCGTCAATTTCATCGGCCAACATCAGCGCAGGTGCCTCGTAACTATTGAGCGCCTGTCGTAGTATTTTGGTCAGTAGTTGGTCGGAGGTGAGTATGGAGTTTGAAGCGGTATATCGGTGGGCAATTTCTGATAAAAAAGGTTGTTTTTGCCGATGAATGGTTATCAGAAAATCGTGGCTATAAAAAATGGCAATCTTACTTGTCATTTCCTGAATAGTGCTGGGGTGGGCTTTTGTTTTGCAGTCAAATAACCTAATAATCAAAAAATTATAGTTGTCTATGTGTTCAAATTTTGGCAAATGCCCTGCTTCCAGACAATCTTGGACGGTGTAGTGGTGTAGGTGATAGTGCTGTACAATATCATTTAGTTCTGTTTTGGTTGGCTCGCAGAGGTCAATCCATAAGAAGGGCTGAGTGGCAGACTGCTCAACAAAAATATTAGTCATTTGATTCTTAGCTCAATGTTTTTCAAGATTTCCATTTGCTTGGCTTGGCTATCAAACAACACTTTGATTTGCTCTTCCAAAAGCAAATCCATTTTTTGGTGCAATGCCCTGATTTCGAGTTCGGCTTTGAGATTTATTAGATAATCATTTTCGGCTCTAATCCTGTCTTGTTCTTCTTGTCTATTTTGGCTCATCATAATGATTGGTGCCTGCAAGGCCGCAATACACGACAAAATTAGATTCATTAAAATAAACGGATAAGGGTCGAAATTGTCGTTTTTGGGGGCTATCGTATTGAAAGCAATCCAGATAACGAGAATGATAAAAAACGAAATAATAAAAGCCCAACTACCGCCAAATCGTGCTACTTTGTCCGACAACTTTTGTCCACCTGTCAAAACTTCAATCGGTGGGTGAAGTAGGTTTTCGATGATGAGGGTTTCGTCTTCGATGGCTTTTTTGACGATAGCCCGAAGTTTTTTTAGCTGCCTCGATTCAGCAATCAGTAGGTTATCAATGTCTTTGTCCATAGTGAGTATGTATAAAAAAATATCCGTTGCCAACTTTTCTCTGACAACGGATATTCATCGTAAATATGGCTATTTTTTGGCCATTACTTCGTCTATCAAGCCGTATTCTTTGGCTTCGCTGGCTCTAAACCACTTGTCTCGGTCAGAGGCTGTTTCGATTTCTTGGTAAGTGCGGCCAGAGTGCGAGGCTATGATGGAGTAGAGATCTTTTTCTAATTCCAGCATTTCTTTCATCGTTACCTGCATATCTTTGGACGTACCCTGTGAGCCACCCGATGGCTGGTGAATCATCACCCGTGCGTGTGGCAACGCCGACCGTTTGCCTGGCGCACCACCCGTGAGCAATACCGCTCCCATTGAGGCCGCCAAACTCGTGCAGACTGTGCCTACATCGGGCTTGATGAGCTGCATTGTGTCATAAATCCCCAAGCCAGCATATACCGACCCACCCGGGCTGTTGATGTACATGACGATGTCTTTTTTAGAATCGACCGATTCCAAAAACAACATTTGTGCTACCACAATATTAGCAAATTGGTCATCGACGGGTAAGCCAAAAAAGATAATGCGGTCGGCCATAAGGCGAGAAAACACATCTACTTCTCTAAAATTCATGGGGCGTTCTTCGATAATGGAGCGAGTCATGTTTTGAACGCTGTGATTGGCGGCGGCATCGACCGTTAGGCCGTTGAGGCCACGGTGCTTCACTGCATATTTACGAAATTCTTGTCCGTAGTTCATGGAAGTTTTTATGATGGATAATAAATTGATTGACTAATAAATTTGCTTACTACATTTAACTCTAAAATAATCTATTTAGTTCTCTTCAAGGGCTTCAAGACAATGACTATAGGCTTAGAAAACTGACGTATTGTATTTTTAAAATCATTAAAGATTAAATATACAGTTGGCTTGTGGCGGTTTGTTATGCAAAATTGCAAGTACATTTTTGACTGTCTGCACGCACATATTGCGGTATGTGGCGGCTGTTAGGCTGCTCACGTGTGCCGTTATGAGTGTTTTTGGGTGAACTATCAGCGGGTCTGTCGAGTGCGGTGGGGGCGAAGTGGGTACGTCTGCACCATACCCAGCCAACTGCCCCGTGTTGAGTGCATTGAGTAAAGCTACCTTGTCAATAAGTTGCCCTCGGGCTGTGTTGATGAGTATAGCGGTGGGCTTTACGCACAGTAAGGCATCGACATTGATGAGGTTTTGGGTTTGGGCGTTAAGTTCCAAATGGACTGAGATAACGTCGGCCATGGCCAATAATTGCGCTTGACTCACATACTGATAGGAAACATTTTTTTTTGATTTTGACCAATACACTACCGTCATTCCCAGCGCCTCCGCAATACGTGCTACTCTGAAGCCGATGTTTCCTAAACCCAAAATTCCGATAGTTTTGCCACCTACTTCGTCACTCACAAATGTATTACGTGCTGCCCAGTTGCCTTTTTTTACATCACTAACTGCCTGATACAAATTACGTTGCAGCATCAACATTAAGGCTATGGTATGCTCGGCTACGGTGGCAGCATTTGAGCCTGGTGCATTGACAACCTTGATTTGGCAAGCAGTGGCGTGCCGAACGTCGATATTGTCTAATCCTACACCGCACCGAGCTATGACTTTTAGGTTGGGGCAGGTGTTTATCAAATCGGCGGTTACTTTGCCAATACCCCGAGTTATGATGGCATCGACGTTGTGCAACACATCAGAATCGTAATTGTTTTCAAAACCATTCAAAAGTACTATACTGCCGCCGGCCTGTAATAGTTGGTAGGCTTCGGGGGCAATGGTTTCTAAGAGCAAAATAGTCATAGATTACTTATGATAAAGTGTTGCATCTTTTGATTTATATCCCCTAAAATCGTTGCGGCCAGATACATAAATACCCGCCTGATATAGTTCGTCTTCAAAAATAGCGGGGTCAATATAACTACCAGGTGCTGACGACAGCTCGACCAGATTGCCAGATGGGTCTCTGACAAATAGCTGGATTGCTCCATCGGGTAGTTGGCGTACTTTGCCCCAAGGGGCTGTGTCGATGATGCCGAGGGCTTTCATTCTAAAAAAAACACCACTAATGTCATCGACTTGTAGGCATACATGGCCTCTGAACGAATGCACGTCGCTCCATTCTGTGAGGTGGAGTTGCTGCTCGTCGTTGAACTTAAAAAAGGCCGTTGGATAGTCGAACAAAAAAGCAGGTAATGGCTCTAAGCCCAGTTCTCGTTCATAAAACTCACAGGCCGCTTCGAGATTGCTTACCACAAGGGCTACATGATTGATTTTTAGGGCTTTGGGCATAGCGTTGGTGTTATGTCTAAAATAGTTGAGTTTAATATTGACTACATACAACAATAATGAATGAACTCTCGACTAAATATAATTGAACAATTTTGGTTTGCAAAAAAAAATAGTAGGTTTTGATTTGATTAGTCATTTAGTTAAAGATTACGTTCTTTGTGAATCTTACAGGTTTCTGCCCTAAAATTGTTCCATTTGCATATCTATCCGTATTTTTGTACCCAAAGTTTCATTTTCTTTATTTCATTTATCAATAGCTATGTTTACAAATCTCAAAGCAGGTATATTTATTACGCTTGCTGTCTTGTTTATTACCTTTACTTTTTATGGCTGGCAACTCGCCAAAACTCCCAACCTCCAAGCCGACAAGCCTGAGGCTTTTGTACTCTTGATTCCCGATGGCTCAACGTATGAGTCGGTACTGGACACACTCAAAAGAAACGATGTCGTCAATGACTTCATGTCGTTTAGGTTTATGGCCAAACTACTCAATTACCCAGAGCGAGTGAAGGCTGGACGGTATGTTATTAAGTCCAACTCTGGTAATTTGCAGGTTATAACCAAACTCAGAAATGGCCTACAAGATGCCGTTAAGCTCACTTTCAATAATATTCGCCTCAAAGAAGACCTGATAGATCGCATAGGCCGCAAGTTTGCTTTTGGGCCAGTAGTGCTGGGTCAGATGCTCAACGACGGGGCTGTTTGCCAAAAATACGGTCTTGATACTGCCAATATCGTTAGTATGTTTTTGCCCAATACCTACGAACTATTCTGGAACACCAAACCCGAAAAGCTACTCGACCGAATGCACGATGAATACAAAAAATTTTGGACATCGGCACGCTTAGACAAAGCCAAAGCCATCGGTCTCACTCCCGCTCAAGTGTCGGTAATGGCCTCAATAGTAGATGCCGAAACCAACCAAGAAGACGAAATGCCACGTGTAGCAGGAGTATATCTCAACCGCTACAACCTACCTATGCCACTCCAAGCCGACCCAACGGTGATTTTTGCATGGCGGGACTTTGACATCAAACGAGTAACCGAACGGATATTGGCCATACAGTCGCCGTACAACACTTACCGTAACCAAGGCTTGCCCCCTGGGCCAATCAACCTGCCGAGTACAGTGGCCATTGATGCCGTCTTGAACGCCGAACAGCACGATTATTTGTATTTTTGTGTAAAACTCGGCGACGATGGTAAGTTTACAGGCCATCACGAGTTTGCCGTTACTTACGAAGACCACCAAAATAACGCCCGACTGTATCAAAAACGACTGAATGAATTGAAAATTCAGCAATAAATCTATGTTCACATACCAACACACGGGCATCAGGGTTCGTTATGCCGACACCGACCAAATGGGCTATGTTTACTACGGCAATTATGCCCGTTTTTATGAAATTGCCAGAGTGGAAGCCTTGCGAAGCATGGGCCTGACCTACAAAGAAGTAGAAGATAGTGGTACGATTATGCCCGTTTTCGATAATTATTCTCGTTATTGGCAACCCGCACGCTACGACGACTTGCTGACGGTCAAGGTCATAGTCAGAGAGTTGCCGCTTGTGAGAGCTATATTTCAATATGAAGTTACAAATCAAGATGGCGTTTTGGTCAATACTGGCAAAACGACCCTTGTTTTTTTGAATGCCCAAAGCCAACGCCCAGTGCGTGCGCCCAAAATATTTGTCGAAAAACTAAGACCATTTTTTGAGTAAAATACCATAATATGAATTTATTACCCCAAAAAATAGTCAATACTTTTGATGAAGTGGTCAGGAAAAATTACTTTTTTGCCAAAAGTGTTTCCATGGTAGATATTTGGACTTTATTGGTCGATAAACTACTGCTCTACAACATTGACCAGCGAGCCGCCGCAGTGGCTTATAACTTTACGCTGGCTATTTTTCCTGCCATTCTGTTTTTATTTACCCTCATTCCTTATATTCCAATAAACGATTTAGATAAAATAATCATGGTAAATCTCAGAGGGGTTATGCCAGCACCAATATATGAATTTGCATCAAATACCATTTTTGATATAGTTATCAGAAAGCAAGGGGGAATACTCTCCTTTGGCTTTTTGTTGGCATTGTTTACAGCCACCAATGGTATGGGTGCGTTGATGACTGCTTTTAATATGGCCAACCGAACTGCTGAGGGGCGCAAACGTAGCTATGTTCGTACTCGGCTGGTTGCTTTGTGGCTTACTTTAATATTGTTGTTGGTAATGGTTACGGCTATTTTAGGCATCATTGTCGGTGATTTTTTATTGGTTTATATGGGAAAAAAAATACTGGCCAATGAAACCATCGTTATTTGGCTCATCGGTGCGTTGCGCTATGTGGGTATGTTTGTTACTTTTTGGGCAGGAGTTTCAATTATTTACCGTTATGCCCCCGACACTAAATACGGCTGGCGACTGTTTAATTTGGGTTCTTTTACGACGGCACTACTCATTATTTTAGCTACGGCGGGCTTTTCGTATTATCTTTCCAATTTTAGTACTTACAACAAACTTTACGGCTCAATCGGTACCATTATCGCCCTCGTGATATGGTTTTATTTGATAGCACTTATGCTCATCTTTGGTTTTGAACTCAATATCAGTATCTGGAAAGCCAAACACCAGCGTAAATAAAAAACGCCGCTTACATGACATAAGCGGCATTTATATATTACCCTAACCCATAAAAAAAAGATGCGTTCATATATTTTGTACTAATTGCATCAGTCTAAATGTAATAAAAATCGTGCCAAAGTCAAATACAAAGACTATAATTAGGGTATTTTATTATGTATAATATTCTAAGTGTTTGAACGTGAGATTTTTATGTAAAATATTTTTTAGCTAAAATGTAACTACTTTTAGTTACCCCCGTCCAAATATAAAACCTACCTAACGAGAGCATCACCGTTAAATAAAAACTCAATCCCATCAAAAACAACTTCTACTTAATTTGCGTATTTTTATGCGCTACCCACCTGTGTATTTCAGAAAATCGTTACTGTATAGTTAATCCAAAAATATGAGCGTTCAAGTAACAGTTATATGCACTTGCTATAATCAACAGCCTTTTGTGGAGGAATGCTTACAGTCAGTTGTGAGCCAGAGCTACGGCGATATTCAGCTTATTGTCATTGACAATGCCAGTACCGATGGCTCTGGTTGGGTCATCAAAGCATTTATGCGAGACTATCCCGCCATCGTTTACATTCCCAACGCTATCAATATTGGACTGTGTGCAGCTTTCAACAAAGGACTCGAAAAAGCTACGGGTAAGTACATAATCGACCTCTCTGCCGACGACGTAATGACGCCCGACAGAATAGAAAAGCAAGTTGAGGAATTTGAAAAACTACCAGCCGACTATGCCGTGGTTTTTTCAAATGCCAGTTATATTGACGAAAAAAGTACTCAAATTGGGTTTCATTATTCGCTCAATAAACAAAAAAGAGCGGCTATACCGACAGGAAATATTTATAAAGAAATACTAAGACGGTATTTTATTTGTACACCGACAATCATGGTCAGAAAATCTGCATTGTTCAGTTTGGGCGGCTATGATGAGAGCCTTAGTTACGAAGATTTCGATTTTTTTATTCGCTCGGCACATAGTTACAAATACCACTACATCGACGAAGTTTTGACACGAAAAAGAGTGCTGAAAACATCTCTTGGTACACAATTTTATAGAGTCGGCAACGATATGCTCAACTCAAGCTGGGCCGTTTGCAACAAAGCCTATGACCTCAATCATTCACAAGAAGAATTTGACCTATTGGCTGTCAGAATTAGAGAATTTATCAAAAAATGTTTTGTAGCACAAGACCCAAACTCTGCAATTAAGTTTAGAAAACTGCTGAACTACATCGAAGAACCAGGCTGGAAAACCAATACCCTCGTTTGGCTATGCCGCCTGCGGCTGCCTGTCAATATATTTTATCAGTTTTATGCTCGCTGGCAAGCAAACCGTAACTTGGTTTTGATGCAAAAAGGAATGCCATACATCCAGTTAAATGCTTAGATTTGTGATAGAATTGTGAGACGAAGAAAATACATCTTGCATCATACATCAAATATCGGAAGCCATGCCTGCTCAATTTTTGACTATCCACCCCCAAACCCCAGAAGCCCGCAAAATCAAGCAAGTAGTCGATTGTTTGCGAAATGGGGGTATCGTTGTCTATCCGACTGATACTGTTTATGCCCTCGGTTGCGACATACACAATGCCCGTGCCGTTGAGCGTATTGCCAAACTGAAAGGAATCAAACCCCAAAAAAACGATTTTTCGTTTATCTGTTCAGACCTTAGCCACATAGCCGACTATGCCAAGGTGGGTAACAATGCTTTCAAGATCATGAAAAAAGCCCTGCCTGGTGCTTTTACGTTTATATTGGAAGCCAGCCACAAAGTACCTAAAATACTCAATACCAATAAGAAAACGATAGGTATTCGCATACCCGACCATGCCATTACGCACTTGATAGTAAAAGAATTGGAAAATCCGATTATCACTACATCTATCAAAGACGACGACGACATACGAGAATACCCAACTGACCCCGAAGAGATTTTTGAGCGGTTTCAACACAGTGTAGATATTGTTATCGATGGGGGTTTCGGTGGTCTTGTACCATCGACAGTTATAAGAGCTACCAACGACGATTTTGAGGTCGTAAGGCAAGGCTTAGGCCAGTGGGTTTGGTGAGGCTCAGAGTTTAGCTATATATTTGCGGCCCAACATTCGCATCTGGCGAGCTATTTGGGCTGTGCGATGATTGACATAGTTAGACGGATTTTTGACAGAAAAACGCAACGGGCTGGGCAATACTGCCGCTATACGAGCCGCCTCGTTGCGAGTTAGTTCATAAGCCGACTTGCTATAATAACGCTGCGCTGCGGCTTCTACCCCAAAAGTCATTGGCCCTGTTTCGGCTATGTTCAGATATACCTCCAAGATGCGTTCTTTGCCCCAAATCAATTCTATTAAAGCCGTAAAATAAACCTCTAATATTTTACGAATATAACTGCGACCGTGCCACAAAAATACATTTTTGGCCACTTGCTGTGAAATTGTGCTTGCTCCCTTAATTTTTCTGCCACGCATATTGTTCTTGAATGCGCCATTCATGGCTTTAAAATCCATACCCCAATGGTTGGGAAATTGCTGGTCTTCTGAAGCTACAACGGCAAGGGCTGCTTCTTTGGAAATATTGTCATAAGAAGTCCAGTCGCTGTAAATCTTTGAACTTCGGCCATCGGCCATAGCCTCAAACTTGCGAGCAACGCTATGGGGCGTAAACCAAACAGGCATAAATTTGAGAACAACGACCCAAATCACAGAGCCAACCAAAAAGTATAAAATACCCTTCAATAAATAAGTTTTGGCCACCGATAGCCAGTTTTGCGTGGCTACTTGCTGGTTTTTGAATCTGGGTATTGGGTTAGGGTTGATACGGTTCTTGGGCATAAGGTTAATTTTTAAATCATAACTCTCCAGTAGTCCTCAAAATAAACCATCTTCTAATTTTATTGGTTCGTCCGACATTTTAGTGGATAGCGAAACTAACTAAAATACGTTTGCGAAAATTTTGAAAATTCAAGAATCCATCTGCCACCCCTTTGAATGATTGAATTGTAGTTAGAAAATTATTTTATCATTCAAAACTCATCAACTCAACACTGTTATGCACGCATACTATTTTTTGACAAAAGTAATGGGCTTCTTGTTATGTTGCAAGTAATGTTAGGATTTAAAGGTGGTTTTTTATGTAAAATCGGTCATGATAACAGATTGCAAATTCATTAGTGCAAACATTTTGAATACTATAATCTACATTTTATTGTACTCTTTTTTAGCAACTTTGTAGCATGAATGACCTACACATAAAGTTGGGTATAATAGTTGCCAAAAAAAGAAAAGCGAAGCATTTTTCTCAGGAAGACTTCGCTGAAAAAGCGGGTATTCATCGTACCTATGTAAGTCAGATTGAACGAGGTTTAAAATCACCAACACTATACACGCTCTCTCATATTGCAGTTGCCTTAGATATTTCTCTTAATAAACTCATTTCTGAAATATCAAGCGATGAATAAACAGTCGAAGTACATACCGAACCCACAATTTTCTATCAATGTCGGTTTTGATATGTCTGCTCAAAACGTGCTTGATGCCGTCATAAATACCAATGATTTCTTGATTAGCCTACCAGATACGCTCTATAAAAGTGTCGATTTCAAAACAATGGGGGCTTTAATTGGGAGTATTTTTTGTAATAAATTATCAAAAACACTCAATGGTGCAATGGTCAACCCAATCGAAAAAGGACACCCAGATATCATACCTATCGCAGGATTAGGGGCGAAAGAGGAACTGCTCAGAAATTATCCAGTCGGTTTAGAGATAAAAGGAACAATCGGTAATATAAAGCAGGGTAGTATAACTTAAGGGCAGGGTAAAGGCGAATTACAGAATTGACTGGTATCACGTGGCAAGCACATCATAGAGAAGTCAATTATTTGTTGGGATTCTTATGGGATTTCTCAGACAAAATCAATGATTTTTATTTTCCGAATATAGTAGCTACATTTTTGCTGAAAATCTTACTCCAAATGATTGGGATGAAATATCTGGAACGACAGGTCGTAATACAAAGGTTACGGCTATGGTCAAAAATGGAAAGGAAAAGATGGGGCGGGGTTGGGTTATGATGCTAAATAACGAAGATTATTACACCAAAATACAGCACTTTCTACATTTTAATCATTTGATTGAAAAGGGTTAGTTGCTCGGCTCGAGTATAATCTGATTGGTAATAAATCATTTCTTTACTACTTTTTCCAGCAACCCCTTTTAGCTGCAATAAGTGTTCAAAAGGTAGATAATCGCCATTTTGCCCTTCACAAAAAACAACTTCTCCTTTGCGTTTAGTAGCCCATGCTGCTAAAAAATCATAATCAATAAGCTTACTTGAATGTTTGTATCCCAAGCCAGCTTCTCCTTTATAAGGAAGGTCAATAAACCATGTAGCCTCAATATCAGGGGCCTGCGTGTAATCTGCACAAATAATTTGCCATTGCTTGACTTTGTATAGGTTTTCAGCAAAAACTCTTCTACTTATCTCCCAATTCCGTTCCAAAATGGGAGTAACCTTAATAGTTTTAAAATGAAATACCATTTTAGTAGCGGCATGAACGATATGCAAAAACTCCGAACTTTTTTCGCCTACTTTCAAGTCGGGCAATGTCATCATTTCTTTTTTTGTTGCATGATTTATGAGCCAGTCCCATATTGAAACTACTTTTTTCATCTTTTTCAATCAATATTACCTGCTTTTTCCAATTATTACCAAAAAGAGCATACGAGGCCGCTCCTGCAAAAGGCTCAATGATAGTGTCGAAATTGGGGCAATGATAGTGCCTTGCAATTTGCTTTTTTCGTCCGTAATAATAAAATATAGTGCAAATATAGTAAAAAATAGAATACAATAGTATTCAAAATATCTTTACTCTGATAAAATTATGGTAGCAACTCAAAACTGTTGTGCACGCATACTATTTTTTAACAAAAAAAATGGGCTTCTTGTTATGTTGCAAGTAATGTTAAGATTTAAAATCAAAAAATTATTAAAAAATCAAGAAACCCTACAACCTCAACCGCATAAAATTATCAACAACCTTATATCCCAGCGATTCGTAGAGTGGGCGGCCTTCGATTGAGGCGTTGAGCGTGATGGTTTTGACATTGGCATTTTGACAAAAAGTCTTGATAGTTTCCATAATAAACCTTGCCAGGCCTTGTTTACGGTGGGTTGGCTCTACAAAAACATTGAACACATGTGCGGCATAACCCACAGGCTGTGTAAAACCATTTTGACTAAACATTGGCGGACTTAATTTAATCGAAAGGCCGCCCCCCGCTACGATAGTTTGTGGCTCATCTTTGGGGGAAACCAACCAACCTATGTATTCGCCAATAGAAACCGCTTCTCGAAAGTAAATCAAACTCTCTTGGGTCATTGATTCTGCCGACTCTGGGGCGAGTACTTTCATAGCCAACCACATTTCGGTACGTTGGTGTGCCAATATTTCGGCATCGGCTACGGTTGCACGTCTGATTTGATAATTGTCATAGATTATCATTGGTCGTGCGAGTACTTTAATTGGTCAGAGACTATAATGCCATTGGCTTTGATGATGGTTTTGAGTTTTTTGATGTCTATGCTTTGTACTGATTTGTTGGAATCAATAGCCAATATAGCGGCCAATGTAGATGCTTGCGCCAAACCCATAAACACAGGCTCCATTCTGATAGACCCGTAAGCAATGTGGCTCGCTGACAGACAGACTGGCACTATGAGATTTTGGCAGTCTGTGCGTTTGGGTATCAGAGCTCTGTAACTGACAGGATAAGGCGGGAAGCCCCCCACTTGCACATCACCATCGTTTTTGACCATCATCTTTCCCGTTTTTGGATTTCTGACCATTACCCTACGGCAATTATGTGAGTCCATGGTGTAAGCCGCCATACCTACGCCGTCGTTTACGGTTGTTTTGCCTTCGCAGTTGGCCTGTGTCATTACATATTCGCCTACCATTCGCCGGGCTTCACGTACATATATTTGTGGGCTAAAATGATTATTATCAACATATTCATCTTTCGGGTAGCCCCATTCTAACATTTGCTGGCGCAGGTGTAGGGGCATTCGAGGGTCGTGGCCTACAAAGTACAAAAAGCCTTTGGTATAGTCTTCGTGCGCTTTTATTATTTGTTGGCGGGTTTTATAATTGGCTTCGGGGTAGTCGTAGTTCATACCAATCATATCGGTCGAGAGCGCCCCTTTATTGTTGATGTCAGTTTTAGAATTGGGCATATCGGCAATATGCAGTACTCCCCAGTTAATGTGTTCGGGTTTTTCGACAGCTACTTGGCGGAGTAGCAATTCATATTTAGTAGAGTCATAATTGGCTGGGCGACCTATTGCTATTTGGTTTTTGGGGTCTTTGGTCAAACATATTCTAAAATTATAGGCTTGTACCGATTTATCGCCACTACCAATGGCTGCCAATGGCTCTTTGCTAATTCCCCACAAAAAACCACTGGTCGAGTCACCCTCAATTTTATAAGGGTCAATATTGTCTGGAAACTGGTGCTTTGTCATCACCTGCACGCCGTTGTAAGTTTCGTTGTATTGGCTGTTTGCTTCACGGCCAACGGTATAGGCTACTCCCGCTTTGGCCATCAGGTCGCCTTCGTAGCTACAATCAATAAACATTTTGGCCAAAATACGTTTTGAGGTATTTTTCTGAACATGATTGATCGTAATTGCCTGAATCCGACCTTTATTTTTTTTTACATTTACTATTTCATAATCAAACAAAACAGGAATATTTTTGGACTTGATATACACATTTTTGAATAAACTATCGGCCACGTGCGGCTCAAAAGTCCATTGTTCTGGCTTGCCGTAATGTTTGCCTACATTCTGATAAAACCCCTTGGATAGTCCCGTTATTGCAAACTTATTGCCAATATCAGTTTGGCCCAGACCGCCTGAGCTCAGGCCGCCGAGGTGACGATTAGGTTCGATGATAATGACAGATTTTCCTGCTATTTTGGCTGTGTAAGCCGCAATGACTCCAGCCGATGTACCCCCATATATACAAATGTCGTATTGTTGGGCGGTTGCTGTGAAGGTCCCGAACAGAAAAATGCTAAACTGCAAAACCGCAAAATGTAAAAGTTTATTTTTTTTCATGCGAGATAATACTTTTTAATTTTGCCTAAAACTTTTACTAATCCAACCTCCACCAATTACGTCGTTGCCTTCATAAAACACCGCCGCTTGGCCTGGGGCAATGGCACTTACGCCCTCATGGAAGTGTACGAGCATTTTGTCTGGCTCGATGAGTTCGATGGTTGCCGCTGTGCCGTCGGTTTTGTAGCGTACTTTGGTGGTGGTTTCTATTGGTTTGTCAAGTGTTTCGTATTTTTGTAAGTTTAATTTTGTTACATACATTCCGTCTCTAATCAAGTCAGTATCAATACCCAGCACCACTTCGTTGGTATCTTTTCTGATTTCGGTAACAAATACAGGGTGGCCAAAAGCCAACCCCAAACCTCTACGCTGACCAATAGTATAAAACGGATAGCCCTCGTGTGTGCCTACAACTCTGCCGTCTTGCATCACAAATTTGCCGCCCGCTACTTGTTTTTCGAGTTCAGGCAGTCGGTGCTTCAGAAAGCCTCGGTAGTCGTTGTCTGGTACAAAGCATATTTCATAGCTCTCCGACTTATTGACCAAGTCCATGAAGCCACGCTCACGAGCCATGTCTCTGATTTCTGTTTTATGCAAATTGCCCAAAGGCAACTTTGTCCGCCTCAAACTTTCTTGCGACACTCCCCACAGCACATAGCTTTGGTCTTTCCAAGAGTCGATGCCCCGAGACACTACATATCGGCCAGCTTCTTGACGAACGTTGGCGTAGTGGCCTGTGGCGATAGACTCGCAGTCGAGGTTGTCGGCTCGGCGTAGGAGTGCGTCCCATTTGATGTGCGTATTGCACAACACACAAGGGTTTGGTGTACGGCCTTCGAGGTATTCGCCCGTGAAATGGTCAATGACAGAATCGCCAAATTCAGCCCGAATATCTAATATATAATGTGGAAACCCCAACTCAACGGCTATTGTGCGTGCATCGTTGATGGAGTCTAATGAGCAGCACCCTGTTTCTTTTTTTGAACCACCGCTGCTGGCATAGTCCCAGGTTTTCATGGTCATACCAATCACTTCATAGCCTTCGTCGTGCAGAATTACTGCCGCCAGCGAGCTATCTATACCGCCACTCATGGCTACCAATATACGTCCGTGTTTGCTCATAAACAAATGAAGGAAATGAAAAAAATGAAGTGAATGAAGGTAATTATATTTACCAATAGCAAATGTTCTAACTAATTGTGTCTTTACTCATACCCACAACTAAAACTTAACGACCGCTATTTTAATTTAGTTCCTACATTTATTTTGGTGTCCGTGCAACCTTTTGGTTTGTTTGTGCATCATTAACACAGAAAGTACAAAAGACACAATCCGACCGCTTATCCTTTTCGATTGCCTTTTGTGTACTTTGTATTGCATAGTACCAAACATTGCCCGTATCTTTGTCTCAATAAAATTAACAGCCAACTCAATTTAATAATTCTTAAAAAAACAGCCATGAAAACACAATTAAAAACCATCGCCTGCGCTATTGCGCTTTCAGTGTCGTCAGTTGCTTTTGCCACAGGAAAAAGCAACAAACAAGTACCAAAATTTGAAGCCAGTGCCTACATTGCCAAAGATGCATGTCTGCACATAAACGTTGCCAAAGCATCAGAGGGTTGGGTAACGGTATCGCTCAAAGATACCAAAAATAATGAGATTTATTCTGAAAACATTGCCAAAAACGACTTGCAATATGCGCTCAAAATGAATGTAAGCAACCTCTCAGACGGCGTTTATACACTCGAAATCGCATCGGCTAACCAAACCATTACCAAGCGAATCAGCTTGGCCTCGGAGCGTGTCGAAGTGGCTCGTAAGGTTAGTGTGCAGTAAAATTATTTACAAAAATATAATTCTTAGCAAAAGGCGAGCCGTTGGTTCGCCTTTTGTTGTATTTTTGTAGCGAGGTGAAATTTATCCATGAAATACCTACATAAAATACCAGCAAAATATATACTTACCGTGTTAATATTATTTGTTTTGCATAAATCAGATGCCCAACAAGTATCAGGACTACTCAAATATAGCCAAATAACAGCTTTTGAAGATACTGCTCGTCGAAGTCTTATACCTGTTGATATGCTATTTAATAACTACGAGTCAATGACTGTACCAGATGTTATCAGAAAAATGAATAGCCAAGATTCAGGTAGATTAGTGACTACTGTTACAAACCAAAACAGACGCTTTGCAGTATATAAGAATTTTATAACAAAGCAAATGTATTCAAGAGAAAGAGCTGATACTGAGTTGGTAATTGTCAAAGATTCGTTAGAGAAGATAGATTGGAAAGTTAAAAATGAATTTAGAAAAGTAGGGACTATTCAATGCCAGAAAGCAGAAGCCATGGTAAGAGGGCGTTTTTATACGGCTTGGTTTGCACCAGAAATACCGCTCAATTTTGGCCCTTGGAAGTTACAAGGATTGCCTGGTCTAATTTTGGCCGCCAAATCTACAGATAACCAAGTAGAGTTTAGGTTTGAGTCCTTACAAATGCCCGTACCAGCCAATCATAATTTACCTCCTATCAAGCCCTTTGACAACGTCAAGATAGTAACCCAGCAAGAGTTTTATAAATTAGCCAAAAGCAATGAAATCAAGTTTACAAAAATGGTAGAATCACAACCTGGCAATGAACACGGGCCTGTTGTTTTTACCACAAAATGGATTGAAATATATCCCAAAAATTAAATGCGTTATTTGTGCTTTTTGTTATTTCTCTTGGCTTTTTGGCAAGTAAAAGCACAAGTCCGCATCGGAGGGGTAGTTCAGACTGCCGAAAATAAACCGCTTGTGTCTGTCAATATTCTGGCCTATCAGATAGAGGGCAACGATACAACACTCACCAAATACGCCATTACCGACACACAAGGGCAATTTAGACTTAATCTTCCCAAAAACCAGTATCATCTCATCAAAGCCAAAGCCTTGGGCTATGCCGATGGCTTGTTGTTGGTTTTGCCCAAAGACTCCGTGGTTTTTTATACGTTTACGCTCTTACCCAAAGCCATAGAACTGCGTGAGGTGGTAGTAAAAAGCCCTCCCGTAAAAGCCAACAATGACACTACGACTTTTAAGGCCAAAGCCTTTATGGACGGCTCAGAGCGCAGTGTCGAAGACCTGCTTCGCAAACTGCCAGGCGTGCGAGTAGCCGAAAATGGCAAAATCACTGTTCATGGCAAGGCCGTTGAAAAGGTGATGATTGAGGGTGAAGACTTGTTTAGCAAAAACTACCAGATTATTACACGCTCGTTGGCTGCTGGAACCTTAGACAAAGTAGAGGCCATAGACAACTATTCAGAAAACCCATTGCTCAAAGGCATCGAAAAAAGCAACAAAATAGTGCTGAACTTGACTGTACGGCCAGACCTCAAAGTACGGCCTTTTGGCAGTGTAGGGGGCGATATTGGCTATAAAAACAAGTACAACCTCAACACCACGGCATTGACCTTGTTGGGTAAACTCAAAGGCGGTATAGTGGGCAACCTCAACAACATAGGCTACGACCCCATCGCTGCCAGCGAGTACGAACTCAGCGCAGACGACGACATACAGGGTTTTAGCACCATACAAAGCAACTTATTGGCCGCTATTCCGCTCGCCATGGTGGGCGTACCAGACCTTGAGGCACGTCGTGTAATGCTCAACAATGCCAAGCTGATAGGAGCAACGGCCACTTATAAGCTGAGTAAAAAACTCAAAATAAAAGGATTTAGCTATTTTTATAACGACCGTCTGCAATTAGAATCGGGCAGTCAAACGCAGTACTTTTTTGATGGCAAGACGGTACAGTTTCGAGATTCGTCTATGCAAAACCGAAGCCCCAAACTCTGGACAAACCAACTGAAAGCGGAGTATAACATTGATGCCAAAACCAATTTGAAATATACGTTTACGCATAGAGGTTCAGAAATAGGCAACAACGTTTTTTTTGATACGCAAAATTTACAACTTTCTGAAAATATACCCATCAATGGCCAAGATGCCATCGAAGTAGCCAATCATCGCCTCAACGCTGTGCGGCGCATCAATGACCAGAATGCACTCATTGTCGATGTGAGCTACCTGTCGTCGTCGCTTTCAAGGCTCACCAGTACGCAAAGCCAACGTTACTCATCGTATTTCAAACTCAATAAAACGTTTCGGACAGCATGGCAAAGCATAGACCAAAACCAACAAGAGTTCAAAACAGCCTTGCGCTGGAAAAACGTAAACAAATGGGGAAACTTGTCGGTGGGCATGGGTTATTTGCACAAAACAGACCATACAGACTCTGATTTTAGTGTCAGAACCGACAATAACCAAATTTATAGACCCACAACCGAATTTAAAAATAACTTTGATTACCAAAACGACATCGTGCTTGTAGATGCACAGCAAACGTTTGAGCGTGGGATTTTTAGATGGAATGTGGGTGGCACGGCACAATGGACAAATGCAGTCTTGAAAAACGCAATTCAAAAAAATGCAGATTTTAATATTTCTAAATTCATAGTACAACCTTCTCTCAGTCTTTCGGCCATATTGGGCAACCACCAACGGCTAACGGCACTCTATTTCAACCAGCAACTACTACCCTCAACTGACCAATTTACGACCAACAACATACAATCGGGCTATCGTGATTTTCAGAAGAATGCAGGTGTTTTTTATGTTTCTAAAAACAATAATTGGCTATTGTCTTATAACAATACTGACTGGACAAGGCTCTACGCTATAAACGTTGGCGTTTCTTACAATCGCAGTCATTTTTATAATTCTTACGAATTTGGATTTTCTGATTTACTGAATTTTAGTACAAATCGGCCTATTGAAACTACTCTCAATCAGGTTTCAGCAAATTGGCAACTCGATAGGCTCATTTTGCCACTTTCTACCAAAATACGATTGGAGGGTAATATTGGGCAGTCTGAAATATTGAATCGGGTAAATGGTAGTAATCTTTTGCCCAACAATGCCCAGCATTTGGACAACAAACTTTATTTTATTTCGGCCTTCGATGGATTTTTCAATTTTCAGGCTAGCTTGCGTTATAGTCTCAGTAGAGTTGTGCAACGAGGCCTGGCTGAAAGTAACTCTCAAACGACGCTTTTCGTACCGAATTTTACTCTTAGGTTGAGACCAGTAACTGGTTTTTCTATAAAAATAAGTGCCGAACAGTTGAACTGGTACAATGCCAATAGCCATGATTTTACGAATCTGTTGGACATTGACTTGCTTTATCATACTACCGATTCGCCTTTTACTTTTTCGATGATGGGCAATAATTTATTGGACACAAAATATATTTTCTTTACCAATCTTAGTAATTACTCCAACTCCCAAAACAAATACGCACTCCAACCACGTTGGCTCACGGCCAGTATCTCAATGAGTTTTTAAGGGGAATAGCTTTTGCTTTTTTGGTGCTTTTGTTAGAATAACTAAACAGGCTCTTTGACAATTTTGTCGGATATTATATTTAAAGAACTTTTTACACCAAACCATAAATATCCAATTTCGTTTATAGTATAATTTAGTGAGTGCCGTGAAGTAAATGTCTCCCCAGTATCAATTCTTTGAGCTTGCGAAGTATATATATGATTTGAAATAAATCCTGCTCTTGGGCTGCGTCAAAGGCATTACTCACACAATATTCTTTGCCATTGAGTACGGTAAAATACCAAATTCTGCCTTGAACCCAACAGCCGTAAAGCGGTTTGCCATCTTGATTTTTTTCTTGTGCGAGTATCATGGCCGACAGCATTTGTCCTTCTGGGTCATGTGAGTCGCCTTTGCTTCTTTTGTATTCTTGAAGAAAAAAGTACGGATTGGCAGGTCGTCCCGAATATTTGGGACTTGCTACCATACAATCTACAATCACTGATATTTTATACTCATTGACCAAACCACTCAAAGGCCGTTCAAAAAAAGTTTTAAATTTTTTATCAACATTCAGATTTGCTATTCTAAATATAGGACTAATAAAAAACATTTTAAGTTCTTCTTCGTTCCAATTTCGTTCATCTTTACGTAGTTCAACGGGCAGTTCTTTGACAAGAGACTGCTCTGACGGAGATAAGTCAAATGGTGTAGTATTTACCCATTCATCTAATATGATACAGTTGTCAACCGTTTCAATTTCAAAAGTGTCCATTACCTCCTCAACATCATAGTGGTTTAATTTTTTTTCCATAATATTGTTTTTTACAAAGATAAACAAATCAACACCGCCAATGCAACAAACTGCCCCAAACATTGCGCTAACGAGTGGCTTTATGAATGTGTATGGGGCGTAGAGTTATAAATTACTTACCTAAAAAAAACATTATAAACCACAACGGCCACCACCAGCACGACTACCATAAACAAATAATAGAAAGCATCTATGAATGGGTACGTCTGGCGGTCGAATTTTTTGAGAAGTTTTTTGAACATTTGCTTAGGTACAAGCGGCTACGGGATTTGCATATATTTATGCGATTGAAGAGACATACGCCACCGTGGATTTTGCTTAATATAGTCAATAATGAGCGGCAGCATTTCCTCTATTTTGCTCCACTCGGGTTGTAGTGCCAATATACAACTTGGTCCAACAAGGGCGGCGTGGGTTTCGGCAAACTCAAAGTCTGATTTGTTATAAATCACTACTTTGAGTTCGTTGGCCTGCACATAAATGCTTTGGTGTGGTTTCTTAAACTTTTTTGGTGAAAAGCATATCCAGTCCCACGACCCAGTAACTTCATACACGCCCGACGTTTCGATATTGGTTTCAAACTGCTCGCTCAATAACTCGTCTGTCAGTTCTGTCAGGTCGTACATTAGTGGCTCGCCACCTGTGATGACGGCCAAACGTGCGGGCTGTAAGATAGCATCGGCAACTATCTGGCTGACTGTCGTTTTGGGGTGTGCGTCGCCGTCCCACGATTCTTTTACATCGCACCAGTGGCAGCCTACATCGCAGCCGCCTAATCTGATAAAATAGGCCGCTCGCCCTGCATGATGCCCTTCGCCTTGCAGCGTATAAAAGGCTTCCATCAAGGGCAAAGGTTTAGAGCGTGAGATTGAGTTGTTCATTTTGTTTTCTGATTAAGTTACTACCCAATCACCACACAGTCGCCACTTGCCACCTCGTGTTCTACTTTTTTATATTTGACATCGGCCACTACTCTACCATCTCGGTACTGAACCGTTACTTTTTGGTTGCGGTCGGCTATTTTGATGGCTCGTACTGGTGCTTGCCGCTCGGTTGGCTGGCTGTGGCGTTCGTAGCCGCTTGGCCCTACCATTTCCAATTCTTCGTCGTTGCGGTTGGTTTGTAGCTTGGGCTGAGGCTCTGGGCGGCGGTTCGACTGTTGCGCTGGTTGTGGGGTAGTTTCGGGTAATTGCGCTTTCATCAAGAAGCCAATGGTATCAAAATTGACTTTGCTCATAAACCTTTTAAACAACTCTACTGCTTCAAATTTATAGACAAGTAGTGGGTCTTTTTGTTCGTAGGCGGCATTTTGTACCGACTGTTTGAGGTCGTCCATTTCTCGTAAATGTTCTTTCCATTCTTGGTCAATGAGTGCCAACACTACCGACTTTTCCATTTCTTTGACAACATCACGGCCATCGGTTTCTATGGCTCTTTTGAGATTGACAGCCACTTGGGTTTCTTTCATACCATCGCTAAACGGTACTACTATTTCTTCGACTGTTGCACCTCGCTCTGCCTGAATTTGCTTAAATACTCCCAAAGCCTGCTCGGCAATACGTTTATTTTTGGCTACATATTGATTTTCTACAGCCACATACAAGCTCTGCGCTCGGTCGGCAGGTTTTAGTTTATTGTACTCAATTTCTTTATACGGTGGCTCAATGCCGAAGTTGGTTAGTATAGCCAGTTCATGCTCGTCGAAGTTTCCATCGGTATTGTTTACAATTTCGGCACTTACGTCATACAGGTTGTCGGCAATATCGACAGCGATACGGTCGCCAAAGAGGGCGTTTTTGCGTCGTTTATAAATCGTCTCACGCTGAATGTTCATCACGTCGTCATATTCCAACAGTCGCTTGCGAGTGCCAAAGTTGTTTTCTTCCACTTTTTCTTGCGCTCGCTCTATCGACTTCGTAACCATCGAGTGCTGTATCACTTCGCCCTCTTCCAAGCCCATGCTGTCCATCACTTTGGCAATACGGTCAGAGCCAAACATACGCATCAGGCCGTCTTCGAGCGACACAAAAAACTGCGTACTGCCTGGGTCGCCCTGCCGGCCAGACCGACCTCGTAGCTGCCTATCCACACGGCGGCTTTCGTGGCGTTCGGTACCAACTATTGCCAGTCCACCAGCCGCCTTAGACTCTGGCGTTAGTTTAATGTCCGTACCACGACCTGCCATGTTGGTTGCTATCGTAACAGTACCGGGTTTACCTGCTTCGGCCACTACTTCGGCTTCTTTTTGGTGTTGTTTGGCATTGAGTACCTGGTGTTGGATTTTCCGTAAACCCAACATACGGCTCAACAGTTCAGAGTTTTCGACCGATGTTGTACCTACCAGCACAGGGCGGCCAGCAGCTACCAATTCGCCAATTTCATCAACAACGGCATTGTATTTTTCACGAACAGACCTAAACACTTTGTCTTCATGGTCTTTCCGAACTGCCGTCAGGTTGGTTGGAATACTCACTACGTCCAATTTATAAATTTTCCAAAACTCACCAGCCTCCGTCTGTGCCGTACCCGTCATACCTGAGAGTTTGTGGTACATTCTAAAATAATTTTGAAGCGTAACGGTAGCATACGTCTGCGTGGCATCTTCAACTTTTACGCTTTCTTTGGCTTCTACGGCTTGGTGCAGCCCATCAGACCAACGCCGACCGTCCATGATACGACCTGTTTGTTCATCTACAATCATCACCTTGCCGTTCATCAGCACATACTCGACGTCTCGCTCAAAGAGCGTATAAGCCTTCAATAATTGCTGAACGGTATGCACCCGCTGCGACTTGATAGAAAAATCTCTGATGATGGCTTCTTTCTCAACCAACTTTTGCTGACTCGAAAGCTCTGTATCAGTATCAACGGCATTGAGGGCGATTGAGAGTTCGGGCAAAATAAAAAAATTGGCATCTTCACTTTCGCCAGTGAGGTAGTCCAAGCCTTTTTCGGTTAGTTCTACGCTGTTGTTTTTTTCTTCTATCGTAAAATACAAAGGAACATCGGCCTCGGGCATCAATTTTTGGTTTTCGGCCAAGTATATCTTCTCGGTTTCGTTCATGATTGCTTTCATACCAGTTTCGCTCAAAAACTTAATGAGGGGCTTGTATTTGGGCAAACCTCTGTGCGCTCGGTACAAGGCCAGGCCGCCATTGTCTTTGTCGCCAGCGGCTATTTTCTTTTTGGCTTCGTTCAACAAATCTGTTACCAATCGCTTCTGCACATCAACGATACGAGCCACACGGGGTTTGAGTTCGACAAAATCTTGCTCGTCGCCACGAGGCACTGGCCCACTGATAATGAGCGGAGTACGGGCATCGTCAATCAGTACCGAGTCCACCTCGTCCACCATGGCATAGTGGTGCTTGCGTTGCACAAGTTCGGCTGGCGTGTGTGCCATGTTGTCTCTGAGGTAGTCAAAGCCAAACTCATTATTTGTACCATAAGTAATATCAGCTAAGTACGCTTTGCGACGAGCAAAAGTATTGGGTTGATGCCTATCGATACAATCTACTCTTAGACCGTGAAACTCAAAAATCGGCCCATTCCATTCGGCATCTCGGCGAGCCAAATAGTCGTTTACCGTTACAATATGCACGCCCTGCCCAGCCAATGCGTTCAAAAAAGCGGGTAGAGTGGCAACCAATGTTTTACCTTCGCCAGTAGCCATTTCCGAAATCTTGCCTTGATGCAATACCGACCCACCAATTAACTGTACGTCATAATGAACCATCGCCCATTTGAGCGGGTGGCCGGCCACGTCCCAAGTCGTGTTCCAGATGGCTTCGTTGCCATTTATTACAACGTATTTTTTTGTTTCTGCCAACTCACGGTCAATGTCACTTGCCGATACAGTCAATGAATCGTTTTGTGTAAACCGCCGTGCCGTTTCTTTGACAATAGCAAAAGCTTTGGGCATAATTTCCAACAGCACCACTTCAAGCTGCTTGTCTCGGTCTGTGCCTAAGGTATCTATTTGCTTAAAAATAGCCTCTTTTACGTCCACATTCATATCTGGGCTTTCGTCCATTTGTTTGTGTAGAGATGCTATTTTATCGTCAATACCTTGTAGTTGTTGGCCAATGTACGTTCTAAGGCTTGCAGACTCAGCACGAAGGCCATCGTTTGAGAGCGACCCTAACTTTGAGAACTCAGCCGCAACTTGTGCTACTACGGGGCTAAGGTCTTTGAGGTCTCGTTCAGACTTTGTACCAAATAAACTTGTTATGCTTTTTGTGAGGAATTTTATCATTGTTTATCTTATAATTCTATTCGTAAACTTGTTTTCTATGACCGATTTTTAGAACAGTTATTCTAATTTCTCGGTCGTTAATATCATAAATTACTCTATAATCAGCAACTCGTATCCTATAACCAGTTACACCTTTTAGTTTTTTACAACCTACCGGTCTCGGATTAGTACCCAATTCTTCTATGGCTTCAATAATACTTTTACGGAAACTCTGAGGTATTGTTTCGAGGACTTTGACAGCTTTTTTCTCAAATCGAATCGTATATTTCATACAAATCAAATGCTAAACTGAGCTTTTACTTCATCTAAACTATAAAATGTGGCTTTCCCATCTTCTATTTTTTTTATGGCTTTTTTGTAGTCTTTAATATCCTCAACATCTTCTTTATCAAGCATTTCACTTCGCAGGTTAGTCCGTTTCAAAAACTCTTGAACAAAACTGAGTTCCGCCAGATTACGAGGCTTTATCAAAATGTTTTCCATTTTATTTTCAATTTTAATGCAAAGTTAGCCATTTGCCGCTAAGTATCAATAATCAAGCAAGATTATTAGTTACTGACAAACTGACAGAAACGCACGAGAGGCCGCCCAAAAATTGGACAGCCTCCCGTGCATTTTTACTCATATTTTTTAGTACCGTCCTCTATTATGCCAAATACGCATATACCGATAGCTGTACTTTTAATTCTTGACGTGCAATGTGAATACGGTTTTTGACAGTTCCAATCGGTATTCTTAGTTTGTCTGCTATTTCTTGGTACTTAAACCCTCTAAAATACATCATAAACGGGTCTCTGTAAGATTTATCCAACGAATCGACTGCACCATTGATGTCTTCCATCACAAAGGCAGAGTAAGCATCGTTATCGGTGCTACTTTCAAAAGAATTGATGTAATGTAAGTTGTCGGTTGTATCAATAAATGTATTTTTGCGAATCATTCGCTGGTAATTCGTAATAAACGTATTTTTCATAATCGTGTAAAGCCACGCTTTGAGGTTTGTGCCTTCGGCGTATTTTTCACGATTCAGAAACGCTTTCATTAGCGTATCTTGTAACAAATCATTGGCATCTTCCGAGTCTTTCGTTAGACGCATTGCAAATGGTTTCAACGATTTTGAAACTTTGGTCAAGTGCTGGTTAAATTCGTTTGCAGTCATTGTCGTATTGTCTTGAAATGTTTTGTTTAACTTTCGATGGTCAAATTTAAACAAAATAATTTTATTCCACCAAATATTTTTTCAAAAAAAATAATAATTTGTAATTTTTGTAAGAAATAAAATCAACATACCAACCAAATAGATATATAAATCATTGATTTTCAGCATTTTTATAAAAAAATCTAAACAAAGTGTGCGTTTATGTATGTTTAACTTATAATGATAATAAATAAACAAACACTCACCATAATCACCTAATATTAAACAAAATATCAAATGAAAACCTACTCTCTGCTACTACTGATTATAGTTTTGGGGGCTTGCCAAAACCGTTCCGAAAACCAAAAAGTGGAAATTGTTAGATTAGAAACAGAGTTGTTTGCAACAAAGTCGGTTAAAGCCCTGTCTGAGACCATACAAAACAACTCAGCACTGAGGCTATATTTTGGTAATGACTCAACAGTTGCCCCGCAATTATTCCAAAACATAAACAACGGTGATTTACAGCAGTTCAACAAAGACTTACAAACACAATTTGGAGACATGACCGACCTAAAAGCCCAACTTTCGGAGGCTTTGAGTAACATCAAACATGAATACCCTGATTTTAAGGCTCCCAAAATCGCTACTGTCGTGTCTGGTTTTTTGGGTAGTGACTTGTATCTAAGCGATAGTTTGGTGGTAATTGGGCTTGATTATTTTGGTGGACCAATGGCTAAATTTCGCCCACAATTCTATGATTATCAGCTTCGTCGCTACCAGCGTGAGTACATTGTACCGAGTATTTTGTTTTTTTTATCAGAAAAATTTAACAAATCAACAACAACCGATAAAACACTATTGGCAGATATGATTTGGTATGGCAAGAGTTTTGAGTTTGTCAAACAAACACTACCACAAACGTCCGATAGCCTGATAATTGGTTATTCCGAACAGCAACTTGCCGATGTTTATGAGTCGCAGAGCGATATTTGGGCGTATTTTATTGACCGAAAGGCATTATACCAAACCACCGATACCGAAAAGCAAAGGTTCACATCTGAACGTCCTGCTACTGTCGAAATCAGTCAGGCTTGCCCAGGCGGTATTGGCCGTTGGTTAGGCTGGCGCATTGTCGGTGAATATCTAAAGAAAAACGCTGATATTTCGCTCAAAGAATTGATGGACAACTCAAATGCCCAACAAATTTTTGAACAGTCGAAGTACCGAGGTGAGAAAGATATTACACAATAATTAACCAACAGCCCCGTAGCAAATTGCTTACGGGGCTTTTTGGTGATAATTTCAGTCGTTTTATTTTCTAATCTTTTGCATTGTAAATGGCACGCAAAGCTGAACTGGGCAACAATTTACTGACTCAACAATTATTGGGCAGCAACCACCACTCGGGCATGAGCCATTGCTGGCCGTGAAGGTATATGTACCCGCTTTGTCAAACAAGGCCGTATTGCCAATCTGTCCGTCAGACCACTTGACGTTGGTATATCTGCTCGGCACAACTGCCTGAACCTTACTACCATCGTTTGAGCATAGTTTGAATGGAACTGTAAAACAAGCTCTGTCCAAGTCATCTTCACCGTCTTTCATATTGCCCGGTGTCGAGTTTTGGTCTATTTGGTCAGACTTACTTACTTCGGCTGTATTAAACCATAGCCCCTCCATCAGCACTTTGGCTTTGATAGTCAGTGTTACGGTATCGCCATTGGCTGCTACATTGCCCACTGTCCATTTTTTGGTGGCTATATCATAACTACCCCGAGTTGCTGTACTGCTCGAATATAGAAGTGCATAGTTCAGCGAATCTGTTATTTCTACGCCTGTCGCATTGACATTGCTCTGATTCCAAACCTTGATGGTATATGTTACCACATCGCCAACTTGTACTATTTTCTTGTCAATCGTTTTCTTTAATGCCAAGTCAGTAGGACTGGCTGACACTACTGACTTTTTAATTCCTGCATCAAGTGTTAGCACGTCTGGTGTTGTGGCCGTGAGTGTTACTTGTGCCGTTTTGCCATCTGTACCTGCATCGCTGTCTTTGGTTGGGTCTGTTCCGATTGTTGCCGTTACAAAACTCTGTCCCGCTGGGGCTACGAATTGTACTGAATAAGTGCCGAGTGGTAGGTTTATAAATTTATAGCTACCGTCTCCGAGTGTCATCGTACTGTCGATTTTGATGCCCATGGCGTTCAACAAGTAAACTTTCACGTCTTTGATTGGGCTGTCGCCTGTGCCTTGCACGTTATCGCCGTTGTCTAACCATACATAATCACCGATTGAACCTAACTGCACTACTGGCTTTT
>JAYWHT010000045.1:0-51823 GCA_043777595.1 Spirosomataceae bacterium
ATTCGCAGACGTAATAGTAAACAGAGATAAGTGTTAGTTGCATAACAACTTAACAACTATTACTTTACGTCTGTTCTTTTAACCCCTTATTCGCATAAATTATAAATAAATAGTCGCTTAAATGAGGATAATTGTCTGTAATTTGCGGCTTGAATTTATACTAAATTTAAACCGTAATGATAACTCGAATAAAAATCAATGGATTTAAAAGTTTGGTTGAAACTCAGCTTTATTTTGGGCCATTCACTTGTATTGCAGGGGCAAATGCCATTGGTAAATCTAATTTTTTTGATGCGTTGATTTTTTTATCTTACTTGGCCGACAATACCGTACTACAAGCTGCAAAATCTGTAAGGAGTGAAAATCAAAAACATGCTAATATTAGAGATATTTTTTTTAAAGATGGCCTTAATTATCTTAGTGAAGTATCTTTTGAGGTTGATATAATAGTGCCAAAAGAAGCCGAAGACGATCTGGGGCAGGTAGCAAAAGCTACCATCACGAGTTTACGATATACACTCATACTCAGACTAAACGATGAGGCAAGCGGAAAAGAGCCAATAGAAATAATAAAAGAAGAGTTACTGCCAATTACACAAACAGAAACCAAAGCTAATTTGCTTTTTGACTATAAAAAAGTGTGGTTAGACTCTGTACTTGATGGCCGCCGCTCTACAAAAATCCCATTTATATCGACCGAAAATGAAAAAATAAAACTACACCAAGACGGTAATAAAGGTCGTACCACAGATTTTATTGCTCAAAAAATGCCCCGCACGCTGCTTTCAACCGTAACAGCAGAGTCGCCTACTGCATTTTTGGCAAGACAAGAAATGCGAAATTGGTTAATGCTTCAGTTTGAACCCAGCGCACTGCGACAACCCAATTCTGTTCATGAAGTAAAAAATGCTGAAATAACAGCCAATGGCCATAATTTGCCTGCTACTTTATACCGTTTGCAAGCCCAAAAAAAAAATCAAGATATTTACCAATCGCTCACCAATAAACTCAAAGAACTGGTAGAAGACGTAATGGAAATAACAGTTGAAAAAGATGAAAAAAGAGATTTACTAACCTTACAATTAGGGTTTAGAGGTGGCCTTACCTTGCCAGCACAGTCACTGTCAGACGGAACGTTGCGTTTTTTGGGACTGGCCGTTATACAAGAAGACAGCATGACGAGTGGCCTAATTTGCTTGGAAGAACCCGAAAATGGCATCAATCCCAAAAAAGTTCATCAGATGGTTGAACTTTTGAAAGAAATGGTAACAGATACTGACTACGAGGCGGGCGAAGACAACCCATTAAGGCAGGTCATTATCAACACCCACTCACCAATAGTGGTGAGTGCCGTTCCAGACGAGAGCCTTTACTTAGCAAAAAGCACTGAAATATATTCTGAGTTCTTTAAAAAGAAAATACGAAAAACTGATTTTTCGGCACTGGGTGACACTTGGAAAACAAAAAATAAATTGGTAGAACAAACTACAAAGGGAGAGCTTATGGCCTACTTGGACAATAATTATGGTATGAGTAAATCAGAAACAAAACCAAAATTGCCAAAAACAAAAAAGACTGTCGCTGAAAATATGGCTCAATATACCTCGGACTTTTAAATTTCAATGAAAGAATTAAAATATACTCTCATCGGAGACGGAAGTTCGGATAGTGCACTGTTGAAAATCATCAAGTGGCTCTTAGACGATTTGTACCCAAAACTACCTAACGAAGGTCAGTTTGCAAATTTTGGATTTTCACCAAAACCGCTAACAGCAGATGATCTAAGCGGTAAAGTTCGTTTTGTAAAACAATATTTTCCATTCGATATATTGTTCATTCATCGAGACGCCGAAAAGATTGATGTCAAAATGATTATGGAAAGAACAAAAGAGATAAAAGCCAAATTGAGCGATGCGGACATTGAAAAAGTAGTGTGTATTGTACCTATCAAAATGATGGAAACATGGCTGTTTTTTGATATTGAAGCCATCAAAAAAGCAGCAGGAAATCGAAACTATAAACAACCTATTGTCCTACCTAAACCAAAAGATTTAGAAAAAGAACAACAACCAAAGCTAAAATTACAAACTATTTTGAAAGAAGTGAGTGGTAAAAAAGGCAGACAACTCGATAAATTTAACGTCAGCCAAGCCATACATCTGGTGGCCGAAAATATAGAAGATTTCAGCCCATTGAGGATGTTACACTCTTTTCAAATCTTTGAAAAGCAATTAAAAGAAACCTTATTTGCAAACTTTAAAATCAAATATAAAAAGTAATGTGCGTTGTGCTATTTATTCAACCACAATTCCTTTTTTATCTAAATATTGGCCAATATTAAAACTGCGTCCGTCCATGAGTTCAATGTCTTTGTGCCAGCTTAGGGTTTCTATTTTTTCGTTGGTAGCCACTATCACTACTTGGGCGGCAGTAAGCACCCACACTACTTTTTGAGTGCCAAAGGCAAGCATTTGTTGCGTTTTTTTGTAAATATAACCCGATTCGGTCAAATGCTCAACATCGCCATCAATGTCTATTTCGATGGCTATTTTTGGAGGCACGTCCACATACTTTCGATTGATTTTGTCGGGCGTTAGCACAGCAGTTTCATAAATAGCAATGTCATTTGATAGATTACTGCGATGGCTGAGATGTAGCCCTGCTTCGTTTGTCAAAACTGAATATATGTTTTCATCAATAAATTTTGCGATGAACGATACTAAATAATAGACAATAATTGACTGAATACCACTTGCGCCCATGATTTCTTCGATTGTTTTTTTGTTTTCAATAACCTCTTTATAGCCTTTGTAATAGATAGGTCGCCCGTCCAAAATCTCATAGATGAGGTGCCTTGGTATTGAGCGAGGTATTGGTTTTGGTGCCTTTCGTTCTCTTAGTGCTATCATACTATTTTTGTTTTTTTGTCAAATATAATAAAAATAATAGCCCAAATATACGATTCATAGATTGTTAGTATATTGCAATCCCAAAACTACCTCATTATGAAACCCTACCATCTGCTGATTAGCCTGTTATTCCATTCAATCAATCAGTCGTTATTTGCTCAGTCCAATTACTCGCAGCGTATGGCCGACTCGTTTCTATCACGATGCCCCGACTCAATAGCCGTTAAAGAAAACAAACCTGCGGCTTGGGATTATGAACAAGGACTCATGCTCAAAGCCCTCGAAAAAGTGTGGTATCGCACAGGCGACGGTCGCTACTTTGACTATATCCGTAAAGACATGGACAGATTCGTACAGGCCGACGGTAGCATCAGAACTTATAAATATGACGACTTTAACCTCGACAATATCGCCACAGGCCGAGCCTTACTTATGCTTTCGCAACAAAGCCAGCCCGACAAAGAAAAATACCGCCGAGCCGCAGATTTACTATGGCAACAGCTTGAAAATCAGCCTCGTTTAACAGAAAAAGGCTACTGGCACAAACTCAAATATCCGTACCAGATGTGGCTCGATGGCTTGTTTATGGTAGAGCCTTTTGCAGCAGAATATAGTAAAGTTTTCAGGCACCCCAGCCATTTTGATGACATAGCCAAGCAGTTTGCACTTATCGAAAAATATGCCGTAGATTCACAAACAGGGCTAATTTACCACGGCTATGACGAAAGCCGCCAGCAGCGTTGGGCTAACAAAAACACAGGACTGTCTTCGCACTTTTGGAGTAGAGCTATCGGTTGGTATGCCATGGCATTGGTCGATGTACTTGATTATTTTCCAGAAAATCACCCCGAAAGAACCAACCTTGTCAAGTATTTACAACGACTCGCACCCGCTCTACTCAAATACCAAGACCCCAAGTTGGGAGTTTGGTATCAGATGACTTCGCAGGGCAGTCGTGCTGGTAACTATTTGGAGGCTTCGGGTTCGTGTATGTTTGTATATGCACTCGCCAAGGGCGTAAGAATGGGTTATTTGGATAAAAAGAGCTTTTGGCCAGCCACCCAAAAAGGTTATTCAGGTATCTTAAAAGAATTTATAGAACAAGAACCTGACGGCCGACTGAGCCTCAACAAAACGGTCAGTGTGGGCGGTTTGGGCGGTACACCTTATCGTGACGGTAGCTACGATTATTATTTGAGCGAGCCAATTCGCAAGAACGATTTAAAAGGTGTTGGCCCGTTTATTTTTGTAAGTATCGAAATGGAAATCGCTACAGAAAACACCATTGGGCAAGGAAAAACGGTAGCCACCGATTATTTTTTCAATCGTGAATTTAGAAAAGACCTAAATGGTAATCAAGAGCAATTTCACTATACTTGGGAAGATAGAATGCACTCGGGCTTTTGGGTTTGGGGACAAATTTTTAATGAATTAGGAGCCAAAACCACAGCCATTACCAGCGCACTGACTCCCGAAAATCTCAAAGGTGTAAATGTATATATCGTAGTAGATCCCGACACTAAAAAAGAAACGCCTGCCCCAAATTTTATTCAAAATCAAGACATAACAAACATCAAAAACTGGGTAAAAGCAGGCGGTACGCTGGTACTCATGGCCAACGATACGGCCAACTGTGAACACAAAAATTTTAATTTATTGGCCGCCGAGTTTGGTATTCAGTTTACAGCCCAGAGCCGAAACATGGTAAAAGGCATGGAGTGGGAGCAGGGGCGGTTAGATATTCCAAGCGGTAATTTGATTTTTAAAAATACAAGTTCTATTTATGTCAAAGAATTATCAGTTTTGAGCCTAAAAAGTCCAGCACAGTCAGTTTTGTCCGACAAAGGCGATGTGATTATGGCAACATCAAGATTTGGAAAAGGTAAAGTCTTTGCCATTGGCGACCCTTGGCTTTATAATGAATACACCGATGGCCGACGGATTCCAGCAGTTTATCAAAACTTTTCGGCAGCCAAAGACCTCGCCAAGTGGTTATTGTCGGGTCATTGACTGGCAAAAGCCCATTCTAAAAAATCGGGCATAATGGCTGACCATGTTTGCTGATTATGCTGGCCGCCAACGACCTCCACATAACGAATGTCCCGCTGTCGCTGAAAGCCTTTTTTTTCTAATTCAGTAATCAAATCAGTCGAGTCGTCAATTGAATCGATTATTCCGTTTTTATTTCGATCTTCTTTTTCATCGTTCGTTCCTGTCTGAATCCAAAATTTTAGATTTTTTCTCGAATCGCCAAAGTTATCCACATTTCGCACTAAATTGTGCATAATGCGATCCACTTCGTCTGAATATTGGTTTTCATAAGCCTTTTGCCGCCACCAAAACGAGGCCGAAAATGCACCTATCTTGCCAAAATATTCGGGATTGTGCCAAACAATATCAAAAGCCGAAAGCCCACCCAACGAAAACCCACAAAAAACGGTGTTGTCTTTACCTGTCAGTGTGCGGTAGTTTTTGGTAATATGCGGCAATAACTCTGTCAATATAAATTGAGTATATTGGCCAGCTTTTGCGCCCCGACCTTTGTAGTCGGCTTGCGCCGCCGCACCATACTCTTGCATACGGTCGCCACAATGAACGGCTACAATTATAATAGGTTCTATTTTGTGCGATTGGTACATTTTGCCCAAAATAGATACCATCTTCAACTGTTCACTATCTTGTCCGTCGTTCATCAACAGTACTTTATAGCATTGCGTTGAGGTATTATAATTGGGGGGAAGAATAACGTCGAGGATAACATCTCGTTTCAAATAGTTAGAAAACAACGATTTGTCTGAAACGATTTTTGTTGAATTGGGCTGAGGCATGGCTTGACAGAAAGTAAACAATAAAAAAAAGGTAGTACCAAAAGTGGCAAAACGATATTTAAAACCAAACATTGAAATAAGGCTCATCTTAAACATCTCAATTTTCGCCGCTCTTTGTTCTTAAACCGAGAAGCCAACAAATACTCGACTTTTACCGACAAAAAACCATAACTATCTCTCACTCGTGGGTTTCCTCTGATATTGCCAAATTCATTTGCGGCAAGCCCCAGTTCTGGCCGTCTGTCAGTAAGAGCAAGTGTAACCCCTGTGCGGCTATTGAGGTCTGGATAGTTGGTACTTACGTCGTCTAAATAATCGGTGTCAGCAAAATTATCACATAGCTCAATACCTACATTACAGTAATCATTGACCGAAATAGAAACCCCAATACCCCCCACAACTATACCAGCCACACGACTGTAAGCAATGCCCTCAGTTTGTAGCGGCGGTAAACTATACCATGTACCTTGATAATTAGCCTTAGGATTGATAGTCGTAGCCCCAATACCAATCAGCAAGTAGGGGTTTAGAAGAGGTTGATTTGAAAATTTTTGAAGGTCGATTTGAAAGCCAACAAATCCATCGGCGTTATCTGACCGAAACGACAGATTATTGTACCAAACCCGAGTACCAGCTTGCTGGCCAGCTATGCGATAATACCGTATTTCCCCCCGTGCCGTTAGTCTTTCTGTTAGTCTATAATTGAGTCCCAATGCGGCTTGGTAACGAATGTTTTTTGGCGTAATTCCATCTTCCAAATCTCCCATATAATAAGCAGCACCGCCACCACCACTTATTTTAAGAACCCCAAAAGCAGGAATATTTCTGACAAAACGGTTCTTATTAAACTGCCCCTGCACTGACATACACGCACAGAGCATTAAAAATGCAAAAATTATGTAAGACGAGAATTGATTTTTCATTGAGCTTTACTAAGACTAATAATATCTGTAAAAGTCAGAACGAAAATGATGCCAAAAAAATATATTTAAAAAAATAGTATTTTTCTTTCACTATAATTTGGAATACCGATAATAAAACCTCACTTTTGCAATCCGATTTGGAAAGACGAAAATTGTTGAAAATTACAACAGCCAATAAGTCCAACTATATCATTGATGGGTGAAGGTCTATAAAAAGAAACCACATCTGATTTCATTACAGAGTATTATAATATAATATTGTGTTTACAAAATGGGTCAGATGTTTCTAAATAACATCTGACCCATTTAGTTTTGAAAATAAATTACAATTATTTGTTGCAGATTTAAAGAATAACCTCTACTTTTGCACTCCGTTTTAGAAATCAATAATTTTAACCTGCTGAACACAACCGCAATGTCTGGACTAATAGGAAGGAAAATAGGAATGACCAGTATTTACAACGCTGATGGGCAGGCTCTGGCGTGTACAGTAATACAAACTGGCCCTTGTGTAGTAACACAAGTGAAAACCGAAGAAATAGATGGCTATCGTGCTATCCAGTTAGGATTCGGCGATAAAAAAGAAAAAAATACAACTCAATCGTTGATTGGACACTTCAAAAAAGCTAACACAACACCCAAGCGTAAGCTGGTAGAGTTTTTGACATTTGAAGAAACACTAACGCTGGGTCAAATCCTGACAGCATCAGATGTATTTACCGAGGGCGACTTCGTTGACGTAGTCGGTACTATGAAAGGAAGAGGCTTCCAAGGTGTCGTAAAACGCCATGGCTTCGCTGGGGTTGGTGGTCAAACACACGGCCAGCACAACCGGGGCAGACACCCAGGCTCAATAGGCGCATGTTCGTTTCCGTCTCGTGTATTCAAAGGCATTCGCATGGGTGGCCGCATGGGGGGCAACCGTGTCAAAATACAAAATTTGAAAGTATTAAAAGTAATGCCTGACAAAAACCTGTTGGTTATTAGCGGTTCAGTACCAGGGGCGAAAAATTCTTTTGTTATCATCGATAAGTAAACCATTAGGCAAAGAAAATGGAAATTTCAGTAATAAACATAAAAGGCGAAGATACAGGTAAGAAAGTAACACTATCGACAGATGTGTTCGGAATTGAGCCAAATCAGCACGTCCTTTACTTAGACGTTAAGCAATTCTTGGCAAATCAGCGTCAAGGGACACATAAGTCTAAGGAAAGAGCAGAAGTATCATATTCGACCAGAAAAATCAAGAAGCAAAAGGGTACTGGTAGCGCACGTGCGGGTTCAATAAAGTCGCCTTTGTTTGTAGGTGGTGGCCGTGTATTTGGACCAAGACCACGTGATTACAGTTTCAAAATAAACAAGAAAGTAAAAATATTAGCTCGTAAGTCAGCACTTTCAGCCAAAGCACAAAGTAACGTTATATCTGTAATAGAAGATTTTACATTTGCTGCACCGCAAACAAAGCAGTATCTGTCCGTCTTGAGTGCACTATCACTCACTGGCAAAAAAACACTATTGATTTTGCCTACACAAGATAAGAACGTGTATTTGTCTGCAAGAAATATTCCGAAAACCGCAATAAAAACCGCCGACGAAGTCAATACATACGATTTGCTAAACGCAGATATATTATTGATTAGTGAGACCGCTATACCAAAATTAGAAACATTGTTGAATAAGTAAGAAAATGAGCGTACTGAAACGACCGATACTAACCGAGAAAGCAACAGACCTAAGCAAGTTGGGTAAATATGTGTTTGAGGTTGAAAAAACTGCCAACAAAATTGAGGTGGCAAAAGCGATTGAGAAAATGTACGGTGTAACCGTGGACAGTGTGAATACTATCCGCTCAATAGGTAAGAAAAAAACTAGAACGTCGAAAGGCAAATACATCAGTGGTAAAACCTCAACTTTCAAAAAAGCTATCGTTACCCTCCAAACAGGAGATGTGATTGATGTATATGGCGAAATTGCTTAGAAACCAAGTTGATAGAATAACACATTTTTGATTTAGAGAACAATGGGAGTCATTAAATTAAAGCCAACAACACCAGGCCAACGCTTTCGTATGGCTCCGTCGTTTGAGGAGATTACAACTAACAAGCCAGAAAAAAGCCTGTTAGAACCAATCCGAAGAACTGGTGGTCGTAACAACCAAGGCCGTCGGACAGCTCGCTACATCGGTGGCGGACATAAGCGTATGTACCGAGTTATTGACTTCAAACGCAATAAAATAGACATATCAGCAACAGTGCTGAGCGTTGAGTACGACCCAAACCGTTCAGCTCGCATTGCATTAGTTCAATATGATGATGGCGAAAAACGATATATCATATCACCGCAAGGTTTGAAAGTGGGTGCGGTAATTGTATCAGGAACAAGTGTAGCACCAGAGGTCGGTAACACACTACCCCTTGGCGCAATGCCAATCGGTACAATAGTCCATAATATTGAGATAACGCCAGGCAAAGGCGGTCAGATGACGAGGAGTGCGGGAACTTATGCTCAGTTGGTGGCACGAGAAGGTAAATACGCAGTCTTGAAAATGCCGTCTGGCGAGATGCGAATGGTACTTGCCAACTGTTTAGCGACAGTAGGTACTGTCTCAAACGGCGACCATATGAACGTTACATACGGAAAAGCAGGTCGCAAGCGCTGGTTAGGTATTCGCCCACGAGTTCGTGGTGTAGCCATGAATCCAGTCGATCACCCGATGGGTGGGGGCGAGGGTCGTGCGTCTGGTGGTCATCCACGTTCACGTAATGGTCTTTACGCAAAGGGTCAAAAAACCCGTTCACCAAAGAAGTATTCAAACCGTTTGATTGTAAACAAGCGTAAAAAATAAGTAACAGATGGGACGTTCAATTAAAAAAGGGCCTTATATTGATTATCGAGTTGAGGCAAAAATCGAGGTAGTAAATCAGTCTGGTAAAAAGTCTGTTATCAAAACCTGGTCACGCCGTAGTACTATTTCGCCCGACTTTATCGGTCACACATTTGCGGTACACAACGGGAATAAATTCATACCTGTATTTGTAACTGATAACATGGTTGGGCATAAGTTAGGTGAGTTTTCGCCAACACGTAACTTCAGAGGTCACGTGGATAAAAATAAAAAAGACAAAAAGCGTTAAAAATAGCTATCAAGCCATGGTGTCAAAACCACAGTCATCAATTAGCGACAAATAAAAATGGAAGCAAGAGCAATACTCAGAAATGTACCAACTTCACCACGTAAAATGCGGTTAGTAGCCGATATGATTCGTGGCCAAATGGTGAGCCGTGCGCTGGCAGTCTTACAATATCAACCACAAGGTGCAGCACCAACTTTAAAGAAAGTTTTGCTATCGGCAGTTGCTAATTGGCAGGAAAAAAACCCGGAAGCCAAAATTGAAGAAGCAGATTTGTTTGTAAAGACAATATTTGTAGATGGCGGTGCTATGATGAAGCGTTTGAGACCCGCACCTCAAGGTCGTGCGCACAGAATCCGTAAGCGTTCAAATCACATAACCATTGTGATTGACGATGTAACAAAAGTAATAGAAGAAGCATAAATCTAAAAACGAATGGGACAGAAAGTAAATCCAATAGGCTTACGCCTCGGCATAATACGGGGATGGGAATCGAACTGGTATGGTGGTAAGGAATTTGCCGACAAGCTCATCGAAGACGAAAAAATTCGTCAGTATATAATGAATCGTGCCGTTCGTAGTTTCAAAAGAGGCGAGGCCAAGACATTAGGTAAAAACGGTGCTATTGCAAGAATAATCATCGAGCGTACATTGAAGAGAATAACTCTTACATTGCACACAGCACGACCAGGCGTGGTAATTGGACAAAAAGGTGGTGAGGTAGATATGATTCGTGAAGAATTGAAAAAAGTTACTGGCAAAGATATTCAAATAAACATCTACGAAATCAAGCGTCCAGAAGTCGATGCAAAATTAGTAGGCGAAGCAGTAGCTCAACAGTTAGAAGCCCGTATATCTTATCGTCGTGCTATGAAGCAAGCCATTGCAAGTGCCGTCAGGGTCGGAGCGCAAGGAATTAAGATACGTGTTTCTGGACGCTTGGGCGGGGCCGAAATGGCTCGAACTGAGGAGTATAAAGAAGGCCGTGTGCCATTGCATACAATACGCGCCGAAATAGACTATGCCATCTCAGAAGCCCTTACCGTTTACGGGAAAATTGGTATCAAAGTTTGGGTATTCAAGGGTGAGGTCTTCGGAAAGCGTGATTTATCACCAGCAACTGGTGGTGGCCAGCAAAGTGAGCAACGCAGTGCTAACGAAAGAGGTGGAGACCGTCGCCGTGAAAGCGGTGGAGATAGAAATGACCGCGGTAGTGATGCAAACGGTGATCGCCGTAGGGGCAATAATAATAATAACAGCCGTGGTAACAATTCTGGTGGTGGCAACAATCGTGGAAGTGGACCAAGTGCGGGCGGTAGTCGTCGTAAATAATTTTAAAAGCAACGAGTTGAGTAAACTCTGACAAATATTGTAGAACCATGTTACAACCGAAAAGAACTAAATTTCGTAAACAGCAAAAAGGCAAGGGGTCGGAACGAGGGATCGCAATGAGAGGTCATCAAATAGCCTTCGGAACATTCGCAATCAAATCGGTAGAGTCTGGTTGGATCACTGCTCGCCAGATAGAAGCAGCCCGTATCTCCGTTACTCGTGCCATGAAGCGTGAAGGCCAAGTCTGGATACGTGTTTTCCCAGACAAGCCTATTACCAAGAAGCCGCTTGAAGTTCGTATGGGAAAAGGCAAAGGCGCACCAGAATACTGGGTGGCACCAATAAAAGCTGGCACCATACTGTTCGAAGCTGAAGGTGTATCACTTGATCTTGCAAATGAAGCCCTAAGACTGGCTGCCCAAAAGTTACCTGTCAAGACAAGGTTTGTTGTTAGGAGAGATTATCAAGAAAGTGAATAGATTTCTATCATAACGATAGCTGGGCGCATTCAGCATTTAGATAGATAAATCAAAACTACCAGAATACAATGAAAAACAAAGAAATTAAGGAGTTATCATCAGAGCAGATACAGACAGGTATTAAAGAAGAGCAGAACCGGTTGCTTAGGCTAAAATTCGCCCACGCTGTTTCACCAATAGAAAATCCAATGAGAATACGCAACAGTCGCAGACTGATAGCAAGGCTCATGACAGAGCTTACGGTAAAGCTTAGGGTAGCGCAGTAAATATAATACACTGGTTTAACAAAATATTGATTTAATAAAATCATTGTCAAATAAATAAAATGGAGGCATTAGCACAAACACCAGAACACAGAAACCTACGGAAAGTTAGAGTAGGTCGAGTAGTAAGCAACAAGATGGAGAAATCTTGTGTGGTAGCAGTAGAGCGTAAAGTTATGCACCCCAAATATGGAAAGTTTATGAAAAAAACTTCCAAGTTAATGGTACACGACGAAACTAACCAAACTGGAATTGGTGATACCGTTCGTGTTATGGAAACGCGGCCTCTAAGTAAGTTAAAACGCTGGAGATTAGTAGAAATTATCGAAAAAGCTAAATAATAATGGTACAACAAGAATCAAGGCTCGGGGTTGCCGATAATAGTGGCGCACGCGAGGTACTCGTAATCCGTGTACTGGGTGGCACTGGCAAGAGGTACGCAAGTATAGGTGATAAAGTAGTGGTGAGTATAAAGCAAGCCATTCCCGCAAGTAATATTAAAAAAGGATCAGTCTCGAAAGCGGTTGTAGTGCGAACAAAGAAAGAAATAAGGCGCAGAGACGGCTCTTACATAAGGTTTGAAGACAACGCCGTCGTACTGCTCAACGCTCAAGACGAGCCACGCGGCACGCGTATATTTGGTCCTGTTGCAAGAGAATTACGAGAGAAAAATTTTATGAAAATTGTATCATTAGCACCCGAGGTACTGTAAAAATACACATCAGTACATTCATATTACTATATCAAATTTGAATGACTAATTTTTAAGATAAGATGAAAAGAAAGTCAAATACAAAATTCCACGTTCGTGGTGGTGATAACGTCAAAGTTATTGCAGGAAACGCCAAAGGTCAGTCTGGAAAAATAGTTCAGATGTTGATAGAAAAAGAGCGAGCTATCGTAGAGGGTGTAAACCTGATTACCAAGCATGTTAAACCTTCAGCAAATCAACCACAAGGTGAATTGAAGAAAATAGAAGGGTCTATACATTTAAGTAACCTAATGCTAATCGATCCTGCTACTGGTAAAACTACTCGTACTGGTAGAAAGTTAAATGACAAAGGTAAACTTCAACGCTTCTCAAAGGAAACTGGTGCTTTTATATTAGAGGTAAAATAGACATTCTATTCTTGATATTCAAATTAAATTGATATCAAACAAACGAACTTTGATTGGGTCGGAAATCCAAAAAAATAAAAAGTAAAATGGCAAGATTAAAAGTAAAATATTATACTGAAATTATCCCTGAACTCAAAGATAAGTTTCAATACAAGTCTATAATGCAAGTACCGCGCTTGACAAAAATTGTAATCAACAAGGGTATGGGCGGTGCTGTTGCAGATAAGAAACTGGTCGATATTGGTATAGAAGAATTAACCATAATTTCAGGGCAGAAAGCAGTAGCCACTATTTCTAAGAAAGCAATATCAAACTTTAAATTGAGAGAAGACATGCCAATTGGAGCTAAGGTAACTTTAAGGGGCGATAAGATGTATGAATTTTTAGACCGCTTCACATCTATTGCTTTACCAAGGGTACGTGATTTCAAAGGTATTAGCGATAAAGGCTTTGATGGTCGTGGTAATTACACCTGCGGTATAAAAGAGCAAATAATATTTCCAGAAATACAAATTGATAAGATAAATAAAATATCTGGAATGGATATATCGTTTGTTACAACGGCAAAAACCGATGAAGAGAGTTACGAGTTACTCAAGTCATTAGGAATGCCATTCGCCAACTCAAAAAAATAGCATTACGTTAATAACGCAATAAAAAAATGGCAAAAGAATCCGCAAAAGTAAGAGAGTTAAAAAGACAAAAGATGGTAGCTAAGTATGCTCCAAAGCGTGCTGCGCTGAAAGAAGCAGGCGATTACGCTGCCCTAGATAAGCTACCAAAGAATGCTTCACCCGTGCGGCTACACAATCGGTGTCGCCTGACAGGACGGCCTCGTGGATACATGCGAAAGTTTGGTATATGCCGTGTTGTGTTCAGAGAAATGGCATCAAATGGAAAAATTCCAGGTGTAACCAAATCAAGTTGGTAAAAAATTACTTTTGTTTGATAAGATAAGTTCGTAACTTTGCCTCCCTTCACTGAGGAGGCAGCAAATTAGGAAATAATATGTTAACTGATCCGATAGCAGATTATCTGACAAGACTCAGAAACGCAATCAAGGCAAAACACCGGATTGTAGAAATACCTGCATCTAATATAAAAAAAGAAATCACTAAGGTGCTTTTTGATAAAGGCTACATTCAAAGCTATAAATTCGAAGAAGCAGGGCCGCAGGGGAGTATAAAAATTGCCTTGAAGTATAATCCTGTTTCTCGACAGTCCGCAATCGTGGACTTGCAACGAGTGAGTAAACCAGGTCTGCGCAAATATGCTGGTAGTACTGAAATACCTCGCATACTCAACGGTTTAGGAATCGCTATCGTATCTACTTCCAAAGGTGTAATGACAGATAAAGAAGCCCGCGTACTAAACGTTGGTGGTGAAGTTCTGTGCTACGTTTATTAAATAATTACTAAGAAATATATGTCACGCATAGGAAAGAAATTAGTAGAGTTACCCGCAAATGTATCTGTGTCCGTCTCTGAGGACAATAAGGTTACAGTCAAAGGCCCTATGGGAGTGCTTGAGAGAAACATAGATCCTGATATCAAAGTCGAAATCGATGGAACGCTGCTCCAAGTTGTACGCCCCACTGAGCAAAAACGCCACAAGGCAATGCATGGCTTGTACCGTTCGCTGATAAGCAATATGGTAACCGGTGTGAGTGAGGGATATAAAATAAACTTGGAAATAGTCGGTGTAGGTTACAAAGCAGTTGCAACAAATAATGTGTTGGAGTTAAGCTTGGGATATTCGCATGGTATATTAATGGCAATACCTGCTGAGTTGAAGATAACCGCTACTATGGAAAAAGGTCAAAACCCAAAAGTTTTTCTTGAAGGCATAGACAAAGAACTTATTGGACAAGTTGCAGCAAAAATACGTTCACTTCGCAAAGTAGAGCCTTACAAAGGCAAGGGCATAAGATTTGTGGGTGAACAAGTAAGGCGCAAAGCTGGTAAGGCGGCCGCCAAGAAATAATTTATAGTTGAAAAATTGACACAAAAAATGGTATCAACAAAAAGTGATAGAAGACAACGTATAAAGTATCGCATCCGTAAACGACTCTCGGGTACACAAGATAGACCGCGTCTTTCAGTGTTCCGTTCAAATACACGTGTGTATGCTCAAATTATTGATGATATCAAAGGTCAGACCTTGGTCTCATACAGTACTCACGATTTGGATGGTGGCCAAAAAGTGACATCAGTAGAATCTGCCAAGCAAATTGGTATAAAACTGGCTGAGAAGGCCATTGCCGCTGGTATATCTTCGGTCGTGTTCGATCGTAGCGGTTATTTGTATCACGGAAAAGTAAAGGCATTAGCAGATGGTGCTCGTGAGGGTGGACTTAAATTTTAACAAGATATGAATAGCAACAATCCCGCAAAGGTAAGCGAAAGCGAATTGAAGGAACGAGTAGTAGCCATAAACCGCGTCGCCAAGGTAGTGAAAGGTGGCCGCCGTTTCAGTTTCTCAGCCATTGTCGTTGTCGGCGATGGCGCTGGTGTAGTTGGATATGGTTTGGGAAAGGCAAATGAAGTAACTGATGCAATCGCAAAGGGTATAGAAGATGCAAAAAAAAATCTATTTAAAGTGCCAATAATAAAAGGTACTGTTCCTCATGAGATGGAGGGAAAGTACAGTGGGGGGTTAGTTTTTATTAAACCTGCTGCACCAGGCACTGGCGTAATTGCTGGTGGTGCAATGCGTGCAGTACTCGAAGCAGCGGGTGTACATGATGTACTCGCAAAGTCAAAGGGGTCTTCAAACCCACACAATGTTGTGAAGGCTACAGTAGATGCGCTGCTTAAAATGCGTGCACCCCACCAGGTGGCGTTTCAGCGAGGAATCAAATTAGCCAAAGTATTCAACGGATAGTTCAAATATCCTTTGGGCGTTAAAATTAGTATTGCTGGCAATTAGGTTTTTTAAATTTTATATGACAATGTCAAAAATAAAGGTTACCCAAGTCAAGAGTATGATTGATAGGCCTGAGGCTCAAAAGCGAACACTCGCTGCTTTAGGTCTCGGCAAAATAGGTCGGAGTTCAGAAAAAGAAACGAATGGTGCTATAGATGGTATGATTCGTAAAGTATTACATTTGGTTAAAGTAGAAACAATATAATTGCAAATAGCTTATGAATCTTAGTTCACTAAAGCCAGCAGAAGGCTCAATTAAAGTAAAGAAACGCCTAGGTCGGGGACAAGGATCTGGTATGGGTGGCACATCAACACGTGGCCATAAAGGCGCTCAGTCACGGTCTGGCTACAGTACAAAGCGTAGTTTTGAAGGCGGCCAGATGCCGTTGCAAAGACGAATCCCTAAATTCGGATTCAAAAACGTCAATCGTGTCGAATACAAGGCTATAAATCTAGATACCATCCAAGAACTGTTCGACAAAACGAGCTCACCTGTCATCGACGTTGAGTTAATAGTTAAGAATGGAATGGCTGGAAAGAATGACTTAATAAAGCTATTAAACAGAGGTGAAATAAAAGTAGCTGTCGAAATAAAAGTTCATGCAGCTTCAGCCTCAGCATCCGAGTCCGTAGAAAAAGTAGGTGGCAAAATTACAAAGATATAGTAAAGTTCAAATCCAACATTTGAGAGGCATCATTCGTAGATTTTACATTTTGATAAACCCATGAACCGATTTATACAAACAATTAAAAACATTTTCTCAATAGAAGAGTTGAAGGGGAGAATCCTGAATACCTTACTATTGATATCTGTATATCGTGTCGGTGCATACATTGTATTACCTGGTGTCGATCCGAAAAAGCTTAATGGCGATCCCCAGGGTCTCCTCAACCTATTGGATACGTTCTTAGGTGGGGCTTTCAGTAAAGCCTCAATCTTTGCATTAGGAATAATGCCATACATATCTGCCTCAATTGCAATACAGTTAATGACAATGGCCCTGCCATATTTTCAAAAAATGCAGAAAGAGGGTGAGTCGGGTAGGAAAAAACTTAATCAAATTACAAGGGTATTAACAATATTTGTAACAGTCGCTCAGGCAATAACTTATTTAAGAGGAACAATACCATCTGATGCTCTTCTTGTTAGTCGATTTGCCTTCACAGCTTCATCGGTTCTGATACTAACGGCGGGGACTATATTTTGTATGTGGCTGGGGGAGAAAATTACTGATAAAGGGATTGGAAACGGTACATCGATGTTAATAATGATTGGAATTGTATCTCGGTTTCCAGGGGCAATTATTGGAGAATCTGCCTCCAGAGGTACGAGTGGATTATTATTGTTTGTTTTGGAACTCGTTGGGTTATTTATAGTGGTCATGTTCGCCGTTGCTTTGACACAAGCCGTCCGCAGGATACCCGTACAGTACGCAAAACAGGTTGTAGGTCAGAAAGTAATGGGTGGTCAACGCCAGTACCTTCCCTTAAAACTGAATACTGCTGGTGTAATGCCAATTATCTTTGCCCAAGCTCTGATGTTTATCCCGACTGCAATCGCAAGTCTATTCAGCAAAAGTGAAGCAGCCAACAATATTGCCAATGTATTCAGTGACTTTACAAGTTGGCAATATAATCTTTTGTTTGCTGTGCTGATAATACTATTTACTTTTTTCTATACAGCCATAGCCATAAGTCCACAACAGATTGCCGATGATATGAAAAGAGGTGGCGGATTTATACCAGGTGTTAAGCCAGGATATTCAACATCTGAGTTTGTGGCTACGGTCTTAGATAGGATTACATTGCCAGGAGGAATCCTTCTGGCTGTTGTCGCCATACTACCATCAATTGCAAGTCTAACTGGAATGACCCGCGGCTTTACACAGTTCTTTGGGGGTACATCACTTCTAATATTGGTAGGAGTAGTTCTTGATACCTTACAACAAGTAGAAAGCTATTTATTGATGAAAAGGTACGAAGGGCTGATGAAGTCGGGACGTGTTCAGGGTCGTACAGAATCGGTAGGAGCATAAATCATGAAAATTGTTTTTCTCAAGTCCGAACAAGAAATTGATTTGATAAAGCAAAGTGGGGACATACTCGGTAGAGCTCACGCAGAAGTAGCAAAATTAGTGCGGCCAGGCGTTACAACAAATGAACTTAATAGTGTAGCCGATGAGTTTATCCAAGATCATGGTGGCTATCCATCGTTCAAAGGATACAACAGATTCCCAGCAGCGCTGTGCATTTCATTAAACGAAACGGTGGTTCATGGAATCCCAAGTAAATACGAGCTCAAAGATGGTGATATAGTGTCTATTGATTGTGGTGTCAAACTAAATGGATTTCATAGTGACAGTGCTTATACATATCCAGTTGGTGATGTAAGCCCAGAAGTAACTATGCTTCTAAAACGAACTAAACAATCCTTGTACTTAGGCATAGAGCAAGCTACCGAGGGCAAAAGGGTTGGTGATGTGGGCTTTGCGATACAAAACTATGTTGAAAAGTTCGGGTATGGTGTTGTCAGAGAGTTAGTGGGGCATGGCGTAGGTAAAAACTTGCATGAAAGCCCAGAAGTTCCCAACTATGGCAAGAGGGGGCAAGGCCAGATACTTAGAACTGGAACTGTAATCGCAGTTGAGCCGATGATTACACTCGGAAAAAAAGATGTAGTACAGGAAAAAGATGGCTGGACAGTCAGAACGACCGATAGAAAACAAGCAGCTCATTTTGAACATACTATCGTTGTAAGGAAGGGTAAGCCCGAAATATTAACGACCTTCAAGTATATCGAGGCAGTTATTGCAAATACCGATTTAATGGTGGATGTTTAAAATCGAAAATACAGAAAACAATGGCAAAGCAAGGATTAATTGAAGCCGATGGAATTATTGCCGAGGCACTGTCCAATGCAATGTTCCGAGTACAGCTCGAAAACAAGCATGAGGTGATAGCACACATCTCTGGCAAAATGCGACTCAATTATATAAAAATACTGCAAGGTGATAAAGTAAAATTAGAAATGTCACCTTATGATTTGAGCAAAGCACGGATAATTTACCGTTACAAATAAATAAATAGGATAAAAGATGAAAGTAAAGGCATCAATAAAGAAAAGAAGCGTGGATTGCAAAATAATCCGTCGTAAGGGTAAGCTGTTTGTCATCAACAAAAAGAACCCAAAATATAAACAAAGACAAGGATAAAAATGGCTCGTATTGCAGGTGTTGATATACCCGATAAAAAAAGAGGCGAAATATCGCTAACTTATATCTATGGTATCGGTCGTAGTGCTTCTCGTACAATCTTGGCGAAAGCAAATGTAAATCTCGACAAAAAAGTAACAGATTGGACAGATGAAGAAGCAGGTGCCATTCGTTTGATAATTTCAAACGAGTACACTACCGAGGGCGCGCTTAGGTCACGTACAACAATGGACATCAAACGATTGATGGATATTGGGTGCTACAGAGGGCTCCGCCATCGTAAAGGGCTTCCTGTTCGTGGTCAACGAACCAAGAACAATACCCGAACTCGTAAAGGTAAGCGTAAGACCATAGCAAACAAGAAAAAAGCAACTAAATAAGCTATAATGTGTGACCAGCAAACGCACCGTACATTATAGTTGAATAAAAACATGGCTCAAACAAAAAGAAAAGATAAAGCTAAGAAACGAATAGTCGTTGTCGAGGCTGTGGGACAAGTCCACATCAGGGCATCTTTTAACAACATCATAATATCTGTTACAAACATGAGTGGTCAAGTAATCTCATGGGGTTCAGCGGGTAAAATGGGATTCAAAGGTTCCAAGAAAAATACACCATACGCTGCCCAAACTGCCGCTCAGTCATGCGCTCAGGTCGCATTTGACCTTGGTATGCGAAAGGCAGAGGTCTTTGTCAAAGGGCCAGGGTCAGGGCGTGAGTCTGCTATACGAACAGTGCAAAACGTTGGTATAGAAGTAACCTCAATCAAGGACATTACCCCACTCCCTCACAATGGTTGTCGCCCACCAAAACGTAGAAGGGTATAATTATCGTTTTTTCATTTTATCTAACATCAATCTGTAGTTTGGACACTGGGATTACAAGATAGATGTTCGAAAATCATCAGTACAATAATAATCAAATATGGCACGTTACACAGGTCCAAAGTCCAAAATCGCACGTCGCTTCGGTGAACCTATCATGGGTCCGAGCAAGGCACTAAGTAAAAAAAGTTATCCCCCAGGCCAACATGGACGTGGTCGTAAGGGTAAAAAGTCTGAATATGCTGTGCAGCTATCAGAAAAGCAAAAAGTAAAATACACTTATGGTATCTTGGAGCGTCAGTTTAGAGCGCTGTTCCACAAGGCAGCCGTCAAAGAAGGGATAACTGGCGCAAATCTGCTTAAACTCTGCGAAGCACGACTTGATAACACCGTTTATCGATTTGGCATTGCTCCTACTCGTAGAGCAGCCCGTCAGTTGGTAACGCACTGCCATATATTGGTAGATGGGGAGTTAGTAAATATCCCCTCGTACTCGCTAAAGCCAGGTCAGCTTATCGGTGTTCGTGAAAAATCGAAATCTCTCGAAACCATAGACGCCAGCTTGTCAAGTAGAGGTGTCAGTGCAAAGCGCTTCAATTGGCTGGAGTGGGAGGCAAAGGAGATGGTAGGCAAGTTTATACAGTATCCCGACCGTGATCAGATTCCCGAAAATGTCAATGAGCAGTTGATAGTGGAACTCTACTCAAAGTAATACTAATTTTTTTCCCAGTCAGGACTATATTGTGCTGACTGGGTTACTACATATATTATTGCGATTGCAATATATAAATCGGCACATGCCACACAAGACTCTAAACAGCTAAGTTATATGTCTATTTTAGCATTCCAAATGCCAGATAAAGTCGTGATGGAAAAATCAGATGACTTTCAAGGGTTGTTTGAGTTCAAGCCATTAGAGAGGGGCTTTGGGGTTACAATCGGTAACGCCCTACGCCGCATTTTACTCTCCTCGCTTGAAGGTTACGCAATCACAAGTGTAAAATTCCCTACTGTACTCCACGAATTTTCATCGATTGAGGGTGTCGTTGAAGATGTTACAGAAATAATCTTGAATCTCAAGATGGTTCGCTTCAAGAAGATATCGGACATGGTTGACAGTAAAATATCGCTCGAAGTAAAAAATCAGTCGGTAATAACAGCAGGTGATCTGTCACGATTCACACCATCTTTTCAAATCTTGAATCCAGACTTGGTAATCTGTCATGTTGATGACAAGATGAAGTTTGAGATGGAGGTTATAGTTGAAAAAGGACGTGGATATGTGTCGGCAGAAGAATCCAGAAATACAGAATTACCGATTGGACATATTTCAATTGATGCTATATATACCCCTATCAAGAACGTCAAATATAGCGTAGAAAACACACGGGTTGAACAAAAGACTGACTATGAAAAGTTGGTTATTGAAGTAACAACCGATGGCTCTATTCACCCCGAAGATTCGCTCAAAGGTGCCGCCTACATACTGATTCAGCACTTTATGTTGTTCTCAGACCAAACAATGACTTTCGATACACCTAAAAACGATGAAGTTAGCGAGGTCGACGAAGAAATGCTCAGAATGAGAAAATTGCTCAAGACTTCATTGGCAGATTTGGATTTGTCGGTCAGAGCATTTAATTGTCTTAAATCAGCCGAAATCAAAACACTTGGCGACTTGGCAAAACTTGACATCGCAGATATGATGAAATTCCGAAACTTTGGAAAAAAATCATTGACAGAGCTCGAGCAGTTAATATCAGACAAGAATCTACATTTTGGCATGGAAGTGGGTAAGTACCGCTTAGACGAAGACTAATTTATTTTTCACCGATTGGTATTCTGAAGCGCAAATTATTGCCGCTCGAAGCCAATCACATATTTAAAACCAATGAGACACGGTAAAAAACACAACCATTTAGGAAGAACAACCTCACACCGCCACGCACTATTAAAAAACATGGCATCGTCGCTTATTATTCATAAAAGAATCGAAACCACTTTGGCCAAAGCCAAAGAACTCCAAAAATATATCGACCCACTCTTGACCCGTTCAAAAGAAGATACGACTCACAATAGACGAGTCATCTTCTCTTACTTGTCAAATAAAGACATAATAAAAGAGTTATTCTCCACAATATCAGACAAGATTGCTGACCGTCCAGGTGGGTACACCAGAATAATTAAATTAGGCCAACGTCAAGGTGATGCTGCCGAAATGTGTATGGTCGAATTGGTAGATTTCAACGAAACAACGCTCGCAATGGCAGCCGAAAAGGCTACCAAGACCCGCCGTAGCCGTCGTGGTGGTAAAAAAGCAGATGCAGCAGTATCCACGAACATAGCCGAATCGGATATAGTTGACACAGTAGCAGAGGTAATAGTAGAAACAACTGACGATAAGCCGAAAATCGAAGAGCCTACAGATACAGCAGGTGCAGATGATTTAAAAATAATTGAAGGTATAGGCTCAAAAATAGCCGAAGCATTTGAGGTTGCTGGCATTACAACTTTTGCTCAGTTGGCGGAAATGTCGCCAGAATCAATGAACGAAGTGATAACCGGGGCGGGCATTGCATCAAAAAGCACAGAGACATGGTCTCAACAGGCTGCAATGGCACGAGACGGCAAGATGAACGAGTTAAAAATATGGCAAGACGAGCTGAACGGCGGTCGTGAGTAAAAATAAAAAAAATTAAAGGGTTAAGCGAAAGTTTAGCCCTTTTTTTTATGAAATTTGTAACCGATTTTAAACTAAGTACTAAACTCATGAACGCAAACCAACCAGCAATATTACTATTTGAAGACGGGACACTATACCGGGGCAAATCTTTGGGAGCAACTGGCACGATGGGAGGCGAAGTATGCTTCAATACAGGAATGACAGGCTACCAAGAAATCTATACTGACCCGTCGTATTTTGGGCAAATCATAGTAAACACCAATGCACATATCGGTAACTATGGCGTGCAGTTAGAAGTAGAAGACGAATCTACGTCTATCAAAATCAGTGGAATGGTCTGCAATAATTTTTCGCAGATTTATTCTCGAAAGCAAGCTGATTTTTCGCTCCAAACTTATTTAGAAAAATCTGGTGTAGTAGGTATTTATGATATTGATACCCGTCGTTTAGTGCGTCAAGTCCGCTCGAGAGGGGTTATGAATGCAATTATTTCGTCGGAAGTATTGGACGAAAAGCAACTGATGGAAAAATTAAAAGAAGTACCAAATATGGACGGACTGGAGTTATCGTCGATTGTGAGTACAAAACAACCGTATTTTGTTGGAGATGAAATGCAAGGAAAGTATAAAATTGCAGTGATGGATTATGGAATCAAAAAAAGTATATTACTCAATTTAACTAAACGAGGCTGTTATTGTAAGATTTTTCCAGCTAAAACACCCGTAACAGAAATATTGGCTTGGAATCCCGATGGTTTTTTTGTCTCTAATGGCCCAGGCGACCCTGCCGCTATGCTTTACGCCGTTGAAACCGTACAGCAACTGTTAGAGACAAACAAGCCACTTTTTGGAATATGTTTGGGGCATCAGATTTTGGCTTTGGCAAGCGGTATCTCTACTTATAAGATGCACCACGGTCATCGGGGGTTAAACCACCCTGTGAAGAATTATCAAACAGGACTGTGTGAAATTACATCTCAAAATCATGGATTTGCCGTAAATCCAGAAGAAGTAAACGACCATACTGACGTAGAAGTAACACACATCAATCTAAATGACAATACGATTGAGGGAATTAGGAGAACAGATAAGCCTGCGTTTTCGGTACAATACCACCCCGAAGCCTCGCCAGGCCCGCATGATTCGAGGTATTTATTTGATAATTTTATGACATTGCTATCGTCAAATTCTTAATGGATGGCAGGCTCAGGGTAATGAGAAGTTGTATAAATTTAATCGCTATTAGCTTTAATGTATTTATAGTCAGCAAAATATAAAGTAATGATAGCCAATAGCAAAGGCCAGCGCATTTGCGCTGGCCTTTGTGGAGAGAAAGTCGTTATTTTGGAGTGTAACTGATTTAGTTGGGCATTGCAACTGTGTCAATTACGTGAATTACACCATTTTTCTGAAATACATCTGCGATAGTAACATAAGAAGCACCACCTTTTTCGTCAGTTAATTTCAGTTTTTTACCTTCCATAGATGCTGTCAATGTACCACCACTCACGGTTTTGAGTGTGGCCATACCTTTACCTTTTTTTATGGCCTTAGCTATTTCCTTAGATCCCATGTTGCCAGCAACAACATGATAAGTCAATATCTTTGTAAGCATGGCTTTGTTTTCTGGCTTTACCAAAAACTCAACAGTACCTGCTGGCAATTTGCCAAAAGCCGCGTTGGTTGGCGCAAAAACAGTAAACGGACCAGCAGATTTTAAAGTCTCTACCAAACCAGCAGCACCTACGGCAGCTACTAATGTAGTATGGTCTTTTGAATTAACGGCATTTTCGACGATGTCTTTGGTTGGGAACATTTCTGCACCACCTACCATCGGAAACTGAGCGAAAAGAGAACTTGCACTTACTAATAAGGCGGCGGCAAACATTACTAATTTTTTCATTTTGATTATTTTGTTTTTTAATTTTCATAAACATTTACGTGAAATAAACAGTAAATAGATTTTTAAGTTCAAATTATTTTTGCCTACGGTATTTTATTGTCTGTAATATTGTGAACAAAAACAAATATGCTATGTCTTTTAAGTAAAAAAATTAGACTAACTAATTATAATTTTGGTCGTAATTTTAGTTTGTAATTACAAAAATTCAGTACCTTTGTTATGCTAATTGTGTTTAAATGATGTAGCATAAATGAAATTGACATGAATCATAATTTACGACTGTGCCGTATTTTGACGGTATTATTACTAACAACAGTACTCGTTCCTGCCTTTGGACAGGGATTTGTTGATTTTACAACTGGTACGAGTACACCATGGCCAGATGGTACTTTGCAGCGTATTTTTCCGAACGTAGGCACTTCGCTTCCGCCAGTTACAGTTACTGCTACCGTCAGCGAGCGCACGAGTGCGCTCATCAATGCTACCCCTCGTAACGACCCACGTGGGCTATGGCTCAATGCTGACTTTGCAAGCCGCACCAACGTTATTAAGGTAACTTTTTTGTTTAGTGAGCCTGTTACAAACTTGTCTTTTGGCATAAGAGGACTCGATAGAGAACAGACATTCAGTAACTATCAAGACCGAGTAGCCATAGAAGCCTTTGACGATAGAGGTGTTGGCGTGGTGCCAGGACTTGCGTACAATCCATTTAAGGTGTACGAAACTGACGGAATAACACCCAACATTAAAGTAGTACAAGGCTACACTCCAGACGAATTTGACAGTACACTTACTACTATATCGTTCAGAGGTGCAGGTATTAAACAGGTGGTATTGACCTATGATTGCGGGCGTGATGTACGAACTGGTGAAATTACGGCGCAAGGTATCTTTTTGACAGGACTGTCGTGGGCAAATATAGTACCCGTTCAGCTTATGTATTTGAGAGGCAAAGCCAACAACAACCGTACGCAACTCAACTGGGCAACGGCAACAGAGCTAAACAGTGATTATTTTGGTGTACAAAGAAGCGTGGACTTAAAAGAGTTTGCTGACATTGGTCAAGTAAAAGCTGCTGGCGATTCTAAAATAAAGTTAGAGTACAGTTTTTTGGACGAAGCCCCACTGCCAGGTATCAATTATTACCGACTTAGACAAACAGACAAAGATGGTACAAGTGAATATTCAAAAATTGTGGCCGTTAATGTGCAAGGAGATGGTACTCGGTTTGCTATTTATCCAAATCCATCAGATGGTCGCACAATTCAGTTGCAATTTAGTAATTTGGAATTAGATGGTCTAAATTTAATTGATATGGTAGGTCGTGAAGTACCGTTTAAGATAAGCTCGGCATCGAGCAGTAGTGTTACGCTGTCTCCTTTGAGAGAACTAAGTAGTGGTATTTATTTTGTGAGCTACAGAGATACTTCATTGGGTAAAGCCCGAGTAACCCAAAAGTTGATAGTCAGCAAATGATTCAATCACAATATGATGTCATAATTATAGGCAGCGGCCACAATGGACTTGTGGCCGCTGCCTATTTGGCTCAAGCCCAGCTACGGGTATTGATTGTAGAAAAAAATAATTACGTTGGTGGAGCCACAACTTCTCAACAATTATTTCCAGACTACGATGCTCACCTATCTCGCTACGCCTATTTGGTGAGTTTATTTCCTGATAAAATAAAAAAAGAGTTAGGGCTAACACTCAATCTAAAACGCCGACAGACCGCTTCTTTTACGCCTTTTAAGAGAAATAAAAAAAACTATGGTCTCTTGATTAGTAATGAAAATGAATCATTGAATAAAGCACAAATCAATGAACTCAATGCAAAAGATTATCTTGGACTGACTGAATTGTACGAAAGACAAAAACAGTTTGCAGAAAAAATCTGGGATAGTTTTTTAGAACCACTCAAAACAAAAGACGACTGGAAAAAAATTTTTGAGGACGATACTGAACTTTGGGAGTTGATGGTAGAAAAACCCATCGGACACCTAATAGAGAAGTACATAGAAGACGATATATTGCGTGGTATTGTACTGACAGATGCTAAAATTGGTGTTTTTGCCGATGCTCACCATACCAGTTTATTACAAAACAGAACCTATCTGTATCATGTAATAGGCAACAAAACTGGAGAATGGCAAGTACCCGTTGGTGGTATGGGGGCTGTGGTTGAAACACTAAAAGCCAGAGCAACCGAACTTGGCGTAACAATACTCACTGAGGCCGAGGTAACGAAGCTAAACTTGGGCGAACCAAATCATAGTGTTTGTTTTGTAAAAGACAATCAAGAATTTACGGTAAAAGCCCGATTTGTATTGGCCAATGCTGCTCCCAAAATAGTATCTGGGCTGTTGGGCGAAACCCTCGAAGCTACTGCCGAAGATGAAGGCTGTGTATTTAAGGTCAATATGTTACTTAGTAAATTACCTAAACTTAAAGCAGAAGGCGTACGCTCAGAAGATGCTTTTGCGGGTACGTTTCATATCAATCAAGGTTACGGACAAATGGCGGTGTCGTATCAGGAGGCATTAGACGGAAAAATACCGACCTTACCACCTTGCGAAATTTACTGCCATACGCTGACCGATAGCTCAATTTTGTCGCCCACATTGGCCGCCGCTGGCTATCATACACTCACACTATTTGGGCTTGACGTACCGTATCGTTTGTTTATTGACGACAACGAAGCCACCAAAAAACAGTTACTTAGCCTATATTTAGAAGGACTAAACAGTTATTTGTCTGAACCAATCGAAGACTGCATCGCTCGTGCTACCGATGGCTCACTTTGTATTGAAGCCAAAAGTCCCGTTGATTTAGAAAATGAAATAGGACTACCCACTGGCAATATTTTTCATAATGCACTTAGTTGGTTTTATGCCAACAACGACCAAGAGACAGGTACTTGGGGTGTAGAAACAAGCCATGAGCGACTTTATATTTGTGGTTCTGGTGCAAAGCGAGGCGGGGCGGTAAGCGGCATTTGTGGTCATAATGCAGCCATGAAGGTACTAAGAACGTTGTAGCACTGTCGTTTATTTGCGGACAATCATCAACGGCAAAAATAGCCATATCACCAACAGCGACATTAGTAAGCCGCCAATCGTACCAGCACCCAGTGCAAACCAAAAAGGCTCATTTTGGCCAAAAATCAAAAACGGCACAAGACCCACAACGGTAGAAAGAACAGTGAGTAAAATCGGGACGATTTTATGTTGGTATGCTTTTAAATATAGCCGCATAGAAGTAGCTCGTGGAAACCGCTTTTGGAGTGTATTGTACTCGGCAATAATAAAAATACCTGCACAAACCACATTGCCACTCAACAACACAAAAGAAGCATAACCGCCTTGGTCAAAATTAAAATCGAACCAATAAAAAGTTAAAAAAACACCAATAAACGACAACGGTATGAGCGTTATCAGTGCCAATGGTTGCACGAGCGACTCAAAAATAATAGTACAAACTAAGTAAATTAGCAAAATGACCAAGCCAATGAGCCAATATTGCTGTTTCCTATCGTTCTGAAACCAGTTGTAAGTACTCATTTCTGCTTTGTAGCCAAGCGGTAGTATGCCTTTTATTTCTTTTAGTTTTTCGTTCAAAAATTGCTCACCAAATCGCTGACTACCAAAATACTCAAAACTCACTCGCCGCAAGTATTGCTGGTCTTCTTTCTGGATTTCGGGAATTACTTTTTGACGTACAATCTGGGCTGTGTTGAGTTTATAATGTACCGAATCTTGGCGCAAGGGTTGGTGTGCCAGTTGCCATACATCAAAACGGTCGTGTTGTGTTGGTACAATCTTCACAGGCTCATATTGCTCGTTTAACATCAAATACAAATCGGGCTGTGGCCGCACATTTCGGTTTTGTGTTTGTTGGTACAATTCCTGAAAAGAAACGTTTTGTAAAGCCAATACCTCGGGTTTGGTTTGTAGCGCATATTCATATAGGTTTTTTTGACTGAATATTCCCACACTACGATTGATGTCCACTTCTTGCACACGTGGGTGCGTTTGGAGTTTTGTTTTTAAAGTGTGCGCCTGTCGTTCCAATTCTAAATAATTATAGCCATACATCGACACATTAAAAGTAGGGGTAGCGTTGTCGTTGAGGTGTTGGCTAAATCCTTGCCCCACACCATAAATGTCCCAATCGACGCCACTACTTTCGGTCGAAAGCGCAATCATTTGATTTTTGAGAATGTACGGAAACGAGCTATTTTCGGCAGATTTTGTAAAGTATATCGTCAAACTTGCTTGTTGTGCATTTTGAATATTAGTAACAAACCGAGCCACTTCGGGATAGTTTTTGAGTTGATTTTCAAAGCTCGCTAATAGCTCGTCCATTTGTTCGATTGTACTATTATTGGGTAAGTTGGCAATGACATACAGCGATGTACGTTCGTTTTTTGAATAGTACGACTGCTCATAAACATAGTTTACAAAGAGCCTAAGTGTGCCACCCAACCCTTTGTCGATATATGATTTTACCGTTTCTTGGTACCATTCTGAGCCGATTGTGAAATTGTAATATTCCGAGAATTTAGTTTTTTCGGTCAATCTATTAGGCAGCATAAAAATCGGTAAGCCAAAAGCCAGCAACCCAAGTCCAAAAACAGTTTTTCTGAACCGTGATAAAAAAGTTAATAGTCTGAAATACAAATAATTAACGGTTAAATACATTTTAACTCGCCTCATGTTTTTCGCTTTTACTCTCCCTTCGGGGGGCTGGGGGGCTTTGTTTTGTTCTAACCATGCAGGTACAAACCATAAGGCTACGGCCAGCGACACGCCAAGCGTGAGCATCATTACAAGCGCAAAGTCCCAGAGATCAATACGGGTCTGTTCGGGCAAAAACCATATCACTACCAGCCCAGCGCAAGTGGTAAGTGTTGCACCGAGCAAAGCCATAAAAACCGAGCGATTGCGGTAGCGGTGGTAGTGGTCAATCATCACAATGACGTTGTCGATAACAATACCAAAAGAGGTGGTGATAGCCGCCAGCGAATACAAATGAATCTCGACTTTGAAGATATAAAACAAAATGACCGACAAGGCCAGATTGACAAACAAACTACTAAAAATCAAGACAGTATAAGCCCAGCTACCGCTCGTAATTAGCACAAAAAGCAATAACAGTACTACGGCCAAACCCGACTGAATGGCTATTTGTTGCAGATTTTCACGGATATATTCAGTTGAGTCGTACTCAATAGTGAGCTGATAGCCGCTTGGTAATTGAGTTTGGGCAATCGATTGGCGGGTATTGGCGGCGGCATTGAGTTGATTTGTGCCAGCTTCGGCAAGTACAACGAGTGTAATGGCATTTTGACCATTGATGCGGTAATGGCTGCGGGCGGGTTGTGGTTGCTGGGTTATTTTGACCAAGTCAGTCAAGTAAATAAGTCGTCCATTCTGATTTTTGATAGGAATATGGAAAGTTTCAGTAAATGCTGGAAAGTTTTTAGATGTTTCAAGCGTTGGGCTTTTTAACGACACCCGCAACTCTCGCCCATTGCTCAATGTAGCCGTGCCGAGGCTTTGTTTGGTAAATTGTTGCTGCAAAGCCAGGGCCAAGTCGTTTTCTTTGATGTTTAGGTTTTGGAGTTGGTCTGGCGAGTAGGTCAGCACATATTCGTTGCGGTTGCCACCCAATACCTGTACTTCATACAATCCCTCAACGGCCGCCAATCGAGGCTTGAGCTGCTCCTCAGCATAACGTTGTAGGTCGGTGGTGTTGGCAGGGCCGTTGAGTTGCAGCGTGAGCAACGGCTTTTGTCTGGCCTCTTGCTCGGGTGTGTTGAGCGAGAGCGTTGGGTACGATACCTCTTTTGGCAAACGGCCATACACTTGCCGTATTAGTGCCGATACTTCAAAACGAAGTTGATCTAAATCGGCGTTTTTGTCGGCTTCGAGCGTGATGTAGCCATAGTTGTAGCCCGACAGCGACCGTACTTTTTTGATGCCCCGTAGCGTGCTAAACATACCTTCGAGCGGAGTTGTTATTTGCCGTTCAACAGCCTCTGGTGAGGCATTTGGCCACGTATAGCTTACCGTCAAGTTGCCACCATTGGCCGACGGATTGAGCTGAATAGATAACTTGGGCAACAACGCCAACCCCACCACAGTCAGTACCGCAAATACCAATAAAGATCTGTAAGCGTTGTTCATTTTTATTTTTTGCTCAATGTTAAGTAGTCGTGAGTCTAAAAGCACCTCAAAATAGAGGGACAAAATGGTGATTTGACGGAGCGAAACAGTGATTTCATAATACAAATTAGTTATTTCGGGTTAATATATTGTACTATTTCAAGGTTTTAGCCGTTATTTGTTTGCTTTATATTTAAGTAGTTGCACAAAACAAGCTGAGATTATAACCACCCACATCTCACATCTACTTTTATTGAGTGCGTACATTTGTTATCAATTTTACCCCCCCCAAAAAAAGCAATGAACCAAATAGAACCATTTACCAAACAAGAAAAACAGATTTTGGAACGCTTGGCCAAAGCCAAGCCAACTGCCAAATAGCCACGCAACTTTTTATAAGTACGCATACCGTAAAAAATCACAAGGCAAATATGAAAAGAAAACTCAGCTTAGAACATACTTGCGAACTAATGCTCTGTGCTGCAGACTATATTAAAAATATACAAAAAGATATAATTGGGGGGGGGTAAATTATTGTTAATGAGATACTTACACTAAAAACAAAAAGAATCACAACCTCAAAATAGCAAGCTACATGATTTGAAAAATAGTACAAAGGACTACAAAAAATAGTACAAAAGACCATTGTCTTTACTGAATTAAGCCCCCAACTTTGCAACAACCAAACGATAATGTGCGCAGTTGGGGTTTGGAGAAAATAAGTTTTGGCTCATCAATGGTTTACCGTAAAATAATTGTGTCTCAAATTTTACCCACCGTGCAAAACATTTATACATTAGTTAATGTTTTGATTTTAAACAATTTAATTATCTGATTATGAGAAATTTACCCCCCCCCTGCATAAAGCGTGCCAGAGTTACAGAGGCTGTTGTTTTATTGTTAAACCCTAAAACGACACAGCCATGACAGCCCAAGACAAATTTTTTGAACATGACGGCAAGCGCATAACCTACCGTGAGGCCGAGGTGCTGCTGTGCTGCGCAAAGGGCATGACATCTCTACAAACTGCTGATAGGCTCGGTGTGTGTGTTGGCACAATTAACCGCCACCATGAAAACATCAGAACACGGTTTAGTCTAAAAGGATACCATACTTTGACCTGTTTTGCCACGACACTACAGCCCGAACTCGAAAAAATGTGTAATGTTATACATCAAAATGTATAACATTACACATTGACTTTTGTTTTTAAACACCAGACCTTTGTAACGTTCAAACCGTGATGTGCGCAGTTGGGGTTTGGAGAAAATTAGTTTCTAAACAATTTTAAATTTTTACAAACATGGAAAAGAAAAAAATGGCGAAAGCGTTGGTATTAACAGCGGCTTTGGCGGGGGGAGCATCATTCATCAGTAATGATGTTTATGCACAAGGTCAGACATCTATCCCCAAAAAATATGAATGGTGTCAAAAAACAATGATGTACAGAGTTTGTGGCTATGGCAACGGCTTAGATTGTAGCCAGAGCCAGAGTTGTTAAGGTAATTTATCGGGCTAATGAAATATTTTACTAGCCCGATAAAATCATATTTCAAAAACTAAACCACATAAATAGCATGTTTTCAAAGGCACTACCCTTTTTATTGTTAATATTTGTCTCGTGTACATCAAGAGAAACAAATAAAATATCATTAAAATTACAAATTGATTCATTGTCTATACCGATTGATAGTAGTTATATGAATTCCTATTATGTTTTTTCATATAATGACAAAACAGGTAAATTGACAGGTTTTAACAGTGATAGACAAAAATTAGATTATTTCGATTTATTAAGCCGTAACGCTCTTGGTAGTACAAAATTGGAAAAGGAGGGTCCAGATGGAGTCAATGAAGTTTCAGGACTACATTTTCAGTCCCAAGACTCGATTTTTGTTCAAGATGGATTATTTTTAAAGCTAATTGATTCAAAAGGGAAAGTTAAAAGTAAATTTGACATAACTGAAAATGCTAAAAAAGTACTTGGGCGACCTATTGTAAATCAATATGTTCGTTTATATTATAACTCTAATAGAAAATCGTTTATCTATTTTTTAACACTTGAAAATCCCAAAAAAATTGACCAGCCCATATTTGCAGAGTATAGAATAGAGAACAGAACGCTGAATGTTTTGCCTATTTCGTTTTCTGAGTATTTTTTAAAAAATGATGGTAAAATGGGCTTTTTGAGTTACGCAAATGCTACTATTGTTGAAGACAACCAATTGATATACAATTATTTATTTAGTAACGATATATTTAGTTATGATTTAAAAAATCATAACACTGTCAAATCAAAATCAGAAAGTAGTATTACCAAATCTATTGCATCACCATTATTGCCCACAGCGGGAGGCGATTTAGAGAAATGGCAGATTCACGCCATTGAAAACCCATATTTTTTTCAAATGATATATGATAAAAACAAAAAATTATTTTATCAGTTTTCGTGGCAAGAAATTCCATACGAAAAGAAGGATAATACTTTTGTCTCCTTTGTTGATAAACCATTGGTGCTATCTGTGTTTGATGAGAACTTAGTTTTACTTCATGAGGAAAAACTACCTAAAAATACATACATGCCATTTTCTTGGTTTGTAACCAATGACGGACTATTTGTAAGTAATCAACACCCTAAAAACCCATCATTAAATGAAGACCGTTTATCGTTTCATGTTATTAGGATTACTCGCTAGTTTGGTTTCATTAACTAACGGATGTGTTAGTAAAGAATCGCCAGATAAAAAAGAGAGGCTATTATCACTTTTGAAAAATGAATTTCAAATTTCTGGCTCTAATAGACAAATAGCTATCGTTTTGAATGCGGGCTGTGATCCATGCTTAGAAAAATCCGCTCAATTTATAAATAAAATTGGTGCAGACGTTAGATATAGACAGGTTGAAAAAATAGTCATATTTAGCAATGATGATAAGCTGTTTAAAATGATTGAGAATACGGCTACGAGAAAGTTTAGGGATTCTAAGTTTCTACTTGCCAAATATGGTCTCCAACTGTCCAATAATTTTCTGGTAGAATTTGATGAAAATAAGAATGTAGTTTATTTCAACGACATGACCACACAAACAATAGAAAGTGTGAACGCACATTACCACATAAATTAGTATGTTACCTACTCAAACTTTCTGGCTCACCAAAGACTTAATGTGTGGCTGGTTGAGTGTTGAGTTTCATTTGATGGGTTGGGCACTAAGTTTCCATAGCATTCAGAAACACCACTCGACCCCGCAGTTACTGAGTAATGAGCAAGGTGCTGAGTTATTGGTGGGTCAGTTGAGTTTACCTTATGCTGGTGTTTCGTTGGTCTTAGATGGTTTTGAGTTAGAGGAGTTCAGTGAATACAGTCTTCTCAGAAAAATAAGGGCTTATGCTCTTCAAAATGAGCCTTTCGTACATATAGATGGTGATGCATTTCTGTTTGCACCCTTGCCCCAAACACTATTGACAGCCTCTCTTTTTGCCCAAAACTACGAGTACAATCATACTTATTATGAAACCATTTATGGTATTATAAAACAACATTTTAGGTACATACCCAGCTGGCTACACCCCAATAATAAAGGCTATATGGCAGCGGCTAATACAGGTTTGGTTGGTGGTACAGACACAGCATTTTATAAAAATTTGCAAACTGAAATCATTTATTTTTTAGAGCAAAATCGGGCATTCCTGCACTTGGCCACGCCAAACATAGATTTTAGTATTTTTTTGGAACAGGTATTTTTTCAGTTATTGGCCGACCAGAAAGACAAAAAAGTACAGTATTTGCTTGATTATGAAGTAGATGAGCGACTCAATTATGGTTTAGATCGTTTCAAAGACCTACCCACAAGTTGTAGTTATATACACTTGATGAGCTATAAACATAACTCCACGGCCTGTGAGCAAATGGCACAACGATTATGGATAGAAGCGCCAGAACTGTACGAACGTTGTAGAGTTGTTGCACGGCAATTAGAAGCTACAAACCATGTTGTTTCGATTCCGATAGAATTATCAGCCTCATATCGTAGCTCATTGTTATCTCCAAACAGCCCGCCGGACGTAATGAATGATATATTTGATTTTGAACAACAAAAAAAAGAGTTTACAACATCTCTACCTTCCGAAGCCATATTATGGCAACTGTGGCAAGACCACTCAGTAGTAATCAACACGAAACTATCATTACCTAAATCTCAGCTTCTACAGCAGTACATTGGCCATAGCAAACTGTCAAAGCGCATTGTGTCGGAGTGGAATTGGGCAGAGGCCAATGAGTTTTTGGGACAAGATAAAAAACCTGATTATGTGGCAAACACTACTATTGATTCTACTTATTTTGAAGTGGCTCTTTATGTTTATCCGCATTTGCTAGTTATTAAAGAACATCTTTTAGACGTAATCAATATTTTAATATTAGATACCTTTGAGCAACCAAAATCATTTGAGGAGGGTTTAGAAACACTCTGGAAAGAAGTATCTGCATACCAACCCGAAGCCATTGAAATAGAAATGAAAGAAAGTATTAAAAGTCGTATTAGTTTCTTTTTGTATCAGGGAGTATTAACATTTAAGTAGATATGCAAAATATCACCCTCTACGTCCTCACCTACAACACACCCAAGCAGTTTGCGTATTGGTGCGAGGCTTTTGTGGCGGCATACCCAGGGGTTTTTGAAGGTTGCCAAAAATACGTCATCAACAATTCAGACGATGGCAGAACGCATGTGGCTTACGAAATACTCTTTGAGCAATACGGCTTTGAGGTCATCAAAACTTACGCCAATACGGGTATTTGTGGTGGTCGGTTTTTGGCAGCCCAACATTTTGATAGTAGCGAGGCCCGGTATATGGTGTTTTTTGAAGACGATATGCTAATGCGTAAAAACACAAACAAACTTTGCAAAGCTGGTTTTAGAACTTACCACCCCCAACTCTTTGAACTGTGTTTAGACATCATGCAGCATGAAAACCTCTCTTATCTCAAACTTTGTTTTACAGAGGTCTATGGCTTCAATAGCCAAAACTGGGCAAGTATAGCCTTTGTAGACTTGGTTGAACGTAAAGAGTATTTGGGAACAGACGATATGAATGTGATGCCACCGACAAATATTGTTTATCTCAATGTTGCTGATGGGTTGCCCTACTCTGTCGGAAATTTTCATTATTGCAACTGGCCTATGGTTTTTACAAAAGAGGGCAGTCGGGTGGTTTTTTTGGAAAATATCTCTCGTTTCAAACACGAAAGTGTTTGGATGAAAGAGGTGTTTTTTTCTCTCCGAGAGGGCAAAACCAAGGCAGGCTGCCTGTTGGCTTCACCTATTTTACATCATCGCAAATATACCTATCGGCCACAAGACCGCATCGAAAACGAATATGGCCAAAAAATAAGAGGCGTAAAAATATGTCGTGATAAAAACTAAATAATGTCCCTTGTTAAATTATGTTTTACGACCAGTATTTACTAAATCATATAACTCAATCGTCTGAACATCAGAACAATAATATTGGTCTTTGTGGCCTATTAGGCAAAATAGTACAAGGCTTATACGAGGCAAACGAGCAAGAAAATGAAGCGGTTTTTGAGCAAAACTTTGAGGCATTGACCACACTTATCAACGAAATTTATAGCGGCCAATACCCCTTGATGATGAACGCCACCCTCGACAATGGCCTCGCTGGGCTGGGCTTAGTGCTACACAGCCTCATGGCCGACGGCCTGATAGAAAACAGTACGGAGCCGCTGCTCGTAGATATAGATGCCTTTGTGTATGCAGGTGCAAAAAAGTATTTCTCAAAAGGCAACCACGCTTTTGAGACTGGCGGCGAGGGTGGCCTATACTACCTAACACTACGCCAAGACAAAAACCCATCCGCCAAAAAATATGTATCTGATTTGACAAAAGCGAATTTTTTTTCTAAATTAGTGTGATAAACACAAAACAACAAATACAAATGCAGGAAATGAAAACACAAGCCTCAAATTTCATTGCTTTCATTCTCTTCATTCTAATCTCTTGCACCAAACCCACCGACCAAGAAACCACCGCTACTGCCAGTCAATCCACCGCCAACATTACCCAAGTAGCTGCTGTTGAGGCCAAAACGCAGCCTTTTGCGTTGCAGTTACTCTCCAATGGGCGCATTTCGGCGCAGGGGCGAGCGAGTTTGCAGTTCAAGGTGCAGGGGGTCATTGAGCATATTTATGTGAGCAACGGGCAGGGAGTTTCGGCTGGGGCTTTGCTGGCGCAGTTAGACAATTCGGCCCAGCAGGTGGCAGTAGAGCAGGCGCAAGTCCAACTCAAAGAAGCCCGCCTCGAACTCAACAAACTACTCATAGAATACGGCGGCGAAGACCAAGATAGTAGCTCGGTGCGGCCTCGTATTTGGGAAGCCGTCAAAACCAAAAGTGGTTATTATAGAGCTGTGGCCAACCTACACTCGGCCCGTTTGCAAGTACAAAATACCTACCTACGTGCGCCCTACGCTGGGGTGGTGGCCAATCTCAAAACCAAAGCCCACAACCCAACCACAATGTCTGAGCCGTTTTGTACGCTATTGAGCCGAGCGGAGGTGCTGGTAGAGTTTGCAGTGCTGGAGAGCGAGCTGTCGGTGGTGCAGGTAGGCCAAACGGCACGGGTGCAGCCCGTGGCCATGGAGGGGCGCAGCTATGGGGCGGTAGTGAGCGAGGTCAATCCGTTTGTCAATGAGCAGGGGTTGGTACTGGTCAAGGCACGTATTCAAAACGCTGATAAACAGTTGTTTGAGGGTATGAACGCCCGAGTGATTATCGAAAAACAGTTAGGCAGCCAGTTGATTGTTCCCAAAGAGGCAGTTGTAGAGCGGTCGGGGCGCAAGGTGGTGTTTTGTTATGAAGCCCAAAATGACACGCTGGGCTTGGCCAAATGGCACTATGTAACAATAGCCCACGAAAACCAAACGCACATCGCCATCGGCGAGGGCCTCAAAGCTGGCGAAAAAGTAATAGTTGAGGGCAACCTGAATCTGGGGCATGATGCGAAAATACAAATGAAGAGAATGAAGGAATGAAAAGAATGAAGGCTTCGCTTTGCTTCGCAATGAAGAGAATGGAGACGGTGCGACGATTCGCAATGAAAACAATGGGGCAATAAATTCAAATTAACTTATGAAAGAGGGTAATGTGGTGGTTGATAAGGCTTTTCGGTTTGCGGTGAGGGTTGTGAGATTGGGTCAATATTTGATGAATGAGAAAAAGGAATTTATTTTGTCAAAACAAATCTTGAAAAGCGGTACGAGCATTGGCGCCAATTTGTCAGAAGCCGAGGGTGGCCAATCAAAAGCTGATTTTATTGCCAAATGCCAGATTAGCTATAAAGAAGCCCTCGAAACCAAATTTTGGTTACGATTATTGCAAGAAACTGATTACCTTGACACAAAATTAGCCGAGTCACTTTTGAGCGATGTACAAGAACTAATCCGAATTTTGCAAGCCATCATCAAAACTGCTAAAATAAATGAAGAAATGAAACGAATGAAGACGGCGAAGCCGTAATGAAGAGAATGAAAAAAATGAAGCCTTTACTATATAACGAACAAGATGTTGCGTTTTGCTACCCAGTGAAAGGAATAGAAAACCATTTTCTTTATTGCGGAACGCTGTATCGTCTTCATTGCGAAGCATAGCGCAGCCTTCATTCCCTTCATTTAAAAAATGGTACATTTTTTAATATATCGCCCTATTGCCGTTCTTATCAGCACGTTGGCGTTGGTGGGGTTGGGCTTGGTTACTTTCCAGAAAATACCCGTTTCGCTACTGCCCGATATTGATATTCCCGAAATAACGGTACAGGTCAGTTATCCTTCTGCTGCCGCTCGAGAACTTCAACAGGCCGTAGTCTGGCCGCTCAAAAACCAACTCCAACAGGTTACACACTTAGCTGATATTGAGGCCGTTACTCAGGACGGCTTCGGAATTTTGAAACTACACTTCGACTATGGTACAAACATCAACTTGGCCTATTTGGAAACAAACGAAAAAATTGATGCCCTCGCCAGTAGCTTCCCCCGAGACATGGAACGCCCCAAGGTTATTAAGGCAGGTGCTGGCGACATTGCCGTTTTTAATCTGAACATTAGCCCAGCCCCAGCCCCCAAACCCCCGAAGGGGGCTTTAAATACAATGAAAGAAGCCCCCTTCGGGGGTTTGGACGGTACGCCGCGCGGGGCTACTTCGGGGGCGGGGGGGGCTTTTTTGTCTATTTCAGACTTCTGCGAAAATGTACTCAAACGCCGCATAGAACAACTGCCCGAGGTGGCACTTGTAGATATGACTGGGCTGGCTAAACCTGAAATGGTGGTATTGCCCGACCGCAACAAAATGCTGAGTTTGGGACTGACCGAGCAGCAACTCGCCCAAACGCTGCAAACCAATAACGTGGATTTGGGTAATGTAACTGTCAAAGATGGGCAATATCAGTACAATATCAAGTTTGGAACGGTGCTACGAACGCAGCAAGACATTGAAAATATTTATTTTAAAACCAGTCCTCAAAACGGACGACTGCTCCAACTCAACGACATTGCGACCGTAGAACTGCGTGAGCAAAAACAAAAAGGGATTTATACTTTCAACGGCCAGCGAGCGGTGTGTTTGGCCATCATCAAGCAGTCGGACACGCAACTGCTCACACTACGTCAAGAGTTACAAAAACTCACCGTGGCCTTTGAAAAAGACTACCCCGACCTGCGTTTTAGCATCAGTCAAGACCAAACCGAACTGCTGGATTTGTCTATCAATAACTTGACGAGCAATATTCTGACGGGTGCATTGCTGACTTTTGTGATGATTTTCTTTTTTTTGAACAACCGCAAAATTCCGTTTCTGATTGGAGCCGTCATTCCTGTTTCGTTGGTCGTTACGTTTTTGTGTTTTTTTTTGTTGGGCATTTCTATCAATATTGTTTCGTTGGCTGGCTTGGTGTTGGGTATCGGCGAAATCATTGACTCGGCTATTATCATTGTCGAAAACATCGAAGACAAACGGGCAGAGGGCTTACCACTTGACCGTGCCTGTATTGAAGGCACAGAGGAAGTCATAGGGCCGTTGTTTACGTCGGTACTGACCAACTCGGCGGTTTTTTTGCCGCTCGTTTTTTTGAGTGGCATTGCAGGTGCATTGTTTTTTGACCAAGCCCTATCAGTTACGCTCGCTTTGGGAGTTTCGTTGCTTACGTCTTATACGCTCGTGCCTGTTTTGTATCGACTTATTTTTGAGAAAGAAGAAAAAAATCAAGGCTACATAGCAAAGTCCGAAACATGGGTGGCACGCCGTGCAGAGGCAGCGTACAATGGTTTTTTTAGTTGGTCGTTCAAATACAAAACGGCTACGGTTCTTATTTTTGGGGCATTGGTTTTGGTAGGAGGTTGGGCTTTTTGGCAAATCGAAAAACGAGGGATGCCTGCCATCAGTCGTACCGAGCTACAAGCACACATCGACTGGAACACACCAATAAACATAGCCGAAAACAACCGCCGAGTGGCCTTACTCACGCAGGGACTTCGCACTCCTACACAATACGTGAGTGGTTTTGTGGGGCAGCAACAATTTTTGCTAAATCGAGATTTACAACAAAACTTCAATGAAACACGCCTGAGTCTAAAAGTAGCCAATGATTCAGATTATCAGCAACTTACTAATGAACTAACAGCCAAAACTAAGCGATTGTTTCCAGAGGCGGTGCTTAGTTTTAGTCCTGCCAAAAATATTTTTGAGCAACTTTTCTCAACCTCAGAAGCCCCATTACAAATACGACTGTCGAGCAATCGAAACAATGTTGTACCCAATTTTGAAAGTATTGAAGAAGCTAATAAATTGCTATCAAAAATAGGTTTGTCGCAAACCCTACCGCCCCAACAACAGCAACTCGGTATCAGGATTGCTGCCGACAAACTACTACTTTATGATGTGCCGTTTGAGCGAGTACAGAGTGTTTTGAAAACGATTTTTAATGAAAATAACTTGGGAAGCCTAAAAGCCGAGCAAAAATATGTGCCGATAGTGTTGGGAGGACAAGAAGGCCAGACCGAAATATTATTGAACGAAACAACTGTACTAAACCGCCAAAACCAAAACGTTTCACTGCGGCAACTGATTGACATTCAACCCCAAAATGACTACAAAATATTATACGCTGGGCGAGAGGGTTATTTTGTGCCTTTTGATTTGGACGTAAAAAATGTACCACAAACCCAAAATCAAGTAAGACAAATTCTCGAAAACATACCCAATTTATCGGTCAGCTTTGCGGGTAGTTTTTTTAAGAATCAAGCCATAATCAACCAACTGGGCGTAGTGTTTTTGGTGGCATTGGCATTGTTGTTTTTTATTTTGGCCGCCCAGTTTGAGTCGCTCACACAACCGCTGATTGTTATGCTTACTATTTTATTGGGGCTTTCGGGAGCCGTGATTTTGTTGTTTTTGGCTAACGACAGCCTCAATATTATGTCGGTTATTGGCATGGTGGTTTTGATTGGAATATTGGACAATGATTCTATTTTGAAAATAGACACCATGAACCGCTCAGACATACAGCTATCGCTTACTGAAACCATCAGGCTGGCAGGCAAAAAACGACTCAAATCGCAGCTAATGACATTTTTGACAACTGTACTGGGAGTGCTGCCCGTGGTGTTTTCGGGAGGGCTGGGTGCCGAACTACAACGACCACTGGCATTGGCTATTATGGGTGGTATGACGTTGGGGCTACTTACCTCAACCATGCTACTGCCATTGGTATATTGGTGGCTGGGGCGAAAACAACACGAGCGTGTATCAAAAATATAGCCTTGTCTTTAAGTCATTGCTTTGGTAAATCGACTATAAAAAGCCACAAAAACAAGTATAAGTAGCAAAAATTTTTGTTAATTTGTAACTCAATCGCATTCATAATTATTACTAAACACACATTATTGCTATGAGTACTATCCAATCAGTTCATGCCAGGCAAATTCTGGATTCACGTGGCAACCCTACCGTTGAAGTAGAAGTACGCACCGAAAACGGTTTTATGGGTCGTGCGGCTGTGCCATCGGGTGCATCTACGGGCATACACGAAGCTGTAGAGTTGAGAGACGAAGATAAAAAAATATATGGCGGCAAGGGAGTTCTCAAAGCCGTTCAAAATGTAAATGAATTGATATACCCTGAATTGTTGGGAATGTCGGTTTTTGAGCAAAATCTAATTGACAAGATTATGATTGAACTCGATGGAACTGCCAACAAAGGTAAATTGGGGGCAAATGCTATATTGGGAGTATCGTTGGCTACGGCCAAAGCTGCCGCACAAGAAGCTGGAATGTCGTTGTTTAGGTATATTGGTGGAGTGGGTGCAAATACGCTACCTGTGCCTATGATGAACATCATGAACGGTGGCGCACACGCCGACAATGCCATTGATTTTCAAGAGTTTATGGTAATGCCCACCAAAGCGGCTACATTTTCGGAGTCGCTTCGTATGGGTACAGAGGTTTTTCATGCTTTGAAAGGGGTATTAAAATCAAAAGGATATTCGACAAACGTAGGCGACGAAGGCGGCTTTGCCCCAAATATACAGTCAAATGTTGAGGCATTAGAAACCATTTTGATAGCCATCGAAAAAGCAGGATACCGCCCAGGCGAAGATATTTTTATTGCCATGGACGCTGCCGTTTCTGAACTTTGGAACGAAGAAAAACAACGCTATGTATTCAAAAAATCGACCAAAGAAGAATTTACATCGGCTCAAATGGCTGCTTTTTGGGCTGATTGGGTGAGTAAATACCCGATTATTAGTATCGAAGACGGTATGGCCGAAGACGATTGGGACGGCTGGAAAATGCACACAGATTCGCTCAAAGGCAAATGCCAGTTGGTTGGCGATGATTTGTTTGTTACCAACGTCAAGCGTCTTCAGATGGGTATTGACAAAGGCGTGGCCGATGCCGTTTTGGTAAAAGTAAACCAAATTGGGTCATTGACCGAAACCATTGACACCGTAAATATGGCCAAACGCAATGGCTACAAAAATATAATGAGCCACCGCTCAGGCGAAACCGAAGACTCGACAATCGCCGACTTGGCAGTTGCCCTTAACACTGGCCAAATCAAAACAGGGTCGGCTTCTCGCTCAGACCGTATGGCCAAATACAATCAACTGATACGAATTGAAGAAGAATTGGGCGAAACAGCCTACTTTCCAGGACCTAAGTTTTAGTTTTGAATGATTGAATGGCGGAATTGATAAAAATTATTCCGCCATTCAATCATTCAACCGTTCAAAATTATTGAAATCCATGCAGTTTCTTAATAATCTTCGTTTTCTTAAAAACTTCTATGTTCTCACAGGGCTTTGTCTTGTGATGTGGCTCTGTTTTTTTGCCCAAAACAACATAACAGTTCAGTTCAATAACTACCGAAAGTTACAAAATCTGGAAGCAGAGAAAAAAAAATATTTGCAGCAAATTGTAAAACTCAAAGCAGAACAAGAGCAAACATTAGGTAACTCACAATTAGTAGAAAAATTTGCCCGAGAACGCTACTACATGAAAAAACCCAACGAAGACGTATTTGTATTGGTGGACGAAATGGGCGAAGAAGTAGAAAAGTAGAGTTTTTAGAAATCAGAAATCAGAAGTCAGAAATCAGAAATCGGAAGTCAGATTTTTCTAATACTATTATGGAATCATTACGCAATTTTGAAGATTTGATTGTTTGGCAAAAAGCTCACCAATTTGTTTTAGGCGTTTATCAATTCACTGGTAAATTTCCCCAAAATGAATTGTACGGCTTGACTTCTCAATTTAGACGTGCTGCCGTGTCAATTGCTGCTAATATTGCTGAGGGCTTCAAGAAAAACACGTTTCCAGACAAAGTAAAATTTATGAATATAGCGCAAGGTTCGTTGGAAGAATGCCGCTATTACCTCATTTTGAGTCGAGATTTGAATTTTGGCAAGACAGAAACATTGTTTGTTCAAATTCAAGAAGTGAGTAAGTTATTATACGCTTTCACAAAGGCTTTAAAGCAAAATTTGTAATCCCAATTCCCAATTTCTGAATCCTAAATGTTACAAATCCTATTTGTCTGTCTTGGCAATATTTGTCGCTCGCCTTTGGCCGAGGGTGTGTTTAGAGAATTAGTAAAAAAAAGAGGACTGTCCGATAAAATCGCTTGCGACTCAGCCGGAACAGCCGGCTACCACATTGGCAACTTGCCCGACCACCGCAGCCGCCGTATTGCCCTCGACTACGGCATCGGCCTCACCCACAAAGCCCGCAAACTCGTTAGCGATGACTATGGGCAGTTTGACTATATCGTGGCCATGGACACCGCCAACTTTGACCATATTCAGAGCCTTAGCTACCGTATCACAGGCTTTGATATGCCCGAAGACCGCCTCATTTTGTTTAGGCAATTCGACAGCATAGACCCCAACTCAGACGTACCCGACCCTTATTATGAAGACATGGCGGCTTTTGACGAAGTCTATCAGATTGCCGTTAGGTGTAGCGAAAGTTTATTGGATTTCTTGACCGAAACTCATAACTTAGCCTAAAATTACTACAACGATGACTTACCGTGACTTTACACTCGAAAAATTACAAAGCGACTTTGGAATCAAAAATCGGCGTATAAAATTATTTTATAATATTCCAGCTATTTTGCCAAGTGATGTATTATCAATATCATTAGGGCGCAATAAAAAAATGCCATTGCGTAATGAAAAATCACGCTCGGAGTGGATTGTTGCACCTATCTTGGCAGAGTTGAAAGAACTCAATGACGATTTTTTTACGGTCTATTCTGGCGACCTGCTCAATGTGGACAAGCCACGTGGGTTGGCTGGCGAGTGTGATTTTATGATAGCCAAAAACTACAATTCTTATACACTCGAAGCACCCATTTTGGCAGTTGTTGAGGCAAAAAAAGAAAATTTCGATTTAGGGACTTCCCAATGTGCGGCACAGTTAATCGCTTCTCGTATTTTTAATAAAGAACGTAATGCCGAAACAAATATACTTTATGGCTGTGTTACAACTGCCGATGCTTGGCTATTTTTGAAATTAGAAGATGAAATTCTCTATATTGACACCGAGTTTTACTACCTCAACGACCTACCTCAATTATTGGGCGTATTTCAGTATGTTTTGAACTTGTATAAAGATGTGATCTAAAATTTATTAAAATCTGTCAAGTAACTCTCCATGCCACAGCTAATCCTCTTTGATGGTGTCTGTAATTTTTGCAACGCCAGTATCAACTTTGTAATTGAACACGATAGCGCAGGTCGCTTTCGTTTTGCTTCTTTGCAGTCAGAATATGGGCAGTCGATTTTGAAACAATACAACAAAAATAGTACAGATTTCGATAGCGTTTTGTTAGTGAGCGATGGCCAACTCTATGAAAAATCGGCAGCGGCTCTTGAAATGGTACGCTACTTAGATGGCTATGCTTGGCTTTATGGCTTGCGATTTATTCCCACTTTTATTCGTAACTTTGTTTATGGCATCGTTGCTCGGTATCGGTATCGTATTTTTGGTAAATCTGACACCTGCCGCATTCCGACCGAAGCCGAAAAAGCACTTTTTATAACAGAATAAAATATACTCCAGCATGAAAAACAAAGTAATACTCATCATCATGGACGGTTGGGGAATACCCACCAATCCAGCGGTTTCGGCTATTGATGCCGCCAATACGCCTTTTTATCGCCGTGCTTTGGCCCAATACCCACACTCTAAACTCGAAGCCAGTGGCTTGGCGGTGGGCTTGCCTGCTGGGCAAATGGGCAACTCTGAGGTAGGCCATACCAACTTGGGCGCAGGCCGCATAGTGTATCAAGATTTGGTCAAAATCAATAAAGCCGTAGCCGAAGGCACGCTCGCCACCGAGCCAGCCGTGGTCGATGCGCTGGCTTATGCCAAAACCAATCAAAAAAAAATACACTTCATCGGCTTGGTCTCAGACGGTGGTGTACACTCGCACATTGAGCATCTCAAAGGACTGTGTAGCATTGCCCACGAGGCTGGTTTGACGGACGTTTACGTTCATGCTTTTACTGACGGACGAGATACAGACCCTAAAAGTGGACTGGCTTTTTTGACATACTTACAAAACCATTTGAACACAACCACAGGCCAGATTGCAAGCATAACGGGGCGGTTTTATGCCATGGATAGAGACAAACGCTGGGAGCGTGTCAAGAAGGCTTACGATGCGATGGTTGGTGGAGTGGGGGAGCGGAAGTCGTCGGTTAATGCTGCCTTCGAGGCTATACAAAGTTCTTATAATCAAGGTATTACAGACGAGTTCATTGAGCCAATTATTGTTACAAAAGCCGATGGCTCGCCAGTAGCCACGATTGCCGAAGGTGATGTGGTGTTATGTTTTAATTTCAGAACAGACCGTGGCCGTGAAATTACAGAAATGCTCACCCAGCAAGATTTCGTGGAACAAAATACTAAAAAATTAGATTTGTACTACCTCACTATGACCAACTATGACGATGCGTTTGTGGGCGTAAAGGTAATTTATGACAAAGATAATCTGAACAAAACATTGGGTGAAGTGCTGGCCGATGCAGGCAAAAAACAAATCAGAATAGCCGAGACCGAAAAATACCCACACGTTACGTTTTTCTTTTCGGGAGGTCGTGAAATACCGTTTGAGGGCGAAAGCCGCCTAATGTGCCAGTCGCCCAAAGATGTAAAAACTTATGACTTAAAGCCCGAAATGGCCGCCCGTGATATTCGTGATGCCATTGTGCCAGAACTCGAAAAAGGCGATGCAGATTTTATTTGTTTAAACTTCGCCAACCCCGACATGGTAGGGCATACGGGCGTTTTTGAGGCAGTTGTCAAAGCCTGCGAAACGGTTGATGCTTGCACAGAGGCGGTCGTTACGGCTGGTTTGGCCAATGGATACACGTCTATCATTATTGCCGACCACGGCAACGCCGACTTTATGATAAACCCCGACGGCACACCCAATACCGCCCACAGCACCAGCTTAGTGCCTTGTATTATCGTTGGCGACTACACAAGCCAGCCCCGAGACGGTAAATTGGCCGACATCGCCCCAACCATTTTGGCACTCATGAACATACCCCAACCCACCGAAATGACGGGGGTGAGTTTGTTGTGATTTATTGATACCACCAAAACTGAACGTCGTCCCAGTTGAGGGTGCTGTATAGATTGACTTGTAAGAGATTGAAAAAACGGTGGTCTTTGGCTTGGTTGCGAACCAATGTCTGGAAACAATAACCCAGCTCGATGCGGGTGCGGCCAGCGTTGTAGCCACCGCCAAGATGCGACCAGTTTTCGGACCAAAGCCCGCCGTTTCGAGAACTTACCGGGCCGTTGATAGCACCTTTTAGATACAAAAAAGCCTCGTTGGAAGCCGACAAGAAAAAACCTTGATTACCTGCTCTTGGGTCGTAGAGCGGGTAAGTGAGCCAAAACTGATAACGCACTATGTCGGCTTTGGAACGAATACCCGTTTTTTCGTTGAACGGATAGCGCAATTCGTAACGCAAACGATTACTAAAAACCAACTTCTTGAACTTAGTCTGGTATGTTGTTTGAGCCAAAAAACGGTGTTCGCTTTCTTTCAGTCCAAAAATATTATGGTTGCCGTGTGTGTAGCCGCCACCTACCGAAAACTGCTTATTGAGTTGGTAAATCAACATTCCTGTCTGTAAAAAATGCGCTTGCCCCGATGGAAAAAACTTACCCTCTACTGTCTGGTTGGTGGCATTGATGACCGACATTAGGTTGATGTTGTACGCTATCTTTGGGGCTAATTTACCTGTTAGTGAATAGCTCGGTGAAATACCGACAAGCGATAAGTCTTGGGCTTGAACTATTGCTGAGAATAATAATAGGGCTATGATTTTTTGCATTGGAACTGGTTAGGTTACGTTGCAGTAAAATGTAGCAATAATTATGCCATAAAATACTGTCCAATCACTTCTATTTGTTAGTTTAATTGGTTGGTTGCAAAGTCCTTATATTTTTTGTAAATTTGCAGTCCTAATTTTTGGCTTAGTAGCTACAATGAACGAACAAATTGACAAAAATCGCTTGCCTCAACACATCGCCATCATCATGGACGGCAATGGGCGGTGGGCAAAAAATCAGGGTGCGGCACGCATTTTTGGCCATCGCAACGCCCTCAAAGCCGTCAGAGAAGCCACCGAGGGCTGTGCTGAGTTGGGCATAAAATACCTGACACTGTACGCATTTTCGACCGAAAACTGGGAACGCCCAAAAATCGAAGTCGAGGCACTGATGCAGCTATTGGTACATACTATTGCCGATGAGCTGCCAACTCTGACCAAAAACAATGTCAAACTTGATACCATCGGTGATACGGCCAGTTTGCCCAAATCGTGCCAAAAAGAATTGCTCGAAGCCATCGAAAAAACAAAAAACAATACTGGGCTTAACTTAATCTTGGCATTGGCATATAGTGGTAAATGGGACTTGACACAGGCAACAAAGCAGATTGCTCAAAAAGTACAAAATGGCCAATTAGATATTGACCAAATTACTGAAACATCTATCAACGATCACCTCGATACGGCAGGCCGCCCCGATGTGGACTTGATGCTGAGAACTGGTGGCGACCATCGTATTAGTAATTTCTTGCTCTGGCAGTTGGCGTATGCAGAATTGTATATTTATGATAATCTCTTCTGGCCAGATTTTAGGAAAGAGCATCTCAACGAGGGTATATTGACTTTTCAGAACCGAGAACGTAGATTTGGAAAAACAAGCGAACAGGTACAAACCAATAATTGATAAACTCTCTAAAATTGCCAATTATAATCACAAATTATACGATTCAGAATACAAATACCGTTATTAGAAAACTTAATATTTGATAAACAACAAAGCCTGCTAAGATACAACACCACAGGTTTGAAAACATAAAGTATGAAATCTATACAAATTTTTACTGCAATAGTCTGTATTTTAGGAAACTCGGTGCTGGCTTCGGCACAGCAACTGGGGCTTGGTGCAAGGGTAAAAACTGATACGGTGGCGGTAGTTGCGGCCAAAACCAGTACAGTTGATTATGCAACACCAAAAGAATATGTAGTGGCCGATATTGTCGTTACTGGCTACCAGTTTCTGGACCCTAACTCGCTCATATCTATGTCAGGTCTGAAAGTAAATGATAAAGTAAAAATACCCGGGCCAACCATAGATGGGGCTATCAAGAAGTTGATGGACCAAAAAATAATGGACGATGTAGAGGTGCTTTATACCAAAATTGAGGGCGAGCAAATCTGGCTCAATATCCACATCAAAGAGCAGCCACGATTATTTAAGGTTGTTTTTAGGGGTGTCCGAAAAGGTGAGCAAGAAGCACTACAAGACAAAATAAAACTACCCCGTGGGCGTATTATTTCAAATACGATGATAAAAACAACGCAGGTCAATGTTAAAAAGTACTTCATTGAAAAAGGATTTCTGAACACCAAAGTACAAATTACCCAAGTACCAGACACAACCCGAGGCAATGCCACGATGATTGTAAATATAAGTAAAGGGTCAAGAGTCAAAATTCACGAGATTGTCTTTAACGGGCGTACTTCAATACTCGAAGGCAAACTTCGCAATAAACTAAAAAGTACAAAACAAATGCGCTTCGGGCGAATTTTTACTCCAACTAAGTTTATTGCCAAAAAATTTGAAGAAGACAAAGAAAAAGTAATTGAATATTATAATAAATTGGGTTTCCGTGATGCTGTCATCACATCAGACAGCATCAAGCCATTCAACGACAAATCGATAGATATAGTACTAAATATTGACGAAGGGCCAAAATATTATATCCGAAATATCACTTGGACGGGTAATTATTTGTACAAAACAGAAGATTTGAGTAAAGTGCTGGGACTCAAAAAGGGAGATATTTACAACCCAGAGGAATTGGATAAAAAACTCAACGGAAACCCAGGCGAAGACGTAAGTTCTGCTTACATGGATCAAGGCTACTTGTATTATCGTTGCAATGCCATTGAGAAGTCTATCGAAGGCGACTCGATTGATTTGGAAATGAGAATCTACGAAGGCAAGCAAGCAACTATCAACCGTATTATATTGAACGGTAACGACAAAACCAGCGACCACGTTGTGATGCGTGAATTATATACATTGCCAGGGCAAAAATTCAGCAAAACAGAAATCATCAATACCCATCGGCAGCTCTCGCAGTTGGGGTATTTTGATGCCGAAAAAATAGGAATAAATCCAATACCTCACCCCGAAGACGGAACGGTGGACATTGAATATTCAGTTCAAGAAAAACCCAGCGATCAGATTGAATTATCGGGTGGCTGGGGTGGTTTTATTGGTTTTGTAGGTACGTTGGGATTAGTTTTTAATAACTTTTCAGCCCGCAACCTTACCAATCCCAAAGCATGGCGGCCACTACCCTCTGGCGATGGCCAAAAAGTTGCTATTCGTTTTCAAGCCAGTGGTCGGCAGTTTCAGACTTACACCGCTTCGTTTACAGAGCCTTGGTTTGGTGGCAAAAAACCCGTTTCGTTTGGTATCAGTCTAAGCCATACTGTGTTTCGTACCTTCAATCAGTTTGACCCGCTTGCTACAGCTTCGGGTGGTATCAAGTTTACGGGGGCCTATCAAAACACAGGCTTGACAATTTCATTTGGTAAACGCCTCAGAGTACCCGATCGTAACTTTTCATTGAGCGGTGCATTGTCGTTTCAGCGTTATAACTTAGATAGTTTAGATTTATTTAGAATCGGTTATGCAAATGGTGCGTCAAATAACTTTACGCTCAACGTAACTTTTGCTCGCAACAGCGTTGATAGCCCACAGTTTCCACGCAATGGCTCGTCGTTTTCGCTTAGTGGTACTTTTACGCCACCTTACTCAATGTTTAGAGACGTAACCAACGAGCCAGCCTCGACCAAATACAAATGGGTAGAATACCAAAAATGGATGTTTGATGCCAGTTGGTACCAGACGGTGGTGGGCAAACTTGTTTTTGCTACACGGGCGCACATGGGCTTTTTGGGTAGCTACAATAAGCGTACTGAAATTGGCCCCTTTGAGCGGTTTGTGTTGGGTGGCGCAGGTTTGGCTGGCAATGGTCAATTTGCATTGGCACAAGACATCATCGGTCTGCGTGGCTATTTAGATCGTCAGGTTGTACCAATTCAAAACGCTTTGAGTTCGGTCGATGTGTCGCAACTTGATGCAGGTGCGGCACAACAACTCGGCGCAAATGGCTTTACGGGTGGTGTGGCATACAATAAGTACGTGATGGAGTTGCGGTATCCGCTCTCGCTCAATCCGTCGGCTACTATATTTGCACTCGTGTTTGCCGAAGGGGGCAACAACTGGGGTAGCTACAAAGACTTTAATCCGTTTGAACTCAAACGAGCCGCTGGCGTAGGCGCACGTATTTTTATGCCTGCCTTTGGTATGATTGGTATTGACTATGCTTATGGCTTCGACCCACTACCCGGCCAAACACAACGCAGTGGCACGCAGTTTCACTTTACAATCGGGCAGCAGTTGCGGTAAAATATGTTCGGTAGTCATTATAGAGTTGAGACATCAAAAGACTTCCAAACTTATGAGTTTGTTAGTGTCGGCCAGCGAGGAAATATCACAAAAGTGGTTCGATATAGTGAGATTAACGTAAAAGGGTTCTACAATCTTGGATTTGGGGACAAAGACCCCGTTACAGGTCTCATCAGTGACTTGATAGTGAGTAACAATGGGGATAGTCATAAAGTATTGGCCACGGTCGCAGCTACTCTTTACGCCTTTACGAACGAAAATCCAGATGCGGTTGTCGTTGCAACAGGAAGCTCTGAAGCAAGAACTCGATTGTACAGAATGGGAATAACCAATAATATTGAAGAAATTGAAAAAGATTTTATAATTATGGGATTGACGGAAAGCCACTGGGAAATTTTCCGTAGAGACGTGGTATATAGTGCCTTTTTAGTTCGTAGAAAAATACAAATTTAAACGGATTGTGCTAGTAGAATTATTTTGAAAAAAGGGTAAAAATGGTTATCTCAAGGTTGCAAAACCAAAATAGAGATAACCATGAACCAGAT
>JAYWHT010000046.1:0-14088 GCA_043777595.1 Spirosomataceae bacterium
CTACAAGGCCGCATTGAATGGCAGCGCAACGAAGACGGGCCGGGTATGACCGTGGTGATGGAAGTGCCATTGGATTGATTCGATTGTTTCGATTATTTCGATTGCCGCTTGCGAGTACAACGCGATACGGACGGTTGCTTACAGCAGGACAAAGCAAAGGGGGCAAAAAATGGACGGCAGCGTGCACCCCGCTTCACTCGCGGCGGGTTTGTCATTTTTTTAAAAATCCGTCCGCATCACGGTGATTGTTTCGATAAAAACGTCCAAAAAAAATATTTTTACTCTAAAATATTTTATAAAATATTGATTATTAATGTTTTAATAGTTATAAACACTTGCCATAAACTATCGTTTACTTGCGCAGTGTTTTTTATTCCTGCACCTTTGTATCAACAAATGAAACAAACCACTCATCACTCATCACTCATCACTTACCATCGCCACCGTTCGCCCAGAGACCATCATGGCCGATGCAGCAATTTGCGTTCACCCTGACGACGAGCGATACAAGCATTTGATAGGTCAAAAAGCCATTATTCCGCTCATTAACAGAGAGATACCGATTATTGCCGACGAGTACGTTACGATGGATTTTGGTACGGGCGCATTGAAAGTAACTCCTGCACACGACCAAAACGACTATGAATTGGGCAAAAAACATGGTCTCGAAATCATAGACTTGCTCAACGAAGACGGCACACTCAACGCCAATGCCCAGATTTTGGTAGGTGAAGACCGTTTTGTGGCTCGCAAAAAAATCATAAAGCTATTGGAAGAAGGCGGCCATATAGAAAAAATCGAAGACTACCGCTCTAACGTAGGCCATTCGGAACGTACCGATGCTGTGATAGAGCCTCGGTTGTCGTTGCAATGGTTTGTCAAGATGAAAGAACTATGCCAACCAGCCCTCGACAATGTGATGAATGATAATATTAAACTCTACCCACCCAAATTTAAAAATACCTATCGGGTGTGGATGGAAAACGTCAGAGATTGGAACATCAGTCGCCAACTTTGGTGGGGCCAGCAGATACCCGTTTATTATTTGCAAGACGGTACGCCGATTGTGGCCAAGTCAAAACGGGAAGCACTACGCAAAGCGCAACACGAGCTGCTGATGTTTGCCCTGACCGAAGAAGACCTCACCCAAGACCCCGACGTGGTCGATACGTGGTTTAGCTCGTGGTTATGGCCCATTTCAGTTTTTGATGGCATTAAAGACCCTAATAATGAAGACATTAACTATTATTACCCAACCAACGACCTCGTAACGGCGCCCGAAATTCTTTTCTTTTGGGTGGCACGTATGATTGTGGCGGGTTATGCGTTTAGGGGCGAGTTGCCGTTTAAGAATGTGTATCTGACGGGTATTGTGCGAGACAAACAAGGGCGTAAAATGTCGAAATCACTCGGTAACTCGCCAGACCCGATTGAACTCATTGAAAAATATGGAGCAGATGGCGTGCGAACTGGTATGCTGTTTAGCTCACCAGCAGGCAACGATTTACCATTTGACGAAAAACTATGCGAGCAAGGTCGTAATTTTTGCAATAAAATTTGGAATGCGTATCGATTGGTGAAGGGATTCAGCCCCGCCCCACCCTCCCCACAGGGGGAGGGCTTAAACTCCCCTTCCATTGTGGGGAAGGGGTCGGGGGTTGGGGTAAATTTGGCTGTTCTATGGTTTCAATCCAAACTCAACGCCACCATTGCCGAGGTTCACGACCATTTTAATAAATTCAGAATTTCGGACGCGCTCAATGCCGTCTATAAATTGATTTGGGACGATTTTTGTTCGCAGTATTTAGAGATGGTAAAAAGCCCCCAAACCGCAGCGGCGGACCGTCCCGATGGGGGAGTTTCTTATATTGATATAGAAACCTACGAGGCTACGATTGCTTTTTTTGATACTATCATGCGACTAACTCACCCTTTTATGCCGTTTATAACAGAGGAAATCTGGCAAAATTTAGCCCCCTCACCCCCGATGGCGGAATCTAAAACTCCCCCATCGGGACGGTACGCCGCGCGGGCGGGGGGGGCTTGTTGCATCGCCTCTTATCCCACGGCTGGCCCTGTCGATACCCAAGTTTTAGCTGATTTTGAGTTATTGTTTGAAGTCGTAACAACCATCAGAAACCTGCGAAGTAGCAAAGGACTAAGCCCAAAAATCGAGCTGCCGATTGCTATAAAAACCGACCGAAAAGCGGTGTATCAGTCGCTCGAAGGTTTGTTACAAAAATTAGCTAATGTATCGACTATCAGTTTTGTAGAAGACAAGGCACAGGGAACGTCGTTTGTGATAAAAGGTGATGAATTTTTTATTGATTTTGCCGAAGAAACCGACCCCGAAGCCGAGCGTGAAAATTTACAAAAAGAATTAGATTATATTGAGGGCTTCAAAAAATCGGTATTAGCCAAACTCTCAAATGAGCGTTTTGTAGCCAATGCCAAGCCCGAAGTAGTCGAAAACGAGCGTAGTAAATTGGCCGATGCCGAAGCCAAAACAGTAGCTTTGAGCGAGGCTTTGGCCAGGTTGGGGTAAATGTTTGAATAAAAGTACAAATCCGAACAGACCTGTAAATCTTGAATAAAAATCGTAAATCTGGATAAAATTAGACCTGCAAATGAAGCAACGAATTTACATAGACACTTCGGTAGTCGGAGGATATTTTGACGAAGAGTTTTCGGTAGATACTATCCTGTTTTTTGAAAGGGTAAAAAATGGCGAGATTATAATAATAGTTTCGGATATTCTTGAAGCAGAGCTTTTGAGAGCCCCCGATTTTGTAAAAAAACTTTTACCGAGTATCCCTGAACAGCAAATTGAGAAAATTAGGCTTTCACCAGATGCAATAGAACTTGCAGATAAGTATATTGAAGCAAAAGTTGTTGGTAAGACGAGCAGAGCAGATTGCCAACACATTGCTATTGCTACACTTTTCAACGCAGATGTTTTAGTAAGTTGGAACTTCAAACATATTGTAAATCTTGACCGAATAAGAGGTTATAATGGTATTAACTATCAAAATGGACATAAAATGATAGAAATTAGAACACCAAAAGAAATAACAAAATATGAAAACGATGACTAAAAAAGCTGAAAAAAAATTTGACGCCATTAAAACAATGCGTGAAATCCGAGACAAAATTAGTCTTGAAATAATGAATATGACTTACGAACAAGAACGTGCGTATATAGACAAACTTCTTGCAAGTGGACAATCCAAGGCGGAGTAATAAACTCGCCGATGCCGAAGCCAAAATTGTAGCTTTGAGCGAGGCATTGGCCAGGTTGGGGTAAATATTTAAACAAAATCAATATGAATCATTCAATTATGAGTTATTTGATAACTCTTGCACCCTTTATTGGCTTAGTTTTCTGGGCATTACTACTTTATTTTTTTTATCGATTGTTTAAAGTACTCATCAAATTTGAGAAATATTTAGACAAAAAATTAGAACAAAACGAATAAATGCCCAATTACAAAACAATTTATGAAAACGAAACCCTGTACCGAGTCGCTGAATCGGTACAGGAAAAGCCGTTAGTTACTGAGGTTGCGCTACCGCCCGTGCCTATTGAAGTGGCAAAAATTGAGCCACTCAAAAATATTGCCATACCAGTTGTAGAAGTAGCACAAAAACCAGTACTTCAAGAGCCAATCCAACTAATACCAAGCCCAAAACAGCACGACTCTGTTCTGATTTTGGCAGATGAGTTATCAATCAACGAGGCTATTTATTTAGATAAAATATTAAAAGCCGCTGGCGGTATGAGTACAGAAAGCGTTGATTTACAGATTTTTACAAAAAATATGGACTTTCGGCCAATCTTACGCTCAGGGCGTATCAAGCACTTTGTTTCGTTTGGTGTACCGTTCCTAAAAGTCAATGTCGATTTGATGATGAACCGCTACGAACCCAAGACTATCGGCGGTATCGTCTTTGTTTTTGCTGACCCACTACCCGTCATCGAAGCCGATGAGGCAGTTAGGCGTGCGCTCTGGGGGGTATTAAAGGCGTTGTTTGTGAAGTAATTGAGCAAATTTAGGCAGGATAATAAATTTAATAAAGTTGCTATAAATCAGTTATTTACTCAAACTCTTCGGCGTACCGTCAATCATTCAGTCATTCGTAATTCTACATTACTACTTATCGCAACCGCACATCTCCAAAGCTCGACACTACCCGTATTTTAGTGCCGTTACCATTGCCAAACCTACCGATATACTTTTTAGTGGGGTTGTAGCCTCGTTCTTCTTTGCTGTCGTCGTTTTGGGTAAAAGTAATGGTACGATTGCTTGGATATTTGAACCCGCCATGACTCACGACCACGTCAAAACTACTGTCGTTGTTGTCGGTCGGAATACTGACTGACGAATAGCTGGCCGTAATGTCCACGTTGTCTGCCGAAGCTGGCATTTGTTCGATACTAAATCCACTCGAAAAACTCAATTTCATCGTACACGAGTTTTTGACAGTTCTGATAGTACTACTGTTTGAGTAGCTCATCTTGCCTTCAATTTTATCGACATCACCAATCTTAAACTTACCAAATTTATTTATCAAATTTATTGTATTTCCTTTGTCTAAGTTAAGAGTAGAATAGGCCATATCTAAACTACCGTTGCCCATGGTCTGAATATCAGCTTTGCCGAAGTTTACATCAATATCGGTTTTGTTGCCTGTCAGGTCGTTGGCTGTAAAGTTGCCATAACTTTGTTTGACACTGAGCGGTGCGCTAAAAGTAGCAATATCGGTATTGCCAAAACGATTTTTGACAGACAAAGGCATATTTTTGGGCATCGACACCACGTAGTCAATCTGGATTGTGTTATTGCCGCTACTGCTCTTAAACCAACCCGAGTGGCCTTCATCATCAATGACAGTCTTGACACTAATCTGGTCGCCAGTTGCATTGTCTTCTATCGAAATAGCGTCCAATCGTTTCTGCGCTCGCTCGTCCGAGGGTGAGTCTGCTTTGATTGAAATATCAACTCGTACCTCATTTTTGCTCCACAACACAACCTTTACTGCCCCAAACTGATTGTCTATCAGTAGGTTGTTTTTGCCCGAAACTGTATAAGTTTTTGTTACCGTTTTCTTTTTTTCGTTTGCACCATCATTTTCTAATGCCCACGTTTGGCTCACAACAAGCAAAGCCGTTGCGGTACTAAATAATAGTTGTTTTATCGTTTTCATTTTTAGAGTTTTTTATTTTTTCAATAATTTGTAATTGCTGATTCAGTATGTCAATCTGTAATTGTAAGTTTTGAATCATGGCCGAAATAAGTGTTTCTTGGTTTTGATTTTTCGGTAAATCGGCTCTTAAACTTTGGTATGATTTTTCCAGAATATCCAATTCTTGTGCAAATTGTTTGTATAAATTAGGGTTGTTTTCTGTTAATGTTTTAAGTTCAATTCTTTTATTTTCAACGAGTTGGGTATATTGGCCAACTTGCTTGGCCATTGCTGGATTTGTCAAAACGATTTCGGGTTGTGCCGTCAATTGGTATTTTTGGTTAATATTAAACAACATAATACCAACTCCCAAAAGCACCAAAACCGAAGCCGCCAGCCGCCAACTAAGCCCTTCAAAACGCTTGAAATATCTGCTATTTTGAAAATCTTTATGAATAATTTTTGCTTCTGTTGTCTGTGTCTGCACGGATATTGAGCCGTTAGGCAACTGCCCACTAATTTTATCCCAAAGTGCATCAGACGGTTCTTTGTCGTCAAACGCATCTCGGTTGTCTCTGATATATCTTTCTATTTTCATTTTTCAAGTTTTGATTTTTGGTCGATTTGATTTGACAACTTTTTTGAAAGTTGTCAAATCAAACATTCATTATTTCTAATAACTTTTTTTTGCCTCTCATAAACTGACTACGAGATGTTACTTCGCTGATTTTGAGTATAGTACCGATTTCTTCGTGGTCGTAGCCTTCAAACAAATACAACGACAAGACCAATCTATAACCATCTGGCAACTGCGCTATGGCTCGCTTTACTCGCTCTACGTCAAACGTAATTTGGTCTTCGTCTATACTTTCGATGGCTTCAAAATCAGTATCTTCATCACCAAAACTATCAATATTAACCATTTCCATTTTACGCTGCCGCACGTGATTGATGGCTCTGTTTACTACAATTTGTTTGAGCCAAGCCCCAAAAGTCGATTGCCCTCTGAATGAGTATATGTTTGTGAAAGCATCTAAAAACGCTTCTTGCAGTACATCTTCGGCCTCGGCATCGTGGTTTACTATTCTGACACTGACGTTGAGCATTGTTTTGGCATAGAGTTTATATATTTCGTATTGCGCCTTTCGGTCGCCCGTTTTGCAGCGTTCTACCAGTTCAGTGTGTTTGTCTATGTAAAGTTTAGGTTCCAAATGGCTAAGTTTTCAAGTCAATGACAACGAAGTAGAGGCAAACGTTGCATGAAAGCGATTTTTTTACACAAAAACATCGCCATCTTTCAAAGAGAGTAGCGATGTTTTGCATTTTATCGTCAAGTTTAGTTGAGAATTGTACCCACTGAGCCGCCCAGAGGGCTGGCGATAGTCGTTACTCGGCAGAACCGAGTAATTGCGAGCGGTAAAACTAAGTAGCGACACCATCGCTCCAGGCGATTGTGTCGCTGGCAAATGAAGGCTCATTTTTGGTTCTCTGATATTTTTTGTGGCCTTTTGTGTCTTTTATGGTTGAATTTAGCTCATTTTTCACCCCCGCACCATTCTCAGCGTTTTTTGTCCTAAATCGGTTTTGAGTGAATATAAATACAGTCCTGGCACCCAGTCGCTGGTGTTGAGATTGACAAAATGATTACCGGCTGGGTGCAAGCCATCTCGCAATACCATTATTTCTCGGCCTGTCATATCATATACTGCCAACCGAGCATTCATGGCTTTGTTCAACATATATTCTATTCGGGTCGAATTAACAAATGGGTTGGGGTAATTTTGTTCTAAACTAAAATCTGGGTTATCGTTTAGTAGTGGGCTATTGGTATTGGCTCTAAAAATAGGAATAGTACTAAAATCTTTATTGACCATAATATTTTTAATAGCCTGATTATCAACACCCAGATGGTCTTGTAGTACGCTGGCGTAAATTTGTCGGTAGTCGAACTGGTAAATCAGATCGCCGTTGTTGTCTAAGGCATTGAGGTTTGGATTTTTGCCCAAAACACCACCTCTGACGCTATTGCCTACTACAAAAAGCGGGGCGCAAGTGCCGTGGTCAGTGCCGAGTGTACCGTTTTGATTGACCCTACGCCCAAATTCTGAAAACGTCATGACTGTAACTTTGTTGGCATTGCCTTGTTTGTCTAAGTCTTTCTGAAAAGCGGCGATGGCATCGGCTACTGTTTTGAGCAAATTGGCGTGGTAGCCAGTGCCTGTACTACCACTCTGGACTTGATTGGCGTGGGTATCGAAGCCGCCGATGGTAGTCAGATAGACGGGCGTTTGGAGGCCACCCGAAATCAAATTGGCAACTATTTTTAACTGATTGGCTAAGTTTGAGGTGGGGTATGTTACTTGGTTTTTGCCAGCATCAGCTTTTTTCTTGATAATGTCCGAGTACTGAATCGACTGCGCTGCTACCTGTCTCATGTATTTGACTTCTTCGCCAGCGAAGGTATCGGGTAGCGGGTCGGTGTCGGCGCTACTGCCTTTGACGAGTGTAGCAAAGTTGTCGGGGCTTTCAAATACTGTTCCAAACGAGCCTACATTGGTTTTTAATATCATAGACTCAACCGACCCCAACTGAATGGCGGCTGGCTCTGGTGGAGTTTGTAATGGAAAACTCGGATATAGTTTGGCCAAATACCTCCCTGCCCAGCCTTCGTCCAGCACTTCGGCAGCGTCTGACCCCGACAACCAGATGTCGGTAGCTCGAAAGTGCGAGCGGTTGGGTTTGTCATAGCCTACATTTTGTACGACCGTCATTTTACCGTTGTCGTACAGTTCTTTGAAGGCCGTCAAGCCTGGGTTTAGCCCTATTTGTGAGTTGAGTCGCAGTACTTGATCAGCTTTGATACCGATATCGGGGCGTTTGGTATAATAAGTATCGTTTTGGTATGGGATAACTGTATTCAAGCCATCGTTTCCGCCAGCGAGTTGTACCATTACCAATATTTTACCATTTGTACCTTCAATAGTTAGCCCTACTGGATTGTGTGCAAAAGCTGTCATGGGTATGCTGCCCAAACCTACGCTTGTGCCTGCGGTGATTAGCCCGAGTTGTTGTAAAAATTGTTTCCTATTCATGGTTTTAAAGATTTTAGCGAAGTCATCGCTTGGAGCGATGGCTTCGCTTTGGGCTATGGCTTCCTTTGGGGTTTATGACATCTGAAACTCAGGTAGTCGCATGATGGCTTTTAATAATTTTTGAACTCTGACATCAGCCCCAGGCGTACTGGTGGACCAGTTGGTAATGGTCGTACCGTCGAGCATTGTTTCAAGTAAGAATTTTTCTTTTTTAGTACTTAACGGAAACTGTAAAAACAGGTCTGTCACATCTGTTATCAACTTTGTAGCAGCCTCTGCCGACTTAAAAGTACGGATATAGTCGAGCGTAACTTTATTGAACTGATTTTTCATCACTACGCCATTTATTTGCTTGCCGTTTATGACAGAGTCCGAAAAAGCCCCACGCAATACATAGGTTGTCGAGCTTATCCAGTTGCGTTGCCCGGGCCAGCCAGCTACGTTAGGAGGCTGAAAAAGCTGCTGTTGCATATTGCGAGTTTGGTCATAGATGTAGGCCATGTCTTGGGTTTCCAATTTTTTTACATCTAATGCTTTATAAATACCAACGACTATCTCCATTGGGTTTTTGATGTGCGAGCCTCTGTACGAATCGTTATAAAACTCGTCGGAGGTAAACATAAAGCGTAGCATAGGCTTGATTTCGTACTTGGCATCTCTAAATACTTTGGCCATTTGCTTTACGAAGGTTTCGTTGGGTTTATAATAAATAAACTCTTTGTAAAATTTACGAGCTACAAACTCAGCGGTTTCGGTACGGTCAAAAATAATATCAATGATGTCGTTCATGTTAAAATTGCCAATTCGCCCCATAAATGTTTTCTGAACGGTCGAAAATTTAGCTGTATTGAACTGTGCCGTAACGGGGTTTTTGAGTTCCCAGCCTGTCATGGCCAATGCCGCTTGTTTGATGTCTTGTTCTGTATAATTGCCAATGCCCAGCGTGAAGAGTTCCATTATTTCACGGGCGTAGTTTTCGTTGGGGGCGTTTTTGGTATTGAGTCTGTTGTCCAAATATATGAGCATGGCAGGGTCTATGCTTACATCTTTGGTAAATTGCTTGAAGTTGCCAAAGGCATTTTTTCTGAATAATTCGTTTTGAAAATACATCTGTTGTGGGTACGTTACTACGTCTCGACCTGACACAAAATGATTATGCCAAAACAATACGAGTTTTTCTCGCATATTGGTTTTTTCATTGAGCATGCGGTCATACCACCAGTAAGTCATGGCTCTAAATCGCTCGCCATCAATGGTATTGTTATTGGCAATTGGTAGTTCGTTTATCCATACATCGGGCGGGGCAGGTTGTGGGCTATCGGCCAATAACTGTTTGTCGATAAATTCTTCGGCAGTATTGTACGAAAGTGCCGTTTCTAAATCTTTGCGACTGTAACCAAACAAAGCCCTTGAAAGTAGGTGTTTGGCATTGGGGGTGTTCCAGACTGGCATAATGAAAATTTTTTAGTCAAAGTAAGAGCGTTATCAGTCAGACAAAAAAAAGTGTAATAGGTTTAAGCCGTGAAGGTAGTAAATTGTACTAACTACTTTTGAAACAGTAAATATAAAAAAAGAAGTGTAAACTAAAAAATAAGTAATACAAATATTGTTTTGTAACGTAACATATTCTATTTTTGTTTAAAAAAACGTTCTTAATGACGCAAAAACAACAGATAATTGTAAATGTCAGGCTAAAATTAGCGGCTCTCCGTAGTTACATTCAAGATAGAGGCCAAGAATTGACAGTAGATGAAATAGACGACTTTTTAGACGAAATATTGTTGTACGAAAAACTAATCAAAGAATTGGAAAAATAGCTAAACTACTAAGAAGAAATAATATTTATGGAAACAATAATTTTAGAACCTATTTCAGATAATTATCTGGTAGGAACGGGGCTTTTACAGTCAGCACAGGAAACAAGGGTAGAAGCCGAAACTTTTTTGAAGTTAAAAGGACAAACTTACATGATTGGCGAATGGGTAACGATAAAACGTTATTGCAAAATGTTTAATATTGAAGACACGCAGATAGTGAGCAACTGGATTAGGCGTGGAGTAGTGCCTGCTTCCAACATCAAAGTTCTTGACGACTTCAATGGTATAAAACTCATAAAAGCGATACCATATCGCATACAAAAATCACCTAACGACCAAACTCAATCGTTACCAAAAAGTAATAAAGAATAACTTTTAATAGCAAACAAACATGAACAAAGTTGCTCTTTTTTGGCATCGCCGAGACCTTCGTCTGCATGACAACGCTGGCTTATACCATGCCCTCAAATCGGGGTATGAAGTACTACCTGTATTTATTTTTGACCATACTATTTTGAGCAAACTTGACGACAAAGCCGACCGCCGTGTTGAGTTTATACACGATGCCCTTCTGGAAATGCAAGCGCAGTTGGTGGCCATGGGCAGTACTATGATTGTGAAATATGGTAGTCCGCTGGAAGTATGGCAACAATTAAGGTCAGAATATAACATAGCCGAAGTTTATACCAATCATGACTTTGAGCCATTGGCCATAGCCCGAGACAAAGCCGTGGGTGAGTTTTTAAACGGTGAGGGCGTTCCGTTTTATACTTACAAAGACCACTGTATTTTTGAAAAAGACGAAATACTAAGCGGCGCAGGTACACCTTATACGGTTTTTACGCCATACAGCCGCAAGTGGAAAGCCGCCCTCACTGACTTTCACTTAAAACCATACCCAACCGAAAGTCTTTTTCATAACTTCTATAAAACCAATGCCTTACCAATCATTAGCTTGGCCGAGATGGGTTTTGAGGCTACGCATCAGGGTTTTCCTGTCAAGACTGTCAGAAACGAATTGGTGCAAAACTACCAAGAGCGGCGCAACTTTCCGAGTATCAGCGGTACGTCTCGGCTGGGGGTACATTTGCGGTTTGGGACGGTGTCAATCAGGCAATTAGCCAACGACAGCAAAGACCTCAGCGAGACGTTTTTGAACGAACTCATCTGGCGAGATTTTTATATGCAAATCGTCTGGAACTTCCCTCACGTGGCAAAAGGACAGGCGTTCAGACCCATTTACGATAATATAGAATGGCGACAAGACGAAGCACAGTTTGAGCGATGGTGCAACGGCCAAACGGGCTACCCGATTGTAGATGCAGGTATGCGAGAACTCAACGCCACGGGTTTTATGCACAACCGTGTGCGTATGATTACGGCCAGCTTTCTCAGCAAACATCTGCTGCTCGACTGGCGATGGGGCGAGGCGTATTTTGCCAAAAAATTATTGGACTTTGACCTTTCGGCCAATAACGGTGGCTGGCAGTGGGCTTCGGGGTCGGGTACAGATGCTGCGCCTTATTTCAGAATTTTTAACCCAACGGCTCAAACCCAAAAATTTGACCAGCAACTCGTTTATGTAAAAAAATGGGTACCCGAAATTAGTTCTTTCGAGTACCCAAAACCGATTGTCGAGCATACCTTTGCTCGTGAGCGGTGCTTGGCGGTTTATGCCAAAGCGTTGAAATAAATATTGAATAGTGAAAACGGACAACGAAAAGTACTGTATTTGGTTGGTTACAAATAAATCAAAGCCTTGTTTATTTGTAACCAACCAAATAAGCCTAACTACGCACTTTGATTGTCGTTTAGAAAGCCCTCTTTTTCGGCCTGAGATTTGAGGTCGTGCATTTGGACAGGCACGGATTTTTTGGTCATATTGATATTGAGTATTTCGACCAATAGCGAGAACGCAATAGAAAAATAAAGGTAGCCCTTTGGCACAGCGCCCACTTCGTTGCCCAAAATAGACACGTGGGCTAAGTGAGCGCCTTCGGCGATAAGCATAAAGCCAATCATTATCAAAAACGCCAAGCCCAACATTTGTACTGACGGGTGGCGATTGACAAAATTACCGACAGGCCCCGAAAATAGCATCATTATCAAAACCGAAATCACAACTGCTGTAATCATTACCGTGACGTTGGTCGTAATGCCTATGGCAGTTAAAATAGAGTCTATCGAAAAAATAATATTGATGAGCGCAATCTGAAGCACTACGCCAACGAGCTGGTCGGCGGCCTTGCCTTTGGGTGCGCTTATTTCGTCATCACCGCTGCCTTCGAGTTTGTGGTGAATTTCGGACGTACTTTTGTACAATAAAAACAAACCACCCAAAAACAAAATAATACTCTGCCCCGATGGCATGGCATGAAACCACGTGCTGTCGATGTGTGTAAAGGGTTTTTGGAGAGAAATCAAAAACGAAATACCAAACAACAATATAACCCTAAAAGCCATGGCCAGCAGCAAGCCAATGTTGCGGGCTTTGGGCTGGTCGGCTTTGGATAGCTTGTTGGCAGCTATTGATATAAAAATAATGTTGTCGATACCCAGTACGATTTCTAAAAACGTGAGGGTAACTAAACTAATGAGTCCGTCGGCAGTAAAAAGTGATTGCATTTAGTGAGTAGTGGTTAGTAACTGATTGTAAAAATGTTTGGCAAAACTATACGCGATTATGGTATGAATAGAATATTTTTACACGAAAATACAAAAAAAACAGATAGATGGCGCAAATATCCTCAAAACTACTAAATGTAGGCACAACAATTTTTACGGTCATGTCGGCATTGGCACAACAACACAAGGCTATAAATTTGTCGCAAGGATTCCCAGACTTTGATATGTCGCCCGAGTTGATGGCACTTACAGCGCAAGCCATGCAAAACGGATTTAATCAATATGCACCGATGGCAGGCTGGCTGCCTCTGCGTGAGGCCATTGCCCAAAAAGTAGAAAAACTCTATGGTACAGTCGTTAGTCCAGATACTGACATAACCATCACACCAGGTGGTACAACTGCCATTTATACGGCTTTTACTACCTTGATTAACCCAGGCGATGAGGTCATTGTTTTTGAACCTGCCTACGATAGTTATATTCCCAATATTGAACTCAATGGCGGAGTAGCCGTCAGAATACCGCTCGACTTTCCAAGCTATCAAATCAACTGGGCTAGTGTCCGAGAGCGCATCAGTCCACGTACCCGTTTGATTGTCGTAAACACACCTCACAACCCATCTGGTAGTGTTTTGAGCGATGACGATATTGTAGAATTACAAAAATTAGTAGTAGAATTTGACTTATACATTTTGTCAGACGAAGTCTATGAGCATTTGATTTTTGACGGTGAACCGCATCGCAGTATTTTGCGTTATCCAGACTTGCGTGAGCGGGCTTTTGTGTGCTTTTCGTTTGGCAAAGCCTACCACTGCACGGGCTGGAAAATGGGTTATTGTATTGCGCCACCAACGATGATGGCCGAGTTTAGAAAGATATACCAGTTTAGCAATTTTTGTTGTTTTGCACCTGCACAAGTAGCATTGGCCGAATACCTCAAAAACGAATCGGCCTATTTATCAACTCCTGCTTTGTACCAGTCCAAACGAGATTATTTTGCCAATCTGATGACGGCCACCAGATTTAGGCCATTGCCCAGCAAAGGAAGTTATTTTCAGTTATATCAGTTCAATCATTTTTCTGATGAGACCGACCGTGATTTGGCCATCAGGCTCACCAAAACCGTCGGTGTGGCTTGTGTGCCAGTATCGGCGTTTTATAAAGATGCAACAGACAAGGGAGTCGTTCGGTTTTGTTTTGCCAAAAAAGAAACCACCTTAGAGCAAGCCGTCGAAAGGCTTGTTTTGGTTTGAAATAAAAAAATTACTGACTATTATAGAGAATGACAGAACAATTTAGAAATTCATATTAAAATAGTGCAAATTTGCACTATGAAAAAGCAAGTTTCCATTAGTGAACCAGAGCGTTTG
>JAYWHT010000047.1:0-3853 GCA_043777595.1 Spirosomataceae bacterium
TATTGGTCTATAAATCGTTGTTTTTGGAGCGTGCCGCTTTCTTGGCTGTATTGCAGGCTGTCTTGGCTGTGGCCAGAATGTAGAATGAAGAATGTAAAATGTAGAATGAGGGCGAGTATAATTTGATTTGTTTTCATGGCGATACGCAGAAGCGGTGGTTTTGTGTTTTTATTTTCTATTAGTCAGCAATGGCTGAGGTATTTTTCATTATACATTACAACTAATGCCCATTGACCAACGTCTGAGCGTAGCGTACTTCGGTTTTGTTGGTTTTGAGGTTGAGTTTTAGGGCGGTTTTGTCAGTGTTTATTTCTATGCTACCGCTTTGGGCTTTGATGTCGCACTGGCCTTTGACTTGTTTGAGCCAAGTCTCGCTATGGTCAGTCGTGAGCTTTATATTTCCGTCGATGTCAGTCAGTCGTACTTCACCAAAATGAGTATTGACAGTTATTTTTCCAGCCATATTGAGCAAATCTGTACTACAAAAATCGGTATTGAGCATTGTTTCTTTTGTTAGCCCTTTGATTTGTATTTTACCAAAACTATTATTCACATTGAGCATACAAGCCGCTGGCATCAGCACCACAAACCGTACTTTAAGATTGGCCTGCGGCTTGGTTGCGCCTTTGGATACCATCAAGTAGTTGCGGCAGTAGAGCGTTTTGCCTATCAATTCAATACCATATTTGAGATTTTCTAAGTCGGCAGTGGCTGTGGCTCGGTCAGGGTGTTTGGCGGTGAGTTCGGTTATTATTTTAATTTCGGGCCTGCCCCAAACCGTCACCTCCACATCAGCTCGCTCGGCCATAAATTTCAACGCTTCAATTTCTGCCGATGAATACGTTCTTTCAACGCTTTTGGTAACAACTTGAAGCGTAGTTTGGGCCGTTGCAGAATTAAGAGTGAAGAGTGAAGAGTGAAAAATAAAAAATAAAGTTAGCGAAAAGTGAGAAGTGAAAAGTGAAAAACGGACGACAGTTCTCATCGCAAAACCCATTAATATCCTAATTATCCATAACCTACTGCTCACGACTCGATACGCCGAAACAGATAAGCATTTCGCTACTTGCTGGTAGGCAGTAACTGATAACTGATAACTGATAACTGATAACTGTCTCATATTTTGGCTGTTAATTTTTTTACTACGTCCGCTCTTTCGGTTTCTATGTCTGTCAGTTGGGCTAACAGATGTGGGTCGGTGTTGTAATTGCCGATGGCTTCTTTGAGTTGGCGATGGGCAGTATTGAGTTGGTCTAATTCGTTTTTTAAGGCTTTAAAAGCAGGTTTTTCGCAATTATTGGCCTTTGTCTCACAAAATTTTTCTATGACCTTACATTGTTTTTCAATATCGTCAGAGGGCTTGGCAATGAGCGACTTATCAAATCGCTCAGTCGAATAACTTATGCGCTCTGAGTCGTGTGTCTTGAGTAATGGTTCGTAAATCCAAAGCCCAACCGATACCAACAAAAGAGCTACCGAAGCTGCGGCTAACCAAACAGTACGACTTTGCAACGGAATTGTTTTCGTTGGCTTTTGGTCTAATTGTGCCTCAATCTGTTCCCAAACAAAGTCAGGTGGTTGGTGCGTTGGCAGGTTTTTAAGAATATCGTTTTTCATAGTCTGAAAATAATTAGCACATTGATAATAATTTTTCTCTTAATTTTTTCTTAGCATAAAACAACTGCGACTTTGATGTACCCTCGGCAATACCCAGCATTTTGGCTACTTCTCGGTGTGTATAACCCTCAATTTCGACCAACACAAATACTGTTCTGAAACCCTCTGGCAACGACAATATGGCCGCCTCCAAGTGTTCGGTATTGCTATTTTCGTCATACCAGTTGGTACTTGCGGCTTCGGGTGGTAGCTCTTCTACCAAGTCAAAGTACTTAATTTTCTGGCGTTTATGGTATGCTTTCCTAATCAAAATAGTCTTAATCCACGCACCCAATGTGGACTGTTGCCTAAACTGCTTGATGTTTTTGAATACCTCCAAAAAAGTATCTTGCAGCACATCGTTGGCATCGTCAAAGTCGCCTGTGAGTCTGTATGCCAATGTGTACATGGCTGTTTTGTAACGGTCGTAGAGTTGCCGCTGGGCAATACGGTCGTTGGCAATGCAGCCACTAACAAGTACAGTTTCGGTCATTGGCAATGATTTGGGTACGTTTCTGATATAAAGAGTGCAAAAGGTCGTCAAAAGGTTGTACGGATTCTAAAAAATAATTTTTAAATACTTTTACTTCAAGATTTTTCAGACAATTACGAACATAAAAAACGTTTGGTGTGTTAGCAAGGTAATAATCAAAAATAACAAAACAACATGGCTTTTACATTAGCACCTCTCCCCTACGCCACCGATGCGTTAGAACCACATTTTGACCAAGCAACGATGGAAATCCACCACGGTCGCCATCACAACGCCTACGTTACCAACCTCAACGCTGCCATAGCTGGCACAGCCAACGAGGGCAAGAGCATAGAAGAATTGGTAGCTAACGCAGGTGCTATATCGCCAGCCGTTCGCAACAACGGCGGTGGCCATTGGAACCATACTTTTTTCTGGAATAGCCTCTCGGCTACTGGCGGCGGTGTGCCTGTGGGTGAGTTGGCGGCAGCGATTGATGCCAAATTTGGCTCGTTTGATGCCCTCAAAGAAGAGTTCAAAAAGGCTTGTCTCACTCGCTTTGGCTCTGGCTGGGCGTGGTTGTGTGTCAAAGCCGACGGCTCGCTCTGCGTATGTTCAAGCCCCAATCAAGACAACCCATTGATGGACATCTCAGACTGTAAAGGTACACCCATTATTGGCCTTGACGTTTGGGAACACGCTTATTATCTAAAATACCAAAACAAACGCCCCGACTTCGTTGATGCTTACTGGAACGTGGTAGATTGGTCTAAGGCCGAAACGTTGTATTTGGCTGCTAAGTAAGAACGTCTCAAAATCAATTATTATGGAACTACAATATCTGTCAGACATAAGAGGTAACCATACTGCGGTCGTTATTCCGATTGAAGACTGGAATAACCTCACTGAAACATATCAAGGTTTGAAAACGCTGGAAAAGCCTGCACAGAAACTATCTGAAAAATATGCAGGCAAACTACCCGGACACATTGCGGACGAACTTCAAGATTATGTAACTCAAAGCAGAAACGAATGGAACAGTCAAAGTATTTAATTGATACAAATGTCGTTATAGATTATCTCGGTCAAAAACTTCCTGATTCAGGAATGAGATTTGTTAGTACTATTATTGATACCGTTTCCAATATATCGGTAGTAACCAAAATCGAAGTATTGGGTTTTAATGCGCCCAACGAGCATTATCAAACATTAAATGACTTCATGAACGACTCCACAATATGGCATTTGGTGGATAAGATAATTGAAGTTAGCATTGAGGTACGAAAAAAATATAAGACCAAACTACCAGACGCTATCATTGCCGCCACGGCCTTGGTTCATGGTCTCGTTATTATTTCTCGAAATGTCAAAGACTTTCAAAATATTGACGGGCTGACTTGTATCAATCCTCACGACCTATAAACCCAAAACGCCTTCGGACTTGTCCGAAGGCGTTTTGGTTAGGCTACTGCAAAACCCGATAACTCACGACGATAGGGTGCATGAAAGGCCAAAACAATATCCTCTTTGGGAATACCTGCATCGAGCAAAAGTTGAGCAACTGGAATGTCGGTAGTGTCTTGTTGAATCCAGATTTTTTCATTTTTAATATCGAAATGAAATACACAATAACGGATTGTGCTAGTAGAATTATTTTGAAAAAAGGGTAAAAATGGTTATCTCAAGGTTGCAAAACCAAAATAGAGATAACCATGAACCAGATAG
>JAYWHT010000048.1:0-48917 GCA_043777595.1 Spirosomataceae bacterium
GTAACAATCTCGTTGCAAACTTAATTTGGTTTTCAACATAAAATAGCAAATGCAATAAATGAGTAAAATTTAGCACTTAGATTTTTTGTTTTTCAGTAAGTGTGAATTGTTACAAAATTCCTATTTTAGTCTGCAACGGATTTTTTACAGCATCATTTATTCTATTTTTAGGGCTAAAAAAAATAGACTTACCTATTTTAATTATTCAAAACCCTATTCTGATACCCTACCGTGGGGTTGCTGTAATGAAGCGTTTTATTGTTATATTTCGGCTCTAAACCTTTTGTGCTATGTCGTCTTCTGTTCCCAAAACTTACCATTGGCTCACAGTTGCTACTGGCTTGCTGATGCTCACGGTTTCTAATGGCCTTATCAATTCTTCTATTTCAGTTTTCGACGAGCCGCTCATCAAAGAATTTGGCTGGAAAGTAGGCCAGCTTAAATTTCGAGAGTTTGTAACATCGGCAGTTGCGTTCTTTTTAGTTTTTGGCAGTGGCTCGCTCATTGATAAGTTTGGGGCCAAACGCTTGATGCTGGTCGGTGGGGCTTGCTTGGCGTTGGCTTTTGGGTTGTATAGCCGTATTGGCTCACTGTACCAGATGTATGCCGTTCATATTTTGCTGGCCACGGCTCTGGTTTCGGCGGGTACTATTGCCGCCATTGTGCTTATTTCGGGTTGGTTCAGCGAGCGCAGGGGTTTGGCTTTGGGTATTACGTTTATGGGTACGAGCATGGGCGGTGTTATTTTTCCAAAACCAATCGCCGCCTTGATAGCCGACTACGGCTGGCGAACGACCATGCTCATCGTCATTGCTTTACCTACTTTTTTCTTTTTTTGGACGTTAATTTTTGTCAGAAATACACCACAAGAACGAGGCTTGAAACCCTTTGGCCAAACCGAAAGCCAAACCGATGATGGCCTCCTCAAAACGGGATTGGACTACACAGAGGCCACCAAAACAACTATGTTTTGGCTGATAGCCGTGTCTGGATTTTTTACTTTTTATAGTGTTGTGGGGCTAATATCTAATACTTTTTTGTACATGAGGCAATTAGGATATGAACCCAAAACGGCAGCAACGGCACTGTCGTACTTTGCGTTTTGCTCGTTGAGCGGCAAACTAATTATTTCGAGCCTATCCGACTATTTTAGTCCCTACAAAGTCTTTGCATTTTGTTGTGCTGGTATGTGCCTGGGTTCGTTGGGTCATGTACTGATGGACAAAGACCTGATTTGGTTTACCATTCCTGTTATGGCTCTCTCGTGGGGAGGTATGTACACGCTCTATAATCTAATCACTGTTCGTAGTTTTGGGCTTAAAGCTACGGGTAAAATCAACGGCACAATCAGTATGTTTGAGTCGGCGGGGGCGGCGTTGGGGCCGTGGCTTACGGGAATATTATTTGACCAAACGCAAAGCTACCAAACAGGGTTTGCCATTATTAGTATCATGCTTTTTTGTTGTGCTTTGGTGGCTTCGCAGTTTGGTAGATTTGCAATAAAAATATAGACAACAAAAAAAATGGTCGTCGTTTCTGACAGAAACGACGACCATTTGAAAACGATACGCTTTTTATCCCGCTACCTTGGCGTAGTCGTCTGCCGACAGTAAGCTCTCTATCTCATTGGCATCATTGATTTTTATTTTCACCATCCAGCCTTCGCCATAAGGGTCATTGTTTACCAGTTCGGGGGCAGCATCTAATGCTGAGTTTAACTCCAAAATCTCACCCGTAACAGGGCTAAATAAATCAGAAACCGTTTTGACGGCCTCCACACTACCAAATACATCGCCATGTGCAATAGTCTGCCCCACGGTATTGATGTCAATGAAGACTATATCGCCCAGCTCGCTTTGAGCAAACTCTGTGATACCTACGGTCGCAATATCACCTTCAATCGAAATCCATTCGTGGTCTTTGGTGTATTTTAATTCTGCTGGAAAAATCATAAGAAAAATATATTTAAAGGTTGTTTATTTAAGTAGTTGTGAGTACATAGTACAGTGTCGTGAGTTAAATACAATGCTGTTGATCAGTAAGTTATCAAAACTAAAATACCTTATCAGTTTTGAATAAGTACTTAATTTAATAGTCGTAAATATTGAGTAATTATTTATTTACTAATTCAATCACTCAATCATTCACTTATTGACTAATACAACGGATATTGCTGCATCCAAGCGTTAATTTCGGCTTTTGTACCTGCTATTGTTGTTTCATTGTCGAGGTTCATCAACACGTTGTCAATCATATCAACGATGCGCTCCATGTCTGTTTCTACCATTCCACGGGTTGTCATAGCGGCCGTACCTACCCGCATACCCGACGTTACCATTGGGCTTTTGTCGTCAAAGGGTACCATGTTTTTGTTTACAGTAATGTCGGCCTTGATGAGTGCATTTTCAGCTTGCTTGCCCGACAGTCCTTTTGGTCGTAAGTCAATTAGCATCAAGTGGTTGTCTGTACCTCCCGAAATAATTTTGTAGCCCTTATCGACAAAACCCTTGGCCATAGCTTGGGCGTTTTTCTTGACCTGTAAACCATAATTCATAAAGTCGTCGCTAAGGGCTTCGCCGAAAGCGATGGCTTTGCCTGCAATGACGTGTTGGAGCGGGCCGCCTTGCGTACCTGGAAAAACCCCTGAGTCCAACAGCGACGACATCATACGCAGGTCGCCTTTTGGGGTTTTTATTCCATACGGGTTTTCAAAGTCGTTCCGCATCATAATCACACCGCCCCGAGGGCCACGGAGTGTTTTGTGGGTAGTGGTGGTTACAATATGACAATGGTCGAATGGGTCGTTCAGTAAGCCTTTGGCAATAAGGCCAGACGGGTGCGAAATATCAGCCAATAGCAATGCGCCAATTTGGTCGGCGATGGCTCTCAGGCGGGCATAGTCCCAGTCTCGGCTATATGCTGATGCGCCACAAATCATCATTTTTGGGCGTTCTTTGAGGGCTGTTGCCTCTACCTTATCCCAATCAATGAGACCAGTTTCTTGTTCAACACCATAAAAAAACGGCTGAAAATACTTGCCAGAAATATTAACGGGCGAGCCATGAGTGAGGTGTCCACCATGAGCCAGATTAAAGCCCAGAATTTTATCACCAGGTTTTAGGCAAGCCACAAATACGGCCGTATTGGCCTGTGCGCCAGAGTGTGGCTGAACGTTAGCCCAAGTGGCACCAAAAAGTTCTTTGAGGCGGTCAATCGCAATTTGTTCTACAATATCAACTACTTCACAACCAGCATAATACCGCTTGCCCGGCAGCCCTTCGGCATATTTATTGGTCAGTACACTACCTTGCGCTTCCATGATTTGTTTTGAAGTAAAATTTTCGGAAGCAATCAACTCAATACCGTCTTGTTGGCGGTGGTATTCTTTCTGAATTAGGTCAAAAATCTGTGAATCTCGCTGTGTGGACATTATAAAATTTATTTTTAGTTAATAATTTTTACAAAGTTACGGTTTTCTAACTATTGATTTACTTAGATTTGTGGATAAAAATACAATTTCAGTTAATTTTATCCTAAACCAACAACTTTATTTAATGGATTTTATAGTAGGGGTATATTTCAAACTCATGGGCTGGCAAATAGTGGGCAACCCACAGCTTCAGCTCAAAAAAGGTATCTGGGTCGTTGGGCCACACACCAGTATCGGCGATTTTTTTACGGGATTAGCGCTCAGGCACATGCTACCCTTGAAAATTGGCTTTTTGGGCAAACATACGCTCTTTACTTGGTATAGCAGTTGGTTTTTTAGGGCTTTGAGTTGCTATCCTGTCGATAGAACCAAGACCAATAACTTGGTAGGTGCGGTTGTCGAAACATTCAACCAGCACGACTCGATTCGTATTGCACTGGCGCATGAAGGCACTCGCAAAAACGTTAAAAACTTCAAAACTGGGTTTTACTTTATAGCATTAGAAGCCAAAATTCCTATTGTATTGGCAGGTTTTGAACTAAAAAACAGAAGAGCAGTTTTCGGGCCAGTCATTTATCCAACAGGCAATTATAAAGAAGATATGAAACCTTTTTATGAGTTTTACTCAAAACTCAATGCCCCCAAAAAAGACTGGGTGCTGGCTTACGAAGCAACGGGCGAGATAGTAGAGCCAACCGCCCGAAAATAGAAAAGAAATGAAAAAGAATTTATTATCACTTTTTTCGGGTTGTGGTGGAATGGATATTGGTTTTGAGGGTGGATTCAAAATACCAAAAGCAACCATAAATGCCGACATACATAAAGACTGGATTGAAAAAGAAGACACAACACATTATTATTTGAAAGAAACTACTTTTGAAACAAAATTTGCCAACGATATAAGCGAACACGCCAAAATTGCTTGGAACGATTATTTTTCAAAAAAGCGTGGCCATGATTTGGGCGAAACTTTCAGAGTTGGAAGTATTGTAGATATTGTAAAAGAGTATAAAAATGGCAATACAAAAATATTCCCACAAAATGTAGAAATTGTTACAGGCGGCTTTCCTTGTCAAGATTTTAGTGTTGCAGGAAAGCGAAATGGTTTTAGTTCACACAAAGACCATAACGGAAAACTCATCAACTCGGACATTCCGACCGAAGAAACGAGAGGAAAATTGTATATGTGGATGAAAGAAGTTGTTGAAATTACGTTACCCAAAATTTTTATTGCCGAAAACGTAAAAGGATTAGCCAATTTGGGCGAAGTCAAAGAAATTATCCAATCAGATTTTTCAAATATAAATGGAGATGGCTATTTGGTTTTATCCCCAAAAGTTTTGCACGCTGGACAGTTTGGCGTTCCACAATCAAGAGAACGTATCATTTTTATTGGTTTCAAAAAATCTGCATTGACAAAAGAAGCATTAGAAGAACTTTCAAAAAAAGATATTTCTGAAAAATACAATCCTTACCCAGTTCCAACGCACAGACTAAACGGCGAAATGCACTATTCTTCGGTTGAACATTTGATGAAAATGTTTACACCAAGTAAAGATGTTTTGTTGGATTTAAAAGAACCCGAAGAAACAACTGATTTATCTCAAATGCACTACTCAAAAGCAAAGTTCATGGGCGTACATTGCCAAGGGCAAAAGGAAGTTGAATTAGAAAAATTGGCCCCAACGATACGCTCAGAACACCACGGAAATATTGAATACAGAAGATTAAATGTAGAAAATGGGGGAAAGAAAGCTAATGAATTAGAAAAAGGACTAAAAGAAAGACGTTTGACATTAAGAGAATGTGCCAGAATACAAACATTTCCAGATGACTTTAATTTTGTAATTCCAGAAAACGAAAAAAATACCAAATTTGCCGTTAGTCCTTCGGTTGGTTACAAATTAGTAGGCAATGCAGTTCCACCACTTTTGGCGTATCATATTGCCAAAAAAATAGAATCAAACTGGGCATTTTACTTTGGCAAGAACTAAAAATATAGATGAATACCACCCAAAATTTACTCAACTCATTTCTAATTGTGTATTTCTACAAAATAGAAAACGAATTGAATACGACAAAAAATGGTCTTGAAACAATAAAATTTCAGTCAGAAGAAGCAAATACAGATGAACACTTGAAAAAATATTTTCAAGAATTTTTACTCAAACACAATGATTTGTCAGGTGTTAAACTTAAAAAATTAGCTGTAAAAATAGATTCTGAGGAACACATCATTGATATTGAAAAATTACGGTCATATAAAATTACAAACGTATTATTGCCCGAACAGTTAAGCGCAACACAAAAGAAATTTATTACTGAATCAAAAAAATCTGTCTATACAAGTCCTGATTTGTATTTAGAAATTACAGATGGGACAAATATTTATTTTGAATCAGTTGAATTAAAATCAACGAAAGATAACAATATTCCAGGTTCAAGCGTTCAACAGATTTCACCTTTTGAGTGGGTAGTATTTGTAAAAAGAGATAACGACAAGGTTTTGGTAACTACTGGATTTTACATCAATAGCATAACTGAAAAATTGCCATTCCCCGACAGAAGCCCAAGACCTCAGATTGGTTTTAAAACGTTGTTAGACTGGAATAAAAAATATAGAAAAGTTGAAAATGAAGTTTTGACAATTGAAAATATTACAGAAATAAACAACGACAAAATAAAACTACTTACAGACTGGCAAGACTTTTTGGCAGCCGACTGGCTCGAAATAATTAAAGCCGAAGAAATCAGAAATAATGAAAAGTGGTTTAACAACGCAATTAGAAAATTTGCTTTGAAGTTTTTGGACTACACAAACGCATTAACAAACGCAGACAAAGAAAGATTAAAAAGCAACTTGACGAAAATAATCAAATAACGAACACAAAAAATAGCCTTGTTCGTTGAAAACCAAGATTTTTGTTGAATTTATAATTGAAAGTGCCGTATTTTTGTGTCAAACCAAACAAATCCATGAATCAGTTAAAATACAAACGTGTACTCGTCAAGCTAAGTGGCGAATCGCTCAGTGGGCCAGACAAAAAACAAATCATTGACTTTGACATTCTGAGTCGCTATGCTCAAGAAATCAAGACCATTGTTGATGCTGGCGTTGAGGTGGCGATTGTGATTGGTGGTGGCAATATTTTTAGAGGTGCATCGGTCGAAAAATCGGGTATTGACCGAGTACAAGGCGACCAAATGGGAATGTTGGCAACGGTCATCAACGGCATGGCTGTTCAGAGTTCGCTCGAAAAATTTGGAATGTTTACCCGACTATTATCGGCTATCAAAATGGAACAAGTCGCAGAGCCGCTCATTCGCCGTAGGGCAGTACGGCATTTAGAAAAGGGCCGTATCGTGATTTTTGGCGCAGGCACTGGCAATCCCTACTTTACGACCGACTCGGCTGGCGTGTTGCGAGCCATCGAAATCAACGCCGATGTAATACTAAAAGGCACTCGTGTGGACGGCATCTATACCGCCGACCCCGAAAAAGACCCCACCGCCACTCGCTACGACACCATTAGTTATGACGAAGCACTCGCCAAAAATCTACAAATCATGGACCTCACGGCTTTTACCCAAGCCAAAGAAAACCATTTGCCTATTATCGTTTTTGACATGAACAAACCAGGCAATTTACTCAAAATAGTACAAGGAGAAGCTATCGGAACATTGGTAACGAGCTAACAAACATCAAGATATGGTAAAGCCATGTCATAAACCATGATACTCTAACGTGCAACGCATTGAAGTGCAAAATTTTGGCCCAATCAAAAACATGACCTTAGACATTAAGGATTACATGATTTTTATTGGCCCGCAGGCTTCGGGCAAAAGTACGCTGGCTAAGTTGGTGTGGCTGTATTACAGATTTTCCAGAGATGTTGCAATTCATTACAATGTTGTGATATTTCAGAAAAGTGTTCAATTCATCACCCATTTAAACGTTATTGATTTTATTCTTTCGCTTGCACGGCATGATAACTACATTGATAAAAAATACATAAAGCCCAACACCAAAATTATCTTTTATTATACCGACAATATATATGTTGATATAATTCAGCGGACAGTATCTCCTGATCTTGATAAAGTACTTTTAGATATTTTTAAAGAATATAAAAGAATACGTGAGTTAAGGTTCGATACAGATATTAGCTTTGAAAAGTCAAATATATTGAGAGAAAGTTTTTATTCTGATATTATCAATTCTGTCAATGATTTAACGAACTTGTCTGCGGAGTCTATATTTATTCCTGCTGGAAGAATGAATTATTTTAAAGCAGGCGAAAAAGAAAATAATTTACTGGACTTCATACTCGGCGATTTGTTTACAAACAGAAAAGAGAAAGTAAGCCCACTCTTTGAAAACTTAAAAAAAGCCATTTTAAAAGGAAAGGTAGCGATTGTACAAAATGTGAATAAGGAAACCTCATTAGAAGAATATTCGCCTGTAATTTCAGGCGAGGGCTTTCAAGTACCAATTCAGCAAGCATCATCTGGGCAACAAGAGGCGATGGGTATTATTCTGACAGTTGAATATTTATTAAAACAAAAAACAGTCTATTACACCATTATCGAAGAACCCGAAGCGCATTTGTTTCCAGAAGCGCAGCGAGACTTGACGTATTTGATTTCGCTTTTGGCCAATCAAGACCGTAATCAAGTATTGCTCACTACACACAGCCCCTATATTTTGGCAGCCCTAAACAACCTCATGAAGGCATATACGGTTGGGCAAGTGGCTCGCAATGAAAGTGCCGTCAATGACATCATCGCCAGAGAGTTGTGGGTCAATCCAGAACAAGTTTTTGTGGGTTATATGGAAAATGGCGAAATAAAAAACATAGTTAATGAAGAATTATTGCAAATTGAGCATGATTGCTTAGACAGCGTTTCGACTGACATTATGATAAAATTTGACCAACTACTTGATATTCAGTATGCATGAACCAGCCTAACGACTTTGTGATTGATTCATATTTTGAAAAATGTATGAAATACCAAGATAGGCGAAAAGTAGTTGTTTTGGTGGATTTAAAGAAAAAAGCGGCAGACCAAAAAGAAAAACCCGAATATAGAATCGAAAACAAAAGCCGGAATCTGGTTGCTAAAATTGAGGTAGATGGTTGTCTGTTTCCAAAAGATAGCATGCCCCAAAAATGCGATTATTTGGTTTTAGTTTATTTCAAAAAAAATGAAAAAGTGGCGTATTTTGTTGAATTGAAAGGGAAAGAGTTAGACATTGCCATTGAACAAATACAAGAAACAATTAAAAATACGCACAAAAAATTATTTGGTTTTTCGCTTAGATGCAGGATTTCACAAAGTAAAATGCAACCAATCAAAGCTACAGGTCAGCAAAAAGAAAAGTTGATTAAATATCTTAAAAAGTATCACAACGAAAATACATCAAATGTAGTATCGACAGAATTAGTAAAAATTGGCAAAACACCATTGATTGAAACCATCTAAACAATCCAGCCCCAAAGGGGTGTAATATATCAAGATATGGTAGAGCCATATCATAAAATCAAGATATGGTAAAGCCATGTCATAATCATAAACAAATATGGAAGAAGTAGAAATGTACTTGGACGATGCCAAAGAAACCATGGAAAAGGCATTGAAACACCTGACGATTGAACTCAGTAAAATAAGGGCAGGCAAAGCCAGCGCACAGATGCTCGATGGTGTACAGATAGAATATTATGGTGCTATGACACCGATTCAGAACATGGCCTCTATCAATACGCCCGATGCCCGAACGATTATGATTAAGCCTTTTGAGCGCAAAATCATCAACGACATTGATAGGGCTATACGCAATGCCAATTTGGGGTTTTCGCCCAGCAATGACGGCGAAAACTTGCGTATATCTATACCACCACCAACCGAAGAACGCCGCCGTGAGCTATCAAAACGTGCTAAGTCGGAGGGCGATACCGCCAAAGTAAACATCAGAAACATAAGACAAAGTACCAACAACGACATAAGAAAGCTAACGAAAGAAGGCGTATCGGAAGATGCCGTGAAGCAGGGCGAAGAGCGAGTACAAAAACTAACCGATGGCTATATCGTAAAGGTGGACCAGATTTTTGCCGCCAAAGAGCAAGATATTATGTCGGTGTAAGGTTTGTAATGACTTAGATTAGAACACGGATTTGAAGAGATTAGACACAGATAAAAAAATCAATCCGTGTTCTAATTATTAAAGCACTAATTTTCAAACTTCAAATCTTTGACAAACAACTGCAATGTTGTTTTGTCTCTAAAATTGTTTTCTTCAATATTATAGGCCATCGAAAACGGCTGACCACTTACCAACTGCGTTTTGTATTCGGCCATGCCAAAAGCAACGGCTGTAAACTTGGGTGAGCCTTCTTGATATACATCAAATTTAATATGTTTTTCTTTCATTATCAATGGATTACCTATAACTTTAAGGTCATGGCTCACAAAAACAGGGGTCATGTTTTGTGGGCCAAAGGGTGCCATTTGTTTGATGATTTTATAGAATTTTTGATTGATGTTTTTTAATTCTAAATCTAAGTCAATATCAATTTGTGGTACGAGCTGCTCGGCTGTAATACGCTGACTGACAATGGTTTCAAATTTTTGACGGAACAATTCTATGTTTTCGACAGGCAACGTAAGCCCTGCCGCAAAGGTATGCCCACCAAATTGTTCTAACAAATCTGAACAGGCTTCGATGGCCTCATAGACATCAAAACCCGCCACCGATCTGGCCGAGCCTGTGGCTTTGCCATGCGAATTGGTGAGTATAATTGTAGGCCGATAAAATTGCTCGATGCATCGACTGGCCACAATCCCAACCACGCCTTTGTGCCAAGTTTCTTTGTACAGAACAGTGCTTTTGGCATTGGCCAAAAAATCGTCGCCCCGTATCATATCAAGGGCTTCGTCGGTGATGCCTGTATCAAATGTGCGGCGTTCGATGTTGTGGGCATTTATTTTTTTTGCAAAATCAAGAGCGTTGTCCCAGTCATTTGACAGTAGCAAATCGGTAGCAGCTTTGGCGTGGGCAATGCGCCCAGCGGCATTGATGCGGGGCGCAAAACCAAAGACAACATTAGTGATATTCAGCTCGTTGTTCAACCCAGCTACTTCGGCCAAGGCTTTGAAGCTAATTCGCTTTTGTTCGTTGAGTTTTTTGAGGCCATAATAAGCAAGCACTCGGTTTTCGCCAGTAATAGGTACAATGTCGGCGGCAATGCTTACTACCAAAAAATCGAGACTATCCATCAGCATATCGTCATCGTAGCCTTTGGCCACGCACATGGCTTGCAAGAGTTTGAAACCCACACCACAGCCTGTTAGTTCTTTGTATGGATAGGCACAATCAGAACGTTTTGGGTCGAGTACTGCAACAGCTTCTGGTAGCGTTTCGTCGGGGCGGTGGTGGTCGCAAATTATAAAGTCAATTCCTAAACCTTTGGCCATTAACACTTTGTCAGCAGCCTTGATGCCGCAGTCGAGCGTAACAATGAGCGTATAACCATTGGCAGCAGCATATTCAACACCCTGCGCCGACACGCCATAGCCCTCGCCGTAGCGGTCGGGAATGTAAGTTTCGAGATTAGGATAATATTTGTGTAGAAAATCATAAAACAACGATACCGACGTAGTACCGTCCACATCGTAGTCGCCATAAATCAATATTTTTTCGTTGTCGTCAATCGCCCGAGACAGTCTATTTACTGCATTTTGCATATCGGCCATCAGAAACGGGTCGTGCAGGAAATCAAGCGAAGGCCGAAAAAAATACTTGGCTTCGTCATAAGTCTTTATGCCTCGCTGCACCAGCAACTGTGCCAACGGAATGCTGATGTTAATATCGGTTGCTAATTGTTCTACGCCCAGCATTTGTTCGGGCAAAATCGGTTTTTGGTAAGTCCAGCGTTTGGTGTTCATGGTGGCAAGATAGCGAAAAAGAACAGAAAAATTGTAAATCGGATTGCCGAAGCAACGGAAAAATGTAAAAGTATTGAAATACAGGCAATTACAAATTAAGTACTTATTCAAAACTAATACGGTATTTTAATTTTGATAACTTACTGATTAACAGCATTGTATTTAACTCACGACACTGTACCATATACTCACGACTCCTTAGTTTATTGACGTTTTATTCCGAATACAAAAACAGTGCGTAAATTGCCTTTTAAAATACCAAAACAAATATGACACTTTTTCTGATTCCAACGCCACTATCCGACGATTCCCTTGACACGTTACCGCCTCAAATTCAAGAAATTACAAAAGAATTAACTATTTTTTTTGTAGAAAATATCCGTACCGCTCGCCGATTTATCAGTAGCCTCAAACTCGGTAAGGTAATTGATGAATTGACTTTTTATGAACTATCAAAAGACACACCTCCCGCCAATACACTGGCACAATTAGAAACATTACTCCAAACCAATACCAATGCTGGCGTACTGTCGGAAGCGGGCTGCCCGGGTGTAGCCGACCCTGGGGCTGTGGCCGTCAAGCTGGCGCACCAGTTGGGTATTGAGGTACTGCCGTTAGTGGGGCCGTCGTCTATTTTGCTGGCACTGATGGCATCGGGTATGAGCGGTCAATCGTTTGTGTTTCACGGCTATTTGCCTATCGAAAAATCGGAACGAATCGCACGGCTCAAAGAACTTGAAAAACAAGCAATTAGCCAAAATCAATCTCAAATTTTTATCGAAACACCTTATCGAAATAACCAAGTTTTAGACGACATATTAGCTCACTGTCATACAAATACGCTCATCACCGTGGCCTGCAATTTGACTGACGTTGGTGGCTTTGTCAAAACCCTTAGAGCCAACCAGTGGCGAAAAGCAAAGCCCGATTTACATAAAAAACCAACGGTGTTTTTGATTGGCAAACCCTAAATATTGCCAATATGGTTTGAGTTATTTTATAGTAAGTAATAATGTGGAATTGTGATTGATTGAATGACTGAATAAGTATTTAATTTATAATGGGTTAGCTAAATTTATAATCCTGTCTAAATTTGCTCAGTTACTTAAGGAGTTGCGTATAAATAAACAAGATTTTGATTTGTTTTAAATGCCTGATTATCTCATAGTTACAATGCTTTTCGTTACCCGTTTTTTACTATTCACTACCTAATAGTATCTTTTGGCACAGTTCGTGATACAGATACATTCAAAACCCGTAAAAATAGTATTTTTGATGAAATTTATCAGCCTTTCAATAGCTCTACTTCTGTTTTTTGACAGTGTCGCTTCTGCTCAAAAAGCTGAAACGCCAGACAGTACGACTATTACCAAAAATTCTTCGCCACTTAGACTTGCATTGAGCCAAAAACGAATTGTTCAGCTTAACAATGGAGCTGTTAGATTGGCGTTTTCGCACAACCTTGACCGCTCGCAATCTGCACTTAACGAGGCTCGGCAGGAGCAGCCCGATAACGACACCCTCGTCTATAACTCGGCTCTGGTAGCAGGCCAAATGAAAGACTACGACAAAGCATTGAGTTTGTTACAGCATACAGGTTTGGGCAAACGATACTTGCAAAACAAAGGCGTGTGGCACGCCCAACTTGACGACATACCAACTGCCCTCAAAACTTGGGAACTGGCATCGCTCAACGACACAATGTGCTACAACAAAGCCCTGGCATATTACCGAACCGATAACCTGACGGAGTCCATAGACTGGAGCCGCCGATTGGGTTTTTCTAAAAATGCACTCTTTCACGAACTCTACGCCAACACACTTTACAGACAAAAAAAATACAAAGAAGCTGAAAAATTTTACGAAAAAAGTGAAAAAGTAGAAGCCTCTCCTCGACTTTTAATCCAAAGAGGCAATGTAAATCTGGTTCAGCACAGGTTTGAAGAAGCCGAGCTATTGTTTAGAGAATATATCGAGGGCGGCTATAGCCGCAACCGCTTTGCTGCCAGGCTGGGGCTTGGCCATGCACTTTATAGCCTGCATCGCTACCGTGAAGCAGTGATAGAGTACGATTTGGCTTGCCGCCTAAACGCACAGTCGGCGGAGGCTTGGGCTGGGCTGGGCAATGCCCACTTAGGCGGGGGAGGCCAACGTCAAGCCCAAAAGGCTTACGAGCGTGCATTGGCCTTAGACTCACTCCGCAAAGATGCGTGGCTGGGTATGGCCATGGTACACTATCGGCTGGGTGCTTACGATGAGGCCGTTTGTTGCTTTGAGGAAGCAGGCCAGACGCTCAATTCCAAAAACAAAGACCACGCCGACTTTTATGCTGCACGTGGCTTTTGTAGGTTATACAACAAACAAATAAAAGCCGCCAAACCCGATATTGATACCGCTGTGCGGCTTTCGACCAAAACCATTTTGCCCTGTATGGCCATGAGCGAGTATTTGCGAATGGAGGGCTACTATTTGTCATCGTTGAAATGGCTCGAAAAAGCGTTTAAAGCACGAGGTGAAGGCCACGAACGAATGCACGTAAATCGGGGTAATCTAAATCTAAAATGTAGCCAGTTTGAAGATGCCTTTGACGATTTTAGTAAAGCCAACGAAATAAACCCCAATAATGTCAATGCACTCAATGGCCTTGGTATTTCGTGGCTGCACTTAGACGAAATCGATAAAGCCCGAGCCATGTATGACAGTTTGCTGCGCCAACAGTCGCAAGCAATATTGTGGAACAACCGAGGCATTGTACGGTCGTATTTGGCATTACGAGAACAACAAGAACGCAACGAACAAAAAGCCAATGATTTGCAATTATTATCGCTTCAAGATTTTGAAAAAGCATTAGAAACCGACAGTACCAAAAAAGCCTACAATGTCAATATCGGTAATGTTTATAAAAATCAAGGACAAGATATACCCGCTCTCCAAAACTACCAAAAACACCTCAGCAAAAATGCCATCAACAACATCGGGGTTATGTACGGCAAAGGCGCACGCAAAGATTTTTCGGCACACTACCTCAATATTGCCATTGATTTGGACTCTGCAAACGGAATATTTAGATATAACAGAGCTAAGTTATTTCATGATAATTTTAAAAAAGACTACTCCAAACGGCCTGATATGCAACGGGATTTTAAGCGAATGCCAACCAAAGACATTAGCCTCAAATATAGCTCCGATGGCTTTGTAACGGTGTTTTTGTTTGATTATGACTTTGAGACTTTTAATTTTCCTGGCGAGCCTATTTTTGATGTACAGCCCGAGCCTGTGGACGATTTTGACTTTTTGGCTTCGCCCGACTTTGTACTCATGCACCTGCCACAACGGCTCAATAATAATAACCCAAAAGAAATAGTTAGTGAGCATTTGCACTCCTCACCACTGCACTACAAACCTACCCGCCGCCGTGGGCAAGGTAGCACTCGCTGCCCCAAAATTATTTGATGTTTCTTTTACCGTTAAATAAAAAGCCACAAGAAAAAACGGCTACGCCCCAACTATTGTTGTATATATGGGTCTTGAAAATAAAATAATAGCCCCACTATGAACAATAAAGAAGAAAAACGAATCGCTGTGGTGGTCGGCGCAACAGGATTGATAGGCTCGTGGGTTGTCGAAAAACTATTGAAGTCAAACAAATATCATCAAGTACGAGTACTGACCCGTAAGATGCTTTTGATAAATGACCCTCACTTAGAATCAATTATATTTGATTTTGATAACCCTTCGCCAGATTTGGTCTGGGGCGATGATATATTTTGCTGTTTGGGAACAACTATGGCCAAAGCAGGCTCAAAAGAAGCGTTTTATAAAGTTGATTTTGTTTATCCAGTCCAAATTGCTGCCATGGCTCTGGCCAATGGTGCAAAGCGGTTTGCTATCGTAACGGCCATGGGCGCAGACTCAAAGTCAGCTATTTATTACAACCGTGTCAAGGGTGAAGTCGAAGATGCACTCAAAGACTTAGGCTATAAATCATTACTTATTTTTCGGCCTTCGTTGCTGCTGGGCAACAGAACCGAAAAACGGATTGGCGAACGAATAGGAGAGCAGTTTATGAAGTTATTTAAACCCCTCATTCCAGGCAAATACCGTGCCGTTGAGGCCGAAAAAGTAGCTGCTGCCATGGTACTTATCACAACAAGTTCGGTACAGGGTACAGTTGTTTATGAATCAGATATTTTACAAGAATTTTAGAAAAATGCACCGACACATCATACATCTTACAGTTTACGTTCTCTATTTTACAGTTTCAGCTTTTGCCCAAACCGACCCACTCGAAAAAAAAATGATTGCCAAAGGTCTGGTCGATGTTCAGAAGATTGACCCCAGTATTGCGGTTGATTTAAAATACTCGACAACCGACAATTTTATTAAAACCGATGTCTATGGCAACTTGACACGGGCGTATCTACAACCAATGGCCGCACAAAAATTGGCCAAAGCCAGCAAATTATTACGGGCAATCAATCCAGACTACCATTTGTTAGTCTATGATGCGGCTCGTCCGATGAGTGTTACGGTTATATTTTGGAATAAAATGAGCCATCTACCGCCCCACCTCAGAGAAGATTTTGTGGCCGACCCCAAGCAAGGCTCGATTCATAATTTTGGCTGTGCCATAGACCTGACCATTGCCGACCAAAACGGAAAAGCATTAGATATGGGTACTCCCTACGACTATTATGGAGACTTGGCATGGCCAACCAAAGAGCAATATTTGCTCAAAATTGGCAAACTGACCAAAGCTCAAATTACCAACCGTAAGCTGCTTCGCAAGGTAATGGTCGATGCTGGATATACGTCGATAGTGAGCGAATGGTGGCACTTCAATGCCCTCTCACGCAAGCAAGCTAAGGTTCGATATGGTTTTATTGAATAGCCGCTGATAGCTGTTTGAGTAGCTTCTTCATGGCCTTTTCGATGGGAGAGTATTCTATTATTTCTTTGCCAATAAAGACAAAGGTCATAGCCATCAGTCTTTGGTCGTTAGAGTTTTGAATTAGCACCGATTTATTGAGTCTGTATGCTTCTCGGCAGCGGCGGCGGATTAGGTTTCTGTCCACCGCCCGCTTGAATGACCGCTTAGAAACAGAAAACAATACTTCGGGCAGAACGGCAGGTACTGTGGTAGGGGCGGGTTCTTGCAAATAAAATACTTTAAACGGAAAAAGGTAGCACGATTTTGTCTCGGTGCTACCTTTCTGAAACAAACGGTCGATAGTTTTTTTGCTACACAGCCGCTCCGATTTCTTAAATGTATGTTTCATATTGTGTGTCTATTGGTATTGGAGTATTTTGACAAAGCGCAATCACTCAGCTACCCAACAACTCACAACTGCCTATTGCTTATGGCGTTTCTCGTCAGACACTGTTAGTTTCCAACGGCCTTTTTTGCGGCGAGCAGCTACTACTTTACGGCCATTGGCCGATGACATACGCTCACGAAAGCCATGCTTGTTTCTGCGCTTGCGGTTCGATGGTTGGTAGGTACGTTTCATTTTTCTATACTTTTATTCTCTTTGATATTCCTAAAATAGTCCGCAAAGATAGTAGTTTTATTTTTTAGATTACAAACAAATACAATATTATTTGCTGATTTCTGTCGTCATCTGCTTTTGCAATCGTTTTACATGACTTACTTCAACCACAAAAAGGTATATTGGTTTGTATTCATAGCCGAAAAGTCTTTTCTTTGTTGTTTCAAAAGTCTCAAAACTACGTTTGTGAAGAAAAAAAAATCACTTTTTAATATCAAAGATGTCGTTGCCTATTTTTTTGTGGCAGGTACAGGCGCGTCAGTCCAGTTTGTAGCGGGTAGTTTTTTTAGAAATTATGTCGATTATAAATTATCAATTGCCTTGGGCTATATTATCTCTTTTATAGTTGGTTTTGTGCTTACAAAAATGTTTGCTTTTGATGCCCGAAACAGCCAACAAACCCAGCGAGAAATGCTCAAGTTTGGTATGGTAAGTTTGTTTTCTTTTTGGCTAACTGTTTATGGGTCAGTGTTTCTATTAAAACCTATCAACAACGCCTATAATTTCCCGCCCTTCAAATTGCCTGTTATTGGCGAAGTACATCTCAACGAATCGCTGGCATTGTTGGCTGCTATGGGCATGAGTTTTAGTTGTAATTATGTACTCCACAAAACTTTTACTTTTAGAAGTACTGGTTTTTATGACCGCATCAAGCCCTTTCTGCCCGTCAAATAGTAGTTGGTTGTACTACCAATGATGTTAAAAGTTGTTATTTGGGTATCAAACAAACCAAAAAATACGTTCTTGCACAAGTAACTCTTCAATCAACACCGCTCCGTATGAATATTTTAGATAAATACTTGCTCAAAAAATTTCTGATTACTTACCTCTTCGTTGCGCTGGTCATTGTGCTAATTATTTGTGTGATAGACTACACCGAAAAAATTGATAACTTCCGCAAAACCAATCCAACGGGGCATCAGATTTGGTTTGAGTATTATTTTAATCTTATTCCTTATTGGGCCAATTATATCAGTCCGCTGATGGTTTTTATTTCGACTGTTTTTTTTACGGCACGCATCGCCGCCCATACCGAAATTGTGGCCATGTTGAGCAGTGGCATGAGTTTTTTGCGAATCATGGTGCCGTACCTGATGGGTTCGGTTATTTTGGCTATTTTCACTTTTTATATGGTCGGTTGGGTTATTCCGAGAGCTAATAAAGAGCGATTGAAATTTGAAAATAAATACATTGACGAGAATTTTTATTTTAGCAAGCGCAATTACCATTTTAAGGTTGCCCCAACCCAATATGCCTACCTCGAAAGCTATGATGTAAGTACACAGACGGGCAAAAAGTTTACATTGGAGCGCATCGTTGGCAATCAATTACAAGAAAAGTTAGTTTCTAATCAGATAGTTTGGAACGAAAAAAAGAAAAAATGGACGATTGAGGGTTACAGAATTAGGGTCATAAACGGTGAGCGAGAAACATTAACAACTGGCATAAAACTCGACACTACACTCAACCTCAGCCCCCGAGACTTTGAGAACGACAAAAACCAGTACGAAGCCCTCACGCTCACCCAGCTCAACGACTACGTTGAACTACTAAAACTAAGAGGCGCAGACGGCGTAGAGACCTATTTGCTCGAAAAATATACTCGTTTTACCCAGCCATTTGCTATTATTATCTTGACTGGCATTGGGCTTATTGTATCGGCTCGCAAGAGCAGACAAGGCTCAGGGCTGCAGATTGCGCTGGGCTTTGCTTTGGCTTTTGTGTATTTGTTGTTTTTTATATTGTCAAAAGGTGTGGCGGAATCGGGTAAAATCAATACAATTTTGGCTGTTTGGTTGCCCAATATTGTGTTTTCGATGGTGGGTTTGGTGCTTTACAAAACACTGCCGAGGTAACGCACACGCTCACAAAAATATGTTCTGAAGTTTACGGCCTACTGCAATTTAATTACAGTAGGCCGTATTAGGTTTGTGTTGTTGAGAAACGTAAACCAAAAACAAACAGACCATGACCTACAAAAAAACTATACTAATATTGCTTACGTGGCTGCTCGTTGGGAGTAACTTGGCAGCCCAAACCACCGATACCGACAAGCCCAAATGGGAAGTCGGTACTGACCTACTTTGGCTCATCAATAAAAATACTTTGCCTGACTATACTATTTTTTCGAGATGGCACTATAAATCAAACCGGGCTATCAGGTTGAGAATTGGTACAGATATCAGAACCGATCCACTCAATCAATCACGGGGTGTTGAAAGAGCTAATATCATGGCTCGTCTCGGACACGAATGGTCGAAGGGCATAGGTATCAAAACAGACTTAATATGGGGGGTAGAAAGCAATTATCAAAAAAATGAAATATTCCCATATCTATTACCACCACTACCTAATCCACCTTTTTATTTTCCTGATTATAGTTGGCAATTAGGCGGAGTAGCTTTTGTTGGTTGTCAGTATTTTATCAGCCACAATTTTTCGCTTTCTATCGAATCTAACTTTAAAATTTTTTACAAAGAATATGGCCTAAACAATTATTCGTTTGGAACAATCTTGATAACCCCCGATAATTTAATATTTGATACTGGAGGTAAACTACGATCTATTTTACAGACTCCTCTTTCGGGCATTATTTCTGAAATTCAAACCTTGCAAGTTTTTAACATTTCTTATCACTTTTAAAAGTTCTGATATAAAAAATTCGGCGCAATTATAACTGTAATCTACCATGTTGCATTTATGTATTTGTAAGTAAAAATAACTATACAATGACCTATAAACAAACAATATTATACTTGCTCACGTGGCTGCTTGTTGGGAGTAACTTGGCAGCCCAAACCACCAACACCGATAAGCCCAAATTGGAAATAGGTACTGACCTACTTTGGCTTATCAATAAAAATACACTACCAGAGTACTCTGTTTTTTCGAGATGGTACTATAATTCAAATCAAGCAATTAGATTTAGAATTGGTACAGATATCAGGGTAGGGCCAATCAATCAAGTATATGGTATCGAAAAAGCCAACATTATGATTCGTCTCGGACATGAATGGTTGAAATCAGTATCAATCAAAACAAACTTGATATGGGGTATTGAAGCCCATTATCAAAAAAATAGAGTTTCTGCTTACTCATTTCCGTCCCTAACGAGTTTTCCTTTTTACTATCCTGAGAATAGTTGGCAAGTAGGAGGAGTGGCTTTTATTGGTTGTCAATATTTTATCAATCGAAATTTTTCGGTTTCTATCGAATCTAACTTTAAAGCTTTTTATAGAAATTATAGATTAAATAACTATTCATTTGGAGTGGTTATAGTAACAGCAAACGGCCCTATATCAAGCCCCGCAACAGCAGGGATAATACTACCTAGTTTTGAAACCTCTGTTGTAGCAGGTGCTTTTGAGGTTCAACCTTTACAAACTTTTAATTTCTCATATCATTTTTAAAAAAATAGAAATCATGAAAAATATCATTCAATCAATTTGCTTAACTGTCTTTATATCTCATTCAGCGGTAAGCCAAATCAATCTTTATTACGTTTATCTCGATAACGTACCCTATCTAAACGGGTCTAATGTAACTCTAAATTGTGGAGTTCAGAATATTCAAGTCCAAGCTTGTTTTTCAAATGGTTTAGGGGGTTGTGTAAGCGCACAGTGTCCTAACACCATTTCACTACCCCTTAATTGGAGTTCTGGCAATACTTCAAATAATGGCTGTAGTGTTGCCGTTACAACCGATGCAACAACAGGAGGGCGTATTGCGATTACTGCTAAAGAGGGTGGAAAAGATTATCCATTTTATCTTGACATTGTAAGACCTATACCCCCGAGTCCTTCAATACTTGGCTTATCAAATCCAACTATTTTGTGTAATGGCCAAAGTCAAAATGCTACCGCTGGATTTACTGCTTTCACGTCTTACTATCAATGGGGCAGCGATGGTAGCACTCAAGTTTCACCATATGGGAATGTGTCTTCAAATGCAATGGTAACGACTACTGGAATAGGGAAAGTTAAAGTTAAAGCGATTGCAGACCCTGCTACTGGATGCCCTAATAGTGATTGGACTTCTATAAACGTGTACTCAACGCCGATAATTTCCAGCAAAACGGTCAATGGCTCGGCGGCGCAGCCAACCAACTATACAGGGTCGTCGCCTACGCTCAACGTTTATACCAATAATTCAGCTAACAACTGTACGTGGAGTATCGTGAACGGTAGTGGCTTTTTGTCAAGCAATGGTTTTACTTGTGGGGCGAGTATTTATGGGTCGTTTCTGCAAGTCAAAGCCCAAACAGGTAATAATTGTGGCAATGGCGAAAGTTATACGTTTTATCTCGTCAAAAACAGCTATCGCATGGCATCACCCAATCCTGTCAAGGCAGGCACAGCTATTCGTGTTGAGTTCGATGACAAAAAAGCCGCCGAGGCAACTGTCGAGAGTATGGTGCTGTACAACGAAAAACAAAAAATAGTGTGGTCGTTGGACAAAACAGAAGCCCAAAATTATTTTAAAGAAAAGACATATTTTGATATCGAAACCAAGGGCATACCAAGCGGTACATACTATTTACACTTACAAATAGCTGACAAAAAACAAATAGAACGATTGATAATTGAGTAAAGTAAACGAACAACAAAGAGGTATTGAGCGTCTGAAGCGGCTCGATGCCTCTTTGTTGTTTTCGGCGTTTTATCTATTGGTTTGAACAATTCACTGAAAAAGGCGTTATTGCAATACAAAATGACCAAAGCTATGCCACATACTCGATTTATAGAAACTGTCAAGCGAGTCGATGACCTCATCAAACGCAAAGCAACTGGCACACCTACCGAAATGGCCGCTCGGTTGGGCTGTTCCGAGCGAACTTGGTTTAATCTTCTTGACCAATTAAAAACTGACTATCAGTTTCCGATAATGTATTGCCGTAGCCGTGAATGTTATTATTATACTGACGAAGTACCTCACTGGAATGACTTTGTTGTGAAAGTGCTGGGAAGTCCTGCTCCTATTTTAACCCTTTGAGATAGGCCAACGAGAGCGGAAGTTGATTGATGGCGTTTGGATTTTCGTCTTCAATATAAAAATGCTTCACACCTGCCTGTATGGCTGCCATCAAAATAGCCCTCATGTTTTGCTGCCCTTGCCCATGCACACAGTCGTTAGATATAGGCGAGCCACCCGAATAGATTCCTGTCTCTTGGCCCCAAGCCATGTCTTTGAGATGTAACGACAAAAAACGATTGGGGTATTTTTTTAATAATAATGCAGGATTTTCGCCCCCGTGCAAAGCCCAATATACGTCCATCTGAAAGTCGGCCACGGTAGGTTTCATGAGTTTGGCCAAATAGTCAAAATAAGTACCGTCGCTGTCTTTCATTGGTCTAAACTCATAACCGTGGCAATGATAATAAAACCTGATACCATTGTCTTTGAGTTTTTGGCCTGCTTTATTAAATACGGCTGCGCCTTTTTCGGCATCGGCCTTAGTAAATATTTTGAGGTGGGGAATCCAAGCCGTCCCTACTTTATTGACCCCAAACAGCCTGGCTTCTTTGATTATACCTTCAGCATCGTTTTTGAATCGGTCAAAATCAAAAAGCATACCGCTGGCTCGTAGCCCCACTTTGTCCATTTCTGCTTTGAAGTTTTCGGCAGTGAGGCCATAATACCCCGCCACTTCGATTTCATTAAAACCCATGGCTTTCATTTTTTTGAGCGTTTCGGGTACGTTCTTTTGGAGTTCTGTTCTGAGACTGTATATTTCTAACCCAATTTTGTTTTTGGTCAAACTCGCCAAGTCCAGCTTTGTTCCTCGTCCATTTTGTTGCCAAACTTGTATTTTTTGAGCCAAATTACTATTTATTGCCAACACATCTAAGTCTCCATCGCTGTCAATATCGGCCAATGTACCAGTATTTTTACCCCAATTTTTTTTCAATAATTCTTTTCTAAAACCACCACGCCCATCGCCATAATAAATCACGGCTTCGGCTATTTCGGCGGTCAAAAAATCAAGTAGCCCATCGTTGTTAATGTCGGCAGCTTGGAGTGTATGCAACTCACCAACTACATCAAAGCCCAACTCTCGACTTTTCCATTTGCTTGCATCTGTTACCGAATCTGTGCTTTCGTCGCCTTTCCACTCGTTGATTGTAAGTTTTTTGTCGGACACTCCAATAATTTGTAGCGTTCGGCCTTGCCTAAATTTGCCAATAGCTACCATTTTGCCTGACTTACCGATTTCAATAGTTCTAAAATTTCCATTCTGATATTTGTACCAATTTGAGCCTGTTACCAAGTCGTTCCAGCCATCGCCATCTACATCGCCCACAGCACCCTCTATTTTTAGGATTGTGTTGTTGATTTTGTGCGTAAACTTTGTTGCTTCAAATACCTCATCTGGTAGCCGGCTACGAGTTTTGGTACTACTGAGCCACGCTTGGGCTACAACGAAGTGGCTCATGGCGAGCAGGCAGCAAATTACAGATAGCTTTTTCATTGATTGAGGGATTTAGACCGAATATTCTTGCTCCTTATTCAAAAAATCTTGATAAGTGTCAGTAATTCCTTCAAACAGTTCGTATCGATGCCGCCAGCCCAATGCGTGCAATCTCGATACGTCCATCAGCTTGCGAGGCGTGCCATTTGGTTTGTCGGTATTCCAACTGATACTACCGCTGTAGCCTACAATATCTTTGATTGTTTCGGCTAATTGCTTGATAGTTACATCGTTACCAACGCCAATATTAACAAACGCCTCTTCGTTATATGTTTGCATCAGATATACACAGGCAGCGGCCATGTCGTCGGCGTGCATAAACTCTCTGAGCGGTGCGCCTGTTCCCCAAAGTTCTACCTGTGGTTTGTTTTTGATTTTTGCTTCATGAAACTTCCTAATCATAGCTGGCAGCACGTGCGAGTTTTGAAGGTCATAGTTGTCGTTGGGGCCGTACAAATTGGTAGGCGTTACGGCCACAAAGTTACAACCATACTGCCTACGGTACGACTCACACATTTTGATTCCTGCAATTTTGGCAATGGCATACGGCTCGTTGGTTTCTTCGAGAAGCCCTGTCAATAAACTTTCTTCTTGTAGCGGCTGTTTGGCTAATTTTGGATAAATACACGAAGACCCCAAAAACATCAATTTAGTAACCTTGTTCAGATAGGCCGCATGAATGATATTATTTTGGATTTGTAGATTTTCATATAAAAAATCGGCTCTATAAATATTGTTGGCCATAATTCCCCCTACTTTTGCTGCCGCCAAAAAGACATATTCAGGTTTTTGGGATTCAAAAAAATCAAAAACAGATTGCTGATTACGAAGATCCAATTCTGAGGACGTTCTGACAATGAGATTGTTATAGCCTTGGCTATGCAGACAACGGACAATGGCCGAGCCAACCATTCCACGGTGGCCAGCGATGTAGATTTTTGCATTTAGATTCATACCACAAAAGTAATAAGTTGTTGCTGAAACAAAAAATTACTCACTTAATAGCTTTTTGGCATCTTTTTTGAGTAATCTGTCATATACCATCATTTTGATAGATTTAAAATAACTTGATGATAGATATAATGATCAGACTATCCAAAATATTTTTCTTGGTTTTACTGCGTTTTTTTGCTTCTGCCCAAACGCCAGTATTGCTCAAAGACCTCAACGTCAAGACTGAATACAGCCCGTCACCCAATCTTATTTTTGCAGTTGGCAACACTGTTTTTTTTGCAAAAGACGATGGCTCAAAAGGTACAGAACTCTGGAAGTCTGATGGTACGGCTCTTGGCACAGGCTTAATAAAAGACATAAGAGCGGGCAGCTACGGCAGCAATCCAAAAAACTTCGCCAAACTAAACAATACACTATTTTTTTGTGCCGATAATGGTATAAATGGTAGTGAACTTTGGAAAACAGACGGCACAATTTCAGGAACGGTATTGGTCAAAGACATTTGGGGGGGGGCTGGCTCAAGCAATCCGTCCAAATTGACTGTTGCCAACGGTATTTTGTTTTTTGCTGCCGACAACGGCACAAACGGAATGGAATTATGGCGGTCGGATGGGACGGAAGCGGGTACGGTTTTGGTCAGAGACATCAGGTCTAATGCTTCGAGTTTTCCCAGTAGTCTGACAGATCTAAATGGCGTACTTTTTTTTACTGCCGACGATAACAATGGCGACACAGAACTTTGGCGTACCAACGGCACGACCAATGGCACAACACTCGTCCGAAACATTAACCCCAACGGCAGTAGCTATCCAATCGAACTCACTGCAGTTGGTAATGCACTTTATTTTAGTGCCAACGACGGCAGCTCAGGCCGTGAACTATGGCTAACAAACGGCACAGATGGTGGCACAGTGAGAGTAACCGACATTTGGTCGGGAGTGGCGAGCGGTAACCCTCGGCAACTCATGTTTGTAGGTACAAGGCTCTACTTTACAGCCGACAATGGTATATCGGGGTGCGAAGTCTGGACGACAGACGGAACTACTACCACTCAAATCAAAGATATTTACGCTGGCTCGGGTAGTTGTAACCCAGCCAACTTGACTGCCGCAAATGGAACGCTTTATTTCACTGCCGACAATGGTACAAATGGCAACGAACTCTGGAAAACCAACGGCACAGAAACATCAACGACACTCGTCAAAGATATTTGGACTGGTATGGTAGGTAGTTTGCCCTCTTTTTTGACCAACGTAAACGGAACATTATATTTTGCAGCCAACAGCGGCACAACTGGCCAAGAACTCTGGAAAACCAACGGCACAGAAACTGGCACTACAATGGTAAAAGATATTTTTGTGGGCGCATCGGGGAGTATTCCTTCGTTTATTACTATAACAACCAACAATACCATTTTTTTTCATGCCGATAATGGTATCAATGGTTGTGAGCTTTGGCTCTCAAAAGGTACGGCTACCAGTACCAATATGGTATATGATATTTTTATTGGTAACAACGGCAGCGACCCTCGCTGGCTGACAAAAGTCAATAATACGCTTTACTTTCGAGGAACTGGTACAGCAGAAGGCGATGGCCTTTGGAAGTCAGATGGTACAAATGTAGGCACAGTACAGGTTAAAAATGGGACTGGTTCTCATTATGAACTTTGTGATGTGGCTGGTAGCGTTTTTTATGTCCGAGACAGGCCAGAGGCTGGTTTTGAGTTATGGAAATCTGACGGTACAATAATGGGTGGCGTTCAAGTAAAAGATATAAACGCAGGAGTATCGGGTAGTATGCCAAACGGACTAACGGCAGTTGGTAGTGTGCTATATTTTGTAGCCAACGATGGCTTGATGGGTAGCGAGCTGTGGCGGTCGGACGGAACGGCAGCGGGCACAGTCAGAGTCAAAGATATAAAAGTAGGAACAGAGACCAGTAACCCACATTGCCTGACGGTTTGGAACGGTATTTTATATTTTGTGGCCGACGATGGCAGTGGTGCCGAACTTTGGAAAAGTAACGGCACAGAGTCAGGTACGGTAAGAGTCAAAGATATTTGGGCTGGTGTTGATGGTAGCGAGCCAACAGCATTTATGGTTCTCAATAATTTTTTATACTTTTTTGCCGATAATGATATAAATGGTCGTGAACTCTGGAAAACAGACGGAACGGAGGCTGGTACGATTTTGGTCAAGGATATTCGCTTGGGCGTGCTGGGGAGTAGTGCAAATTCGTTGGTGAGCATGACCAACCAGTTGTTTTTTACTGCCAACGACGGTTTGAGTGGCAACGAGATATGGCAGTCAGACGGTACGAGCGAGGGAACTATAAGGCTAAAAGATATAAAATTGGGTGATGGCAGTAGCTTGCCAGCAGCACTTACGGTAGTCGATAAAACACTTTATTTTACTGCCAACACAGACGGCAGTGGTGTAGAACTCTGGCGGTCAGACGGTACGGAAGCTGGTACAGTATTATTAAAAAACATAAACACAAGTTATGAAGCCGGTAGTAACCCTCATTATTTAACCAACGTAAATGGAATACTGTATTTTGTAGCCGACAACGGCGCAACAGGTGCCGAACTATGGCGTACAGATGGCCGTGAAGCTGGCACGGCTTTGGTCAAGGATTTGTTTCAGAATGAGCGCAGTAGTGAGCCTCAACAATTACTAAACCTCAATGGCACACTTTATTTTGTGGCCGACGACGGTATGAAAGGCCAAGAAATATGGCGTTTGGACCCTTGCCCAGTATTAGCAAAAGTATCAAAAAAAACACTCACCGTTTGCGCTCGAAGCACTGCCACAATCGAAGGAAAAGCATCGACCTGTGCAGGAGCCGCATATAGCTGGAGCAGTAAGCCAAGTGGCGTATCGGGCGATGGTCTTAAATTGGTTTTTGCAGCACCCGATGTATCGCAAACCACTACTTACACGCTTTATTTTACAGTTAAATATGGCTCAGAGTCTTCGACAGATTCAACAAAAGTAACTGTAACGCCACAAACCAAACTTAACGTAACAGTACTCTTAGAGGGTGCTTACGATAGAAGTACCCAAAAAATGAGTACAGTTCTCAATCAATTCAAACTTTTGCCTGGGCAGTTACCAGCCGATACTTGGGCTGTAATAACGGCAGTCGGGCAACCATACAAAAGTAGCCCTTGGAACTACAACGGCACGGAGTCGCTTTATGACTATACTACCGATGTCGTTGATTGGGTTTTGTTTTCTCTCCGTACCAACCCCGATGACGTTGCCTCAACGGTATTGAAAGCGGCAGTGTTATTAAAAGAAAATGGACAAATAGCTCAAGCCGTTGGTTGTCTGAATGTACCGTCTGACCAGCCTTATTATATTGGCCTCGACCATCGAAACCACCTGGGCGTGCTGTCGCATCAGGCAGTATCTGTCAATAACGAAACTCTCACTTATGATTTTAGTAAACAGCAGTCGTACATACCCGCCACAATACCGGCTTTTGGGCAGAAAAAAATTGGAAATACATTTTTTATGTATGGTGGTGATTTTAGTAAAACAGGCACACAGCAAATTGACACACAAGATATGACGATTTTTAGGAGACAAAACGGTAAGTTTCTGCAATATTTACAAGCCGATACCAATCTTGATGGCGAAGTAAATACACTCGATAAAATTTATTGGACAAAAAATAATGGTATATTTTCGGCAGTATCTTTTTAAGAATACACTTACTGAACAACTAAATGAATATCTACACAAAACTTTGTTTGACAACCTTTTTGATTTGTTGTATCGTTGGCAATGTATCTGGGCAGGGGATTTCCAAAGAAGTTACCTTTGAGCCAGACGAAGGCGGCTATGGTATTGGCTACGATCCTATTAAAAAAATCGGTGCTTTCGATTTGTCAAGTACGGCAGCCAATGAGCCATTTAGACATATATGGATGCAGATGTCGATTAAACTACCTTGGGAAACCACCACCGACTACCGAAGCCTTGGCTTCAAGGCTACCAAAGCCGACAAAGCCGAGGGCAAGCCAAAAGCCAACCGCTACTGGGATATAAATGAAGGTTCTTTTCGTAGTCCGTTTTCGGTCGATGGCCAGACGTTTGGTACAAACCCCATTTTTTTGCCAGATCCAAACCGAACTATCTCGGCACAAGGCCAAACCTTTGCTTGTATCAATGCGCCGTTTCCAAGTGTTAAAATAGAAAATATAGACGAAGCCGCAAAATACAACTTCTTTTTGATGACCGAATATGAAATCGACCGCCGAGCTAAGTCGATAGCAAATCCCAATATTGGATATTTGCGCTGGGATATTGAGGGTGTACCTTATGATAGTTGGGAAGCAGCTCTCAAAGGAAGACAAGTATGGCAAAATGGTAAATATAGGCATGAAATTAACGGTGGTACAGATGCTCAGTTTAAGAAAATGAATGACTCACAGTTTTTTGATTATGTAAAAAATCGTTGGATTTATGTATTCTCAGAACTCGTATATAAAACCAAATTATATTCGGGAGCGAAGGTGTGGCTATATGGTACTGGTCCGCTGCAGCCGATTGATGCGTTCAATAAGGAACAATTTGACAGCGATGGTAATATTTCTAACTGGTGGAAACAACCTGTAAATGGTCTTTGGGGTATCCGAAACGACTATAATCAACGTAAACTAAACGAGGAGGTGAGTTACATGGAAACATGGGACAACTTAGCAGATATTGAGCCGTTTGCTATTTTAAAACTTGACGACAGCAATAATTGGTCAAAAACCGATTTGATTAGACTCAAAAAAGCACCAATAAATACCATAACACAAGGCCTCCCAACTCGGTATTTGATTACAGATATAGATGGCTCTGGGCCAAATGGTAGCCGAAAAGTAAAGGTGTCCTTACATGCACAAGACGGTGGCTTACGCATAGCCGAAAGACCTTATAAAATTGCATTTTATCATTGGAAGGGTTATGCAGAAGCCACGATTCAAGCAGGCAGTTCGTCAGTCGAAATGGTAACAACAGCACCCGCAAAAAGCGATTTGGAGCGAGACGAAGACCGTTTTTTGATTCAAATCTGGAACAACCTGTACGCTTATCGCTATATCGAACCTACTAAACTGGGGTTTATGAACTGGGAGCCGTCGCCACGATTTAATATGGTCGCTCCTTATGCCCTTTCCTCCAACGATATTTTCAATCAAAGGGTTTATGATGCTATGGTGGCATTTACAAATCTACAAAATTTTGGTATGATTAACTGGGACGTTGACATGAAAGGTAAGCTCATACCGATGGTTTATGAGAGTTTGGCATTGGCTCAAAAAAAAATAGCCCCGTACAAAACACACATAGAAAACCAAACCCTGAGCTATGTGGGTGTGAGCATGGACAGCGGCGCAACATGGCTCGAACCAGGCTACCCAAAACTATCATTTGAACAACGATACAATGGCTGGTGGATGGCCAAAAGAAAAAACACAAACTTACCTTTTTCGATGGCAGTCGCTACTTACAATGCCCAACAAAAAACAATTTTAGTAGCACACCTCAGCAATATGTCGGCAGGTAGTTTGTCGTACAAAGTCAAAATCAACGTACCCAACGTTGGTACTTATATTTATGATATTATTTCAACAAAAGACCTAAACTACAGTATTTTTAAATTGTAACTTAGGTTACGCAACTAAAAAAATAACACCGTAGGTGTGTACTGTTGGCAGTTAATATGAGTAATTTAGTAAGTAAAGCCCCAGAGGGGCGACCTGTTGTCAGGGTAATAGCGTTGTCATGCTACTTTTTTGCTACTACCGCTGCGGCAGATCGTCAATAATAAGTTCCTGTGGACATTTTGCGTACCATGAGTTATAATATATCTTAAAAAAACACAAAATGACATTTATCAGTCCAACACAAATAAATCGGTGCTGGACTTTTTTGTTAAATTAAAATACTAATAATCAATTATTTAAAAATAATTGATGTAATAAACCAAAGAAACTTGAAACTATTTAAAAGTTTCTTTGGTTCTTACATTAGAAAAATATAAAAAGTGAAAGAACGAATTTTAGATAAATCGCAAGAAATGTTTTTTAGGTATGGCATCAAAGCTGTAACCATGGACGACATTGCTCGGGATTTAGGTATCTCCAAGAAAACGATTTATCAGCACTTTCCAGACAAAGACACCATCGTGAACGAGGGCGTTCGCAGCCATTTTGAAAAGGAACGCTGTGAGTCAGAAAAAATGCAGGCCGAAGCCCCCGACCCTATTGCTGAAGTGGTACGAGGGTCTGAAATGATGCGACAAATGCTGACAGGCATGAACCCATGCGTGTTTTTGGACTTAAAACGGTATTACCCGAGTGCCTGGCAGTCGTTTACCGAGTTTAAAAATGGTTTTATATTAGAGTTGATTCGTAAAAACTTAGTAAAAGGCATTGAAGTGGGTCTTTATCGTAGCGATTTGAACGTAGAAATCTTGGCTCGTCTTCGCAACGAAGAGGTGGAGTTTGGGTTTGACCCACAGATTTTTCCAAACAATAAATTCAATGTCTTGGAAACACAACTATCGCTACTCGACCATTTCCTGAGAGGCATTATGACAGCCAAAGGCTTTGAACTATATGAAAATTACCTCAAAAACCCATTAACAGCCATCTAACATTTTGACATTGTCATTGCACACTTTAAAAAATATCTTGCACAAGCATCTGCATGACCTATTAACAGCTATTTACTGAATTTTATTTTTAACACTATGAACAAACAAAAACTACTCTTACTATTATTATTCCCCCTGTGGGGGTTGGGGGGCTTGGGCTTAAATTTGGGTTTTGCCCAAAACCGCCTTTCGTTACAGCAAGCCATTCAGTATGGCGTTGCCAACAACATAACCATCAAAAACAGCCAAAGTGATGCCGCCAGTGCCGAAAGTCGTATCGGTGAGATTCGGTCTGTGGGCTTGCCACAGGTGAGCGGCTCTGTTTCAATTTTAGATAACCTCATTATTCAGCGGGCATTTTTTCCAGCCGTATTTTTTGACCAAAATGCTCCCTCAGATGCCCCACCCATTGTAGTTCAGTTTGGTGTCAAGTTTTCGGGACAAGCCGGTGTTCAGGTAAGTCAGCTATTGTTCAATGCCCAATGGTTGCTTGGCCTCAAAGCCGCTGAGGCATACCGTGAATTGGCAAATAAAGCCATTAGGCAGACCAAAATGACAGTAGCCGAAAGCGTAGCGAAAGCCTACTATGGCGTGCTAATTGCCGAAGAACGGGCTAAGTTATTGGACTTAAATATTGAACGTTTGGACTCATCGCTCGTTGAGTTGAGAGGCTTAAACAAAAGCGGTTTTATCGAAAAAATTGATGTGGACAGGCTTGAAGTTACCCAAAACAACCTCAAAACCGAGAAACAAAAAGTAGCTAATCTGATTCAATTAAGTCAGTATTTGCTTAAATTCCAGATGGGAATGCCCCTTGAAGAGACCATAAACTTGACCGACCGTATTTCAGACAATGACGTAGCCCGCATCGAACTCGAAGCCAAAACGGCCAACGACGGAGATTTTGGCTATGACCAACGCCCAGATTATTCGATTCTGAAAACAAACCTCAAACTGGCCGAATACGACGTAGAAAACAACAAACGAGGCTACTACCCAACAGTGGCGGCCTTTGCAGGCTACGGCTACAACACTGGTCGGAATACTTTTGGGGACGTTTTTAGCTCACCGTGGTTCAACAATGCTAATATCGGTCTGAGCGTTCAGGTACCTATTTTTGACGGTTTTGCCAAAAAATACAAGATTCAACAAGCCCGTAATACAGTCCAAAAAGCAAAACAAAGCCTCAGTTTGGTAGAGCAAAGCATTGATTTACAAATAAAAAGTGCCAACATCAGCATAGTTAATGGCCTCGAAACGCTCAAAACACAAAAACGTAATTTAGATTTGGCACAAGAAATTGTACGGGTCAGTAAAATCAAATACAAAGCAGGCTCAGGCTCAAATCTCGAGGTAATCAGTGCCGAAGCCTCATTGAAAGAATCACAAACCAACTACTTTGCCGCACTTTACGACGTACTGTTGGCAAAAGTAGATTTAGATAAAGCAAAAGGAAAACTTAATTTTTAACACCCCAACCCCCGTCCCCTTCCCCACAAGAGAAGGGGTGTTTTACCTCCCTTTCCCATTATGGGGAAAGGGTCGGGGATAGGGGCTAAATCACAAACAAATGAAAGCAACACATCTATTTTTATTCACGGTAATTCTCGCCTCTTGTGGGGAAAAAACTGACAACTCTCTCGCGGGTAAGAAAAAACTACTAACCGAACTCAAAACACAGGCCAAAGACCTGACAGCCCAAATAGCCACACTCGATGCCGAAGTCAAAAAAATAGACCCATCAATGCTTGCTGCCGAAAAAATAGTTCCTGTTGTTACCGAACCCCTAACTACCCGTAATTTTCAGAGTTTTATTAAAATTCAGGGAACTATCGAAACCAAAAATACCGCTACCGCCACACCTCGTATGCCTGGTACCTACACGGCTGTGTATGTAAAAGAAGGACAGAGTGTAAGAGCAGGGCAGTTGTTGGCCAAAATTGATAATTCTGTTTTACGTGATCAACTCTCGGCCATCAATCAGCAATTAGAGTTAGTCAATACTGTTTATGAAAAACAAAAAGGACTTTGGGACCAAAAAATTGGTACAGAGATTCAATATTTACAAGCCAAAAACAACAAAGAATCACTCGAAAAAAATATAGCCGTCATCAAAACTCAAGGAGATATGTATAATGTCTATGCGCCTATCAGCGGTGCAGTTGAGCGAGTGATGGCCAAAATGGGCGAAGTAGCCATGCCTGGTATGCCGCTGGCAAGTATCATCAACTTGGGCGGATTGAAAGCATCGGCCAATATTCCTGATACTTATTTGAGCAATATCAAAATGGGTGATGCCGTCAGAGTATCGCTACCCGACATTGGCAAAGAACTCAATGCACGAGTTACTTTTATTAGTAAATTGGTCAATCCAGCCAATCGTACTTTCAAAATCGAAGCATCAATACCCACCACCGCCGACATGAAACCTAACATGGTGTCTGTCTTAAATATTGCCGACATAAACAAATCTAATGTGTTGATTATCAAGCAAAATTATATCCAGAGTACCGAAAACGGTGATGTAGTTTATGTAGCGATAACCGAAGGAAACAAGAAAATTGCCAAAGCCAAAACCGTCAAAACAGGCGTAAGCTACAACGGCGACATAGAAATAATAAGCGGCCTTTCGGTTGGCGACTTGATTATAACAGAAGGCTATCAAGATTTGGTGGACGGGCAAGTGATAAGTTATTGAGTGAATGAATGATAGAATGAGCGATTTTCTAATTATTCATTCTACCATTCATTCATTCAGCCATTCAAAATTAAGAAAACATGACAACACTAAAAGATTTCGCAATCACTCGCTGGTGCTTAGACAACAAAACGACTGTCTATTTGTTCACCGCATTTATCTCAATTACAGGGCTTTATGTCTATCTGACAATGCCCAAAGAGCAGTTTCCTGAAATTGCGCTGCCGACGGTTATCGTCTCAACGATTTATCCTGGTGCAAGCCCGTCCGACATTGAGACGATTATAACTAAGCCCATCGAAAAACAACTTAAAGCGGCTACTGGCGTAACCAAAGTCAAGTCCAATTCGATTCAGGATTTTTCGTTGATTACCGTAGAGTTTAGTGCCGACATTACCTCGCAGATTGCCAAACAACGGGTGTCTGATGCCGTAGATAAGGCCAAAGCCAACCTACCCACCGACCGCAAGCAAGAGCCTTCGGTACAGGCCGTAAACTTTTCGGAGTTTCCGATTATGAATATCAATTTAGCGGGTAATTATTCTCTAAAAAAACTAAAAGATTATGCCGACCAACTAAAAGATGAAATCGAAGCCTTGCCCGAAATTACTCGTGTCGATATTGTAGGTGCGCTCGACCGTGAAGTACAGATTAACCTCGACTTATATAAAATGCAGGCCGCTGGCGTTACTTTTTATGATATTCAGTCGGCTATTCAGGGCGAAAATATAAATATTTCGGGTGGCGAACTAAACGTGGACAATGTACGCCGCAATTTGCGAGTAGTGGGCGAGTTTAAGGACGTGAGCCAACTCAACAATGTCATCATTCGGTCTTCGACGGGTGCAACACTGCGCTTGGCCGAAATTGCCGAAATCAAAGACGCTTATGCCGACAAACAAAGCTACGCTCGCTTGGACGGCAAAACGGTTATTACGCTCAATGTCATCAAGCGTGGTGGCGAAAACCTCATCATTGCTGCCGATGCAATTAAGACTATTTTGAAAAAATACGAAGAGACCAAATTTCCAGATGGTCTCAAAGTGAGTTTAACCAGCGATAGTTCGGAGCGTACACAGGTAGAACTAAATGACTTGCTGAACACCGTTATTCTCGGTTTTATATTTGTGGTACTGGTTCTGATGTTTTTTATGGGTGTTACCGATGCTATTTTTGTGGGGCTTTCGGTACCGCTCTCTACGCTCGTTGCTTTTGTACTTTTTCCAGTTATTGCGGGTGTGACGGGTATTACTTTTACGCTCAATACTATCGTACTTTTTGCCTTTTTGTTGGGGTTGGGTATTGTAGTAGACGATGCGATTGTGGTCATCGAAAATGCCCACCGAATATACAACGACGACAAAAAACTCACCCGAACCGAGGCCATTTCTTATGCAGCAGGCGAGGTTTTTGTGCCAGTACTATCGGGAACACTCACTACAATTGCGCCATTTTTACCGCTTTTGTTTTGGCCGGGTATTGTAGGTGAGTTCATGAAATTCTTACCTCTGACACTAATAATCACCCTTTTTGCAAGTTTATTTGTGGCTTATGTTATGAATCCAGTCTTTGCATCGTCATCATTAAAACGTACCGAAGAGCACGCCAACGAAGACCATTCGTTTCGCTCTATTCGTACTCCGCTTATTGTGCTGGTGGTGCTGTCGGTGTTTGGTTATTTGGTTCACCGTGGTTTTGGCAATCTATTTGCATTCATTACAATATTGTATGTTTTCAATCATTATGTACTGACACCGTACATTATCGTTCCGTTTCAAAATAATACTTTTCCAAGACTAAAAAACGGTTATCGCAAGCTCATATCATGGGTAATTACAGGCTTCAGACCCTACATAATGTTTGTGGGAGTCATTGTTCTGTTTGTAGGTACAATCGTCCTGCTTGGTATTGTTAAGCCCAAGACAGTTTTTTTTCCGAGTGGCGACCCAGACTTTGTATATGTGTATTGTGTTATGCCGCAGGGTACAGATGCCGCCAAAACCAACGAAACCATGAAGCAACTCGAAGACCGAGTGTATAGTGTAATTGGCAAAAATAGCCCCGTTGTGGCTTCGGTTATTACCAATATTGGTATCAATGCTGGCGACCCGTTTAACCCCGACCGAACCATTGTACCACACAAGGGTAAGATTACGGTTGCTTTCAAGAGTGCCGAAGAGCGAGTACACTTTGGTATCTCTACATCAGAAATTTTGGCCAAAGTGCGTGAACGTGTCAAGGGAATTGCTGGCGCACAAGTAACTGCCGAACCCGAAAACAACGGGCCGCCAACAGGCAAGGCCGTAACGATAGAAATCGCTGGCGAAGAGTTTGACCAATTGATAAAAGTAGCCGCCAATGTCAAAAACGCCATCAACAAATCGGGAGTGCAGGGCATCGAAGAGTTAAAATCTGACTTGGTGCTAAACAAACCCGAAATTGTGGTTGATATCGACCGTGAGCGTGCCGAGCGAGAAGGCATTAGCACTGCTCAGATAGCGATGCAGATACGTGGAGCATTGTTTGGTACAGAAGTTTCAAAATTTAGAGACGACAAAGACGACTATCCAATTATGGTCAGATTAAAATCGGAAGACCGTAGCCAGATAGAAAAACTACTGAGTATGAACATCGTTTATCGAGACATGAATTTGGGCGGTATATTGCGACAAGTTCCGTTAAGTGCTTTGACAAACATCAGATACACAACGACTTACAGCGGCATCAATCGCAAAAATCTGGAGCGTGTCGTTACGTTATCGTCTGACGTTTTGGGAGGATTTAACCCCAATGAAGTCAATGCCCAAATAAAAGAAGTAGTCGATGGCATAGATATGCCACAGGGCTATGCCGTCAAGCTGGGTGGGGAGCAAGAAGAACAAATGAAGTCATTGCAGTTTTTGGCTGTGGCTTTTTTGGGTGCTATCTTCTTGATTTTCTTGATATTAGTAACACAATTCAACTCGTTGAGCAAGCCATTTATTATTTTCTTTACCGTTGTGTTTAGTTTAATTGGCGTATTCTTGGGCTTTATGATTACTGGCAAAACCATGTCGATTATTATGACAGGCGTAGGTATTTTTGCATTGGCCGGAATCGTTATCAAAAACGGTATTTTGCTCATAGAGTTTACCGAAGAGCTACGAGAGAGAGGCTATACGGCTCGCAAGGCACTCATCGAAGCAGGAGCAGCCCGTCTTACGCCCGTATTGCTCACGGCCTCGGCCTGTATTTTGGGACTTGTACCGCTGGCTATTGGTATGAATATCAACTTCGTAACGCTGTTTTCTGACTTTGACCCACAGTTTTTTATTGGTGGTTTTAGTGCCGTTTTCTGGGGTTCGTTGGCCTACACTATTATCTTTGGTTTGAGTTTTAGTACCGTTCTTACCTTAGTCATGGTACCCGCTATGTACTGGATAATTGAGGGCATCAAAGAGCGGTTTGGAAAGAAAGAGAAGGTGGTGGTATTGGAAAGGGAGTTGGAAGAGGTGTAAGAAAAAGCTAACTCTGCGCCTTTGTTGGTGTTTTCACCAACAAGCTACCGTCCGAGTTGTTGGTGAAAACACCAACAAAGGCAGCAACGTTGAAAGTTAATGCGTCAAGGCAAATAACTGGTGTTGTCCCTTTTGGTAGTAATAGTATCGAATCGACCACTTATTTTAACAATACCTACTGGTCGTCAGACGGTGTTAAAATCGCAAAAGTAGATGGAAGTGGAAAAGTAACAGGCTTAAAAGCGGGTAACACTATTATTCGCCTAAAGTTTTCGGGTCAAGAATTTACTTTCCCAGTCACAGTTAAATAAGTTCGTACATTTATAATTTTGGCTCTGATTTTCACAAACGCTCACCTCAACCGAGGTGGGCGTTTGTATTTTCGGAATTTTTTTTCTAGAAAAACGCTACCTTTACTAAAAATTTCAGAACATGGAAAAAAAGATAAAGCCAACATTTGAAACACCTTCTGAATGGTTGCAAAACAACCGAAAAGAGTTAGCAAAATACGCTGGCGAATGGATTGCCTTTACGAACACTGGGGTAATTGCACACGATAAAAATGGCAAAATCCTTGCCCAAAAGGCCCGAGAAATAACATTAGATTTTGTCTTTAAATTTGTTCACCCACTCGAAATTCCTCGAATTATTCGTATTTTACCCGTTGGGATCTGTTAAGCCGCTTTTGACATAAAATCCAAACCAATGAAACCCCCACAAGCCAATCTTAGAAACGCAACAACGCTCGGAAAGATTTTTGGAGAGCCTGAATTTGAACCATTGGCTGCTACGTTTTTTGATACATTGCGCCTTTGTTGGTGTTTTCACCAACAAAAGCATCATAAACACTTTCCCCCTAATTCTTCTCCCCCGACACTTTCCCTGTTTTTGGGGCCATTCCCGGTTGGGTTATCTCAAAATTTTCTTTCTTTTTGGCATCTGCTACTATCTTGCGGACATCGGCCAATAGCTTTTTGGCATCATACACAATACCGTCCTTGACCGTATATTTAACGCCACCAACTCGTTTTACTTCATTGTTTTCGTCAAGTCTGATTGCGCCTGTGCCGTAGAGTGTTTTGAGATTGGCCAAGGGATTTTCTTCGGTTATCACAAAATCTGCCAATTTACCTACTTCAACCGAGCCAATTTCCTTGTCCATTCCCAACGCTTCCGCCCCTTTGATGGTAGCTGCTCTGATGACTTCTAATGGGTGAAAACCCGCCTCACGCAGTAGTTCAAGCTCACGAATATACGCAAAGCCATAAAGTTGATAAATAAACCCCGAGTCTGAGCCAGTCGTAACACGCCCTCCTCGGTTTTTATATTCGTTAATAAACTGCATCCATAAGCGGTAGTTTTCTTTCCAAGCCACTTCTTGCTCCGTACCCCAGTTGTGCCAATACGACCCATGCGAAATACGGCTGGGGCCATAAAACCGCCACAATGCAGGTAATGTATAGTCATCGTGCCATTCGGCACGGCGAGCGAGCATCAGGTCTCGGTTAGCTTCATAAATATTAAAGGTAGGGTCGAGGGTAAAATCCATCTTTATCAATTCGTCCATCACCTGATTCCACCGCTCTGTGCCGGGCTTGGCGGCTTGTTGCCACAGTTTGCCTGCTTCTTCAAATCGGTTTTGCTCGTTGTTGTAGTTATAGTCTGCTGGGTAGTTTTGTACGGTTCTTTCGGCAAAAAGTGCCTCTGGCAGCCCGTACCAGTGTTCCATTGAAGTTAGTCCTGCTTTGGCCGTTGCCAAAACGTTCATACGGGCTACCTCCAACTGGGCATGATGACAGGCTGAGCGTAAGCCCAGTTTTTTGTTTTCTTCGAGTGCCGCTTTAAAAATTTCTGGCTCTGCTCCAAAAAACTTAATACCGTCTGCACCTTTAGCGGCATTGCTACGCACCCAGTCCCGAGCCAGCTCTGGCGTAACGACAGGGTCTTTTGCACTCATTCCAAACACAGTATAAGCCTTGATACGTGGCGCAGTAATTTGATTTTTAAGGCTTTTTTCTCGTTGGTCAAGTGTCCAATCCAAGCCATTACCTGCCGATGGCTCTCTGATGGTTGTGATGCCATGCCCGAGCCAGAGTTTATAAACATACTCGGCTGGAGTACCCTGCGACTGCCCGCCAATATGGCCGTGCATATCTATAAAACCTGGCATGAGGTACATACCAGCGCAGTCAAACTCTCGGCCACCTGCTCCCAGTTGAGGGCGACGTTTGGGGTCGATTGCCACTCCTGGATAACCTACCTGCTGTATTTCTTTAATCCGATTTTTTTCGACCACAATATCAACAGGGCCAATTGGTGGCGCACCAGTACTATTGACCAACGTAACGCCTCTGATAATCAACTGATTGTAAGGGCCATCGCCTTCGGCACGGGCTGGTGCTTTTTCGATTTGGGCAGATACGCCAAGGGCATTGACCAATAAAAAATAAATAGTTAGTAGCTTTTTCATATAAAGACGGGGTTTATGAACGAATTAAGGAGTCGTGAGTATATAGTACCGTGTCCTGAGTCAAATATAGTACTGTAAATCAGTAAGTTATTATAATTGAAATGCCATATTACTTTTGAACATGTACTTATTATTCCAAAAGTAACAAAAATAAACAGAAAAAACCGATTGAGTTTTAAAACGCAATCGGGTTTTTGGTTTCTGAACCTATTTTTGGTTGAGAAGGTCATAGTTTTTCTTAATAATCTATTGGATTAGCAAATTAGAAAGTGTACGATTGTACTTCAAAGCACCCAAAAATTACTATGTTTATGTAAAATTAGTAAAGATAATGATATCATAGCGTTACAGCTATAACAACCCTGTTTCTGAAAAGTCGAAAATTCAAGTCGAACCATGCAAAAATCTATCATTGTAGCCTATTTTAACAATCTAACAACTCAACTGTTGCGCGAGAGATTTGAGTATAAGGGTTATCAAACACTAAATGCTCAAAGTAATTTATTAGAGTTAGTGAATGCCGAAAAACCTGATTATCTCCTTATTGGTACAGGCGGTGGTGTTGATAATATCGCTATATGCCGACAAATAAAGTCTATACCGCACCTTGCTACTAAGTGTGTGGTATTTTTATCTCGTGACTATCCGCCTATTTTACCAGCTATTTTTGCCGACATAAGTGGCTATTTGTACGAAGATGCGAACGTTGAAGAAATAGAAACTTGTTTGCAGCGGCTATCTGGTGGCGAACGGTACATGAGCCCGTTGATGTTTAGAGGGCTAAGCAACCCCAAAATAGCCGAATACAAAGCGTATATCGCACCGCTGGGAGCAAGAGAAAAAGAAATTTTTAGATTTATTACGTATGGTTATTCTAATAAAAAAATTGCTGATGTGTCATTCACTTGCACCAAAACTGTTGAAAGCCATAAAAACAATATCATCAAAAAATTAGGGCTGAAAAACACTGCCGAACTTTTGGAGACAGCCATCAAAATGACTTTTGGAGAGCCTAATACTGATGTAACTAAGTAAATTCCCTTAATGATTTCTATCTTCTAAGGGAATTTACTTAGTGGATACCCAAAAATTCATGGAATTCCCCTATTGACAAGCGTAGTTTGATTGTGCTACCTTTGCAACACGCAAGCCCCCAGAACATCTTGGCAGAGCGAAGGGGGCTTGCGTGTCTAACTTTTTAACAATTAAACAAAACAAAAGTGTGAAAAAATTAGTTTTTTTCGCCTTTGTTGGTGTTTTCACCAACAAGCTATCGTCCGAGTTGTTGGTAAAAACACCAACAAAGGCAGAACCATTTATGACAATGCAAGTATGAAAGCCTATATTGTAAGACCTTAAACTATCCAACACCATGAAAACTCACACAATCACTCTTTTAATATTATCCGTATTGTTGTCTTATTCTTGTAGCCCTATCGAAAGGCAGCAAGAGCAGCTTATATTTGTAAATAAACTAAACGAGCCAATAGAACTAAATTTATTTACAAAGCAAGACAGGACAGGGCTAGGAATGTATTCTTCTTCAACATTGAATGAAGGAACGAGTCAGCTTTCTAACTATACACTTAAACCCGATGAAGAATACAGTTTTTACTCGTTAGTGAGTGATGGTAGCAAACCTAATAGTGTTTTTTTTAGTGTTTTTGATAGTCTGAGAATCAAGACATCGAAACATTCTGTGCTGTTCAAACCAAAACTCGCTACCAACTACATACACAATATTTACGAATCAAACGAGGGCTGGACTTACAAAAGAGAAAACTATACACTATCAAGGCAGTTCACACCAATTAAAGTAGTCTCTGACAATTATTATTTCACGTTTAGAGATGTGTTTTTTAAATAGTGGTTTTTCGAGCAAAATTTATAATTCACTATCTTAAAGTAACTATCATTTTCGCCTTTGTTGGTGTTTTTACCAACAAGCTATCGTCCGAATTGTTGGTGAAAACACCAACAAAGGCAGAAATTAGGGTCATTTATTTTTCCCGATTATCCCATTATTGGCAACAATATAGGTATTCAACTGACATATAGCTTGTTTTAATAAAGCATTGTTTGTCCTGTTATCAACCTTACACTTTTTCTGGGCTTGGAGTATCTGTAAGTTTACAATAATTTACTTTGTATTTATTGTGTTCGCCTTTGTTGGTGTTTTTTACCAACAAGCTATCGTCCGAATTGTTGGTGAAAACACCAACAGTAATTGAACATTAGGAATTATTTTGTACTTTTGTTTCGGCAGACGGAAACCTATTATACATTTGTAAGTAATTGAACCGAACGGGCGGCCCCGATCAGTAATTTATATCGGCACGGTTCGCCGTTGCGAGACGTTCTGTAATTATAACTATCTACCCATGCCTGCAAATCATTTCAACATATTAGGTTTGACAAACGAGCAGGTTATTCTTGCAAAGGTAAAATTTGGACCAAATAAATTAGACTACAAAAAGGAAAGTAGTTTCTTAGACACGGTAAAACGCATTGGCAAAGACCCAATGACGATTTTATTATTGGTGGCTTCTTCCATCTATTTTATCTGCGGCAAAACAGGTGACGGCATTTTTCTTGTAGCAGCTATCGTATTCCAAACTTCCATTTCATTATATCAATATTATAGAAGCAAGAATGTTTTAGAAAAACTGAAAGATTTTTCACAACCCAATTGCAAAGTCATTCGCAATGGAAAAGTAGAAGAAATCAGAAGTGAAGACATAGTAGTTGGTGACAGCTTGATGGTAGAAGAAGGCACATCTATTACAGCAGACGGCAGTATTATCCATTCCAACGACTTTTCAGTAAACGAATCCATACTCACAGGGGAATCTTTTGCTGTTTTAAAAGATAAAACCAAAGAAGATAAATATATTTATAGTGGTACAACTGTAGCAAGTGGTTTAGCTATTGCAACAATCACTTCTATTGGTAACGAAACCAAATTAGGCAAAATTGGAAGGAGTTTAGAAAGTATCAGTGAAGAAAAAACACCTTTGGAAATACAAATTGCCAATTTTGTAAAGAAGATGGCAATTACAGGTGCGGTAGTTTTTGTAATTGTTTGGGCAATTAATTATTGGCATTCTCAAAATTTGCTAACCAGTTTATTGCAATCGCTTACATTAGCAATGAGCATTTTACCCGAAGAAATTCCAGTTGCTTTTACCACATTTATGGCTTTGGGTGCATGGCGTTTAATGAAATCGGGAATTGTAGTAAAGCAAATGAAAACTGTTGAAACATTAGGTAGTGCAACTGTTATTTGTACCGATAAAACAGGAACAATTACAGAAAATAAAATGAGTTTGGCGAAATTATTTACTTTGCAAACCAATAAAATAATTAATCCAACAGATGCTATAAATGAAACCGAAAAAGAATTGATAACATTGGCGATGTGGGCGAGTGAACCAATTCCTTTTGACCCAATGGAAGTTGCACTACACCAAACTTATAAGGACATTACCCGAAAAGATGAACGACCAAATTATAAACTCCTACACGAATACCCATTAAGCGGTAAACCGCCAATGATGACTCATATATTTCAAGACACTAACGGCAATAAAATTATAGCAGCCAAAGGTGCACCCGAAGCGTTGATAAATGTTGCTGACCTTACTGAAACCGAAAAACAACAAATACTTTCCGCCATTCAACTTTTGGCAAATGATGGTTATAGAGTATTAGGTGTAGGCGTGTCAAATTTTACAGGTGATAATTATCCAGAAAAACAACAAGATTTACCTTTAGAATTTAAAGGTATTGTTGCCTTTTATGACCCACCAAAAAAGAACATTCAAAAGGTATTGGAAGATTTTTATACCGCTGGCATTGCTGTAAAAATTATAACAGGTGATAATGCAGCAACTACCGCAGCAATTGCAAAACAAATCGGATTTAGGGGTTACGAAAAAACTATTACAGGTGATGAATTGATGAAATTGCAGGAAGATGAGTTAAAAATCTGTGTTATGGACACTACTATTTTTACCCGTATGTTTCCCGAAGCCAAATTAAAAATAATCAATGCTTTAAAATCCAACAATCAAATAGTAGCAATGACAGGTGATGGCGTGAATGATGGACCAGCTTTAAAAGCTGCACACATTGGTATTGCCATGGGGAAAAAAGGGACAGAAATAGCTAAACAAGCAGCATCTTTGATTCTTTTAGAAGATGATTTATCCAAAATAGTTAACGCTGTTGCTATGGGCAGAAAGATATATGCCAATTTAAAAAAAGCAATCCAATATATCATATCCATACATATACCGATAATCCTAACCGTATTTATTCCTTTGGCTTTGGGATGGATTTATCCCAACATTTTTTCACCCATCCACATTATTTTTTTAGAAATAATAATGGGCCCAACCTGTTCTATTATTTATGAAAATGAACCAATGGAAAAAAATACGATGTTACAGAAGCCTAAAGCATTGACAACTACTTTCTTTAATTGGAAAGAACTATCAATAAGTATTATTCAAGGATTAGTGATAACCGCAGGAACTTTATTTGTTTACCAGAATTCTCTCACTAATGGATACAATGAAGCACTCACAAGGACAATGACCTTTACTGTTTTAATAGCAGCAAATATTTTTCTCACTTTAATAAACCGCTCATTTTATTATTCAATATTTTCAACTTTTAAGTATAAGAACAATATGATTTTGTTTATCATTTTTATAACCATCGCTTTTATAGGTCTTATCCTTTATGTAAAACCATTGACAACTTTTTTTGAATTCGAAACATTGAATTCGTTGCAACTATTAACTTGTATCGCAATTGGTTTTATTTCAGTAATTTGGTTTGAAATTGTAAAACTGATTAAAAGAGTAAAGCGAACAAACAGAGCAGCCGCTAACATGGGGTTTGGCAAAAGTGGGGCGGTCGGAATAACAATGAACTTTTAGTAATTCTATTTGGCATTTGTTCCAGCTTGACGGAATACTATTTGGCTTTTTGTTATTATCTTCAACTCCAGTTTTTCAAATGGGCTTCGGTTACGGGCGGACGTTTTTCAAATTCCCAACCTGCACAAAGCCCTGTTCGTTGAGTGAGAGAACTCGCTTTGCCTCGTACCAAAATAGGTTGACTAAATTTTCAACAATTTAGTGACCTTATGGAAGATACACAAAATCCAACCTGTCGAAAAAACGACTATCAAAAAGTAACTTTTCGCCTTTGTTGGTGTTTTCACCAACAAGCTATCGCCCGAGTTGTTGGTGAAAACACCAACAAAGGCAGAAAAAAACCCGATTAAGTTTTAAAACTCAATCGGGTTTTCGTTTACTGAACTTATTTTTTACTCATTTTAACTACCAACACTACACACCTACAGTGTTATTTTTTAGTTGCGTAGCACGAATTTTTTAAATATACTGATTTACGATATTTTCAAATACTTCTTGTTTACCGCTAATTTGAGCGGGTTCTGCGTTGCTGATTGCATAGTTGCGGAGGTCTTCGAGTGTCATTTTGCCTGTTTCAAAATCGTGGCCTTTACCCGAGTCAAATGAAGCGTAGCGGTTTTTTCGGAGTGTCAAATAAGGCGATTTTTCCAGAATATCATTAGCCGTAATCAATGCTCGGGCAAAAGCGTCCATACCGCCAATATGTGCCGCAAAAATATCGTGTAGGTCAGTTGAGTTGCGGCGGGTTTTGGCATCGAAGTTAATACCCCCAGCCGTTAGGCCGCCAGCCTGCAAAATTACAAGCATCGTTTCGGTCAGTTCGTTGAGGTTCATCGGAAACTGGTCTGTATCCCAGCCATTCTGATAGTCGCCACGGTTGGCATCAATGCTTCCCAACATACCTGCATCGGCGGCTACTTGTAGCTCATGCTCGAAGGTATGGCCTGCCAATGTAGCATGATTGGCTTCGATATTGAGCTGAAAGTCTTTTTCTAAACCATACTGATTCAAAAAACCAATAACGGTAGCCGAGTCAAAATCGTACTGATGTTTGGTTGGCTCACAAGGTTTTGGTTCAATAAAAAACGTACCCTTGAAACCCTGCTTGCGGGCATAGTCTCGGGCAACGGTCAGAAACTGCGCCAAATGGTCGAGTTCTCGTTTCATGTTGGTATTGAGCAACGACATATAGCCTTCTCGCCCTCCCCAAAACACATAATTTTCGCCACCAAGCGCAATAGTCGCATCTATCGCATTTTTGACTTGCAGGCCAGCACAGGCCATTACATCAAAGTTAGGATTGGTACTTGCGCCATTCATATAGCGAGGATTTGAAAAAACGTTGGCTGTTCCCCACAATAATTTTACGCCACTGGCTTGTTGTTTGGCTTTGGCATAGTCCACAATAGTACTCAGATTGCTTTCGTATTGCGTAAAGTTCAGCCCCTCGTCCACCAAATCAATATCGTGAAAGCAATAGTATGGCACGCCCAGCTTTGTCATAAACTCAAAGGCAGCGTCCATTTTGTCTTTGGCACGGCCAATGGTATCTGTTTTTACGTCCCACGGAAACTGTTTTGTACCTGGCCCAAATGGATCTGCACCTGTACCGCAAAACGTATGCCAGTAGCAAACGGCATAGCGCAAATGATCTTTGAGTGTTTTGCCTGCAACGATGCGGTTTTCGTCATACCACTTAAAAGCCAACTCATTGTCTGAGCCTCGGCCTTCAAACTGGATTTTATTGATGCCCTTAAAAAATTCTGTGTTTCCTAATGTGATTGACATAAAAGTAGTCGTGTGTTTATAGTCTTGTGTCGTGAGTTAAATGTAATATTGTATTATTTTTTTCTAAATACTCAAGTACTAATAAAATTACTTATTTGATAGGTGAAAAATCGGTTGGATTCATAAAAATAGATTCGATTTTGGCCACAATTTTACCATCTTTTTCAGATGCTTCCTTGACCTTGTTCCACTCGGGGTCGGCTATAAATGCTTTCCACGACTTGTCCCGTGCTTCTTTGTTTGGGTAGGCCATGATATAAATCAATTTGTCTGGTACGTCGGTAGCCACCCAATAGCCAATGTTGGTCATGCCATGTTTTTCAAAAAGTTTAGTTGTATGGTTTCTAAAACGAGCCAACAGAGCGTCCAATCGGCCTGTTTCACAATAATAGATACGGGTCTCAAAAAAGCGGTTATCTTTGGCAGGGCTTTGGGCTTTTGACAGAGTGGCCAAGAGGCAAAAAGCGAGAAATAAAAATATTGTCTTCATTGTTTGTGTTTGTTTTGATTATAAATGTAAAACTGACACTTTTCTACTGATAAGTTGTCATTAAAGTAAGTAAATTTATGTTGCACAAAACCCGAGGCATTGCCCTCAGCTATATTCGTTACCGAGAAACATCGATTATCGTCAAGATTTATACCGAGCAGTTTGGTATTCAGAGTTATATCGTCAATGGCGTGCGGTCGGCTAAGACTAAGAACAATCGCATTGCTTTTTTTCAGCCACTGACTTTATTGGATTTGGTCGTTTATCACAAAAACAAAGAACAGACACTACACCGCCTATCGGAGGTTAAGTGCAGCCAGCCGTTTAGTAGTTTACCCTTTGATTTTGTCAAGTCGAGCATGGCCATGTTTATTACTGAGTTGTTGGTCAAGACGTTACGAGAAGAAGAACAAAACCAAGTGCTGTTTCAGTTTTTGTCAGAATCAATCTTAGAATTAGAAAACATCACTCAGCACTACGAAAACTTCCATCTGATGTTTATGGCCAAGCTGGCTTTTTATCTGGGTTTTGGGTCAGAAACCGCTCTTGAAATCGAAGAACAACTTACACAAAGCCTGTACCCGATTCCGTTGGACGATACCTCGCAAGAAGCCCTACAAATGTTTATCTTAGCCCCTTACACGCACCCATACAACCTCGACCGCCTAAGACGTAATCAGATTTTGGACGCACTCGTTTTTTTTTATAAAATCAACTTAGAAGACATGGGCGACATTCGGTCGTTAGAGGTTTTGAGAGAAATGATGAGGTAGTAGCGTATTTTCAAAAATCAGTTATATTTGTCAAAAAATAAAAGTGAATCAATATGATATTAAGCCCTGTAACAGCAACCAAACCCAAACGCAAAATCCCTGATTATCTAATATATGAAATCATGGACGGTCAGCCTATTTATTATAAGGGCTATCAATCTGTACTAAACAAAACCAAAAAATTAGAAGATATCATGGGCTGTAGTTCACTCCAAGCCGTACTCGTTGATTATATGCTACGAGTCATTTATCGTTTTATTGATACGGACAAATACCGTGTTTTGAGCAGCGAAATCGGTAGTCATATTGACACAGGCAATAATTTTTCTAATGATATTGCAATTTATGAAAAGTCGGTTTTGCCCGCCGAAAAAATCAATAAAAAATACCCAGACGTGCCACCCAAAATTGCTATCGAAATCGACACGGAGGCCGACGTGTCTGAACTGACAGGTTTTGGGTATATTTATAAAAAGTCCAAAAAACTACTTGATTTTGGCGTTGAGCGAGTAGTCTGGATTATGACCAATACTCAAACTGTAACCATTATGGAGAAAAACAAAGACTGGCAAGTACGTGAGTGGGACAATGACATTATGCTCATGGACGGCCAGGTGTTTAATATTGGTCAATATCTAAAAAGCGAGGGTATTGTAGTTAAATAACAATCTGAAAATCAATTTATTATACAAAAATAGTTATGAAAAAAATCGGAATATTACACGGCATGGAAAGTACTTTTCCAGCCGCATTTGTCGAAAGAGTCAATCAGTTGGACGGTAAAAATATCGTAGCAGAGCCTGTACTCATCGACCGAGTAGTACAAGGCGAAGCCACAGACTATGCCGTGATTATCGACCGTATTTCGCAAGATGTGCCTTTTTATAAAGCCTATCTCAAAAATGCTGCATTGTGTGGTACGGCGGTTATCAATAATCCGTTTTGGTGGAGTGCCGACGAGAAATTTTTTAACAACTGCTTGGCTGTAAAATTGGGAGTACCCGTACCAAAAACCGTACTTTTGCCTTCAAAAGTTCGCCCTGATGATACCTCAGAAAAATCATTCCGTAACTTGGTTGCTCCGCTTGATTGGGGATATATGTTCGACCAAATTGGGTTTCCTGCCTACATGAAGCCCCACTCGGGCGGAGGCTGGAAAAGTGTTTATCGGGTCGATAATGCCGAAGATTTGTGGCAAAAACACGGTGAAACGGGGCAATTAGTAATGATGTTGCAGGAAGAAATTATTTTTACT
>JAYWHT010000049.1:0-3745 GCA_043777595.1 Spirosomataceae bacterium
ATTTATTGGTTTTATTTTACTTACTTAAACAGCACTTTATGGATAAAAAAAACCACCTCATTGCCACTCCCTAAGCGAAGCCTAAGAGACTGGATTTAACAAATTGAGTACAAACTTAAATTTTAAAAAAAATGAAAAAATTAAAACAATGCCTGTACGTTACACTACTCATTGGCAGCGTAGCTGGTTGCAAAAAAGAAGACCGAACCACCGTAGTATTTGGTAAAGTAACCAACGACATAAACCAACCCATTGAGGGAGTAGTAATGGAATTGTATGGTGAAAGAGGAATTTTAGGGTCGGTATCTACTTATTTGAAACGCTCGACTACCGATGCTAAAGGTGAGTATATTATTACAACTGAAATACCCAAGGACTATCATTCTGGAAGTATATTTTATGAGTGGAATAATTCACAACCACCTCTATATGATAAGTATTCAAGGGGAGGGGGAGTTTATTTCAATGGTCAACAGACTCAAGAATGTTGCCCATTGAGAGTTGGCACAAAAAGCCAATATGACTTTGTGTTAGTACGAAAATAAATTTACCATAAAACTTGTAAAAATCATACGTTATAGTCCCTTGCAGTCCCTATTTATTTAAGTTATTTCTGTTTTTAATATTTCCGTTCCGTGGCCTGTGTCTTCACAGGACACTGCTCAAGCCTGCCTGTTAGATTCCTCATACTTCAGAATGACAAAAAGTATTAAAAAAATATTATTACTTTCTGTGCTGTCGGGTGTTTCCACCTGACAGTTTGCTCGCAGATTCCTCATACTTCGGAATGACAAAAAGTATTAAAAAAATAATTTTTACAAAAACCTTTGGAAATACAAAACTAAGTTCTCAACTTTCGTAAGTATTTACAAATACCCGTTTTTTAGTTTTCATTTAAACAGCCAGCTTATGATTACAAAAACACACACCACCCCCACCTACCGCTAATTTTATTAGCCCTTTACCGCCTTTTGCTTTGCTTTGGTTTTTTTTACAAATCATTGATTTACTGCCGTTTATTGGTTTTATTTTACTCACCTTTTTTAAACAGCATACTATGGATAAACAAAATAGTACAAACCTCTTGGTTGAGGTTTGAGAAATGAACTTAAAATTTAAAAATATGAAACAAAAACTAAAAAAATGGCTCTACATGACTGGGCTGCTTTGTATAAGCGTGAGTTGTAAAGAAAAACTAACTGGTTGCGACCTTGATGCTTCCTGTTGCGACACTTCAGACTCAAGTGCTGATTATGTCCTTATTGCAAAGTTAGAAAATGCTCCTGCAGACTATGGAAATGGCGCACTTTTTTTTAAAAATGGCTTTATTGTTAAAGAACTCAAAATTAAGTACCCACAACGGAGCGTACCCCTGTGCGAACACCCTGATAATATTCTAAAAATAAAAGGTTTATCAGCAACTACTAACTATAACGACTATGCTAATACCCCTTATAAGTATAGAGTATGGGGGCGTGTTTTTTGGGCGAGAGGGTATGCAAGTACTACAGGAATAGCAATTTTGCGTTCACAAATTGACAGAATTGAAAAAATCAACTAAAATCGTGGCGACGAACCGCTTTAAAATCATGAAAAAGATATTATTATTTAACATACTGCTATTAGTCTATGGGGGGGGGCGAGTATTATCACAAAGCCATAATCCCAAGTACTTACGAGAAAAAGATGGCACTTTCCAGCAAATAGCCAAAGAAATGACTCCCAGCGGCTGGATAATTTTTAAAGACGAAGCCAAAGTAAATGCGGCTACGTTTTTCGCTACCTATGCAACCAATCTCGGCATTGGCCAACACTATGAGTATCAACTAACAAAAGACGAAACCGATAACCTCAAGATTCGTCACCAACGCTACCAGCTTTATTACAAAAAAACACCCGTAGATGGATCCGAGTTTTCGCTACACTCCCGAGATGGTATATTATTGACCGCACACGGACGTATTGTAGAAGATATGGATTTTGATTTGTCTAAACCTATGCCCGAACAAAAAGCCTTGGACTATGCCCTGACTGACAAAGGGCTATCGAAAGCGGATTTTAAAGGGCAGCAAAAACCACCACAAGGCAAATTGGTATTAGCCCAATTAGACGAAGATTTTTCTAAATCAAGCTTCAAAATTGCCTATGCCTTTGATGTGTATGGGACACGTGGAAGTTTGGACGTACACACCGTATATGTAGATGCCTCAGATGGTAAAATTCTCAAACGCATTCCTTTAGTGTTACAATGTTTTGGCATGATATGTAATCATACCGACAAAAAACACATCGAAACGTTGAATGACCCTGCGCCAATAACAAATAACAATTTTCTTGTAGGCTCTACTTTTACTCCTCGTTTCAATAATACTACAAACCGATATGGGGGACAGCAGAACTTTGAAACAGAAAATAACCCTAATGGGCCTGGATTGCGCCTGTCTATGAATAATGGAGCGAATTTGGGCGCTTTGATAACGCGCCGAAATGCGAACAATATAATCAGTTCAAACCGAGAGAATATTTTTAATGGCAATGGTGATGTAATAAACCCTAATACGACTTGGGGTATCAACGAACAAAACACAACTACAGCACATTGGGCATTGCAGAGGGCTTTTCAATATTTTAACAACAACTATGGCCGTAATGGGACAAGTAACGATGGTTCTATTGCCCGCATGATCATAGATGCAAATGAAACAGGTAATTATTGGACTCGTAATTCAAGGGTAATAAGTATTGGATTTACCCCTTCATCAACGAGTAGTTTCGACCCTAATTTAAATAATTCATTTGTTGCCTTAGATGTAATAGCCCACGAATATACGCATGGTATAGTAGAAGCTACTGCTGGATTGAGCGGTCTTGGTCAAGCAGCCAGTCTCAATGAGGGTATTGCGGACATTTTTAGTGTTGCAATAGAACGTAGTGTATTACCCAATGACTGGAATTGGACATTAGGTGAGGACGCTTGGACTATCAGAAATTTAGAAAACCCCAAAAACGTCTATCCTCCTGTTACACCTGACCCACAGCCAATTCGATTTGGTCACGATAACGATACAGATTGGTATAATAGTAATTCTTTTCATCGTAATAATGGTGTACTGAATCGTTGGTTTTATGCAATCTGTACAGGAAACAGAGTTAATGGGCTAACAATGACCCCTATTTCTTTTGAGCGAGCCACCGCAATAGTTTATAGGGCTTTAACTTATCTCCAAAGTTCATCCGTTTACGGTGATATGCGTAATGCCACTGTGCAGGCAGCTACAGATTTGAACAATGGCGACCCCTGCGCTTATGAACCTTTTGCTGTAGCCACTGCTTGGGACGATGCGAATGTGAATGGTTTTACCTGCATCAACAGTTGTGATTTTAACCTCACGGCTTCGAGTTTCAATTCAAATCCTGCCTGTGGTGCGGCCTTTACTCTCAATGCTGCCTGTTCGGGTGCAAATTGCGGTGGCGTTAGCTATACTTGGACAGGGGCAGGTGGCGTAAGAAACGGCCAGCAGGTAAGCTACAACGCACCTACCTCAAACGGTAGCTATACCTACAACCCAACGGCTTCTCGCTCGGGTTGTTCAAACAAAACGGCCAGCGTTACCGTCAACGTTACGAGTTGTGGCGGTGGCTCATCCTGCTCCAACACAGGCAGCATAAGCTACGACCGTTGGAATAACATTGGCGGCGGTTCCACAATCCAAGACCTCCGAAACAATACCAACAACCTACAAAA
>JAYWHT010000050.1:0-48849 GCA_043777595.1 Spirosomataceae bacterium
TCCCCAACCCCTGAAGGGGGACAAGTAATACGCTCAAAATTAGGATTTTGAGAAGTTGATATGAATTGTTGAAAAATGATTTCATTGAATAACCAAAAGCAAGCGCAAAAACTGAATTGCCCTACGAAGTTACTGAAAATGGTCTAATTTTCGCATAACTGGTAAAAAGTGGAGGGCTTTTGGTGTTTTTTTCTATTCAGGCGAGACTGCTCCATGGCCTGTGTCTCCACAGAACATCGCTCTGGTCTGTGAGACACAGACCACGGAATGGTATCAATCTAAGTCATTAGAAACCCTAATGCCAAGAATAAAACTGAAATCTTTGAGGTTGTAAGTACGCAGTTCGAGGTCGTAAACCAAAGCCGTGGCGGCTATGAGTGTATCGGGAACTCCCATTTTATGTGAAATAGCAAATTGTTCACTTAATTTGAGTGCAACCTCACCGACAGTTTTATTCAGCTTAATTTCATTAAAACCTACCAGTTCCTTGCGTATAGTAGCAAACTCACGCCGATTCAAACAACCTTGGTATAATTCCATAGCTACAACCGTGCTAATGGCTAAATTAGTTTTTCCTTGACGTTGAACGAAATCCTCTGCTTTTTTTACACCTCTCAAATAGTCAATCAAAATGTTTGTATCAACGAGAATCATAATTTAATTTCTTGGTTTTCTACGCACGTCATGAACATATTTAGCAGAGTCTGTAATATGAGCAAACAAAGGCATCGAAGTGTCCTCCGCAAGGAGTTCTTCTTCATCTTCAATGTCATAATCAATAATTGAGATATGGTTTCGGTAATCGAGCCGAGGTATCTCAAAAGGTAGCTTATCTTTTTTTGTAGTTTCTCGCACGGCCAAATCTCTCAAAAACTCTTGAGCCGTTTGACCGATTGACTTGGCTTTTTCTATGATACGCTGCTCCAACTGAGCATCGTCTATGTGAATAGTAAGCATGATTTGATATTATTGTCAAATTGTTTTAAACCAAAACAAATAAGCCTCCTAAAAAATTCAATTTCTTACCTCAGTTGCCTAAAAGCCTGCTCCGTGGCCTACATCGCTGTGGTCTGTGAGACACAGACCACGGAATGGCATCAATCTAAGTCATTAGAAACCCTAATGCTAGGAATAAAGCCAAAATCTTTGAGGTTGTAAGTACGCAGTTCGAGGTCATAGACAAGGGCGGTAGCGGCGATAAGCGTATCGGCCAACCCCATTTTATGAGATAGGGCATAAGTTTCTGCTAACTTGTTAGCGATTTCAGAAATATTCTGGTCTATTTCGAGAAGTTTAAACCGCTGTATTTCTTTTTGTAAAGTTCTGAGTTCGATTCTGTCTCTAACTCCTTTATAGAGTTCAATCGTTACTGCGGTAGAGAGGTAGAAATGGCTTTTGTCCGCATTGTCAATAAAACGAACAGCATCAGGTTTGTTACGAAGATAGTCAATGACGATACAGGTATCTAAGAGTAGCATTTTAGTCTCGAGCTTGTCTTCTCAAATTATGAATGTATTGACCTGCATCGCCAACTTGGGCAAAAAGAGTAACTGTTTCTCTATTGAGATTTTCGTCATCAATACCAAAATCTATTACTTGGGCATATAATGCAGGGTCGAGCCGAGGCACATCAAAAGGTAGCTTGTCTTTTTTTGTAGTTTCTCGCACGGCCAAATCTCTCAAAAACTCTTGAGCCGTTTGGCCGATTGATTTGGCTTTTTCTATGATACGCTGCTCCAACTGAGCATCGTCTATCTGAATGGTAAGCATGAGAATAGATTTTAGTTTGGTTGATTATTTTTAGTTACTTGAATTTCATAACGCCAAAAAATCAGCAGGCGTAATGATTTCAATGTCATGATAAGGGTGCAAAACCAACAAATCAGTATCGCCAGTGATTATGTACTGGGCAGACGCAGCAAGAGCAAGGTCCAGAAATTTATCATCTTTTGGGTCTCGGCAGTCTGTAACGCTATGAATAATTGGTATTAGAGCAGCCATGTTTTTATAATTATCTACAAAATCAAGGGCATCTCGAATGTCAAGGTACTTTCTAAACTTTGGTCTTAAAATAACCTCAACAAGCTCATCGAAACAGGCTGAAGACATAACAATCGAAAATGTAGTTATCGCTTTTCTGAAAACCCTACCCGAAACGGAGTCTTTACAGGCTGAAGACATAACAATCGAAAATGTAGTTATCGCTTTTCTGAAAGCCCTACCCGAAACGGAGTCTTCTGATAGCGCAGCACTAACGAGCGCATTGGTATCAAGAACAAGATTTCTTTTCATTCTTCGTTCAGCAGTTGTTCTAAGATTTCAGGTGTAAGCCCTCTTTTATGTGCTTTGTCCGCCATTTCGTCCATCAGTTTTAGTAGTTTGTCTTCTTTTGATGGCTCGACAACTGGCAAAATAATAATTTCTAATCGTTGCTGACGATACTCGACAGGAAGTGATATTAGCACCGAATCGCTGTCTGATGCACTAATAAATTGACGTAAAGCATTCATTTTTTTTGTGGTTTTTGATAAAACAAAAACGCCCTCTAAAAAATTCAAAACGGCCCAAAACACTAAAAGTGCTCTCCCTCAAAAAAACCACCGACCAAAAAACGCCTCATTTTGACCAGTTATTCGAAATAAGCGCAAATTTTGAAGGTGCTGATGGCTTTTATTTGTATTTCTACCAACTTTGTTGTGCAAATAAACCCCATCTACTATGTCATTATACCCAGCATTTCCTGTTGTGAAAGTACTGCATCCGTTGCACAGATTGGTTTTGATGAGCGGTTGCAGCAACTATACCGTTCTACATTTTGACGATGGCAGCCAAGTGCTGTATGCCAAAACACTCGGTCTTTTTGAAAAAGGACTCCCTGCCGACCTCTTCGTTCGCATCAGCAAGAGCCACCTCGTGCGCAGAGACTACATCAGTGCCTCAAACTCCAAAGAAGTGCTGCTACTCGATGGCCAGCGGCTGAGGGTGTCGAGGAGGCGGGAAAGACTGGTTACGAAAAAATAGGTATAAAGCAATGATACCTAAGACGGTATGAAGTAAAAATTTATTTTTTTCAATACAAACCACTCACTAATTTTTATGAAGCGATTTTTTATTCAACTTCTATTTGTATTTATTTCAGTATCGTCTTTTGCTCTTCCCCCGTTTCGTTATCTACGTCTGGCCTCCATCCTTACAGACGAGCGAAATGTCTTATGAGGACACCACTTCCGTTAAGTTAGGAGTTCTGTGAAGACACAGAACCCAGTTGGCTACCGTTGTTTATGTCTGGGCGACCCCGTCTGGGCGACCCCGTCTTCACAAACTGACTTAATGGAAGTGGTATTCTTATAGGTAGGGCTACGACATCGCTGAGGATAGCATCGCAAATGACGAGTTTCAAAGATTACGGCACATCTATTTTTTTCTATTATTATTACCTATTTTTGCAAATAAATCAACCCAAATCTTTCAATGACGCTCTGCTTTGCCTCAAACAACAAGCACAAAATAGAAGAAATAGCCGATATGCTGGGTGACACTTTTGTGTTGCAAACCCTCAATGACATTGGCTGCTATGACGATATTCCAGAAACTGCCGATACCATCGAAGGCAACTCGCTACTCAAAGCACAATACGTTTGGGAACGCTATCAAATAAACTGCTTTGCCGATGACTCTGGCTTGGAAGTGGCCGCTCTGGGTGGTGCGCCTGGCGTAATGTCGGCTCGGTATGCAGGCGAGCATGGCAATCACGACCGAAACATTGACTTATTGCTCCGTAATTTGGGCAACGACACCAATCGCTCGGCTCGCTTCAAAACCGTCATTACGCTCATCATCAACGGGCAACAGCAGCAGTTTACAGGTATTTTGGACGGAACAATAATCACCGAACGCCGTGGCTCGCACGGCTTTGGCTACGACCCTGTTTTTGAACTCTCTGACACCAACCGCACCCTTGCCGAAATGACGATGACTGAAAAAAGCCAAATTAGCCACCGAGCAAGGGCTTTTGAAAAACTAACAAAACATTTGAATCAATCATAGCCCAGCCATGCGCTCTAAATGATGGTAGCTGATGCCAAAATAGGCTTTTGAAGTTTTGATTTTTTGTAAAATAGCCGTCTTATCAACCAACAAATTTTGTTTTTTTTGTCCCACAATCAACACATTTTTGGGAGTGTGAGCGTCTGACACAAACTCAAAAACTTTGGTCGAATAGCCGTAATAGTTCAGTATCAATGCCCTGATACCGTCTGTTACCATTTCGGCTTGCCGCTCCAAAAATATACCGTATTTAGTCAAAAAATCAAGATCGTTTGACGTTTTGTTTTTCTCTATTTCTCTTCTAATTTGCTTGTGGCAACACGGCGCAACGACTATCAAGTCGGCATTGGCCATGATTCCCTTCAATATGGCATCGTCAGTGGCAGTGTCGCAAGCGTGCAGAGCAATAAGTACGTTGATGTCGGTAGTTTGGTAGTTTTCGATGGTGTTTTCTACAAAACTCAAATTAGTAAACCCCGAATTGGCGGCAATTTTATTACACAATTCTACCATATCCTTTCTAAATTCTACACCTACAACGGTGGCCGATTTATTGGCTACATTGTTCAAATAATCATAAAGTGCAAACGTCAAATAACCCTTACCCGAACCCATATCTACCACGTTGAGGGTTTTGTCAGACGGCAGTTCGGTCAATAAAGAACTCAATATTTCGACATAATGATTGATTTGTCGGTATTTGTCTTGGCCATTCTTAAAAACGTTTCCTTGGCTATCGGTTATTTTAAGGTCTGTCAAATATTGTTTGCCTTTGGTGTCTATTTTTCTGTTTTTGGGTTTGTCATGCTCAGTCGATACAGCCTGGGTGTTAGTTGGTTGCTTGGTTGTTAGTGTCCACTTTGCGCCTTTGGTATTGGCCAATATTATATCAAAAGTGAGCGTAAAAAGCGTTATTATTTTAAAATCATTGACCGAAATCAATTTTTCTATCAAATCAATGGCTTCGGTAGCGAGGTGGTTTTTGACAATATCATTGGTTTTGTTGCGGTATGTAAAACTCAGATGCAGTACATTTTTTATTTTCAATGGCTTGATATACAAGTTTTTAAGACTTGGGTCGCTGCCTTTATAATCGCCGAGCGACATTTTGACGAAAGTGTCATCGCTAAGACTTTGTTGAAGAGCCGATTTGAATTGTTGGAAAGTATCTGTCATTTTTGTTTTGATTGGCAGTACAAACTTAGTCAAAACTTGACTTTATAATTGACCGAAATCACAAAATCTTTACCAGACGTAGGGTCGTTGATGGGTAGATTGACAAATGGCGCAATGTCAATGCTTTGATGTTTGGTGATTTTGGTCGAAACTCCCGCCTTCATTCTGACCTGGTCTATGCCAATGCCACCCAACTGATAAAAAAAATCGGACGAAATAAAGGGGGTAAATCGTGTGTCAGTATCATAGTCAAGGCTGATTTTATAGCGCAAATAGCTTTTGTCGGAAATAAGCTCGCCGCCTGCATTGTCTTTATATTGGTCTTGGTAGCGCAGTCGATTTTCGATTTTAAAGTTTTTTATTTTAAATTGATACGACACATCACCATAAAAACGGCGGCGGGATTCATAGACGTAAATATTTTTTTTGGGTTTGTAGTCATTAAAATAAATATACCGATACATCAAACTCACTTCCAGACCCTTAAAAGGTTTATAACTCAGGCCAGCCTCCCCAATCCATGACCTTGTTGTACCAAAATTATTCATCAACCGATGCTGCCCATTGAGATTGACTGATAGATTTTTTGTAATTTTTTTTTCTATACTCACCCCCGACCAAATCCCAGTATCGTTGGTTTGGGCAGAAGCCGAAAAACAAAATAGTACGAAGCACAGTGTCAGGTGTTTTTTCATAGTTGGTGTCAGTGGTGCAGAGTCAAAATACTCTACGAATCGTAATAAAAAATAGTCATAGTGGCGGCATCTTTCAAAAAATCAATATGCTGAATCTCAACACGATGCACGGCCAGACCTGTTCGGGTCGTTAAGTCGGCCAGCAGTTCTTCTCGTTTGGCTGTGGGTACGAGTTTGATATTGTCGTAAATAATGGTTTTGGTATGTTCTTTTTTCATCAAAACATTACTTTCGAGCAAGGCCGTGACGGTGATAATGATGGCCACGAGCAGCGAGAGGTCGTCCCAACTACCCTTACTGATAGCCATAATAAGACCAATGGCTATGACCAAAAACAGATAAGTCATGTCTTTGGTCGATATGCCCTCGGTACGGTAGCGGAGCATCGAAAACACGGCAAAAAGCCCAAAAGCAGCACCCATACTCATCTCGACTTTGTTGAGCAAAAACGTGATGAGGAAGATAATGAGATTAAAAACAAAAAACGTCAAAAATAAGTCGGTGCGGCGGTAGTTTTTAAAATAAACAAGGCGCACAATAACAAAGACCGCTACCAAGTCTATACCCAGCCGCATCAAAAACTTGCCCGATACTTTATCAAACCACTCGAAAGTTTCGGGCATGGCCATTTGTTGTAGTAAAATCATGGTGTTAGGTGCTAACGCACAATTAGGAATGTAGAATACTTATTATCAGCAAACCAAATAATTAGCTTTACATAAATCAGTCTTGGTCTAAAAATTGTTCAAAATTATCTGGAGTTATCAACTGTGTTTTTGCATCTGGATATGCTTTGGTAAAAGTGGTCGGAAACTTATTTTTGGCTTTACCGTCCCATTTAAACTCTGTTGCTGTCAATAAACCATCACTATCTTCTACATAATCAATTTCTTGTTGTTCGTTTGTACGCCAAAAGTAGCTATTGCACCATTTTTCTGAATAATGATTTTGCTTTCGTTTTTCGCTAATTATAAAATTTTCCCAAAGGCCGCCTATGTCATTTCTGAGAGCTGGCTCGGCAAAGTTAGCAATGAGAGCATTTCTAATACCTGTGTCTACAAAATATATTTTCTTGCTCTTTTTTAGTTCATTCCTTAAATTTCTCGAAAAAGAACTTAACCTAAAAATAACAAACGATTTTTCTAATAACTGAATATACTTTTCCACAGTTTGGCTATCCAACCCAATCATATTACCAATCTCATTGTAAGATACTTCGCTGCCAATCTGCAAAGCCAATGCTTGCATAAGTTTTATAAGTTTTTCTGGTTTTTTTATACCCTCCCACATCAACAAATCCTTATATAAATAACTGTCGGACAGTTGGCGTAGTATTTTACGTTCGTTTCCTACATTACTCACCACTTCAGGATAATACCCATATAGTAACCGATGCGTCAAAAGTCTTTTCTCTTGTAATAATCCATGATAATCCACCATTTCGCCAAACGACAAAGGGTATAAATATAACTCCCATTTACGGCCCGTGAGTGGTTCGTTGATTTTGTTTGCCAACTCTAATGCGCTACTTCCTGTGGCTATAAGTTGCAAATGTTTCAGATTGTCAGTAATCAATTTCAACTTTACACCAATGTCTGCGATACGCTGGGCTTCGTCAATCACAACAGTTTTATATTGACCCAAATACGCAGCCAATTTGGTAGAAGTTGGGGCTTCAAACAACGCCTGTATATCTGGTTCATCAGCGTTGAGCCAGATTGTATCTGGGCTATTGCTCAATAATTCTTGCAACAAGGTGGTTTTTCCTACCTGCCTTGCACCCAATAGCACAATAGCTTTACCTTTGTGCATCAACGCCGAAACGGTCTCAGTTTGATACCTTTTTATCATAAAACGCTGTTTTTTTTGATTACAATCGGAAAAATAAGTATTTTTTTTCAATTATAATCAAAAAAAATAAATATCAAACCATATCAGTAGCCTGGCCAACTGTCAAAACCCGCTCCACCCGCCGCAAATGTCGTTTAAAGTTATTTTGTTTGACATCTGGAAACAAACTCACGATACCAAAGCAATATTTACTGATAGAACCTTCTCGTATCTGGTATTTTTTTAGGACATCGATAAGCACAGAGCTACTCATTTTTTGTTGCTTTACTTCGGCTATTACCAAGTTTTCATAGTTTTTTTGTTGGGTGTTGTTCCTAAACGTCAAATTCAAATCTATCGTTACACGCTCGGGTGTGTGGCGGCTTACGAGCGTAATGCGGTCGTAGTCCACCCACATTATGGCTTGCAAAAGCGCAGGGTCAAGTTCTGATTTTTGGCTCAAAAACAAGGCATTTTCTGTATTGAGGTACTTGTCGGGTTGTTCGGCTCTGGCTATTCGTTTTTTGATTGTTCGGCCTTTGTTATTCTTAAATTTTACTTCAAAAAAAGACAAATCTGACCCAACGTAATTCCTAAACCGCACCTTATACCGGTTCAACCGATTCGACCGATGGGCATGATACAAAGCCAAGTCAGGCGTGTCAAAATAGAGTGTTTGGTAAGGACAAAGCCGTTGGTTATTTATTTCCAAAACCCTATAATGAGGTTGTAAGTCTTCTAAAATATTGGCTAATAAATTGCTATGAAACATGTATTTTACATCGGTTCTGTCCATGAGTTTTACGCTGTCCATTTCAGCCAGCGCAATAGTGTCATAGTTGTGTAGTGTCGTACTATTTTTATTGATAACCATATTTTTTGACCTGTATCAATTTGCCTTTGGTGTCGTAGGTTTTTCGCTCAATTTTAAGACCCCGTTTATTGACATAAAACGATTTACTTGATAATTGATTGCTGCTGTCATAGTGCCATTCTTCTATTTTTTCGCTGTCCACGTCATATTTATATACTTCTCTTGATACTTGTTTGCCATTGCCATCAAATATCGTTTCTTCTATTTTGTCTTCGTCCTTGTATTTGGCTATGGTTTTCGATTTTATTTTTCCATTTTTGTCGTAATTTATCTCTTCTATTGTTTCACCATTTTTGTCAAACTTCTTAAACGAGTCTGTAATAGTGGTTTCTTTGCCATTTTCAAAAATCGTAACAGTTTCGGTTAAGGTCTTGACACTGTTTTTGCGAATGTCTTTTTTGGACTGGGCAAAGCCAACATTAACAAGCGATGAGCAATAAATAATGAACACCATCGACAATGTTTTACTAAAAAGAGATTTGGTCAAATACATAATTATTGTGTAGCCATTTATGGTAGATAAGGCACTGCTTTAATCAATTTTAGGTTGTTCAAACCTTGGATTTCAACTATATTTTCAGACGGTACAATACCCCTTTTTATCCAATTAGCTATATTGCTCGTACTTTTTATTTCAAATTTTTTGCAATAGTCTTTTATCGTTACCCACTCCGACAAAGGGTATTTTTTATTGTCCAATTCAATTATAACATTTTTTTGAACATGATACTCGGCAATAATTTTTTCTGTTTCTTGGTGCAATACCTTTACCGAAGCTCTAATTCGTTGTATGCTTTCGTGAATGGCTGCTTTAATGACCGCTTTATCGTCCTCGTTGGCCTTTATAAAAAACTTGTTACAGGCTTTTGTAGCCAAATTGTACTCTTCTAATGTATTGGCTTTTTGTAAGTTTTTTATAATTTTTTCTGTCACTTTCATGGCTTTTATTTTTAAAATGATATTTGCGATATTTATATTGATTTTAAAATTTCGTTTAGCTTTGCGACATCATCTTCAAGCATTTTTTTGTCATTTAAAAGCGCATCTAATGTATCATTGTCTAATAAATCTAATGCGCTCAAATTTTGAAGCAATATATTTATTTTTGCTTGTGCCATTATTTTATTTGTAATGATATTCTTAATTTTTTCTTTCACATTCAAAAAAATAACAAACTACACAAAACTACAAAATATTACGTTACATAACAGAAACTCAGGATATTTTGTCCTATTGCTTCACTATTTTTATAATTTTACCATCACAATTCAGAATATAAGTACCACTCGGCCAGTTCTGGGCATTGACGTTGGTGTTTTTTTGAAAATACCGTTTCAAGATATTTCTTCCTTGTATGTCTGTTATGTTGAGTTCTACAAAATCGTTGGCTTCGTAGCGCACCTCAAACTCGCTCTGCACAGGATTTGGAAACACTACTAATTTGCCCGAAATCAAAGAAGACACGCCTGTAATCATTGGAGGATTCATCGGGTCGACTGGGTTAGTGGGCGGTGTGCTACCGTCGTCATTGCTCACTCTGAAAGTCGTGGCTTTGGCTTTAAATGCCCCTGTGCCGTTGGGTACTCTCGACCATGAAATATCTGATTTTTGTAATCCAAAGGTCAGGCTATCAGCTATTTGTAGATTTTTATTGACAAACATCAAAAACTCACCATTAGCCGATAGTTTAAAGTTGGTATGCAGGATCCCCTGTTTTTCGTCTTCGTCGGCCCATACTATTTGGTAGCCTTTGGCGGCTATGGTTGTGCCATTCGGAAAAGGCCATTTTTTAGGTTTAGCCAAATCATCAGTTATATAATAGCCACTTAGGTCTATGGCTTTGTCGGTATTGTTATAAAGCTCAATCCAATCGTCTTGTTGGCCTGCTTCGTCTTTTGCACCGTTGGTATTTGAAGCCAAAACTTCGTTTATTACAACATCTTTGGTTGGTACAACGCCCGTCAATTCGCTTTTTACTTGATAAATATACACATCATGCTCTGCGCCCACGGGTGCGTAACTCACGCTTTTGGCTGTATTGTTGGCCGTTGCTTCTACATAATAACGTACATAAGTCGAAGCCGCTTGTTTGGGAATTGCTGCCCCAAAAACGCCATCATTAGCTACACCATCATTGTTTTTTCCATCGTCAAGCATCTGAACAGTCGTAAATTTGCCATAAACACCCGTGCCATAATACAGTGTAACCTTAGCAATGCCCGAACTTGATATAACTTTGGTACGAATCACCACGTTTTGGTCGGCAGTAGGTGTTTGCCAAGCAATATTATTGGCAAAATACCCCGTTTCTGAAATAGTCGGTGCTATGTCCTTGACTTCGGCATTGCCCAAAAGACTATTGCGGCGATTAGTTACAAAAGTTTTGAGGGCAGTAACTTCAGTCTGAAACTGGGCATAAGTGGTAGGTTTGATAGGGTCTTTTTGTACTACGCTGTCTATGAGAGCAGCATATTTGTCGATGAGTGCATGGGTTTGTTTTTCGTCAAATCGTTCATTTATCAATGTCCGTAAATGTGCCAAATACCGCTGGCGAATAGTTGGCGAAGCCATAAGGCGGTTCATGAGGGGGAGTGTAGCTTTGTCGGCACCATAAAACGGACTCCATGTAGCGGCAGTACGTGCCATGACCGTATTGCCGTCATAATCATAACTCATAAAACGGCCTGTGGTGGCTTCTTGGCATACATAATAGTCCATACCTCCTTTGTTGATGTAGCTATCGTCGTCCGAAAACAGCACTTCGCTGGCCAAATGCCAGAGCGTTCTGTCCACGTCCAACACGTCTTTGAGGTCATCTTCGAGGGTTGTAAGTGGGTTTTGGTTCAAAATCTTGGTAACTTTCGGAAAGTCTTTCCACGGATAGGCTATGTCAGAGCTTTTGAGGGTGTAGTGCTTTTTATAAGTCGTGGTGTCGTTATCAATATAATTCATGGACGACGTACCAGCACCAAAACCGCCACCCATCATACCCATGCCGGGCATCATACTGCCCGTAGTACCACTCGTGGCTTCAGCTCGCCAGTTGGGGCCGTCGTTACTCAAAAACCAATCACTCAAAAAATCTTTGTTTTGTTGCTGCACACTCAAATACGTGCCATAGTCTTGGTCATTGACGTACAAATGAATGAAATTAGCTTTGGCTGCCATACTGTGGCGGCGTATGGTGCTATAATAAAGTACCTCTCGCATAAAAGACGCATCTTCAAAACCATTATTAAAATTGAACGTCTGGTAGCCCTCGATGCTGGCATCTGGAAATTTATAATCGACCGAAACATTAAACGATTTTTTGTCGTTCATCACACGCTGATAAGACGATTGGCCTTTGTAACGCACGCCCACGCTGTCGTATCTTATGCCATTTACCAACATTGTGCCACCAATGTCTTTTTTGCTTGTGTAGTTTTGGGTCAATAATGTTTTATAATTGACTTGTGGTAGCTTGATGCGTACTTGCTGGATTTTGTTTACATCATAAAAACCAGTCATCGGCTTGCCGCCCTGAAAAAGTGTACGACCGTCTGCCGAAAAATAATATTCTTTGGGGAGATTTTGGGCAATAATATTTACAGAAAATGAGCAAGTTATAATTACCCACAGTAAACAAATAGTAAAGCGATGATTCATTTAGGTTAGTTTTATTGGTGTCAGAAAACAGTTTGGTAACTCAATACTATATCAATGTACGCTTTATTGTTACTAAATGTTGCATTGATATAATAAAACTTGTTAGATTTTCCGTTCGGCGTGCCATCGACAAACTTAGGCAATTTGTTTGTAACTTTGCGGCATGAAAAAAGTAGCATTTTATACTCTTGGCTGTAAGCTCAATTATTCCGAAACCTCAACCATTGCTCGGCAGTTTGAAAGCCGTGGTTTTGAGAAAGTAGAATTTAACCAAAATCCCGATATTTTTATTGTCAATACCTGCTCCGTAACAGAAAACGCCGACAAAAAATGTCGTAAAATAGTACGGGAAGCCCAAGCCATCAATCCCGATGGATATGTGGCTATTATTGGTTGTTATGCCCAGCTCAAACCCCAAGAAATTGCCGAGATTCCAGGTGTAGATGCCGTACTGGGTGCTGCCGAAAAGTTTAGATTGATAGACTTATTAGATACTTTTACGAAAGAACCCACAAAAAAAAGCAAGGTTTACAGTTCAAATATCAGCGAAGCCATCGACTATCATACCTCCTACTCGCTCAACGACCGCACCCGTACTTTTCTGAAAGTGCAAGACGGCTGCGACTATCCGTGTGCTTACTGTACCATTCCGCTTGCCCGAGGCAAAAACCGCTCTGACAGCATCGAAAACGTAGTACGGGCCGCTCACGAGATAGCATCAAAGGGCGTAAAAGAAATCGTATTGACGGGAGTAAACATTGGCGACTTTGGTATTCAGAACGGCGAGCGCAGTAGTAGTTTTTATGAATTAGTACAGGCATTAGACCAAGTGGCGGGCATTGAGCGATTCAGGATTTCGTCTATTGAACCCAATTTATTGACCGACGAAATCATCGCTTTTGTAGCGCAATCGCAGCGATTTGTGCCGCATTTTCATGTGCCGTTGCAGTCGGGGTCAAACAAAATACTGGCACTAATGAAACGCCGCTACCGCCGAGAATTATACGTTGAGCGTGTTCAAAAAATCAAGGAACTCATGCCGCACGCTTGTATAGGTGTAGATGTAATCGTGGGCCACGCAGGCGAAACCAAGGACGATTTTTTGGAAACATACCAGTTTTTGAACGACCTCGACGTATCTTATCTACACGTTTTTACATATTCTGAACGAGCCAATACTGCGGCATTGGCCATCAAACCCAGCGTACCACCCAGCCAACGAACCGAGCGGTCGAAGATGTTACATATACTGTCTGACAAAAAACGGCGTGCTTTTTATGAATCTCAACTTGGTAGCACTCAAACCGTATTGTTTGAGGACGATGTAACCAACGGCCAAATGCAGGGATTTACCCAAAACTACGTGCGTGTAACGGCCAAATACGACCCGCTGCTTATCAACGAACTCAAAACAATAGAGCTAACCCAAATCAATAACGAGGGAGTGGTTGAGGTACAAGAGTTGGAATTGGTTTGATCGGCAATATCTACTTTTCTTATTTTTTAACAATCCTGAGCAAGTCTTTTTTACTAATACTCGACTGTTCCGATTTATCATAAATCGTCACCAAATAGATAGTTCCATCTAAGGCCAATGGGTCTGTATAGTAGGTAACAACACGAAAACCGCCACTTTTGCCCCCACCTTTACTTGCTGTTCCGAGCCGCACTTTATACAGTCCCCCAAATTAACGCCAAGAGGTGCTTCTTCTTTCAGTTTCGTCTAATAGTTCGTCAAGTGTTTTGGCTTTTTTCTTACCCGTTTCTATCAATTTGATTTCTTCTAAGCCCTTTTGTATGCTTATCAGTATTGGGTTTACTGGTTTTTCGATTAGTTTCTTAAACTTATTTTGCTCGCCTTTACTTAGTTGTTCATACTGCACGTACAATGCTGCTGCTTGTGTCATAGTAATTATATGTTTGGCTTATCTTGTTTTCAGCAAATATAATTACAATTTCGATTCTGATTTTATTGACACCGAGATTTTCAAAAAATATTTCATAATTTCTAGACCCAAAATTTGCAACAATAATAATAGTATGCTTGCATAACATTATTATTGTTTTTACATTTGTCAAACAAATAGTATGCGTGCAGAGTACTTTTGTGTCTATCGTTTAATATTCACCATTTATCATTTCATAAAAAGATGTTAGCTGTCGAAAACCGTACATCGCTCAAAGGGGGCGAATTTTTAATTAGAGAAACCGAAGCTCATGAAGTGTTTATTCCCGAAGAGTTTACAGAAGAGCAACAAATGATTGCCCAGTCGTGTCGTGATTTTATTGCTACCGAAGTACACCCTATCATCGAAGAAATAGACAAAGCCAAAAGCCCCGACCTCATGGCCTCGTTGCTCACCAAAGCAGGTGCGTTGGGCTTGTTGGGTACGGCTGTTCCCGAAGAATACGGCGGTTTTGGCATGAACTTCAATACCTCGATGCTCGTAGCCGAGGCAACTGGTGCAGGCAACTCGTTTTCGGTGGCACTGTCGGCGCATACTGGCATTGGTACATTACCAATATTGTATTACGGCAACGAAGACCAAAAATATAAATACCTACCCAAACTCGCCTCTGGCGAATGGAAAGCGGCTTATTGCCTAACAGAACCCGACTCTGGCTCAGATGCCAACGCTGCCAAGTCCAAAGCTATATTGAACGCCGCTGGTACGTACTATGTCTTGAACGGGCAAAAAATGTGGATAACCAACGGCGGTTTTGCCGATTTGTTTATCGTTTTTGCCAAAATAGACGATGGCAGCGGCAAAGCCGATAAAAGCCTGTCTGCGTTTATTGTCGAAAAAACTTATGGTGGTATTACGATGAACGAACCCGAACACAAAATGGGTATCAAAGGCTCTGATACCCGCCAAGTGTTTTTTAATGACTGTGCTGTGCCTGTCGAAAATCTGCTCTCGGCTCGTGGAAATGGCTTCAAGATTGCTGTAAATATCCTTAACATTGGCCGTATCAAGTTGGCTGCCGCAACGCTCGGTGGTGCCAAAAAAGTATGTGAACTGGCCGTACAGTATGCCAACGACCGCAAACAGTTTGGTACTTCTATCTCAAATTTTGGGGCAATCAAGTATAAATTGGGCGAGATGGCCATAAAGCTATATGCCACAGAGTCAGCCGATTATCGGGCAGGACAAAATATTGATGACCTCATAGAAGCCAATAAAGCCAAAGGCATGGCCGATGCCGAAGCCAAACTCAACGCCCTCGAAGCATTTGCCATAGAATGTGCCATCATGAAAGTACATGGCTCGGAAGTGCTACATTATGTAACAGACGAAGGCGTACAGGTGTATGGCGGCATGGGCTACTCGGCCGACGCACCCATGGACAGGGCATACAGAGATAGCCGCATCAACCGTATCTTTGAAGGCACAAACGAAATCAATCGTATGCTCATCGTAGATATGCTCTTGAAACGTGCCATGAAAGGCGAATTAGACTTGATGGGGCCAGCTATGGCAGTAGGCAAAGAAATTATGTCCATTCCAGATTTTAACTCTGACGATACCGATGCCATTTTTTCAGCCGAAAAGAAGGTCATTAAAAACCTCAAAAAAGTAGCTTTGATGATAGCAGGGGCAGCCGTCCAGAAATTTATGATGAAACTCTCGGAAGAGCAAGAAATATTGATGAACGTGGCCGACATTGCCATCGAAGTCTATGTAGCCGAATCGACTTTATTGAGAGTTGAAAAATTGATTGGTGTGAAAGGCGAAGTTGCTTGCGAACTACAAAGAGATATAGCAATGTGTTATTTGCACGAGGCAGTCGAAAAAGTAGGTAACGCTGGCCGCTCGGCCATTACGTCGTTTGCCGAAGGTGACGAACTACGTGGAATGTTAATGGGCTTGAAACGGTTTACAAAAATTGAACCAGTCAATCTCAAAAATGCCCGCCGCCGCATAGCCGAAGCCATGATTGCCGAAAATAAGTATATTTATTAAGTTGTCGTGAGTATATAGTACGGTGTCGTGAGTCAAATACAATGCTGTAAATCAGCAAGTTGTCAAAATCAAAGCACCGTATTAGTTTTGAATAAGTACTTAAAAGTTACACTTCATCAATACTATAACGGGGTGCTGTCTCTTTGAGATGACACCCCGTTATTTATTTTTTACTGTTCACTACTAATTTTATTCTTGGCCATATAGCCCAAATACCGTATCACTTCGTCTATTTCTTTGTCTGTTAGGTGGTCAATGGCTGGCATTTTACATTCATTACGAAACGAAGCTGGGTTTTTGATAAATGCCTTAATGTCGGCATCGCTGCGCCAGTATTCTGTTACGTTTTTAGGATAGTTGAGTTCTGGCCCCATTTTACCGCCCACTTTGTTGAGTGCGTGGCAGGTCATGCAGTTGTGCTGAAAAAGCCCGTAGCCCTTCACCATCGTGTCATCGTGTTTGGGATATACTGCCGCAAACTCTTTAGCCGATTCTACCAAGCTGATTTTGACCAAGTTATAGGGCCATTTAAAATCTCGTTCTTCGGGGCTTACATTGGTATAAACCACATAAAACGGAGCAATGACTTTTTCTTGACTGCCTTTTTTTATCGTCGTCCAGTCTGTTCCCTTCGGTGCATCGGCATCGGCTACGGCCAAAAACGCCTTGCGGCTCAGTACCTTTTCTAAATCCATCGAAGGATTGTAGCCGTCTTCACACTCAAACACAATCTGCGTTTGTTTGATGTCTAATGTTTTTATTTTAGTATATTTTTCAAGAATTTCAATTAGCGGAATGGCTTTATAGCTTTTGGCACTATGAAAAACAGGGTCATTGGCTACTTTTATAGTTTGTGTGTTAGTCAGTTGGCCCCCGTCTTGTAATGCCAAAAAATCAATACTCAACGAATCTGTCGGCTCTGCTAACTCTGACGAGTCGGCCTCTGCAACGGTCGAGTCGGCTTGCTGTGAGTTTGTTTTTTGAGATTGAGTGCAGGCTGCAAACAAAAATACAAATGACAAACAAAGAAGTAAGGTTTTGATTGGTCTCATTTTGAAACTATTTTTAGATTTTTGGTTCAATACTTTGTATAAAACAACTTCCATTCCGTGGTCTGTGTCTCACAGACCAGAGTTATGTCCTGTGAAGACACAGGCCACGGAACATAACTCATGTTACGCAACTAAAAAACAACACCGTAGGTGTGTACTGTTGGTAGTCAATATGAGCAAATGAATAGTAAAGCCCCAGCGGGGCGGCCTGTTGTCAGGTTACGCATATAGTGTTGTTATGTTATTTTTTTGCTACTACCGCTGCGGCAGACCGTCAATAGCGAGTCCATCTGGGAATTTTGCGTAACACGAGTACATAACTCTATTTCCATTCCGTGGTCTGTGTCTCACAGACCAAAGCTATGTCCTGTGAAGACACAGGCCACGGAACAGCATCACGAAGAAATCTCTATGTAACTCTATTTCTCCGTGTCTCCGTGGTGTTTTAAAGAATATCCACTTCTTGTTCGATTTCTACATTTCTATATTTTTGTATTTTAATACTTTTCTGTTCCTAAAAACATTTTCACCCTTCGCCAAAGCATTTTCTACAACGGGCTTCGTAGCTATCGGTTTCGCCCAGCAGCACTTTGTCTTGTGAGGGGGCTTTGCGATAAGAATATTGAGCGATTTCGCCACAAACTACACAAATTGCATGAACTTTGGTAACAAACTCGGCCATGGCCATTAGCTGCGGCATAGCCCCAAACGGCACGCCTTGAAAATCCATGTCGAGCCCTGCCACAATGACACGCTTGCCGCTATTGGCGAGTTTATTACAAACATCGGCAACATTTAGGTCAAAAAACTGCGCCTCGTCAATACCCACAACAGTACATTCGCCAGCAAAAAGCAATATTTCTTCGGCAGTATTGACGGGCGTAGAGCGAATCGACTGCTCACTATGCGACACTACGTTTTGTTCGTGGTAGCGTTTGTCGATAGCTGGCTTGAAGATTTCTACTTTTTGTCGGGCAATAGTCGCACGGTTTAGTCGGCGTATGAGTTCTTCGGTTTTGCCCGAAAACATCGAGCCGCAAATTACTTCTATCCAGCCAGTTCGGCGATTGACTTGAAGGTTTTGTAATGGTTCTATAAACATTGATTTAGTTTCTTGAAAGCGAAGCCATCGCTCGGAGAGATGGCTTCGCTAATTTACTGTTTTTTTCTAATTCTAAATAACCGTACCAATGCTGGCACGAAGTCTTCGTTGGTGTCGAGGCTCAAATAATTGCAGTCGTATTGTCTTGCAAATTCAGACAAATTATTTTTAATATCGTCAAATTTTTGTTTTTGACTGGCTCTAAACCAGGGCGATGAGGTATTGACCCAGCGAGTCTGACCCGTTTCTGGATTGAGAACTGGCACAATACCCAATCGTGGCAAGTGCGTTTCTCGTTGGTCGAGCAAATGAATCAGCACCAAGTCGTGTTTACGGGCAAGGGCTTTGAAATTTTGTTCATAATCGGTATCAATAAAATCTGAAATAACTATGACCACACTACGCCGATTCAAAACGTTGAGTGTCAGTTTGGCCGCCTCAGCCAAATTGGTAGCTACCGAGTCAGGTTTGAGCCTATATAGTTCTGTAATAATCTGATAGGCTTGCTTCATACCGTTGGACGGACTTACATATTTTTCTTTTTTATCCGAAAAACAAAGCAACCCAACATGGCTCGCTTCCTGAATAGCCGACAACGACAACACGCCACAAATTTCTTTGGCTATATCGATTTTAGCCGCCCTCACCCCACCAACAGCCTGCGAACCACTGACATCTACCACAAAAAACACCGTTTGCTCTTTTTCTTCTTTAAAAATCTTAACAAAAGTACCATGCCCTTTGGCCGAAGTATTCCAATCAATCGTCCGCACATCATCGCCGTATTGGTATTCTCGCAAGTCGGTATATTCTAAACCAGAGCCTCGAAACACAGACCGAAAGTTACCCCGCATATCTGCATTGACGGCTTTTCTGATTTGGATTTCGTACTTACGAAGTTTGCTAATAAACTGGTCGAGCATGGCGTTAATGGTTTCAATATTTATTTGCTAAACTTTTGTCCAAAACCCATTGCAGCGTGGCCAATACATCGTAAGGATTGCTAAAATTAAGACTTACATAGTTGGGGTCTATGGTCAAAATATTGTTTTCTAATTTCACAAAACCCCAACTATATGCAGATGTTACACAGCCATAAATGGCGTTTTGTGGTCTTTCTTTTCGTTCATTAAAAATCTGGGCTGCATACAATTCTGCCCCACATTGTGCAATGGCGTTATCATCGATGTCCATTTTTTTTGTTTCTACAATAAAAAAAGCAGGGGCTTCTATAATGAAACCATTGGCAGGCGATGACAGAATAAAATCACAAAAGCCATTTAGCTCTTTACTTTTATCGATGTTAAATTCATAACCCGAAAAAATTGTAAATACATCTTTATTTCGGCGTTGTAGTGCCTGCAAGACAGGCATAACAACAAATTCGGAGCGGGCTTTCTCACTACCTAAATAATTTTTTGCGGCCTCACCCAACAGAGATACCAATACATCGTCTTTTATAAATGGCTCTAATTGGGTCTGTATCCAGTAGTCTTTTTTGACAGGCAGTAATAATTGACTTTGAAGATGCTCTATTCTGAATTTATTATAAGCCATAGTGGTATTGATTTAATAGAATATGTGTGGTAATTTTCCTTAATCTAAATGCTATTTTAAAAAATTACCCGCTTGTCCATGCACTTATCAGCAAATATACATTAAGCACAACAATAACCAGCGTAATGGCCCAACTAATGGCGGTCAGTAGTTTTGAATTGGTAAAAACGCCCATTGTAGCCGACCTACTCGTAAACCACACCAACGGAACAACCGCAAAACTAAGCTGCAACGACAGCACAACTTGGCTCAATACCAATAGCTCACTCGTACCGTGTTCGCCATAATATATTGTTACAAACAGAGCTGGCACAATGGCTATAAGCCTCGTAATGAGCTGCCTTAGCCATCTGGTAATTTTCAAATCTAAAAAACCTTCCATCACTATTTGCCCCGCCATTGTACCCGTAATGGTCGCACTTTGGCCAGCGGCAAGTAAGGCTATTGCAAAAAACACACTCGCAAATTTAGTACCCAGCAGCGAGTCTAATAGATTGTGGGCATCGGTAATATCGGCAATATGATAGTTGCCTGACTGATGAAATGCTGCCGCCGACAGCACCAAAATAGCCGAGTTGATAAAAAACGCCAATCCTAATGAGGCCGTTGAGTCGATAGTTGCAAACTTAATAGCCGATCGGCGGCCTTCGTCGGTGCGCTCAAAGTTACGAGTCTGGACAATGCTCGAATGTAAATACAAGTTGTGCGGCATGACGGTTGCACCCAAAATACCAACAGCTACATAAAGCATAGCTGGGTTTGTTACAATTTCTGGTTTTGGAATCAGTCCGTGCGTAACAGCAAGCCAGTTGGGGTTTGAGACGATTATTTCATACAAAAAACAAAGTAAAATCACAGCCACAAGCCCGCCCACAATGCTTTCGAGTACTCTGAAGCCTTTGTTTTGAAAATATAAAATCAATAATACATCGAGCGTAGTAATAACCACCCCAACCGACAGCGGAATATGAAAAAGCAAGTTGAGAGCAATAGCCGATCCAATGACTTCGGCCAAGTCGCAGGCGGCTATGGCCACTTCGGCCAATAGCCATAGTACTATCGAAACAGGTTTAGAAAAATACGCTCGGCAGGCTTCGGCCAGATCTTGGCCAGTGGCTATGCCCAATTTGAGCGAAAGATGCTGTAAAACAATAGCAAAGAGATTAGAAATTAAAATAACAGACAGCAATGTATAACCAAACCGTGCACCGCCTGCAATATCGGTAGCCCAGTTGCCAGGGTCCATGTAGCCCACCGAAACCATTAGTCCTGGACCAATGTATGCGCCTAACGTTCGCCAGAAATTACCTGGTTCGGGGAGTTTTATAGAAATTATCGAATTTTTATCTGTATCGTTTTTCATACCTAATTTACTATAAGCACAATAAACCACAAATATATGAACAAAAGCTACTATCTGGCCGAAAACTGAAAAGTGTTATGGTTGCTGTTTTCATAATCAAGTAAAAAGCACTAATTTTGACCCAAAACTACTTTATTTATCTGTTGAAAACCATACTTTTTATAGGCCACGATGCCAAACGTGCAGGCGCACAGTTGATTTTATTGCATATTTTGCAAGAACTCAAAGCTCGAGGCATTGCCACACACACACTTTTGGCCGAAAGTGGCCCGCTCGAAGACCAATACCGCCAAGCGAGTTCGCTTACTATTTTGCCTGTTCAACCAAGTATTATTTTTAGTTCTAAAATTGACAGAATATTAAACGTTCTGGGGTTATTGTCTTATTTTAAAACCCGTACTGAAACCCGTCAAAAAGATGAGTTTAAAGCCGAAATTAAAAGTAAAAACATCGGTCTTATTTTTGGCAATACCATAGCTATTGGACCAGCTTACGAGGCTGTACAATTTCTGAATGTGCCGTTTGTGTTGTTTGTGCATGAACTGGCTATGTCTGTCAAGATGTATAGTACGCCCGACAAAATCGCCAATCTACTCAACCACACCAACCACTTGATTACACCATCAAGGGCTGTATCTAAGTATTTTGTACAAACATTGGGCTTTGCGGCAGAGCGTAATAGTACTTTCAAGATTGTAAACATAGCCTCGATGCTGGCTGGTATCGAAAAAGGTTTGCTGGTCGATGTTCGGCAAAAATTAGGGCTTCCGCCCAATGCCGTTCTGATTGGCAGTTGTGGCAATGCCGAATGGCGCAAAGGCAACGATGTTTTTATGGCCGTTGCTCAAAACGTAATCAATCGTTACCCTAATCGGCCTGTATATTTTGTTTGGGTGGGCATTAGCAACGAGTCAGAGTTGTATTATATTCAGCGGAGCGATGCTCAGAAAATGGGGCTATCAGACCGTATCATTCATATTGACCCAACGCCTGACATATTTCAGTATGTGAGCCAATTAGATGTTTTTGGGCTTTTTTCGAGAGAAGACCCCTACCCGCTCGTTGTCCTGGAAGCAGCATTGGCTCAAAAACCAATCGTTTGTTTTGAAAATGCAGGTGGCGCACCAGAATTTGTAGAGACAGATTGCGGCTTTGTAGTGCCATATTTGGACGTAGTAACAATGGCCGACAAAATCAGTTACTTGATTGACAACCCAGCCATAAAAATCCAACTCGGCCAAGCTGCCAAACAAAAAGTATTGACTCGACACCCAACTGCCCCCAATATCGACAAGGCTCTGGCCATCATCAATAGCCTTATTTTGAAATGACTTTAATTTTTACGCTCTGTTCTATCAATTATTTGGCACAAGCCCGCACCCTTGGCCACTCGCTGAGGCTTACCAATCCGCATATTCGGTTTGTGATTGGATTGGTGGATAGACTCGACCAGTCAAATATACCAACAGACAAACTACCAGATTTTGAACTCATTGAACTACACCAAATCGGTATCCATAATTTAGCCGAAATGTATGAACGCTACGACATTACCGAACTCAACACAGCCGTTAAGCCTTATTTTATTAGGTATTTTTTTAACAATGCGCCACTTGTTCAAAATGTTGTCTATCTCGACCCCGATATTATTGTTTATCAGCCACTTACCGAACTTGAAAATCTGCTCCAAACCCACGATTTTGTTGTAACACCACACATTACGCAACCCATTGACGACGACCTTAGCCCCAGCGAACTCGACCATCTGAATACTGGTATTTATAATTTTGGTTTTATAGCACTCCATAAAAGCCCCCAAGCTGTTGAGTTTGTGAAGTGGTGGGAACAAAAACTCTTTGATGAATGTAAAATTGATTTGTGTAATGGCCTGTTTGTAGATCAAAATTGGGGTAATTTTTTACCGTTTTTTTGGAATAATGTATTTGTCCAAAAAAATATTGGCTGGAACGCCGCCTACTGGAACTTGACCGAAAAATCGTTTAGTGTCAGAGACAACGTACATTTTGCCAACGACCAGCCCGTTGTATTCTTTCATTATAGTGGCTACGACCCCAACAAACCAACTGCTGTTTCTAAATATCAAAACCGACATACTTTTGAGCAACGGCCAGACCTAAAACCACTATTTGACCATTATCATAACGAACTGCTACGAAACGAAAACAGTTACTATCGACAATTTGACTGTTTTTATATCAAGCCCAAACGAGTTTATAAATATTTAACAGTCAGACGATTATTAAAAAAACCATTTGAAATATTATATAAAACAATTACCCCTCAAAGTTTATAAATCGTTACCTTGTCGCTATGCCCGTCATCTTCACTGTCTGTACCACCGCCCAACTTCTATATGCCCGTGCATTGCAGGCGAGTGTGCCTGCTGGTTTTGAATTTAGAATAGGGCTAATAGACGGACCAGGCATTGATAATGAAGTCGTTGGTATAGCCGAACTAAAAGTAAAACAATGGCCCAAAATAGGTGCCGACTACGATGAAGTAGCATTAGCGGCAGTTTACAAACCGTTTTTTGCTCACTATTTTTTGAAAGAAACCAATGCCCAGCAAATTATATATTTTGACCCCACAGTTTTGGTATTTGGTAACTTACAACCAATACTCGATAAACTCCAAACGGCAGATATATTACTCACTCCACGGCTCACTCGCATGTTTGGAAAGTCTGACTATGGCGATGAGAAATTTTATTTAAACACGGGCTTGATTGATGCTGGCTTTTGGGCTTTGAATCGCACCAAAAATACAGATAAGTTTTTGGATTGGTGGCAAAAAAGACTGATAACTTCGGCGCATTTAGACCTCTGCCATGCCCAAAACCACGACCAACTCTGGCTAATGTACGCACCTATTTTTTTTGATAAAGTGCAGATAATCAAAAACTTAGGCTGGAATGTAGCACTACATAACCTCAACGAACGAACGCTGACTGTTAGGAAGGATAAATGGACGGTCAATCAAGGCGAAGAATTATTATTTTTTAATTTTAGAGAATTAGTGGCTCACACCAAAAGAGTCCAAGCAATTATAAGCAAAAGCGGGGCAACAGCCCTATTGAACCTCTATCGCAAACAAGTCGGTAGTCGGCCAGCTATTTTTTCGATTCATCAAAAACTACGCCCAACTGTGCCAAAATGGCGATTGTGGTTACAAAAAAGGCTACTGTCTATCATTCATCACATCGAAAGCTACCCGTTATATCATTAGTTTTTTGTACTTTTGTGGCCATTACTATTTAATAAATTCTATGCACCTGCCGATTCATCAAGACATAACGCTGATATACGACCGAGATATAAGTGGGCATCACCTTGATTTTTTGCAGTTTTTGGTGTCATATTTAGAAAATCAACCAGCCACCATACGGCAGCGATATGTTTTTGTGGTCAATCCAGCAGCAAAGATTCGTTTTGCAAAATACGAAACCATATTAGGCTTTCATTACATTGCTCAGGCCGATATTGATGGTTTTGAGAATGCAAAAAGTATTTTAAAAAAGAGAAGTGCCGAAATTCATTACCTCGAAAAATTAGCATTGAGCTATGCCGCCAAACGGGTGATGCTAATGCACTTAGATGCTTTTCAGTACGAACTGGGGCTGTCATATTGGCAGCAGTCGTCTTTGAAGTTTTCGGGCATATTATTTTTGCCATTTAGAGCAGAGTATGAAACAGGCTTTGGACTAAGTGCGTGGCTCAAACAAGAAATAAAAGGTATTCGTAAGTCTCTGCAAACGAGGTGGATGTTGCAAAACAAAAACCTGTCCAATATTTTTATTTTGAACGATGCCAAGGGAGTAAAAATATACAACAATCGCTACGATAATCGATTTGTGTTTTTGCCAGACCCCGCCCCCGATTTTAATATTGACGAGCCAACGCAAAGCGTAGAACAGACAAAAGCCCAATATGGCATAGCACCAGACCGAAAAGTATTGTTGGTATTTGGAAATATTTCGGACAGAAAAAACTTGCCAAACATCATAGCAGCCATCGGTTTATTGACTGCCGCCGAGCAGCAGCAGGTTACGCTCTTGATATGTGGCGAGCCAGACCCTCACTATGCCGAGCCACTGAAAGTAATTGTCAATAAGGCCATTGATGCCTTTGGCCCAGGGTTGATAGTAGCTCGCTTGCAGTTTATTAGCCCAGCCGAGTCTGACTGTCTCTTTAAGATGGCCGATTTGATTTTAGCCCCACAAATCAATTTTTACAATTCGAGCGGTGCGGTGGCCTTAGCTGCCAAATATAACGTACCAGTTGTAGTTTCAAAACCGAGTTTGGCTGGCGATATTGTGACAGAATATAAATTGGGCTGGGCCGTAAACCCAACTCAGCCCAACGAAATAGCCATAACAATTAGTCTATTGCTAAAAAGTAGTCCGAAAATAAATGGAATAAACTACCTTAAAGAATTTTCGAGCAGCGTTTTTTGTGAGAAAATATTGTAGTTACGGTGGTTTTAATTTTACTTTGTATCACAAAGTGTTTTTTGTATAAAATAAACGTATCGTGAAACATGACATATAATCAATCAAATACTACCAAAAAATACATCTGGTTGGCACTTTTTATAGTATTTGCTTTATTTAGTGTTTCTACTTTTTTTGTTCCATTAGTCCTTGGCGATGACCCTGCTTTTGGTTTTAATGTATGGCAATCTATGCAATCAGGCTCTGATTTTAATACATTACTTGTTCCTGAAGCCCACAGTTTATCGCTCAACAAGCCTGTATTTGTTTCTTGGTGGTCGCCTGGGCAATATTTGATGCCTGTTTTTGTGGCGTTCGTTACCCATCTATCTTTCGAGCGCAGTAGTTTGCTCATTACAATATTATTTACTGTTTTGGGGCTTTGGGGTTGGTACAAAATATTTAGATACCAACAGTATAATGACATGGTCATAGCTTGGACTTTATTTTTTATACTAACATCTCGTGTCGTAACGGCTAACCATTTTTTGAACTATGTAGGTGGCGAAATGCTATTTTTTGGTGGCTCTCCTTGGTTTTTATTCTATTTTTTAAAGTATAAGGACAATCCTGTCAGATTATTTTTAGGATTACTGCCCATCTCTTTATTTTGTTTTTTTCTCAAAACATCGTCCTCTATTGTTTTATTGAGTATTTGCGCTGTCCCAGTGTTTGAGTTTTTGTCTTTATGTCTGACCGAAAAAAAAATTACTGCTCCTAATCGTCATTTTTGGGTGATAATATCCGTATGTTTTTTTTCTTTTATGGTTTATTATCTGCTACTCAACCATTTTTATCTTGACAAAGGCACTAATCCAACATCTTATTTAAACCCTAAAATGAATTTAGGGTTTAATTTGGGCGATTTGTTTAATTTTCCGATTCATTATTGGACAGCCTTGTCGGACATTCTTCATCAGCTACATTTCAATTATGCTGTTTTAGAAAGCGCTACTTTTTGGCCTCATTTACTAATCAATATAGCCTCAATACTGTTACTACTGTATGTGGTGATAACTGCATGGAAAAATGCCAAGATGCGAACCAATGTGGTTTTTTTTGTGGGCTTTTATTGTGTCTATGTTGTATTTTTGGGGTACTATTTTACACGTGTGGCCGAAATTTCGTTTGATGCTCGCCATTTCAAAATACTCGCTTTTTTGTTTATGCCAATATTGTTGCAAACTATGGCAATTCATAAGAAAATATTTAATGCCCTAATTTTACTTTTTTTAATAACAAATACGCTATACAGCTCTATCATCTTTGTTATTAAAAAATACGAAATAGCTCAATACCCGCTCTCCAATCATGGCTATGCGCTCAAATTGACAGACCAACCATGTATAGATATATTGCATCGTATAGATAGCACGGCCAACAAAAATAAACTTATTTTTATTGATGACTCAGCCCTTGCTGTTGATGTTGTTAATTGCAGAAAAATCATTGCAGCACACCCTTATGAGTTTTCTTGTAAAGTCGGCACATCAGATTTTGATGGTTGTTATGTTAGCCGCACTGATACTGTGTACGGATTTATCAAAAATACACCTAATAGCAAACAACCCATGTTGGCTATATTTCATAATGCTAAATCACAATTGATTGCTAAAACAGCGAGCCACTCAATTTATAAAATTATTGAACAGTAATAAAATTTACACTTTCGGTTTTTAATATATCCAAATACCAATGAAATTAAGTATTGTCATACCCGCATACAACGAAGAAGCGACAATCCAGAATGTTTTACAGAAACTACATGACTTGCAGTTGATAGGGCAGTTCACAAAAGAAATAATTGTAATCAATGATTGTTCGAAAGATGGTACCGAAGAAAAAATATTGGATTTTCAAAAACAATTTCCTGATAGTACAGTAGCCTACCACAAACACAATATCAATCAAGGTAAAGGTGCAGCATTACATACAGGAATAAAAAACGCAACTGGCGATTATTTGATTGTGCAAGATGCAGACTTAGAATATGACCCACAAGAGTTCAATTTATTATTAAAACCAATTCTCGATGGCTTTGCAGATGTTGTTTATGGCTCACGGTTTATAGGCGGTAAGCCACACAGAATTTTATTTTTTTGGCACTCAATCGGCAACAAGTGGCTTACTTTTTTGAGTAATATGTTCAATAATCTAAATCTGACAGACATGGAAACCTGCTACAAACTATTTAGAACTGACATTATTCAACAAATAAAATTGGAAGAGAAACGTTTTGGTTTTGAGCCAGAAGTTACGGCCAAGCTGGCTCGGATTCTCAATATACGGATTTATGAAGTTGGTATTTCGTATTATGGACGTACTTATGCCGAAGGCAAAAAAATAAATTGGAAAGATGGCTTTCGTGCCATCTATTGTATTTTCAAATATGGGTTGTTCAAATGAAAACTATGATAGAGCAAGACGACTTTAAATATTATCGTATGGGTTTGGGTATTGTGATGGTATGGAATCCTTTCCCACTTATATTCACAATCAGAGATGGCCTAAGAGTAGGTGGTGGCAGCACTTTCACACTCGCCTTCATCGTGTTGGGGCTTTTTTTGATATTTCCATTAAATATTTTCAAAAAAATAGAGTTACCAAACATGACTTTATTTTTCTTTTGGTTTTCGTTTGTTGTACTGGCATTGATTTATATGCTTTATTACCCGTCTATTCACTATAATTATCGCTCACAACTAATAAAAGAAATACTGACTTATCTTTTCCCAGTGTTATTTCTGATAGGAATGATGTACTACCCAAATGATAAAGCAGATAAAATACTGCTTGTTATCTTGTTGTACAGTATCGTTGGTAGTTTGGGATTGATTTGGGGCATAATGCACGACCCGAACTGGCATCTTGGAGAGCGAGCGGCTATCAAATTTGCAGCTTCAAACGAAGGTAGTAACCCTCACGCATTTGCCAATAATGCGTTGTATGGGATATTATCGGCTTTGATATTGGTAAGTAAATCAAAAAACATTGTATACGAAATAGTGTGCTATGTAGCTGTGTTTTTCTGCTTAGTTATCATCGTCTTGTGCCGAACTAATACCAGTATTTTATGTCTGGGCGTATTTGGTTTTATCTATACAATTTTGCACTTCAAACAAATAGTAATTAACACCTTTAAAGTACGGTCATTGGTCATTTTAGGAGTATTTATTGTTGCAATTTCGTGGGCTATTCGTCAATTTTCTGGTATAGCGGGTATTATACAGTCTTACTATGAAACCTCAAACAAACGACTCGTCAATTTGGCTTATACTGTTTCTGGGGCAAAACTATCAAACAATCAAATTGTCGAAACAGATATATCTTCTGTTACAAGGGTGTATAGTTATAATTATGCCAAAAGTATGTTTACTGATGGGCGATGGACTGATATATTGGTGGGCGAAGGTTATAAATCACAGTTTTTAGATGTTCCTTTTCTCGAAGCACTTACTAACCATGGCATTATTGGGTTTTTACTATTTATTTTGTTTTTTATTACCTTAATGTCAATCTCATTTACCCAGATTATTCGCCCCTCCAATGGTCTATCCCTTTTTTTAGGTTATTTTTCAATAGTATCGTTGCTTTCGGCAACGAGTGGCTCCCGCCCTGTTGATATGGGTACATGGATTGTATATGTGATGTTCATACGGTTTTTGGGTATTAGTTACAACAAAAACACAACCAATGGCTCTGTATTGAGTTAAATCTCCTATATTAGCAGTATGAATACTCTCAAAACGTTTTACTGCTTCGTTATCATAATTACCGTGTCGTTGTCGTCATGGGCGCAATTTGTGTCATTTGATGGCACAAAAATCAACTATGAAATGCAGGGCGAAGGGCCGCCTGTGGTCTTGATTCACGGGTATATTGTAAACGGCGATATGTGGAAAAAAACCACGCTTTACAGATCGCTAATAGATGCTGGCTATATGGTTATTGTGCCTGACTTACGAGGCAACGGCCTCTCGGACAAACCACACAACCTTGCCGCATACCAAAACGATGCCGAAGCCAAAGATATAATGGCTCTCATGCAGCACCTGCGGTTTAAAAAATATGATGTCGTGGGTTATTCACGTGGGGCAATCATTGCAGCAAGGCTTTTGGTATTGGACAACAACGTTGGGAACGCCATATTGGGTGGCATGGGTGCCGACTTTACCGATCCCAACTGGATTAGGCCAAAAATGTTTAAAGAAGCCTTTGCTGGGCAGTCGGCTAAATGGCCAGAAATCAGACAAGCCGTAGCTTATGCCAAAAGCACAGGTGCAGATACGCTCGCATTGTCGTTGATGCAAGAAGCGCAACCCGTTACGACTACGAAAAGCCTTAAACGAATCAAGAATCCCGTTTTAGTGATTTCGGGCAACCAAGACTTTGACAATGGCAAAGCCTCGGAATTGGCCAGATTATTACCTCGTTCTACGCTCAAAATCGTACCTGGTACTCACAACGACACGGCAGCGTCTGACGATTTTGCCGAAGCTATCTTACAGTTTTTATACCTTCACCAATGAGTTGTTCATTGTTCATTTCTCACTATTCACTACCTATCACGTAGCCCAGTTCTTTGTCTCTTTCGATTGCCTCTGCCAGTCGTTCTGACTTGTTGCCATAGCCACCACCACCTGGCAAATGCAATATTACTTCTTCGCCATTATAAAGTTTGGTGAGTCCCTTGGGTGGCAAAAAACGATGCGGCTTTATTTCAAATGCACCGCCGCCACCGTTTTCGCCACCCAATATACCGTGCGGAAATGTTTTGGTTTTTTCGGTCAATATCGAAAAATTTATTGGGTCTTTACCTATCATTTTAAAGCTAAACGTTTGGCCTAAACCTCCTCTAAATCGTCCTGCCCCACCTGTATTGGGTCTAAGGCTTTTTTCTGTTACCATAATGGGCGCATCACGCTCCAGTACTTCGATGGGTACATTGGCTACATTGGTCGGAAAACTCAGCACATTGACACCGTCTAAGTGTGGCCGAGCTGCATAACCACCATTCAAAAAGAAATATTCTACAAATTCAGTTTGTACTTTTTTTACGCCAGTAGCCGTTCTGAGCGCAATTTCCTTTTGGCCATTTAGTACCATACACCAACAGGCCGAGCCACAGTCGGCCTGTACTTGTAGTGGCACAGCTTGCGCCAATGCACCAAAAACAGGAGCGTGCAAAATATTGCCTGTAATGTTTCGCCCGCCCAACGGCACCGGTTTTTGGGCATTGAGCAGCGAGCCTTTGGGGGCTTTGACTTTGATAGGCCGAAAAGCACCTTCATTGTTTGGTACATCTGGGCTAAATGTACACTTGATTGGATAAGCCGTATAGGCATACACATAGTTTTTGACAGCATTGATGGCCAACGAATGTGCGCCCGACGTACCTTCATAATCTACTTCAATCTCATCGCCACTGATAGTTACAGCACACTTGATGTGTACAGGTTCGTTGAGGCCATCGCCGTCGGCATCGTAGTCGTAGCGGTATGTACCATCTGGTGCTTTGCCGATGGCTTCACGCATGGCTTTTTCGGAAGCATCTATTACTTGGTCGGCCAGAGCTTCGAGATTGTCCATGTTGTTTTCGTCCATCATTCGCATCAACGACCTGATTCCTTGCTCGTTAGATGCTACCTGCGCCTTGATGTCGCCTAATGTTTGGCGGCTGGCACGGACATTGGCCTCAATGATATTAAACAGCGTTTGATTTGGCTTACCTGCTTCGTAGAGTTTGGTTGGCGGCACCATCAGCCCTTCTTCGTACAAGTCTCTTGCACCTGCACCCCACAACGCCCCGCCCATATCGGGCGAGTGAGCGATAGTGCCAACAAAGCCAATCAACACCTTTTTCTGCCCACTATTGCGGAATATAGGCGAAACAAGCCCTATGTCGGGTTTGTGGCCAGCACAAAGCCAAGGGTCGTTGGTCATCACTACGTCGCCGTTTTGCCAAGTGTCCAACGGAAAATAACTACTCAACAACGACTGTGTGAGCATAGGTAGCACACCCAAAAACGAAGGCACTGAAATACTCGACTGCGCTATGCTCCGCCCCTGAGCGTCCATGAGTACAACAGCAAAGTCGTTGGACTCACGCGTTACGGTACTAAAACTGGTGCGTTGTAAGGTTGTACCAGCTTCATCGACAATAGCCAGAAGCCTTGCCCACAAGATACTGAGTGTGATGGGGTCGTATTTTGTTGTGGTCATTTTGAATAGTTTAGTATCTGTATTTTTAAGTATATTATTTCAAATCGCCAATCAATTCTTGCCATTTTCCAATCTGGTTTTTTACATCAAATGTTTCGGCACGTTGGCGTAAAATAGTTTTGTCAATCGCCAGGCGGCCTTCCATGATGTCGGTCATAGCGGTTGTTAGTTTTTGAATATCAAAGGCAGGTACTACTTTTCCCATGCCTTGCAGCACAAACTCAGCCACACCACCCGACTCAAAGCCCACAATCGGTTTTTGAAGATAGGCAGCCTCTATCATTACCAATGGAAAAGGATCTTCACGAGACAGTAGCACAAAGCCATCGGCTGTGTTCAAATAATCGTAATAATCGTTACCACCTTTGTTACCGAGTACTATAAAATTTAAGTTTTCGTGTTTGACCCGCTCTTTTACATAGTGATACGCACCATAGTCGCTTTCTGAACCTAACCAAAGTAAATAGGTATTTTGAGGTAATTTATGCAAAACATCAGGCACAAAATCTATCCCTTTTCGCATACACATCGTACCAGACATCAACCAAATATAAGCATCAATAGGAATATCGAGTTGTTGGCGAAGTACCGATGAGGGGGTACTAAGTTTTATTTTTTGAATATCAATAAAGCTATGACAAAGCTGTATATTACTGAGGGCCATTTGGTTGAGTTGCTCAATAACTGACCCAGAACAACCGATGACCATTTTTGCATTGTGTATCATAGCTGCAAAACTATCGGCTCGGTATTCGTCATAAATACTTACCATTTCGTGGGCATGTACAATGTACGGCACTTTGAGTTTGATGGCCAACTGTGCCAACTCTGGCATAGTAATCGTGTTCAGGTACCAATAATCAGGCTTGAATTGAGCGTGAACTCGCCTCAGATAATTTTCTTCAAATGTTCGTTTAAATATTTTATGATAAATCCCTTCAAAAAAATTATATAAAAAACCACGTTTAGATTTATTCACAAAAGTAAGTGGCGTTGGTGATTGGTTACTAAATAGTTCGCCTGACTGACGAGTATAAACAGCCATTTCTACATCTGTTCCTACAAGTTGTTTCATCAAATACCAAAGCACCATCTCTGAGCCTGTTCGTGCGCCTGTGGGTGTCAAAAAAAGTATTTTCATCTAAGAGTTAATGTAGAATTATGAATAAATGGTTGAGTGAATGGCTATTTGATTTGCACACGTTTACTTATTCAGTTTATAAAAATAAGGTTTATTCCAGACTATTTTCCAGAAATAACTGGTAAATAGTCGCAACTTTCTGGCAAAGTCTTTTTGGTGATGTAGTTCTGCGAAAGGGCTTTTACCGTTTTTAATATTGACAATAATTTTCCAGACAAAATAAAAAACTAACATCACAACATAATTGAGCATCAATGACAAATAAGCCAACAAGCCATATTCTTTACGAATCCAGACTAAATTTGAAAGTTGTATTTGTGGGTAAAATCGGTTGATGGGTGTCATTTCTTGTTTTTTTCGCCCTGAGTCGCTGCCCCATTCGTAATGCACGTACCGACAATCGCCATAGACTTTGAGCCTTCCTGCTCGGCCCAGTCGGCAGTTCCATTCGGCATCTTCGCCATACATAAAAAAATCTTCGTCCAACATTCCTGCTTTTTCTACGGTCGATTTTCTAACCATCAACAACGCCGCGGGTATCCATTCAACTTGTTCAGGATCAGCAAATTGTTTTTCGGGAAATATTTTGGCTAATAAATTATCAAAAAAATGACTCGGTGGCAAGATCACAAACGTTCGGATGAGCGGATTGAGGCTACGATAAAAGTGTCTTTCATTATGGTTTTTATCAAGCTGTATGCCCCCACAAGCTACCACATCTGGCTCGTTGTCAAGGTGTTGTACTAATTTCACAAAAACATCGTCAATCAATAATGTATCAGAATTGAGCAATACCACATACTCACCCTTGGCCGCTTGCATACCTGTATTGTTGGCACGAGCAAAGCCCGCATTGTAGCCCATATAGAGCCAGCGTACAGACAAAAAACTACTCAATATCAACTCCTTTGCACCATCTTGTGAGTCGTTGTCTATCACAATTATTTCGTAGTCAATTCCCTTTGTATGTTTCTCAATCGAACGAATACAGTCGGTAGTGAGTTGGAGAGTTTTATAATGTATAATTAAAATCGAAAGAGTCATTTATCAGTTATCATTTATCAGTGAACAGTTATCAGTCAATGTCGTTTAGTTAAGAGTTCGGTGAAGACACCGAACTCGGTTGGTCGCCGTGGTTTGTGTCTTCACAAACCACTTATTTTTCTTAACTAAACGACATTGATTTATCAGTTATCATTTTAATTCAGGCGGCAGGCCGCTTGTCAGTCCTCATTGATAACTGATAAATGTTCACTGATAACTGACAACTGTTTAATATACTTTATAGCTGGGGATTGATTTTTTTTCGGCAGGGTTTCCTACATATACATTCCAGGCTTCGGTGGGTTTGGTAATTGAGGCAGCCATGGCTACAAGCGTGCCTTCGGCAATGGTCATATAGTCTCTGATGGTGGCATTGACTCCAAAAAAACAATAAGGCTCAACGACACAATGACCAGACAGCACCACGTGAGACGTAAAAAACACATGGTCTTTGATAACGCCATGATGCCCAATATGATTGCCGCTCCAAAACACGCAGTTATTGCCAATAGTCGTAAACGGCTGAATTGTATTGTCTTCAAGGATAAAGCAATTTTCGCCAATTTGATTGTTGAACGTTGTTGCTTTTGAGCTAACGTAACTGATAAATCGGTAGCCTTTGGCTTTGGCTTCAAGATAGATTTTCTCTCGGTTTCGGTTCATATTTCGACCTGTCATGGGGGCAAAAAAATGAAACTCTGTCGGCGAGAAAAACTGCTCTATATCTTCAAAAGCGACTATTGGCAACCCTTTAAATTCTGTTTCTTTGAGATAATCTCGATTGACACAAAACCCCACAACTTCATGCTCAGAGTCGTGAGTGAGATAAAAATGGGCGAGTTCGGCCGTGTCTAATATTCCAAATATAATAATTTTTGACATTTTTTTATTTCCTCGATTTTATTCTATTGTCGTACCTACAAAATATTTGATAGTTGTCTATGTATTCTCATCTCAATCAAAGAACTCAAATATGTATTTATTGTCATACGTTATCTCAAAATCATTGAGTATTTTTAGATATTCCTCTCTAAATGTTTTTGTTTTGTGATGTTCTTCTTGATTCTCAATATACTTGATCACTGTGTCTCTCTGGCTTTTTGAAAAAGAAAAAGCACCGTAGCCTGATTGCCACCTAAATTCATTTTTTACAAAATGCTGCTCATTTATCCATTTACTACTACTGGCTTTTATGGCACTCATCAAGTCTGATATGTTGGTCGTTACAGGCATTCCAAACAGTATATGCACGTGGTCTTTCCACCCTCCAACAGCCAATGATTTGGCCCCTTTGTTAGTAATAATACCAGAAATGTATTGATGTAAATTGTCTCGCCATTCTCTGGTTATAAAACTTTCTCTATTCTTTACAGCAAAAACAGCGTGAATCGTTATTTGTGAATATGTATTAGGCATAATAAAAATATGTCGCCCCGCTGGGGCTATCAAATCATAATATAACTCTTTTTCTACCAAAATTACGCCCTTAATAGGGCTAACAGCCTCAGCGAGGCGACAATTTGGTAACAATCACTACCGAACACCAACCAATAGCCTCGGCGAGGCGACAATTTGGTAAAAATCACCGTCAAGCACCAACCAATAGCCTCGGCGAGGCGACAATTTGGTAAAAATCACCGTCAAGCACCAACCAATAGCCTCAGCGAGGCGACAATTTGGTAAAAATCACTACCGAACACCAACCTACAGCCTCGGCGAGGAGACAATTTGGTAAAAACCACTACCGAACGCCAACCAATAGCCTCAGCGAGGAGACAATTTGGTAAAAATCACTACCGAACATCAACCAATAGCCTCGGCGAGGAGACAATTTGGTAAAAATCACTACCGAACACCAACCAACAGCCTCAGCGAGGAGACAATTTCGTAAAAATCACTACCGAACACCAGCCAATAGCCTCAGCGAGGCAATAATTTGGTAACAATCACCGTGAATTGGTTGTATCCGCAGGCATTTGGGTTTCTTCCAAAACGGGGTTACTTGGTCGTATAAACTCGACAGAATCACCTCCGTAGCCGCCTGTGCTATCTCTTGGCAGCCCCCTGGCTGGGTACAAAGGCGCACAACTTTTATAAGGTTTGACGATGGTAATGGTCGGCTTCGGAAATGGCCCACGCTGATAACCCAGATTGGTGTCATTATAAACCATTTCCAGAAATTTACCAACTAACGGCAAAGCTGTTTTTGAGCCTTCGCCGTCGTTCATGCGCTTGAAGTGAATACTACGGTCGTCGCCACCTACCCAGGAGCCTACAACCAAGTCTTTGGTAACACCCATAAACCAGCCATCTGAGTTGTTGGACGTTGTACCAGTTTTACCACCTACTTCAAATCCTTTCTGGAACAAACTACCAAAAGTCCAGAGGTTTTGTGATGTACCGCCTGGTTCTTCCATACCGCCTTTGAGCATGTGTATCATCAAAAATGCTGACTCTTCAGAAATCACTTGTCTGCTTTTGGGGGTAAATTCTTCTAAGACCGTACCGTTGGCATCTTCGATTCTGGTTACGAGCATCGGCTCTGTATGTCGTCCATTGTTTGGAAAAGTACAGTACGCCCCCACCATCTCCATCAGCGACACATCAAACGGCCCCAGCCCTATCGAAGGCAATGCTTGCAGCGCACTTTTGATGCCGAGTTTGTGGGCATAGTTTACAACGGCCTGCGGCCCAACTTTGTCTGTTAGTTGTACCGTAACGGAGTTAATCGACCGCCCCATGGCTCTTCTAATCGTGATGTCTTGATAACTAAAGCCCCCTGCTGCATTTTTGGGACTCCATATTTTTTTGACACCGTTTTCTATTACCTCTTTTCTAAATGGCTCGTCTCGCATTTTGTCGCAAGGCGACATATTAAAAGCCGAGCTGTCAATAGCCGCACAATAAACAAAGGGCTTGAAAGTAGAACCCGGCTGGCGTTTGCCCTGCCCAACGGCATCGTATTTAAAAAACCGATAGTTCAGACCACCAACCCACGCCTTGACTTGCCCCGAGTAGGGATCCATGGCCATCATACCCGCCCGAAGTAGCCGCTTATAATAATTGAGCGAGTCCATGGCACTCATCACCACCTCTTTGTCTCGGCCTGTACGCCAGTCAAAGACCACCATTGTATCTTTTCTGTTCATATAAAATAATACAGAATCTGGCGATTGCGGAAAACGTTTGGTGAGCCGTTGGTAGTGAATGGTTCGTCTGGCGGCATCGTCCAAAAAGTTAGCAATTTCTACCCCTTTCTCGTCTCGCCACGGGTTTTCACCTGCCCAAACACCTTCAAATTTTTGTTGCAACAATTTCATTCTTTCTACTACCGACGACACTGCGTGTTTTTGCATTCGAGAATCCAACGTTGTGTAAATCCTGAGTCCGTCTTTATAAATATCGTAACCATTGGCTTCGCCCCATTTTTCTACATAATCTTTGACGGCATTATTAAAATATTGATAAATAGCAAACTCCTCGCTGTCGTCGTTATAGCGTTCGGGTGTGAGTTTGAGCGCAATAGGTAGTTTACTGATTGAGTCGGCCTCAGATTTGGATAGCGAGCCATTTTTGGCCATCTGACTGATAACTGTATTGCGTCTTTCGAGCGACTTGTTATAGTTTTTTACAGGATTATAAGTTGTAATTGCCTTTTGTAGCCCTACCAAAACCGCCGCCTCTTGGGCATTGAGTTGATATGGCGATTTGTTAAAATAATAACGAGAGGCCGTCTTGATGCCATAAGTATTGTTGCCATAATCGACGGTATTGAAGTACATCGTCAGTATTTCTTCTTTTGAGAAATTGCGCTCTAAGTTGATGGCCGTCAGCCATTCTTTTGCTTTATAAATCAGTGTTTTGACTAACGGTATATACCCCAAAAAGCCCCGTGCAGCTTTACGGCGAGTGTTAAATAGTTTTTTTGAAAGCTGCTGGGTAATAGTACTCCCACCACCACGCTCACCACCTTTCAACAACCCCACTGCTACACCCAACAACGCCCTTGGGTCTATGCCAGAGTGTTCTCTAAAACGCACATCTTCGGTAGCAATCAGCCCTTTGACCAAATAAGGCGAGAGGCTGTCGTAATCAACGGGGGTGCGGTTTTCGGTAAAAAATTTGCCAATTTGTAATCCATCTGACGAATAAATACCTGCCGACTGTGCTACCTTGGGATTTTGTAGGTCTTCGATACTGGGCATACTGCCACAGAGCCACAAGAAATTAGTTTGAACACAAAAAACAAAAAAGACAAAGCCAATCAAACCATAAATCATTGTTTTCCAGATAGTTATTACTGGTTTATAATAAATAGATTTTGTATCAATGTAGTGCTCGTATCTGTCTGAAACCCTATTTTTGAAGTTATCATATTTGTTGCCCCAACGGCTATATCGTTCTTGACCTATTATTTTGGCCAGAAGTCTGTCAGTCATTTGCCCGCACCAGCCGCTCAATGCTCTGAGGGGTGTTGTTGCTTTGTACCATATTACCGATAATTTATTTAACTGTTCACGCATCGTGCTTCACATTTCAAGTTTGGTTCAAAGATAAATGAATATTAGGGAATGAAAAATTGAAATGTGGGTTAATATCCAAAAACTTACAAATAAGGCAGTACTGTTTCAAGCCCCATACCTCGTGAGCCTTTGACGAGAATGTCGGTATTTTGTTGCTGGTTGTCAATAAGCCAATTATGCAACGAAAATTTATCTGAAAAAAAATAAGCCGTTGGCAGGGCTGGCAGCGCATATTGCATGAGCTTGCCCGACAATACAACAATGTCAAAATTGGCTTTGGCTATAAGTTGTCCCAACGCCAAATGTTCGGCGGCGGCTTCGTCGCCGAGTTCAAACATATCACCCAAAATCACCATTTTACGAGCGGCTTCTCTGTTGGCAAAATACTTCACAGCCACCGCCATCGACGACGGATTGGCGTTGTATGCATCCATCAAAATCTGATTTGTGCCTTTTGTTATAAATTGTGAGCGGTTATTGGTTGGATTATAGTTGGCAATGGCCTCATTGGCAGCACCGCTATCGACACCAAAATAGTCGCCAATTTTAAGGGCCGCCGCCATATTTTCGTAGTTGTACTGGCCGTTTAGGTGTGTCGCAATAGTTTGGCTTTCGGTAGAACGATAGACAATAAACGGTGACTCTTCGAGCAGCATTGGCAGTGGTTCATTCAAATAATCAACTTGATTTGTAAAAGTTCTTTCGGAGGCCATATCATTCAAAATCTGGTTACTGGCATTGACAAAAACCGTTCCGCCCGATGCCTGCAAGTAGTCATATAGCTCGCCTTTACCTTTTCTAACACCCTGCAAGCCACCAAACCCTTCGAGATGCGCCTTGCCAACGTTGGTAATGAGGCCATGCGTAGGCTCGGCAATTTGGCACAATAGTTCGATTTCTTTCTGGTGGTTTGCACCCATTTCAACTACCACAATTTCGTGTTTTTGAGTAATAGCGAGCAACGTCAGCGGCACGCCAATATGATTATTGAGATTGCCTTGGGTAGCCAGTACGCTGTATTTTTGAGACAGCACGGCGGCAATCAACTCTTTGGTCGTAGTTTTTCCGTTTGACCCTGTGAGGCCAATAATAGGGATTTGTAATTGTTGTCGGTGATAATTGGCCAACTGTTGCAAAGCCATCAGCGTATCATCAACCAACAGATATTGCTCATTTTCAACTACTTCGGGCCTATCCACCAACACAAAGGCAGCACCTTGTTCGAGGGCTTTGGGTGCAAAGGCATTGCCGTCAAACTTATCGCCACGCAAAGCCACAAACAAACAACCATCGGCAATTTGGCGAGTATCGGTCGAGACCGCTGTGCAGTTTAAAAAACACTGGTAAAGTTGTGGAATTGTGGTCATTGTTAGAGTTTGAATATTAGCCAAAAAACCGTCAGAGATTCTGTTCTTGTTTTGCAGTTCGCAAATTTAGATTTTTAGAAACCAAAAACCAAAAAACCACCCCGACCACCAGCACATAAGCCAAATAAGGCCAACTTTCGGCCAGTGGCCAACGCTCTACACACCAGTCGTGTGCTTGCCCTGGGTACAGCCCCAAGTCAGGTTCGAGGGTGGTGAGTCGCATCAAAGGTAGCGAGGTAGCAGCCGCAAAATAACCAACCCAATCGGGCATTTGATTGAGTTTTAACAACAAAAACGTCATCACAAAAGGTGCGCCTGTCATTAATATTCGAGACGTATCACCACCTGCAAAAATACTTAGAACAAAGAAAATAGATGTGAGATGCGAGATGTGGGTTGTGAGATGTGGGTTATGCTTTTTTTTGTTTTTAAATGATAACTGGTAACTGAAAAATGATAACTGAAAACCGCCAAACGCTAAAAACCAACTCACTGGCAGTCGTAAAAACAACTCAGGACTAAGCACATATCGCTGCACGCCACGCAATACCGAAACGACAGAAAAATTACGCCAGTTGGGGTTTGAGGCTGCATAAAAATAGTCGGCAGCAAAGTGAACCATGATTGCAAAAGCAAAGACATACAACAGATAAGCGGACGATGTTTTGAAGTTGAGATTTTGATTGTTATTGTTCAACGACTCTCGACCAAAAACTAATAACCAATCACTAACGACCAATAACCCAATGACTAATATAAAAACTTCTTTTTGAAGCGTGGCCAAAACGGCAACGGCACACAAAAGTATTTTATTGGGTTTGTGGTTTGACAAAATCCATAGCCAAGCTGCACCAAAAAAATATCCACCAACATCTGCCGTGATTGGGTCTGGTAAGTACATTCTAACTGGCCCCTTCCAGTGAAACAACAGCCAACTTAAACCAATGATTATAAACGAGTTGCGAATTTGCAAACGTTGCCACAACAAACTCAAAAACAAAGCCATGAACACCAAAAAGATACCATTCAGGATTTTGAAATTAGTTATAATATCACCAAAAGACAACTGAGCGGCCAAGCATGACGATAGTATTCGGGCATTGAACGGAAACCGAACTTCATAATTTTTTGTAGTTCCTCTAAAATAGTCATATTGAGCCGTATATTGATGAGCGTCCAAACGAGGGTCGGTCAGTGAGTAAGTATAAGTAGGCTGGATTTGAGCATAAAAAACATAAACTACTGCGGTCAATACTGTGCAGAAGATTACAGTAATATTATTTTTTATTTTGAAATCAAATGACATTTTTACATTCAGCATTTAAACATTCTGACAAATTGCGATTTACAAAAAAAATATTGACTATGAAAATAAAAATTCTCGCCTTTGGCATTGCCCGTGAAATAATCGGTGGTTTTGAAACAATACTCGACCTACCCACCACCGCAACGGTAGCCGATGTAAAAAAGCAATTAGTAGCACAATTTCCTGCTTTTGAAAAGTTAGCTTCACTCAAAGTAGCGGTCAATTCTGAATATGCCACCGACGACATGGCACTTACACCCAACGACGAAATCGTCATCATTCCACCCGTTAGTGGTGGATAAGTAAGTGGATTAGATGAAATTTTAAATTTATTTTACAAAAAAAGTGAAGCCCTTTGATAATTATATCGGTATCTTTGCCTTGCAAAAAAATGATTGTGCAAAACTTTGTTGAATTAACCCAATATACAATGTATCGAATGTTGAGTTAAGTGCTAAAACAACTACTATACCCAAAGAAAAATGGTTTAGGGACATTAAAATTACCCCTAAATTAAATATTCAAATATGAACTTATCCACTTACAGACCCAGAATATCAATCAATTCGTTTGTTGTATAAATCAACGAAACACAAGGGGTATAGCCACGTACCTAAATATTATTATTCCTAAACATAAATTATACACTCGGATTGAAATTACAGACGCTTTAAATATTGATAAAAATACGGTATGTAACAAGATAAGTTTATTTGTGTGATAAAAAAATATAGTTTGCCTACAATCAATACTCTACATTCTTAACTTTTAATTGTGCATTAGCACTTATGCAATTGGGTGAAAAAATTTGAATCAATCCTTACTATAATTCAATACCTGACCAGCCTGTATGTTCCTTTTATGGGCAAACCAACTTATTGAATTAAGTATTCGTTAAATACATTCAAACTGTGCATATCTCACAAAAATAGCACAAAAAACGGAAGCAAAATGTTACTGTAAACGACCCATGCATTTTGACTCAACTCTTGGCAGGGTTTGAAACCCGGCCAAGAGTTTGCACAAATTTATTTACAGTAACTTTTATTGTGTCGTTCAATTATATACACTTACTTAACCCTTTTAATATAAACGAATCTAAAAACCCTTAACTAAACGCCATTGATTGATGACTAATAAGTTACAATATTTATTCAAAAAATTTATATCATTGCCTTATTGGTGGATAATATTTAGTTTTTTTTTGTTTTTATGGACATGCCAAACAAACCCACCACTTGATAAAGAAAAGCTATATAGTGGTCTTTGGGAAGTACAAATTTCACAATCCAAAGACTTATTAGACAATGATTTTTTGAATAATGTCATGTATGGGTATAATCGTGCACTTCGGCTTTCATACCCTATTATAGCCAAACTTTTAGACTTCTCGAAACCAAAACAGTTATTTATATTTCAACTATTTTTAGGATTATTGTTCCAATTCTTAATAGTCAAAACGTGCCTTAAAATTAGCAAAAATAATATTATTGGCACTATATTATTTGGGTTTATTTCCTCCTATTATTACTTTAGTAATGCAGCTTCTGGAGATACTTATGGACATGGTGACACAATTGCTTTTGTATTTATTTTGCTTGCAATGTATATTGATAACCCATTTATGATTTTTTTATTTCTTTTTGGGGCGTTCTTCTCGAACGAACGCTCACTATTAGTCAGTCTGCCTACAGTATGGATTTGGTGGTTTTTAAATGAAAAAAAAGATAAGATAATATTATGGGGTTCAATTCCTGCCTCTGTCATAGCATATTATGCCTGCAAATATTTTCTTTTAAATCAACCTCATTTTAAAGCCGATTTACCAAACGACATAGGATTTTTTTATTTATTAAATAGCCATACTTTTTTCAATATGTATGTATTTACTTTTGGTGGTTTATGGATAGTGGTTTTTTATTGGATTTATAAATTAAAACAAATTCCAGTTTCATTACTTATCATTCTGTTTTTTTCTGTAAGTGCTTTTATTGTAGCCGACCAAACTCGTGGAATATCATTCATTTTTCCTTTATTTTTCATCGCTTTTAGAGAAGTTCATCGTATTGGAAACAACAAAGAAATCAATAATGTTCTTATTTGTGGTGCTATATTGACTCTATTTATTCCTAATTTTGTTTTCTTTGGTGAATACACCTTTAAACCCTCTCTGTTCTATCATTTATTAGAAAAAAATATAATTATTCCAGTAGATTGGATTTTTGCTAATTTTTTTAAATCCACTCTGAATATTTGATAAATTAGTTCTCTGACAGTTTTAGTGATAATATAATTTTGTTATTTTGAAGCACAAAAAAATCAAAATTCAATAACTTGACTGCAATCGCTTATTTTTGTCATTCCACCCGTTAGTGGTGGATAAGCGAGTGGATTAGCTGAAATTTTAAATTTATTTTACAAAAAATATAATAATTGTAAGATTTACGCTTCATTTTCATTAAATACTGATTTACAGAACATTAACCCAAAAGGTGTATTTTTGACACTCTTAAAAATTTGATTTTCAGAGAGTTACACACAAATTTTAGGGAACTTTTTTTACAAAAATTTGGTATTTAATATAAGATTTGTAATACATTTGTATTGTCAATCGTTTTTTATTCAAAACATTTGGTACAACCAGTAAATAGCAGTCAAAACATAACATTAAACCTTAAATATCAAAACCATGAAAAGTATTCGCAATTTAGCATTTATGTCATTGGTTGGCCTTGTGGGGCTGTGGGGTTGTAACTCCAAACAATATGCAACCAGCACAGCACAAGAATATGACGACCTATACGGCAACTCTGCCGACGGAGAGGTATTTGCAGGCAACAGAACTAACTACACCGACGAAGATCGAGACAGCCGCAACAGTAACCCCGATTATAGAACTGGCAAAGTAACCCCGAGCCAGCAAGGACAAGCCGACTATTATGACGAATCGTACCTAAGCACTCGTGGCATAGGGCGCAACTACTCGCCCAATGGTGGCTATAACTCTGGCTTTGCAGATGGCTACAACACGGCCTCAAACTGGAACTGGGGCTGGTCGAACCCTTGGCGGTCGAACTATTTTGGCAATGGCTGGAACTCTATGGGCGGCATGAACCTCATGCTTGGTGGCTTCAATAGCCCTTGGTGTATGAACGGTTGGAATAGATTTGGTAACTCGTTTGGCTATGGCTCTATGTACTCACCATTCGACAACTATGGCTCAATGTACGGTTACGACCCTTTTGGGTTTAATAACTTTGGTTATGGCAATTCGTTTGGCTTTGGTAGTTCATTTGGATACAGCAACCCGTTTGGGTTTGGCTCAGGCTTTGGTTACGGCAACCGTTTCAATAATACCACCAATATATTTTACAGCAACCCCGTTTATACCTCAAACAACGGCGTAGGTGCAATAGACAACACCGCTCGCCGTACACAAGACTACAACCGTATGAACCGAAGCGGTAGCACCCGAAACGACAATTTTAACAACTCACCAAGTTATTCTGGTCGTAGGTCTGGCAGTGCCGACACTGGACCATCTGGCTCAAGTTCTACATACAGCAATGGTAGCGTAACAAATGGTGGTCGCTCACGTGGCAACAACAGCAGCACATACTACGGCTCAGAAAATGGTTCAAATTCAAGAGGGTATAGTAGCAATGGCAGCAGTTCAACAACGACCGACAACAACTCTAATTACAGCGGTCGTTCACGTGGCAACTCGTCGAGTACTTATTATGGTAGCTCAAACTCTGGCAGTAGCAGTAGCAACTCATCGGGCTACAGCAGCGGTCGTAGTAGCTCAAGTAGCAGCGATTTTGGCAGTAGCAGTGGTGGTGGCGGCGGTCGTAGCAGCGGTGGTGGCTCGTCATCGGGTGGTAGCAGTAGCGGCTCATCGTCAGGTGGTGGTGGCGGTGGTCGGTCTGGTGGGCCGAGGTAGTTTTAACAGACAGCATATTTTGTTAGGATTCTTGATTATCAACCAAAAATTATTGTCCATGTTCAATAATAATTTCATAAAAACCTCGCTATTTTAGGTAGCGAGGTTTTTCTTTTGTTATAATTGTACTTTTAACAAATAAAAAAACAGCCTAAGTCAATCACAGTATTCATTTTTTAAATTACAAATAGTTATGAAACAAATAATTAGTGTCTTCGCTGGAATGGTATTGATGCTACTTTCAGAAGTTAGTGTAGCACAGTTTTATCCTACATCGGCTTTCAATCTATCAGAAATCAAACAAAGTGGTACGGCTCGTTTTCAAGGGCTGGGCGGCAACCATGCGGCTCTGGGCGGCGATGCCAGTACGTCGTTGGGTAATCCTGCTGGTTTGGCCTTTTACAATCGGTCAGAAATAAGTGTGAGTCCTACTTTTTATAACAACAGCACCAGTACAAACTACATTGGCGGCAATTCTGTTCAGAGTGCCAAAAACGTAAACATTGGTCAGTTTGCATTAGTTTTGGCTGGCACGCCCGATGGCTACAATACCCGCTGGAAACGCACGGGTTTGGGCATTAGTTATTCACGGCTCAATAACCTCAATACGCAGTTTCAGTATTCGGGTACAAACAACCGCAGCTCATTTGTAGATTATGTTGTCGAAAATCTCAATCGTAATGGTGTATCGTTTAGCAGCTTAGACAAAGAATATAACGCCAACCGAAACACAGCATCTACGATTGATGCGGCTTTGCTAAACCTCTATTTGTTTGACGACACAACCCCCGCCGGCCCGCCCTATCGCAGAGCGATTCCACTCAAAAATGCGACTACTCTTCAAGATGGCCTGTATAGTGCCACGGGCTTTACTTCACAATGGAACATCGGCTACTCTGGCAATATGGACGATAAACTGTACTTAGGGGCTTCGTTGGGCCTTTGGCGAACAGACAATTCGTACAAGCATGAACTAAAAGAGCAATTTACAAACGGAAGGCCGTTTTTGGGAATGAACTACAACGAGGCACTCACAATGACGGGCAGCGGCATAAATATATCGCTGGGTGTCATCTACAAAGTATCGTCTAACTTACAATTAGGCGCATATCTCGTAACCCCGTCGCTGACGAGCCTCGTTACCAATTTCTCTGAGGGTGTAGCCGTAAGTTTGTCAGGCGATGTGCCTGCTTATGACTTTGCTGGTAAGCCCATCGTCAATGCACTCAATCAACAACAATTTAACCGACTCACCAATACGTCAATACCTGTCGAGGACTATAGCTTTGAATACGACCTCACTGGGCCACTGCGGGCTTCGGGAGGGGTAACGTATTTTTTTGGCAAACACGGTTTCTTGACTGCCACCGCCGACTATGTGGGTTATAAGGGTATGAGAATGAGTACTACCTACTACAACAACAACCAAGACAACAGCGACTTCAAGGCCGATAACAAAAAGCTGGTGCAAACGATGTTTACCAACGCCGTCAATGTACGAGTAGGTGGCGAAGGCCGAATCGGTAACTATCGGCTAAGGGGTGGTGTGGCATATTTGACCAATCCGTATAGTGCCAATGTTGATAAATTGGACCGTAGCCGCTTACAGCTTTCTGGGGGCGTTGGTTATAGAAATGAGTCGTTTTTTGTGGACTTTGCAGCTACACTAATGCAATACAAAGAGGCTTATTCGCCCTATCGGCTGCAAGATACCACCCGCTACTCAACCGCCGAAATCAGTAATACAGGCTTGAATACCGTGTTGAGTTTTGGGTTGTTTTTCTAAACTTTTAGTCCGTTGGCTGAAGCCAACGGCAATTTAAAAGCCAACGTCCATGAAACTTTCACAAAAGGCAGTCGGGTAGTAACACCCGACTGCATAACAATCCATGGTCTGAGTCCTCACAGACCAAAGCGATGTCCTGTGAAGACACAGGCCAAGGAACACAAAAGCCAACGGCAATTTATAGCCCGTGGTCTCACATAACATGATTTACGAAAGACACCCTCAGAGTTCGTTCTTGTATATTTTTCCATCTTTCATTATTAGCTTCAAAGTTTGTTGAGGCTTGGTAACGATGTCAATGTTGTCAAGAGGATTGCCTTCATAAATCAATAAGTCTGCATAAGCACCTACTTTTATAACTCCCAGTGGCATAGGATACGGATTTAGCTTGCCGCAGAGTGCAAATAGTTCGGCGTTGAGCGAGGTAGCCTGTTTGAGAATTTCGATGGATTTATACCACTTTTTTCGAGATATAAACTCATCAAAGGCTGCATTTTCGATACCAATATTTCCAAAGTTATCTGTACCAAAGGCTACTTTTACACCGTATTTTTTGGCCAAATCCATTTCTCTAATAGCCCCTTGCTGTACCAATTTAAACTTGTGCATACTCGGTGAGGCTATCAGCGGCAAGTCGGCCCAGTTGCTTTGAGGCACTATAAAAGCCCCTTTTTCTTTTAGTAGTTTCATGGCTTCTTCGTCAATCAAGTGCCCGTGTTCTATGCACTTGGCTCCAGCCAACAATGCCCGCTTGATGGCATCACCCTGATAGGCATGTACCGACACATACGTTCCCCAGTCGGCGGCGGCTTGTACGGCAGCTTCGAGTTCGTCAGTAGTAAATTGAATGGTGTGAATAGGGTCAAAAACAGTAGAAACTCCCCCACCCGCCATGACCTTGATTTGGGTAGCACCTTGCCGCAAATTTTCACGAACGGCATTAAGCACTTGTGGGCGACCGTCGGCTATATAGCCCCAGCCCTCCAACTGTGCCGCCCCACTCGTGCCACCCGTCCAGTTAGGGTTTGAGTCTTTTTTGTTTCGTAGGTCGCCATGGCCCGATGTTTGACTAATGAATGCCCCTGACGGATAGATACGTGGCCCCGAAATTGTACCTTCATCAATCGCTTGCTTAATGCCAAAAACGGGTCCACCCATATCTCTGACAGTAGTGAAGCCCATCATCAAATATTTTTGTGCCGAACTCGCCCCCCTAATACTCGCATAACCAATATTGGCGGTGTTGTTGGCCTGCTCCATCGACACGTTGAGCATCAAATGTAGGTGTGCATCGCTCAGGCCAGGTATGAGTGTAAACCCTTTGCCATCGATAACAGTAGCGTTTTGAGGAATATTTACAGTACGTCCTACTTCTTTAATGAGATTATGAACGACAAGTATTTGAGAGTTGGGTATTGCTACATCGGCAGTACCGTCCCAAATGGTTACGTTTTTGATAACCACTACACTATCAGCCACATTTTGTGCCAATAAATCGGTTAAAGAAAAAACAATAAAAACAACAATAAAACGAAGCATAAGTAAGAGACAGTAAAAGTGAATGACTGTAAACAAAAGCCTAAAACTGACAAAAATACTTAAAAACGGATTGTGCTAATTAAAAGATAAAGTTTTTGACCTGTAAAATGGGCATTTCGGCAATAAAATTTAAAAATATTGCGAATGTTAAAGCTGTTA